>NZ_VVIR01000009.1:0-15642 GCF_008638315.1 Rummeliibacillus sp. TYF-LIM-RU47 | reverse complement strand
CAAAGACGATGAGGTAGATAGGTTCGAGGTGGAAGTGTGGCGACACATGGAGCTGACGAATACTAATCGATCGAGGACTTAACCAAATTCTTAAGAACCTTCAATTCCCGTTTATCCAGTTTTGAAAGAACAATTTTCTTTCAATAAAAAGGATTTCAAGACACGA
This sequence comes from Rummeliibacillus sp. TYF-LIM-RU47, assembly GCF_008638315.1. Classification (NCBI taxonomy): domain Bacteria; kingdom Bacillati; phylum Bacillota; class Bacilli; order Caryophanales; family Caryophanaceae; genus Rummeliibacillus; species Rummeliibacillus sp. TYF-LIM-RU47. Next base: position 15,476 of record NZ_VVIR01000009.1, on the reverse strand, counting down.
GCAGTAGTGCGATGTGTATTGGAAGCCGTAAGTCTAGTAATGATGGCAAAGAGGTCACACCCGTTCCCATGCCGAACACGGAAGTTAAGCTCTTTAGCGCCGATGGTAGTTGGGGGCTTCCCCCTGCGAGAGTAGGACGTTGCTAGGCAAAGAAAGTGCAGCTGATTTATCAGTTGCACTTTTTTGTTTATAAAAAAATATAGCTCACCCATATCCAATACAAATAAATTACCTCATATTTATATTCCTCAGCTATATTCCTCAGCTATATATCTCTGTAAGTGTTGACCATGCATTATTCATTACCATTTACACGCTTAAAGGTAATAAAGCCTGTTAAGGCTTGTTTAACTCCACTTTTTGTAGTTATCTGTTTCAATGATTTATAGAATTAGTTGCATCTATTGCAACTAAGCTGGAAATTAGCACTATAAAATTATACTTCTCTTTATCTCTATGTTTACTTTTTCTTGATACAGGAATATATCTATTAAGCTATTTTTGTTGTATATAGAAAGAATAAAGAATACATTAGTGATAACATTAAAAATAAATATAAAATAAATAGTTTGAGCTTATATGAAGAGAGATAAAGGATAGGCTCTATGATGAGTAGAACGTTTTAATGGGACGGTAAAATAGAGAGGGGAAGCGAAATGACGAGCATTTATGATTTTGTAGTCAAAAAAGCAGATGGGGAAGATCAATCATTAAGTGAATTTAAAGGCTCACCTATGTTGATTGTAAATACAGCAAGCAAATGTGGTTTTACGCCACAATTTAAAGAACTACAGGAGTTATATGATAAATATAAGGATCAAGGTTTTACTGTTCTAGGTTTTCCCTGTAGTCAATTCAATCATCAAGAATTCAACAATATTGATAAAACAATTGCTTATTGCCAAATGAATTACAATGTACAATTTCCCATGTTTGCAAAAGTAGATGTTAAGGGTGAAAACGCTTCACCGTTGTTTCAATATCTGACTTCTGAAAAGAAAGGTCTCTTCACAGATAATATAAAGTGGAACTTTACTAAGTTTTTAATTGGCTCTGAAGGAGAAGTCATTGCAAGATATGCACCGCAAACTTCCCCTACAAAAATAGAGGATGACTTAAAAAACTTATTATAATGAAAAATCATAATAGTCTTTCTTATGGCTGACTCCTTGACAACTAATTGCCTACGTTGTTAATCTTACAATTAATATCTTTTTTGTAGGAGGAGTTTAAGAAATGTGGGAAACTAAATTTGCCAAAGAAGGTTTAACATTTGATGATGTATTGCTTGTACCAGCACATTCCGAAGTATTGCCAAAGGAAGTTGATTTATCAGTAAATCTAACATCCAAGATTAAATTAAATATCCCGATTATCAGTGCAGGGATGGATACGGTAACAGAATCACCTATGGCAATTGCGATGGCTCGTCAAGGTGGCCTTGGAATTATCCATAAAAATATGAGTATTGAAGAACAAGCAGAACAAGTAGAAAAAGTTAAACGATCTGAAAATGGTGTTATCACCAATCCATTTTTCTTAACGCCTTCTCACCAAGTATTTGATGCGGAACACTTAATGGGTAAATACCGTATTTCTGGTGTACCAATTGTGAATACGATGGAAGACCGAAAATTAGTCGGAATTATTACAAACCGTGATTTGCGCTTTGTACAAGATTACTCAATAAAAATTGATGAAGTCATGACTAAAGAAAATCTTATTACAACTCCTGTTGGCACTACTTTAGAAGAAGCTGAAAAGATGTTACAAAAATACAAAATCGAAAAGCTTCCAATTGTCGATGAAGAAGGTTTATTAACTGGATTAATTACAATTAAGGATATTGAAAAGGTAACGGAATATCCGAATGCTGCAAAAGATGAACATGGCCGTTTACTTGTAGGAGCAGCGGTTGGTGTAACATCAGATGTGATGATGCGGATTAAGAAGCTTGTGGAAGCACAGGTAGACGTTATTGTAATTGATACAGCTCACGGCCATTCTGAAGGCGTATTAAGACAAGTAAAAGCCATTCGTGAAGCTTATCCTGATTTAGTTATCGTTGCAGGTAACGTTGCTACACAGGAAGGGACGAAAGCCTTGTACGAAGCAGGCGCAGATGTTGTCAAAGTAGGAATCGGACCTGGTTCAATTTGTACAACTCGTGTTGTAGCTGGTGTAGGTGTACCTCAAATTACGGCTGTCTACGATTGCGCAACAGAAGCAAGACGCCAAGGGAAAACGATAATAGCAGATGGTGGTATTAAATATTCTGGAGATATTATTAAAGCGTTAGCTGCTGGCGGACATACAGTTATGTTAGGAAGCTTACTAGCAGGTACTACAGAATCTCCGGGAGAAACAGAAATTTTCCAAGGCCGTCGCTTTAAAGTATATCGTGGTATGGGTTCTGTTGCTGCAATGGAGAACGGTTCAAAAGATCGTTACTTCCAAGAAAATGCAAAAAAATTAGTACCAGAAGGCATTGAAGGCCGTTTGCCATATAAAGGGCCTCTTGCTGATACGATTCACCAATTGCTTGGCGGTGTCCGTTCAGGTATGGGTTATTGCGGTACAAAAGATTTACAAGATTTAAGAGAAAATGCTCAATTTGTCCGCATGACAGGGGCTGGCTTGAAAGAAAGCCATCCACATGATGTTCAAATTACAAAAGAAGCACCAAACTATTCACTACTATAAGTATCAGCCTTTTCACCCATTTTGCATGTTCAATTGATGCAGAATGGGTGTTTTTGATAACTGTCTATTGTATTCCACTATTCTATGTTAAAATTAGCGAGATAAGTATATATTAACGGAGGTAGAATGGTGAAAAAAGGTAGGATCAGTAAAATTTTGAGTATTATGCTAGCAGTAGTCATGGTACTTAGCAGTTTTACCCTAGTAGGAACGAAGGCTAGTGCAGCGGACAACCTAGGGTTGAATGTAAAAGCGGCGATTTTAGTTGATGCGGATTCAGGGAAAATATTGTATGAAAAAAATGCTAAGCAAGCTCTTGGGATTGCCAGCATGACAAAAATGATGACTGAATACATCTTACTTGATGCGATTAATGATGGAAAAGTAAAATGGGATCAAAAGTATAAAGTGTCTGATTATGCTTATAAAATCTCACAAGACCGTGCTTTGAGTAATGTTCCATTACGAGCAGATGGAGAATATACAATCAAAGAATTATATGAAGCAATGGCTATCTATTCTGCAAATGCAGCTACCATTGCAATTGCTGAAACAATTGCAGGTTCTGAAACTGAATTTTTATCTTTAATGAAGAAAAAGGCAAAAGAATTGGGCCTGAAGAATTACCACTTTGTTAACTCTACAGGTTTAAATAATGAACAATTACAAGGTATGCAGCCAACAGGCACTTCTGAGAGTGATGAAAACAAAATGCCTGCAACATCTGTTGCCCGCCTAGCCTATCATCTATTAAAAGACCATCCAGAAGTTCTAGAAACATCAAGCATTCCCCGCAAGACTTTCCGTGCAGGAACAGACGATGCAATTAAAATGGATAACTGGAACTTTATGTTACCTGGTTTAGTTTATCATTATGAAGGTGTGGATGGACTAAAAACCGGTACTACTGATTATGCTGGCCAATGTTTCACAGGTACAGCCAAACGCAATGGCACTCGCTTGATTGCTGTGGTCATGCATGCAGAAGGTAACAATGGAGATCGTCATAAAGCACGTTTTGATGCAGCTAAAACATTATTTGATTATGGTTTTGGACAATTCACAACTGAAGAAATCTTACCTGCAGGCCATGTATTTAAAAATCAAAAATCAGTGGCTATAAAAGAGGGTAAAGAGAAGAGTGTAAAAGTTGCTACAAAAGATGCCATTTCAATGATGGTTAAAACAAGTGAAGCAGATGATTATACTGCTAAGCTAGTAGTAGATAAAAAATCCTTAAATGCCCCTGTTAAAAAGGGAACTGTTGTTGGACATGTTAAAATCAATAAAAAGTCAGGCAAAGATTATGGCTTTATTGATGGCACTTCAGCAAATGCCAAAGTAGTAACTACAGAGACTGTGGAAAAAGCCGGCTTTATATCGTTAACATTTAAAAAGGTCGGAAGTTTTTTCAAAGGACTATTTTAATTATGAGGGATTGACTATTCAGTCAATCCCTTTTTACTTGTTTTTGAATTTCCCAGCAATTCATTAGCTGTTCAATTGCATAAGATATTTGGTCTTCAACTAAACCGCCAAAGCCTAAAAGAAATTGGTTACCCCGATTTTCTATAGTTGGTGTGATCATATAATTAGTAATGGGTATAATTCTTATGCCATTTTGCAAAGCCCTTTCGCTAAGAGTCTGAGCGTTTAATTGATGGTTCACAGTTAACACTACATGCATTCCCGCCTGTTCACCAGAGATGGAGACACTGGGTGCATATGGTGTCAGGGAAAGAGTGAGCTTCTCTAGCTTTTTGCGGTAAATTTTCCGCATGCGATTCAAATGTTTGGAGAAATGCCCTTCCTTCATAAATTGAGCCAATATATATTGCTCGAAGCGTGGAACAGTCGATGTATAATAGCTGAACATCTTGTAGTATATAGGCAATAGTTCTCTAGGTAGAACAAAATAGGCTATCCGCAAAGATGGCATTAATGATTTTGAAAAGGTGCTGAGATAAATCACCTTATTCAGACGATCCATCCCTTGTAGTGAAGCAATAGGTTTGCCAATATAACGGAATTCACTATCATAATCATCTTCAATAATAAAACGCTTTTTATCTTGGGCTGCCCAATTCAATAATTGGAAACGTCGTGAAGCAGATAGCACAGCACCAGTAGGGAATTGATGAGAAGGAGTAATATAGGCAACATTGGCGTCTGTTTGTTCAAGTTGTTGTATTTTCATCCCATCCTGATCTACATTAATAGGGATTATTTGCTGATAAGACTGGTCAAAAATATAGTGGGTTAATGTATAGCCTGGATTTTCAATCGCATAGCAATTTTTCTCCCCTAAAAGCTTCATAATCATAGGCAAGAGCTGCTCAGTCCCAGAACCAATGACTATTTGTTCTGGTGAGCATAGAACGCCTCTAGACTGGTATAAATAGCTTGAAATTTCTTCTCTCAATTCTAATTCTCCTTGAGGAGAGCCTAGCAACAGAAGCTCTTTTTGATGCAGATCAATTGCGTCCTTTGCATACTTTCTCCATGCAGCAAAAGGAAAAGCTTCAGTATCGATAGAGCCTGGATTAAAATCAATATAAACTTCAGGATTCGCGGAAGTCTTTAGAGTTGGATGTGCGACAGCTTTCTCTACATAGGCCAATTCTTCTATTGCTTCTACAAAGAAACCGACGCGAGGCTTGGATATAATATAGCCTTCCGCTAATAACTGCGCATAAGCCAGTTCAACTGTTGTTTGGCTAATAGATAAAAATTCAGAGAGCTTTCTTTTGGATGGTAGCTTTGTACGTACAGAGATTGTGCCATCGATAATTCCTTTTTTTATTTTTTCATAAAGCTGTTCATAAAGAGGAATTGATGTATCTTTTTCTAATTGAATCATCAACATATCCATACTTTATCACTCCTAACTGACCGTATAGAAATAGGGTTTCTGTGAACTTTCGCAGGGTCAATTTTCTTACTTACATCATACTTGTTTTGTTTGTGGGTTGAAAGGATGATGTAACAGGAATAAAGAGATATAGGACAGTGGGAGAATACCATATCAAGCATGCTATATTAATGGAGAAGGCTTGTACTGTACTGAAAATACATATGTTGTTAATTTTTTTAAAGTAATCAAGCTTGCAATGCTTGCATAACCTTTAGATGTATTGTAAAGTATGATTAATTATAATTTAACACGATGATAGGAAGCAGTAGCAGGCACGTTTTTTTTAAGAGAGTCGATGGTAGGTGCGAATCGATAAAAACACTTGTGAATCCGTCCTTGAGTTGCTCAGCTGAACGTTAGTAGGCTGCAGCCGGTTAATAGCCGTTACAAAATGAGTGGATTAGGCATTGGTCTAGTCAATTAGGGTGGCAACGCGGGTATGCTCTCGTCCCTTCATGGGGATGAGGGCTTTTTTGCGTCCATTAATTCACTGCTCTCGGTCATCGATTAATAACAATTAGGAGGAATTACACATGCTAGATATTAAACGTGTCCGCGACAATTATGCGGAAATTAAAGAAAAGCTTTCACACCGTAATGAAGATCTTGGCACAATTGATCACTTTGAGGAATGGGATCAACAACGTCGTGATTTAATTGCTAAAACGGAAGTATTAAAGGCTGACCGTAATAAAGCTTCTGAAGCCATCGCATTAAAAAAGCGTAATAAAGAAAATGCAGATGAAGAAATTGCCCGTATGAGAGAAGTGGGCGATGAAATCAAAAAGTTAGATGCAGAGCTCAATGAAGTTGAAGAAAAGTTTAACGATATGATGATGCGTCTTCCTAATATCCCACATGAAAGTGTTCCTGTTGGCGATACTGAAGACGACAATGAAGAGATTTTAAAATGGGGCGAAATTCCAACATTTGACTTTGAAGCAAAGCCACACTGGGATCTAGGTACAGACCTTGGCATTATTGATTTTGAACGTGCTGGTAAAGTTACTGGTAGCCGATTCGTCTTTTATCGTGGTCTTGGCGCACGTCTTGAACGCGCACTTTGGAACTTTATGATGGATCTTCATGCAGATAAACATGATTATGAGGAACTTCTGCCTCCTTATATGGCTAACCGTGCAAGCTTGACAGGCACAGGTCAACTTCCAAAATTTGAAGAAGATGCTTTCCTTATAGAGAAAGAAGATTATTTCTTAATTCCTACAGCTGAGGTGCCAGTAACTAATTTTTATCGTGATGAGATTATTGATGGATCTCAGTTACCTCAAGCATTTACAGCATTTAGTGCATGTTTCCGTTCAGAAGCAGGTTCTGCTGGTCGTGATACAAGAGGTCTGATTCGCCAACATCAATTCAACAAGGTTGAATTAGTACGCTTCACAAAGCCAGAAGAATCTTATAATGAATTGGAAAAGCTAACTGGCCATGCAGAGGAAGTACTTCAATTACTAGAACTGCCGTACCGCAAATTAAAAATGTGTACAGCTGACTTAGGATTTACTGCTGCTAAAAAGTATGATTTAGAAGTATGGATCCCTACGCAAAACATGTATCGAGAAATTTCTTCTTGTTCAAACTTTGAAGACTTCCAAGCTCGCCGCGCGAACATTCGCTTCCGCCGCGAACCAGGTGCAAAGCCTGAATATGTGCATACATTAAATGGTTCTGGCTTAGCTATCGGTCGTACTGTAGCTGCTATTTTGGAAAATTACCAACAAGCAGATGGCAGTGTGAAAATACCAGAAGTGTTAGTACCATATATGGGTGGTTTGACACAAATCGCTCCTAAGTAAAATTGATATAAAAAAGCGATCTGCCATTACATGCAGATCGCTTTTTTACTATTTTTTATCAGCTAAACGTTTTGCTTTTTTCTTTGCACGCAACTCTTTAAAAAAGCTGGATAATAATTGACCGCATTCTGCACCCATAACGCCTTCCGTTACTTCGCATTCATGATTAAAGCGGCTGTCATTTAAAAGATGGTAAAGAGAATCTACGCAGCCAGCTTTAGGGTCTCGTGCACCATAGACAACACGGGGAATTCGTGATTGTAAAATAGCTCCTGCACACATAGGGCAAGGTTCTAGTGTGACATATAATGTTGTCTCTTCTAATCGAAAACTTCCAAAGGATTTGCATGCATCTTGAATGGCCATGAGTTCGGCATGAGTAACCGCATTTTGTGTTGTTTCGCGCAGATTATGTGCTTTTGCAATAACTGTGCCATGCTGTACGATGATTGCTCCAATAGGCACTTCTCCCAAGGCCTCTGCCTTCTTTGCTTCTTCTATTGCCATCTCCATAAAATAGTGATCAGTATTCATGAAACACGCTCCTTGTCAAATAGTTTAGCATGTTTAGCTGCCAGGATGCATATATTATTCCACATGAAGAAATAGAGGAGGCTTTCTTTGATCTATGTTGTAAAGCAAGGTGACAGCTTATATAAAATTGCAAGAGAACATAATACAACCGCTGCTGCCATAGCTGCATTAAATGAATTACCAAACCCAGATGTTTTAGTCGTTGGACAAACTCTTGTATTACCGGAAAAATTGAATGTAAATCGTAAGACCATTGAAACGAATGGCTATGCAGAATGGTATACACAGCAAGTGCCTGCTCGATTATCACAAGAGGTAAGAAAGAGAGGTCCGTTGCTTACCTATATGATGCCATTCGCTTATGAAGTAAAAAGAGACGGGACTTTAACAGGCCTTGAGTGGGGAAATTTAGGGGAAATCGCTACAGCTAATCGGACAGCCAGTGCAGTAGTTTTAACGAATATTGAGAATGGGGCATTTAGTGATACATTAGCTCATGACATTTTAACGAGTGAAGCATTACAAGATGTGATGATGGATGCTGCGCTAAGTGAGGCAAAATTGCATAATGCAAGAGATATACATGTAGACTTTGAATATTTGCCGCCTGAAGATAAGGATTTATATGTAGCTATGCTAAAAAGGCTTGTAGCTAGAGCTCATCCGGCAGGACTAACTGTTTCTGCTGCATTAGCACCCAAAACAAGTGCAAGCCAAAGCAGTAAGTGGTATGGTGGGCACGATTATAAGGGAATTGGAGAAACTGTAGATTTTGTTGTAATCATGACATATGAGTGGGGGTATAGCGGCGGACCACCAATGGCAGTATCGCCGATCCATCCAGTGAGACAAGTATTAGAATATGCAATCAGCGAAATGCCAGCCTCAAAGATTATGATGGGCCAAAACTTATACGGTTATGACTGGAAGTTGCCATATAAAGTAGGTAACCCAAATGCTGTTGCAGTAAGCTCTCAATATGCCATAGAAGTAGCAAAACAGAATAATGCTGCCATATCTTATGATACAGTGGCACAAGCTCCATATTTTCACTACTGGAAAAATGGAGTCGAACATGTTGTATGGTTTGAAGATGCAAGATCAATCGAAGCAAAATTTGAACTTTTAGAGGAATTGGGATTAAGGGGAATTGCTTATTGGCATCTAGGCTTTTCGTTTCCTCAAAATTGGGCACTATTACAACAAAAGTTTCACGTGAAACATCTTTTCTGATCTCTTTCATTCTGATGGACATTAAAAGGGAAAACAGCCTTGGTGAAAGCCAAGGTTTTTTTTATTTTCTAAAAATACATAGTTTAAAACAAAAAAAGACTTGGACTGTCCATGCTATATCTCTTGTGTTAAAATTATATTCATTGACTAAAGAGATAAGCGAGGAGGTCTTCTGATGCCAGTACCGTTTATTACGGTTGAGGGGCCTATTGGTGTAGGGAAAACTTCACTATCCAAAAATATTTCCGATGCTTTTAATATTCATTTATTGAAAGAGATAGTGGACGAAAATCCCTTTTTAAATAAATTTTATGAGGATATTGATGAGTGGAGCTTTCAAACGGAAATGTTCTTCTTATGCAATCGCTATAAACAATTAAATGATATCAAAAAGTATATGACAGAAAGTAATAGCCCTGTTGTAGCTGATTATCATATTTTTAAAAATCTTATATTTGCTCAAAGAACTTTACCACCCGGTGAGTTTAACAAGTATAAAGAGATATATAAAATTTTAACGAAAGATTTGATTCAACCTAACATTGTGGTTTATTTATATGCGAGCGTCGACACATTGATGAAGCGGATCGCAATGAGAGGACGAGATTTTGAAAAAATGATTTCAAGAGAATACATGGAGCAGCTGGTAGAAGATTATCATACCTTTATCAACACTTTTGAAAAAGAGCATCCTGATATTCCTGTCATACGTTTCAATGGAGACCAACTAGATTTTGTGAAATACGACCATGATTTAAAGGAAATTCTTTATACCATTGAAGAAAAGCTAACAAAAAGGAGCTTGAAAGGATGAATTTGAGAGAAAAATACGGCATCCCATCGAATGCTGTGATTACTATTGCAGGAACTGTAGGAGTTGGGAAGTCTACTATGACAAAGGCACTGGCCAATGCTCTAAATTTCCGCACTTCTTTTGAGAAAGTTGATACGAACCCTTATCTTGATAAATTTTACGATGACTTTAATAAATGGAGTTTCCATTTGCAAATATACTTCCTTGCTGAACGCTTTAAAGAGCAAAAGCGTATTTTTGAATACGGCGGTGGATTTATACAAGATCGTTCTATCTATGAGGATACTGGGATATTTGCTAAAATGCATTATGATCAGGGGACAATGGATCCGGTTGACTTTGAGACATACACCAATTTATTTGATGCAATGGTCATGACACCATATTTTCCACATCCTGATTTGCTAATTTACCTTGAGGGACCAATTGATGATATTATCGAAAGAATCGAGTCACGTGGACGCCCAATGGAACAACAAACAGATAAAGAATATTGGTATGAAATGCATCGTCGCTATGAAGATTGGATTGATAATTTCAATGCTTGTCCTGTATTGCGTTTGGATATTAATGATTATGATTTGATGAAAAATCCGCAAACAATTGAAACAATTTTAGAGAGAATCGGCCACTTTATGGAGCAAACCTCTCATTTACGCAGATAATAAAAAACAGCCAGGGAGAGAATTGAACTTCTCCCTGGCTGTTTTATCTATAGCAGTACTAGTTGCCTTAATTTGAATTTGAATATAAAAAATGAAAGCCACCTAGCCTAAGCTAGATGGCAAAGAAAAAATCGTTACAATCAAAAGCAACGATACAATCTCATTATTATGCGCGTTTAATTTAAAAATAAAATGGAGGAGGAAGAGGGATTCGAACCCCCGCGCGGTTTGACCCGCCTGTCGGTTTTCAAGACCGATCCCTTCAGCCAGACTTGGGTATTCCTCCGAATGTAATATATCTTACTGACAATGAATACTTTAACACGGTATTATTCAAATGTCAACAAATTAATTGTGCCTTTTCGGAAGGAAAACAAGGTTTTGTAAAGGCAGTGCTAATACTTGTATAGGTGGGAAGGCACGTTATCAAAATTCTTTTTTAAAGTAGCTTACTATATAGATGAATACAAGAAATATAACCGTCTTAAACATGATTGAGGTTGCTAAAAAGTATAGGAGTGCTTGAGCGTTCAACTTCAGACAAAGAAGAAGAAAGACCATAACAAAGCGTACTTTACTTTATAGTTGATTTTCATCCATAACATTTGTATACTAGTAATTGCCGTGCTAGGTGGGAAGGTAGCGGTGTCCTGTAACTCGCAATCCGCTTTAGCGAGACTGAATTCCTTTTCGAGGTTGTCCGTATGTTTGGTCTGCCTCTTGCACGTAGCGTTGACGATTGGGTCCTGCGCAATGAATCCCCATGAACCATGTCAGGTCCGGAAGGAAGCAGCATTAAGTGGTCTTATTCATGTGCCGCGGGGTAGCCTAATCTGAGCTAACGACAAGAGTAACGCTTATATACGGCTGTCGAAGAAAGGTGCACGGTATTAAATATGCAAACTTCAAACTCACTTATCTTTTGATAAGTGAGTTTTTTCTTTATTCCCTAACACTTATAAAGGTTTCAACAAGGTTCTATGCTATAATAAATCTATTATGAATGATGGCAGAAAGGGGAGGAAATTGATGTCCTACCAAGCCTTTTATCGTGTCTATCGTCCGCAGTCTTTTAAGGAAATGTCAGGACAGTCACATATAAAGCGTACATTGCAAAATGCCCTCCTAGCTGGCAAAACAACGCATGCTTATCTTTTCTCAGGCCCTCGTGGTACAGGGAAAACGAGTACAGCTAAAATATTCGCTAAGACAATCAATTGTGAGCATGCACCAACTGCCGAGCCCTGCAATGAATGCGCGACATGCAAAAGTATTACAAATGGTTCGCACCCAGATGTTATTGAGTTTGATGCCGCTTCTAATTCAAGCGTAGATGAAATAAGAGACATAATCGAAAAAGTTCGTTTTGCACCAGCCAGCGCTCGTTATAAAGTCTATATAATCGATGAAGTGCATATGCTTTCAACCAGTGCCTTTAATGCGTTATTAAAAACATTGGAAGAGCCACCGCCACATGTTGTATTTATATTAGCTACGACTGAACCCCATAAGATACCTGCTACTATAATTTCGAGGTGCCAACGATTTGACTTCAAGCGTCTATCTACGACAGATATATTAGAGCGTATGAAATTAGTATTAGAAGAAATAGACCTTCCTTATGATGAACAAGCATTAAAGGTGATTGCCAAATCGGCTGCCGGTGGAATGCGAGATGCACTCAGTATGCTAGATCAAGTTGTTAGTTTTAGTGCTGAAAAACTCACATTGGAAGACTCCCTTTTTGTTACGGGATCTATTAGCCAGGATATTTTTTATACACTTGCAGAAAATCTAGCTAAAGGTGATGTAGCAAACGTATTAGATGTGCTTGAGCAACTGATGGATGAAGGTAAAGATGCAGTCCGTCTTTCTGAAGACTTAATCACCTTCTTTAGAGACTTATTATTGATTCAGTCTGCTCCTGACCTTTCAGATTTGCTAGAATTAGCTACAACAGATGAGAAATTCCTCACCCTAGCAAATGAATTTACAATGGACACGCTATACAGTTATATTGATGTCCTGTCAAAAACACAACAAGAAATGCGTCTTTCATTGCATGCAAAGGTATACCTTGAAACAGCATTATTAAAAATGTCGCAGATCAATCATAAAAGGCCAAAACAAGCCTATGTGACATCAAGTTCAGAGAATATGGATGTAGAGATGCCACAGCTTGTTGAAATGCAATCAAAAATTGCTGCCTTAGAATCTTTGGTTCAACAACTGCAGGTTGGAGGAAACACCGTTCAGCCACAACCACAAGGAAGTGGGCAGGCGAAGCGCCCACGTGCAAAAGCAAATACTGGTTTTAATGTTCCAGTAGGGAGAATTCAAGAAGTATTAAAAGTGGCGACAAAACAAGATATCCAATCGATTAAAAGTGCCTGGGCAGAATCCCTTAATCGATTACCTAAATCACAATCGGCATTATTGGAAGACGCGGAACCTGTAGCAGCATCAGCCAGTGCTTTTGTGTTAAAATTCAAATATGATATTCACTGCCAAATGGCAGTCGAAAATCAAGAGCTAATTTCACATTTCAGCCAGCACTTAGCGGAGATGACTGGGAACTATTATCAAGTTATCTGTGTCCCAGAAGAGAACTGGCAAAGAATACGTGCTGATTTTATCCAGCATCATAATTCGGATAAAGTGGCAGATAATGAAACCGATAAAGAAACTTCAACTGGCGAACAAAAAGCTGAGGTTGTACAATCAATATTAGAAGATGAACAGCTGTTATCCGAAGACCCTTTAGTGGTGGAAGCGGAAAAGCTGTTCGGCAAAGATTTCATTACTATTGAAGAATAAAAAGCAATTATAGGAGGAATTTATTTATGCGTGGAATGGGTAATATGAATAACATGATGAAACAAATGCAAAAGATGCAAAAGAAAATGATGGAGGCACAGGAAGAGCTTGCTGTACAAACTTTTGAAGGAACTGCTAGTAACGGGTTGGTCAAAGTCGTTATAAATGGTCAAAAGCAAGTACAAGAAGTAGTAATTGATCCAGAAATCGTAGATCCAGAAGATGTAGAACTATTGCAAGATATGATTGTGATTGCAACAAATGCAGCGTTAGCAAAAATTGAAGAAACAACGAATGAAACGATGGGCCAATTTACTAAGGGAATTAACCTTCCTGGATTCTAGGGGGAATGACATTGCATTATCCTGAACCTATATCCAAATTAATAGATAGCTTTATGAAATTGCCAGGCATCGGGCCAAAGACTGCCTCCCGCCTGGCGTTTTTTGTATTAACGATGCAAGAGGATACTGTCTTGAATTTTGCTAAAGCACTTGTAGATGCAAAACGTAACCTAAGTTATTGTTCTGTCTGCGGGAATATTACAGATGTAGACCCTTGCCATATTTGCCAGGACGTACAAAGGGACCGTTCTACTATCTGTGTGGTCCAAGATCCGAAAGATGTAATTGCTATGGAAAAAATGAAGGATTACCATGGGTTATATCATGTGTTGCATGGCGCAATATCACCAATGGATGGTATCGGTCCAGAAGATATAAATGTTCCTTCACTCTTAAAACGCCTGCAAAGCGAAGAGGTAGAAGAATTAATCTTAGCGACAAACCCTACGATTGAAGGGGAAGCGACAGCTATGTATATCTCACGTCTAATTAAGCCTTCAGGAATTCGTACAACCCGCATTGCACATGGCCTTCCAGTTGGAGGAGACCTTGAATATGCGGATGAAGTAACTTTATCCAAAGCATTAGAGGGCAGACGGGAATTATGATTTGAGGTGCGAATAAAATGCTTTTTAAAAAATTTAAGCTTCGAAAAGAATACGATGAGAAATTAGTTAGCTTAATCCGCCAAACAAAAGAAGAATGGCAGCATGCACAAAGTATGGAAAACTTAATGGCTGATTATAGCTTGGATATTATAGCTCAACGGAAAATAGCTGAAAGCAAGCATTTTTATCTATTTAAAGAAGCGCGTATCCGCAAGGTTTTAATTAAGTAAGCAAATTCTTTCCTATAACTCTTAACAAACTAGTAAGTGAATAGATTATTTGCTTCATTACTGATAAAAATGAATAGTAAACCTGCAAAATATATAAAAAGATGAATGAATAACAGTATTCCTATCATATATACCTACTAACATTTAAATGAGGTGTGGTGTATATGGCTAAACTAATTATTAGTTTAATAGGAGTGCTGTTTGTTTTTTATTTGCTAGTTAAGAAACCAAAGGGGATACGAAAAATTCTCGAGTTACTATCGAATGTAGTATTTCGCATAACATTATCGTTCTGCCTCTTGTATATGCTTTCTTACGGAGCGGGATATATCGGAATTTGGGTTCCATTGAATTTTGCTTCTATACTTATTGTGGCTATATTAGGTATGCCTGGCGCAATCCTTGTGATTGCACTTACGTTATTAAATCATTTTCTCTTATGATGGTTATTGTAAAGTATAGACACAGAGCAAGGTGCATAATAAGTTAGTCTAAGGTTAATAAAAGGGTTGACATTATCAAAAGTATATTGCTATAATATAAAAGTTGTTATAAGCAACTGCAAAAAACTTATTTATAAGCATCAATAACTTTTGAAAATTTATTTCTGATAAGTTGTTGACATATAAAAGTTTTTGCGATATACTTATGAAGTCGTCAAAAGGACGGCGCAACATGAACCTTGAAAACTGAACAAGCAAGATGTTAATCATTTAAACTTACTAACAATTGTTAGTTTTAAAGTCATCATCGTAAAGATGATGCGCTAGTGAAATTTTGAGCAATCAAACACTTTTATG
>NZ_VVIR01000008.1:0-45828 GCF_008638315.1 Rummeliibacillus sp. TYF-LIM-RU47 | reverse complement strand
TCCATAAAAGTGTTTGATTGCTCAAAATTTCACTAGCGCATCATCTTTACGATGATGACTTTAAAACTAACAATTGTTAGTAAGTTTAAATGATTAACATCTTGCTTGTTCAGTTTTCAAGGTTCATTTTTTATCGCCTGTTTTGGCGACTTATTAAGTCTACCATAACTTCTTTTTGGAGTCAACAACTTTTTATTCTGTTGTTGTTCTTCATTTGTTCGTCATAAGCGACTTAAATATAATACCAAGTCTACTTAACTAAGTCAACACTTTTAACAAACTTTATCAAAAGAATTTTCAATCTCAGTTAATCTAAATTAGGCAACCAGATAAGTATATCAACAAAAACCTTTCTCTGCAAGGGAAATTAGACAAAAGGTAAAAAGCAAATTCCGACATTCTAATAATTCACCAATTAAGTTGGTTTTGGCCCCCAAACTATATGTTTCTATTTTTATCGATTATCGTGTTCTACTTACTATCATACGAATAACATTTCTCAAGACAAGTCGGGTTAAGTTATTAAATCCATCACCACTAAATTAGAAACGTAACATTTATATATATAAAAAACTGTAGGCAAACCCAAAGTAATGGATTTGCCTACAGTTAGATAAGCATTGTTTCTATTAATCACGATTGCGCATTAATGGGAATAACAATACATCGCGAATAGATTGTGAGTTAGTCAAAAGCATAATTAAACGGTCAATTCCAATACCTAAACCACCTGTAGGAGCCATGCCGTATTCTAATGCTTCTAAGAAATCTTCATCCATCTCATGCGCTTCATCATTTCCTTGCTCTTTTTCGCGCATTTGACCTTCGAAACGTTCACGTTGATCAATTGGATCATTTAGTTCCGTAAACGCATTGGCATGTTCACGACGGACAATGAACAATTCAAAGCGATCCGTGAAGCGAGGATCTTCAGGGTTTTTCTTAGCTAGTGGAGAAATCTCCACTGGATGTCCATAGACAAATGTTGGTTGTACTAGTGATTCTTCTACTTTTTGTTCAAAGAATTCATTAATAATATGGCCAACTTCCATTGTTTCTTTCACATCGATATGGTGCTCACGTGCTACTGCTAAAGCTTCTTCTTTCGTCATCTCTTTCCAGAAATCAACGCCTGTTGCTTCTTTAACAGCATCTACCATGTGCAGACGTTTCCAGCCTTTAGACAAATCAATTGTGTCTTCACCGTATTGAATTTGTGTTGTACCCATTACTTCACTTGCCACATGGACAAATAAATCTTCTGTAAGGTCCATAATATCATGGAAATCTGCATACGCTTCATATAATTCCAGTAGTGTAAACTCTGGGTTATGGCGAGTTGACACGCCTTCGTTACGGAATACTCGTCCAATTTCATAGACTTTTTCCAAGCCGCCGACAATTAGGCGTTTTAGATACAATTCAATCGCAATACGCATATACATAGTTGCATCCAACGCGTTATGGTGCGTAACAAACGGACGAGCTGCTGCTCCACCTGCGATTGAGTTCAACATAGGTGTTTCTACTTCTAAATAGCCTTTATTATCTAAGAAATTACGGATTGAGCGTATAATCTGACTGCGAGCGATAAATGTCTTTTTGCTATCCTCGTTTGAAATTAAGTCCAAATAGCGTTGACGGTAGCGTTGCTCTACATCTTGCAAGCCGTGATACTTCTCAGGTAATGGACGCAAAGATTTAGATAGGAATGTGAATTCTAATGCTTTAATTGTTAATTCGCCAACATGGGTAATGAATACAGTCCCTTTAATACCGACAATATCACCAAGGTCCGCATGTTTGAAAATATCATAAGCTTCTTCACCGATTGCATCTTTACGTACATAGATTTGAATTTGCCCGCCAAGATCTTGGATGTTTGCAAATCCAACTTTCCCCTTGCTGCGTTTTGTCATGATACGGCCAGCAATTACCACTTCATGTTCTTTCTCTTCTAATTCTTCTTTTGAGAAATTCGCAAATTGTTCTTTTATTTCATTTGTTAAATGTGTACGTTCAAAACGTCCACCGAACGGATCTAAGCCTTGTTCTTTTATTGCATCCATCTTTTGGCGTCTCACCAATAGCTGGTCATTTAATTCTTCTGCCACAATTTTCACTCCTTATAGTTGTGCCGCTAAATAGCCCATACTAGTTATTGTACACAATTTTTACAACTGATTCACGTCTTTCTGCTCAATTTTCATTTTACAACTATTGCTAAGGTAAGGAAAAAGCCGCCACAATCTTAGTGGCAGCTCTTCTCGTAATTAACCAATTTGAATAGAAGACGCATCATTTTCGCTTTCTTCTGTTTCTAAGACTAGTTCATTTAAAATAGCGCGCAGCTCTTCAGCTGTCTCAGCTTGATTGATTTGATTGCGTGTTTTTCCGTTGCCACGCAATCCTTTTAAATACCATGAAGCATGTTTACGCATTTCGCGGACTGCAATATTTTCGCCTTTCAGCACGAGCAAACGCTCAAAATGTAATAAACATACTTCAATTTTTTCACGTATTGGCGGTTCCGGCATGAGCCTTCCCGTTTTCAAATATTCTACTGTCCGATAGATCATCCATGGGTTCCCAAGTGCTGCTCGACCAATCATCACGCCATCAGCGCCTGTATGATCTAATAGGCGTTTAGCATCTTCAGGTGTTTCAACATCACCGTTTCCGATAAACGGAATAGAGATATTTTCTTTCACCTCTTTTAAAATGTCCCAATTTGCATGCCCTTCATACATTTGCAAACGTGTACGTCCATGCATTGCAATTGCCGCTGCACCCGCACGTTCTGCGGCCTGAGCATTTTTCACTGCATACACGTGGTCTTCATCCCAACCGATACGCATTTTACAGCTGACTGGTTTATCGACTGCATCCACAACAGCGGAAACCATTTCGTAAATTTTATCCGGATCAAGGAGCCATTTAGCCCCTGCCTCACATTTAATAATTTTATTGACGGGGCACCCCATATTGATATCTATAATATCCGCATTCGTATATTTGTCCACATACTGAGCTGCTTCTACTAACGTTTCTTTATCGCCTCCAAAGATTTGGAGGGAAAGCGGATTTTCCCGTTCATCTATATAAAGCATGTCTAAGGTTTTTCTGTTCCTTTGGACAATCCCTTTATCTGAAATCATCTCAGCGTATACTAAACCTGCACCAAACTCTTTTACAGTTAGACGGAATGCAGAATTGCAGACGCCAGCCATTGGTGCAAGTACAACGCGATTATCCATGACAATATCGCCTATTTGAAAAGGTTTTTCTTGTGTAGCCAATGTTTTTCCTCCCTTTTAGGATTTAGTAATTATCGCTTCATCATCCCAATGCGGAAGATATGCTTATATTCATAACACTTTGTATTAAAAATCAAGAGAACTCCGATTCTTCCATTGTCTTACACCACTCTGCCCTATATTTTGGAGCGTTTTCTGATACGACTCTCGCGTACGAGGGGAGTAAAGATTTGGTGTCACTTCAAGCAATGGAACAAGAACAAACGCTCTTTCGTGCATTCTTTCATGGGGCACAATCAGTTTCTCTGTTTCAATATTGTCATGATTATAGAGCAAAATGTCAAGGTCTATTGTACGCGGCCCCCATCTAATCAAACGTTCTCTCTTTAATTCTTGTTCAATTTCCTGGCAAACCTCAAGCATTTGTAAAGCTGACAGTGTTGTATGTACATGCACCACCATATTCAAAAATAGATCTTGGTCTGTATAACCTACCGGGTCTGTTTCGTAAATAGAAGAAGTATTCGCTACATCTACCTCAGGATTACTTTGAAGCATTTGTACCGCTTGTTTGAGCGTTTCTGCTTTATCCCCCATATTTGAACCTAAAGAAATATATACATCATTCATTGAAAGCACCTCTTGTAATCTCAACTGCTACTTCCTTATAGTGGCCTTTAATCGGAGGGTCAGGTTTGATCACTTCCACACGTATGCCTTTGACTTCCACTTTATAAGTCTCAAGAATAACATTAGCAATTTCTTCAGCTACTGCTTCAATCAGTTTGTAAGGTTTACCCTCTACGATTTTTTCACATAGCGTATATACATCCGCATAACTAACGGTATTATCTAACTTGTCAGTTTGGCCAGCGTTCTTCAAATCAGTAGCCAGGGCTACAGTAACGCGAAATCTTTGACCTAACACAGTTTCTTCCTTTAAAACTCCATGATAACCGTAAAACTCCATATCTCTTATATGAATATAATCCATCTCATTCACTCCTTATCCTCTATATCGACTTAATGAACAGGTAGACCTTAAAACTTTACACTGGCCGTTGAGCTTCATTAAATTAATTCACATCTAGTGAAGCTGTAGTAACTCGCATTAAACGCATTTTTATCTTAGTGCATCCAGCATTTTCATCATGCGAGCAATTGGCAACACATCATGAACCCGTACCATATGACATCCTTTATCGACACCGTAACAACAAGTAGCAGCTGTACCTTCCATACGTTCATCTACCGGAAGATTGAGTACATTGCCGATCATTCTTTTCCGTGAAGTTGCTAGTAATACAGGGTAGCCCATATCCACAAGGTTTGACAGATTCTTCATCATTTCAATATTTTGTTCATGCGTCTTCGCAAAGCCAATGCCTGGATCTAGCCAAATAAAACGATCATCCACACCGGCTTGACGAGCGATTTCAATACTTCTTTCTAAATCACTCTTTACACTGCCCCAGAAATCTTCACCATAATTTTCATCCTGCCGATTATGCATTAAAATAATGGGCACTTTGTATTCAGCGGCTACTTTAGCAATCTCTGAGTCATATGTAGCTCCCCATATATCATTAATAATATGTGCTCCCGCTTCTACCGCAGCTCTTGCTACCTCTGATTTGAATGTGTCGACAGAAATTAATACATCTAGTTCCTTACGAATAGCACGTATGACAGGTAGGATACGCGCCATTTCTTCTTTTGCCGTAACGGCAGTATGGCCCGGTCTTGTAGATTCTCCACCTATATCTATAATCTTCGCTCCATCTGCTACCATTCTTTTAGCATGTTCCAATGCGCTATCTACTGCATCAAATCTTCCTCCATCAGAGAAAGAATCTGGTGTTACATTTAAAATGCCCATAACAATCGTTTCTTTGCCAAAATCAAGTGTATGGCCATGAATGACTAACGGTTGGTTATTCATTAACTTCATGTGCTTGCGCTCCTTTGTCTATTCCTACAATCAGTATATCAATACCTTGTACATCAGGAAAAGGGGGCGAACCGGCTGCATGGCAGAAAAAAAGAATGCACTATCCATAAAGGACAGGCATTCTCTTGAATATGAATTAATCATCATAGTGATATAAAGGTGTACTTAAATAACGTTCACCATTATCAGGAAGTAATGCAAGAACATTCTTTCCTTTGCCTAGGCGTTTAGCTGTTTCAATCGCTGCATACATCGCTGCACCTGCAGAAATACCACCTAAGACTCCTTCTTCTTTCGCTACTTTACGCGCTGTTTCAAAGGCATCTTCATTTTCAACTGGTAATATAGAGGTATAGATTTCTGTATCTAAGACTTCAGGTACGAATCCTGCCCCAATTCCTTGAATTTTGTGAGGGCCCGGTTTATTGCCTGATAGAACTGCTGAGTCTTTTGGTTCCACTGCAATCAATTCAATATTAGGGTATTTTTCTTTCAGCACTTCGCCAGTTCCTGTAATCGTACCACCAGTTCCTACACCAGAGATAAACGCATCTAAGTTAAGTCCTTCAAATGCTTCTATAATCTCCGGTCCTGTTGTCCGGCGATGTATTTCAGCATTAGCAGGGTTTTCAAATTGCTGTGGTACAAACCAGCCGTTCTCTTTAGCTAATTCATCCACTTTAGCAATAGCGCCTTTCATTCCATCAGCACCTGGTGTTAAAACAAGCTCTGCACCGTAGGCACGCAATAAATTGCGTCTTTCCATACTCATCGTATCTGGCATGACAAGAATTGCTTTGTATCCTTTTGCAGCTGCAACCATTGCAAGACCGATACCTGTATTCCCACTTGTCGGTTCAATAATCGTACTACCAGGCTTTAACTTGCCTTCTTTCTCAGCTGCCTCAATCATTGCAACAGCAATACGGTCTTTTACACTGCTACCTGGGTTGAAGTATTCGAGTTTTACATAAACATTCCCGTCGTTTGGACCAGTTATATTATCTAACTTGACGATCGGTGTATTGCCTACTAAATCCACTACTGAATTTACAATTTTACTCATTATCTCCACTCCTAAACCCTAGTATTTTTGTTGGTTTTATTATCTTTATTTTATGCTTTTGCAATTAGGTTTGTCAATCATTTCCGTCCCTAGTTATAAGCAGCTACATTTATCGCATTAAGATTTTTGAGCACGAATTTCGTCAATAAAACCTTCTAAATCTTCTTTTGAGTAGTGATATTTTTCTTCACAGAAATGGCATTGAGCTTCTGCCATACCATCTTCATCGATCATATCTTGAATTTCTTTTTCGCCAAGGCTCAATATAGCAGCGCCGAAACGTTCTTTTGAGCAAGTACATTTAAATTGAACAGGCATAGTATCTAAGAATTCAACGTTATCTTTTCCAAGCACTTCTTCTAACACTTGTTCAGGAGAGTAACCTTTTTGAATCATTTTTGAAACAGGTTCAATTTTTGATAGTTGGTTTTCAATGTCAGTAATTGTTTCATCATCTGTACCAGGCATTACTTGAATGATAAAGCCACCAGCAGCCAAAATGCTATCATCCGTATTGACAAGTACACCAAGACCTACAGAAGAAGGAACTTGCTCTGATTTTACAAAGTAATAGGTAAAGTCTTCAGCAATTTCACCTGAAACGATTGGCACCTGACCAGTAAAGTGTTCACGTAATCCAAGATCTTTTACAACTGTAAGCGTTCCTTCTGTACCAACTGCTCGTCGTACATCCAATTTGCCTACTTCATTTAAATCAAATTCAACATGAGCGTGTGTAGGATAGCCGCGCACTTCACCTTTAGCATTGGCTACCACAACCATTGGACCAATCGGCCCGTTACCTTCCACCTTAACCGTGATTGTATCCTCACCTTTTAGCATAGCACCCATCATGACAGCAGCTGTCATTGTACGCCCTAATGCAGCAGAAGTAGTTGGCCATGTATCATGGCGTCGTTGCGCTTCTCCTACTGTTTCTGTTGTACTTACAGCAAACGCACGTACACTCCCATTAAATCCAAGCCCTCTTACTAAATAATCAGCCATTTTTATTCCTCTTTTCTTCTTGATTTCTTTTATAAATTAAATGTAATCCTTTTAATGTTAAAAGGGGATCTACAACATCAATAACCCGCGATTCTTTTGCAATCAGTTCTGCTAGGCCGCCTGTTGCAACGGCTAAAGCTCCTTCGCTACCTTCTTGCCTCATACGATTTACTATTCCCTCAACTTGTCCTATATACCCGTAGACAATGCCTGCTTGCATGGAGGAAACCGTGTTTTTCCCGATAACACTTTGAGGGCGGGCCAATTCAACGCGAGGAAGTTTCGAAGCCTTGGTAAATAAGGCTTCCATTGCGATTGAAATACCAGGCGCAATAGCTCCGCCTAGATAACGACCTTTTTCATCAATATAACAATACGTAGTGGCAGTACCAAAATCTACAACAATAAGCGGAGCTCCATATTCATGGATGGCAGCTACTGCATTAACAATGCGGTCAGCACCGATCTCCCTAGGATTTTCGCTATGGATATTCAACCCTGTTTTAACGCCAGGTCCCACCACGAGGGGTTCTACAGCAAAATATCTTTTACACATTAATTCTAAGGTAAACATAATCGGTGGCACTACTGAGGAAATTATAATACCACGTATGTCGGATAGAGATAAAGATTTGTGCATAAACAGCATTTTTATTTGCATGGCATACTCATCTTCCGTTTTGTGCACATCTGTTTTTAAACGCCAATGATGTTGCAGTTTATCTTCTTTATACACACCTATCGAAATATTGGTATTCCCTACATCCATCACTAATATCAAAAGTATTCCCCTCATTTCTATCCCATCACTAAAAGCATATCTCCTTAGTATAGGAAAAAGCTGACCACCTTCTAGCAAGGGATCAGCTTTTCACTTTACAGTATGGCTTACTGTCTAGATATTATCGTTGCGGCTTGTATGATTATCGTTTTTTGGAAGATCAGAAACAGTAGGGTCTCCACTGCCTGAAGGATTCACTTTTGTTTCTGTTACGATATCAGCATCCGTTGATTCTTTGCTTTCCACAACCGCTTCGTGATGTGTTTTTCTTTCGTATGAACGTTCAGGAAGCTTACCGTATTTTTCTAAGTGCTCAATTTGTTCAGCATCCAATGTTTCTACTTCAAGTAAAGTAGTAGCAATCAGATTTAGAAGGTCACGGCGTTCTGTCAAGATTCGTTTTGTTCGTTCATATTGTTCTTTAACCATAAATTGCATCTCTTGGTCAATTTCATATGCAATCTTATCTGAGTAG
This sequence comes from Rummeliibacillus sp. TYF-LIM-RU47, assembly GCF_008638315.1. Classification (NCBI taxonomy): domain Bacteria; kingdom Bacillati; phylum Bacillota; class Bacilli; order Caryophanales; family Caryophanaceae; genus Rummeliibacillus; species Rummeliibacillus sp. TYF-LIM-RU47. The sequence goes on along the minus strand of NZ_VVIR01000008.1, from coordinate 37,290 downwards.
TTTTGTTCAGAATTGATATCACGACCTAAGAAGACGTTGCCTCCCTGGCTTGAACCAAATTGCAATTGGCCAAGTTTATCGCTCATACCATATTCAGTAACCATAGAACGTACAATGCTTGTTACACGCTGGAAGTCATTATGTGCGCCAGTAGATACTTCGCCAAAGACGATATCCTCTGCTACACGTCCACCAAGTAAACCGGCAACTTTATCAAGTAGCTCTGGTTTTGTCATGAAATAACGGTCTTCTTTTGGTAGCATTACTGCATATCCGCCTGCTTGACCGCGTGGCACAATCGTAACCTTGTGGACTTTTTCTGCTTCATCCAATGTTAAACCAACAACAACGTGGCCAGCTTCATGGAATGCAACAATATTGCGCTCTTTCTCAGAAATGACACGGCTTGTTTTCGCAACACCAGCAATAACGCGGTCTGTTGCTTCATCAATATCGCCCATATCAATTTTTTTCTTATTTTCGCGTGCAGCCACTAATGCAGCTTCGTTCAATAAGTTTTCTAAATCAGCGCCCGAGAAACCTGGTGTACGCTGTGCGATAGCTTTCAAGTCAACTGACTCATCTAAAGGTTTTTTACGAGCATGTACTTTAAGTACAGCTTCACGGCCTTTGACGTCTGGACGACCAACAGTGATCTGTCTGTCAAAACGACCCGGACGTAAGAGTGCAGGGTCTAAAATGTCTGGGCGGTTTGTAGCGGCGATAATGATAATACCTTCATTTGCGCCAAAGCCATCCATTTCAACAAGCAATTGGTTAAGCGTTTGTTCACGTTCATCATGACCGCCGCCTAATCCAGCACCACGTTGACGACCAACTGCGTCGATTTCATCAATAAAGATAATACATGGAGCATTTTTCTTAGCGTTTTCAAATAAATCACGTACTCGAGAAGCACCAACACCGACGAACATTTCGACGAAATCAGAACCACTGATTGAGAAGAATGGTACACCTGCTTCCCCTGCTACAGCTCGAGCTAATAATGTTTTACCGGTACCAGGAGGGCCCACTAATAAGATCCCTTTAGGTATACGTGCGCCAATTTCAGCAAATTTAGTATGGTCTTTAAGGAAATCTACAACCTCTACTAATTCTTGTTTTTCTTCGTCCGCACCGGCTACATCGGTAAAGCGAACTTTTTTCTTCTGGTCATCATAAAGTTTTGCTTTACTTTTACCAAAGCTCATCATGCGATTGCCGCCGCCTTGAGCTTGGTTCAACAAGAAGAAGAACAGAATAAAGATGACTACAAATGGAATGATTCCTGTAAAGAACTGTATCCATCCATTTGATTCTGGTGCGCCTAAGAAGTGAATTTTAGAACTCGTTTTAGCTTCTTTACGAATTTCATTCATTAACTCTTGGTCATCACGCGGGATATTTGTTACGAATGATTCGCCTTTTTTATATCCCTCGATTTTCCCTTTGACGACATAAACTAACTGATCCGGTTGTATAGTAGCCTCAGTTACCTTGCCGTTCTCTAATGCTGTAATGAACTCGTGATACTGAATTTCCTTTGTAGGTTGGTTCGCATTATTAAACGTACCAAAAATCCCAATGATCACGAGGAAAATTAATAAATAAAATATGGTGTATCGAAATATTCGATTCATCCCCAGCCTCCTCACAAGATAAACAGAAAAACTATAGTAAATCTTAACATATGAACTTTTGGTTAGTACAATGAAAAGCCTTTTATCTAGCACGTTTCCCGGAAAATTTGTTTACAGCGAGAAAACGTCTTAGTTTGAATATACAGCAGGCTTCAATACACCAATATATGGAAGATTACGATACTTTTCTGCATAGTCTAAACCATAGCCGACTACAAATGCATCCGGCACTTCAAAACCAACATAATCCGCTTTTAAATCTACCTTGCGTCCAGATGGTTTATCCAATAATGTTACGATTTTTATTGATTTTGCTTTGCGGTACTTAAACAAATCAACCAAATAGCTTAAAGTTAATCCACTATCAATAATATCTTCTACTATGATGATGTCGCGGCCTTCCACACTTGTATTTAAGTCTTTCACAATCTTTACTTCACCAGAAGAAACAGTTGCGTTTCCGTAGCTTGTAACATCCATGAAATCTAGTTCAACATAAGAATCCATTCGTTTGATTAAATCTGCCATGAACGGCATAGCACCCTTTAATACGCAGATCATCAATGGAAAATCATCTTGGTACTCAGCAGCTAACGATTCGCCAAGTTCTTTAATTTTGTGCTGTAGCTCTTCCTCTGAAATTAATACGTTTTCAATGTCTTTCTCAAGCATCTTGTGTTTCCTCCTTGGTAGTAAATCAACATGGTAAAGCGAAAATTTCAACCGGCGAGAGTATTCTTCATTTCCCTTTAGGTTTTATGATAGAACTCTCTTGTCGATGATGAATAGGGCATCATCTTCTGCCCGCTTGCTAGTAGAAAGATAGTTGCTCATGCGGAGCCCAGGAACTGCAATCACCAAATTATCATCAGATGTGACAATTGGCCAATTCTCCCTTAACGCCGCAGGAATCTTTTCATCTATAAAAAGGCGAGATACTCGTTTTTTTATATTTGTTCCTAGCAAATCGATACGGTCGCCATCCATTCTGCCACGAATATGTAATGGTAGTGCAAAATCTGAAGTATTTACAAAGTAGCATTTTGCGAAGGATGTGGTGTTCGTAGGAACAGCATGGTCTGCTTTCCCTATATACATACGCAAATCATTCGGCAAATCAATCCATTGGCCAAATCGCAATGTTCTAGCGATTAGTGCAGGTGACTCCTTATGTGCTTTTACAAGCGACAACTGGTCGTACTCCCGTATTGCTAGGGCTCCTTTTGGTAAATTAATTGTTGCATTTCCATCTGTTGATTGTGTCAGTTTTAATATAGCATTGCTAAGTGTGTAGCTTTGTTCAATGTTTGGATTTTCGTAAAGATATTTTAATAGTAGTAGAATGATTCTTCTTTGTAAAGCAAGGGGTTGATTATGGAATGCTTTGATATTAATTTTCCATAAATCACGCTGTTTTTCAACTAATAGCTCTTGTAACGCTTGTTCTGCATAGCTTTGTAACAATTGTTCATCCTCTTGCACTTTTTCTGTGTAGTGCATAATAGCTTCTGCAATGTTTTCATTTTCAGCTCTTAGGAGTGGTACAACATGGTGCCTGATGCGATTGCGTGTATAAGAATCCTTCTTGTTGCTAGAATCCTCCCTGTAGCCTTGATGATTTCTTTGTAGATAATCTACTATTTCTTCCCTTGTCACAGAAAGAAACGGACGAATCAATTCGCCGTTTGCAAAAGGGCGACACCGTTTAATTCCTTGCATGCCGCCTTCTAATAAACCTCTGGTAAGTGCCATAATGACACTTTCTATTTGATCATCTGCATGATGGGCTACAACAAGCTTTGTGCTTTCTGTTTCCTGCATGACTTCTTTAAAGTAGGCATAGCGTTCTCTTCTGCACACCGCTTGCATATTGCCACTTTCTTTTTCTAGTATAGCGGGAATTGGGATATCGGCAGCATAGACCGGTATCCCTTTATCCTGGCAAAAGCTTTCTACAAATCGACGGTCTTCTTCCGATTCGCTTCCTCTTAACATATGGTTGACATGGACAGCTGCAACGGAAACACCCAGTCTCTCTTTTTCTTGATAGAGAAAATGCAGTAAAGCCATTGAATCTGCCCCAGCAGAACAAGCTACAAGCAATCGATCTTCCTTATGACATAACCCATATTGCTGAATATACTCTTTTACTTTCGTTTCGAACGGCGCCATTTTCTCACCTCACTGTTAGTTTACCACTCTTTTGTGTGAAGTTTCTTGGAAAGTTGGCTTAAATAATGACCAATCAACTGTTTTATGCTGAATCTCAACGCAAACAATTGTACAATCATCGACTGGTTTGTCATTATTCCGGAATGATCTCATAATTTCTGGACATATTTCATTAATTGGCAAGCTTCTATGTTGCAGAAGACAATTGCGAAGCATTTTTTCTTGTTTTTCCCATGGCATATCTTCAAAGAAAAGTCCGTCTGTACACATAAAGATAATATCCCCTGCTTTAAGTGTCCTTTGCTCTGCTTCTACTGAGTAGGATGTATAGATACCAAATGGTTCGCTGGCACTTTCAAGTCGTGTTACCTCTCTCCCCCTTACCAAGTAAGTTGCCATGCTGCCCGCTTTCCAAGACCACAACTTGCCATGCTGTAAGTCAATTAAAGCAAAGTCCATTGTGGCATACATTTCCTCCTGTTTAAGTGACATCACATAGTGAAGTGTATGCATAGCCGTTTCAGGAGACATTTGATGATGCAAGCATTCCCGCATTAAGCGAATGAGCTTCCTGCTTTCTTTATGGGATTGCTTGTTATGCCCCATTCCATCTGACAGCATAATCGCTGTAAGACCCGGATTTAGCGAGAATACTGCGTGTGAGTCACCAGAGTACATCGTATTGTCTCTAGATGTAGATAAGACATCATACGAAAGATCAAAACGAATAGCTGATTGAAAGGTGATTTGCAAATGCGCATAGGGTTTGGTCTTTTTAATCGTTTGGTTAATTTCAAATGGCTCCTTAAAAACATCCTGTAAGGCAGGTAAAATAAGTCGTTCAGCTACCATTTGGTCTGTTTCCCATTGAGCCTTTTTGAATGGGATACAGCAAACTACTTTCCTATTACCCGGTTCATTTGCCAAGATATCAATTTGGAAGAAATCAATTCCTATTTCTTTAAAGCGAGACACTAGCAAATCTTCATGCTGTTGGAAAGAGACGGCGTCATTCGTCATATCTTTCATCACATGGTCAATATGCAGCGACATATCTCTTAGTTGTAAGGCAATCATTTTCTTTCCATGATGAAATTGTCCGCTTAACTGCTGCTTTGATACGTATTCTGCTAAAGCATTCAATAGGGATGGGGAGCGTACACATTTGTAGCGCAATTTATCTTCTGATTGCTTTTTTGCTCCGTGATCATTAATGGTATCTGCCTTGAGCCACTGCTCCATTATCGAGCGCATTTCCTCTTTTTTCCCCCAGCACCGTTCAAATTGATAGCATGTTTCACACGGGGACAGTGGTCTTGCCTCTATTTCTTCTTCTTGCTGCTCCACTATGCTAAAACGATCATTCACAAGTTCTTTCATAAATGTCACAAAGTCATTAAAATTGGTCAGTTTCATAGTTACCTTTTCTGTAAGCCAACGCTGTCTTTCTAACAGGGTATCCTCATGATTCGGATATAATTGTTGCTGCCAATATGAGAGCCAGCTTTTTGGTATAGTTAAAAACAATAATGCAGCGATACCCAGCGCAATCCAATATGTTTGATCAATCGGCAATGTTGCATCGTAGAGCATAAAAAATGCCGTCGCAATGCCACTGCCTATGATGATACCGAATTTACCCACCTTCTTACATATACCTGCACAAAGCCCAGTCAATGCATACACTGCAATCATTCCACTAAAGGATAAATGAGACAAGCTGATAATCGTACCCATTAATACAGCGATTGCGGTTGATAATGTCACGCCCCCTACATAGGCAGCACCTAGTATGACTAGCTGCAGTGCAATGTAAGTAGGTGACAGGATATTCAATACAATATTATTTGTAGATGTCAACATTATAGCGAGGGCTACCAGAGCAGCGCCAATCCGCTCCAATGTCCAGGAAGCATTCCATAGTGCAGGCATCGGTAATAAGCACTGCATTAAAAATAAAGTCATAAAGATTGATAATATACTCTCATATCCCACATATAATAAAATCATGGAAGGTGGCTCACCGTGATAAGAAATCATTTGCCAAGTCACTTGCATAAGCAAAACGGAAATTCCTACAACGAAAGCAATTGGCAATTTGCGTATGAACGTCTTTAGCAATAGTACAAAGATGGTTAGTTCGCCTATGTGAATCAAGGACTCGCCAACGCCCAATGTCACACTACCAAGCATTCCTCCGAAAAGGGCCCACATAAAGTAATCTCGATGATTGGCATATACAACAGCCATAATAGGCAAGAAGAAGGGAACAATCGCCTCAAATAGGACTGCTTTGGATAAGAAAAAAGCAGAAAAGCAAAGTGCTAGCCCAAAAAGCACCGGATAAGCCTGCTTCAGGCCGATCGAAACTTTAGGTATGGATAGTTTATTTGATTGGATAAATTCTTTTCTCATCGTGACATACCTCCAATATTCTTATATATATTTCTGCCATTATACATGGATATGACTGTAAATTTTGTCTGTTTGTGTTCAATATTTTAAAAATCGTTCGACGGCAAATCACATAGTTTATAAAAATAAAACAAAAAGCGCTTGACATAGTGAAAACAATTCTTGTATTATGTATTATGTTGCTAACACGGCGGCCTAGCTCAGCTGGCTAGAGCGTACGGTTCATACCCGTAAGGTCGGGGGTTCGATCCCCTCGGCCGCCATCATAAAAAAAGAAGCCTTCCAATTGGAAGGCTTCTTTTTTGTATTTCGAAAGAATTATAGATAAAAAGCGGCCGCCTCTGGATGAATATCTCAGGGCGACCGTAAGAACGGACAGTAAGACATCAACATCAGTAGAAGGTCTCCCTATACTGAGTGAAGTTTCACTTTCGTTTATTAGTAAATTGATTAATACACTTTTTCTACGATTAAAATAGATAGCAAGTTACCCTCTTCTTGCACCTCGGCCACCACGTTTTGAATCTTGTGCACGCTTCAAAGTTGAAAGACGATCTTCACTGTCTTTAAGGAAGCGAGCCATCTTTTGCTCAAAGTTTTCCTTAGGTTGGCGATGTTCACCACGGTCATTTGAACGGTGGTTGTTGTTACGTGGGCGATGAGGACGTTCTGGTCGTTCTGGTCGCTCAGGTTGAGGTTTTGCCTTGCGAATGGATAGACCAATCTTACCGTCTGCTTCTACATTCATTACTTTTACTTCGACCATTTCTCCAACTTTCAAATGGTCATTAATGTCTTTAACATAGTTGTCAGCAACCTCACTAATATGAACAAGACCTGTTGAGCCATTTGGCAGCTCTACGAATGCTCCGAAATTTGTGATTCCTGTTACTTTACCTTGTACCTTGCTGCCTACTTCAATTGACATAAAAAAAATGCTCCTCCTTAAAATGTAAGCGACTTATTAGTCTTATATTCAAATATGTGTTCTTTGATTCTTATCTTTATTATAGCCAACAAAAAAAGAGTGTCAATAAGACTACTCTTTTGAATCTGTTTTTTTCTTATCCTTTTCAGACGATTTAGGTGTTGAAAAAATAATTTCTCCGTCTTCCGATAAGAATAAATCCTTCCTTGCAAGTTTTGCGATGTAATCATCATCATTCAATTTAGCAATTTGAATTTTTAGATCTTCCTGCTTCTCTTTTTGCTTTGCAAGCGTCTTCTGCAGCTCCGTTTTGTGTTGTTCTTTCACTGCGAGAGTGTGCTTTTGTTTCGCCAACATAAAGAAAAGGGAACCAGCCATAAGAACAAATAGAAGTGTCATAACCCCAAGACGACGATATAAGCCAATCTTGCGTTTTTGATGTGTGCTGTTTTTTTGCATCTCTGCTCTTGCATAGTCTGTTGGCATTTGTGTAGTTTTTTTGTACATTTGCTTCGATGGTTTTTGCATATAAGCGGGTGGTAACCCTAACCTCCTTTACTTGGTGATTTCTAACTTCCCCATAAGAGGGTATAATTCCTTCAAGCAAGGAACTATACCCTTTCATTTAGCATTAATGCCATTATATCTAATTTTACCCTATTTTTTAAGAGTAAAATTTTTAATTTTTTCGACAACAAATCGTAACGGAAATAGAATAATCATAACAATTTTAACAATTATCCTAATGATTTGTCGGACTATGCCTATAATGAGGCGAATAATAAACCAAATCGGATGGATGACAAGTCTGACAAACAGTCTTCCACAGAATCGAACTAAGCTTTGCAAAAATAATTGGTACAGGCAAAAGCCCAGCAATTGTGAAAGAAAATCTACAAAATGCCATTCTCCATCTCGAACAACCATTAATAGTAGGAATGTTCCAATCCCTAAAAGAATCCATGCTGTTAATTCAAATAGGATATAGCCTTTTCGCAAGAGCGATTTGGGTGCGGCATAAAAGCTGAAAGATCGTACCAAATCAATAATTGCGGCCCCTATAACGCCACTAGCTATGAGTGCTGCTATACTAAGGAACTGTTGTGAAACGGTCATCCAAATAATTTATGCAAAATGCCTTTTGATATGCCGCTATCCTCTTCATCATATTGCAGTGTCTTCACTGACCCTTCTAAAGTCAGAAGCCCTTTATCTACATCTAAATGGACAATTCTTAAATCTTCTCCTCGAATTTGCAAATGTCCTTGAGAGGTGAGTACTAAAAACTCCTCTTGGTCAAAGCGTTCAATCGATTTTACAGATGTCACATCCATTCGCTTGCGATTTCGAACCGTTAGCAAGTGGTCTCCTGTTGGAATAGTATAAGTCGCGTTTTCTTGTTGGAATGTCATCATTTTTCCCCTCCTTAGCCTGTCTACTAATCTATATGTTAGGAGAATGAGGAATATGAGGGGAAAGTGAAAATTCTCTACAGTTTAAAAAGGGGAGCATGGTTCCGGTCTAAGTAAATACCTATTGTCGGTAGAAAAGGAATATGGGGCTAGAAAATGAGAGAGCTAGAAAATGGGGAGTTGTTTACTGATTTAATTTTGAAAAGAAGTGGAAACATTAAACTTCCTAAGGACATGCATCGTGCTATGCCTCAGCAGTCTACGTTATTTCCACTTCGACTATATTTTGATTTCTTGTTAGTTGCTACTCTTCGTCATCAATAAATTCTGGCTCAATTTTCTCTACTTTTTCTTCTTTCAAAATGGTAAACATATTTGCAGCCTCTTCTTTGCGGACGATATCTTTTAGTTCCTCCACGCGAACAGTCACGATTTTTTGGCCGAAACGAATCGCTAATTCATCGCCTACTTTTACGGGGCTGCTTGCTTTTACCACTTTTCCATTAATAGTAATACGTCCTTGGTCTGCTACTTCTTTTGCTAATGTACGGCGTTTGATCAGCCGAGAGTTTTTCAAAAATTTATCTAATCTCATATCTATGACTCCTTACTTTGTAATTGTTTTGCTTCTTCCCAAAACTCATCTAATTCCTCAAGTGTGTATTTTTTAAAATCCTTTCGTCCAGCCATTACCTTTTGTTCTACATATCCAAACCTTTTTGCAAATTTTGCGTTTGCATGGATCATCGCTTCTTCTGCTGGGATCTTATAGACGCGTGCTAAATTGACAAGCGTAGAAAGCACATCGCCGAACTCATCGAGCCTTGTTTCATCTGTACCGTCTTTTATTTCTTCTTGGAATTCTTCCCACTCTTCTTTTGCCTTCGCCCATGCTCCCTCAACGTCTGGCCATTCAAAGCCTACCTTAGCGGCAATTTTTTGATAGTTATATGCAGTTTGCAGTGAAGAGGTTGCACGATACCCTTCTTTTAAAAGTGGTTCTGTTTTCGTAGGCTGATGCTCTTCCTTCTTGATTTCTTCCCAGTTCTTCACTACGTCTTCCGCATTATCTACTTTTACTTCGCCAAAAACATGCGGATGGCGGCGGATCATTTTAGAAGCAATCCCCTGAAGAACGTCCTCTAGATTCCAGAAGCCATCATCCTCTGCGATTTGTGCTTGCAAGAAGACCTGTAACAATACATCGCCAAGCTCCTCAATCATATGGTCTTCGTCTTGTTCCTCGACTGCTTGAAGGAACTCATGCACTTCCTCCAGCATATACTTTTTAAGGCTCTCGTGTGTTTGTGCCCGGTCCCATGGACATCCTTCAGGGCTTCTAAGCACTCCAATAATATCGCGGAATGTAGACCACTCTCTTAAACCGTCTTCTCTCTTTTTAATAGGTGGCACATAAACAGTTGTTAAATTATTTACTTCAACACCATGATCGAGTTCAAATAATGGAACAGTGCGCAACTTTTCATCCTTCGATCCAGCAGCTGTCACAATGGTCACTAGATATTCAGCCGGATATTTCTCCATTAAAGTTAACTTTACCTCTGATGCACTGAATTGGTCATACACTTGTGCAATCAGTAGGTGCTTGTACATATTGGTCTCATGTATTGAAAATGTACTGCCATCAACTAATTCAAAGCCATCAATTGGATCAATTCGCAATGCGCCAAACACAGCATCCAAGAAGCTCTGACCACCTTCTATTTTGAGACTTACTTTTCCTTCTTTCTCTGCTTCGATCAGCAGCTGCACTGTCATTTCTGCAACTAGTGGATGGCCAGGCACAGCATATATAACCTCGTCCTTCCCTGCTGCTTGAAGCAGTGAATCAGCAATCTCTTGATAGACGGGCAAAAAGTCATCATGTTTTTCATACACAGCATCAAAGCTTTCGAATGTTAGTCCCTCTTTAGCCAATTCTGTTAGTACAGGATGATCATTTGTTCGAACATAGACCTTTTTAGCTGCTTTGAGTGCTTTATAGACACCCATTGGCAATTGTTCGAAATCTCCCGCTCCTAAGCCTATTATAGTCAGTTGATGCATACACATTCTCTCCTTTAATCTTGTGCTTCTTTCTTACTTGTAAATACTGCATGTTATGTGAATTCATTTTTCATTATATCGAGTTGGTAGCAGGCTAACAAATCATTGTCGAACCTTTTCTTCTGTATCTCTCCTCATTCTTCCCAACCGGAGTTGGTAGGCGGCCATGTATTTTCCTAGAGGCAATAGGAACCATTCTCGAACTGCTAGCGTACGCATTTTTGCTAACGTAGTCAGAAAGATGAAAGCGCCAATCGATGATTTTATGATCGTTAGACATAAAGCCATCGTTCTTCCATCAGAGAAGTTTCTAGCATAAGGTTCTAAAAAGACGGAGAATAATACAAGGACAAACGCCATAAGAAGGGCGGCCACCGTCATGCCTTTGTAGAAACGCCATGGAGCCAGTTTTATAGTTTGTAACTTTTTTAAATAAGCAACCAGTACGATGGCTGACATCATTAAGCCCATATTCCCTGCAATAGCTGCCCCTGCTATACCGAATGTTTGTACAAATAAAGAGTTACATAAACATTTCACCAAAATACCCATCAATAAAATAAACGATGGTATTTTTAATTTACCTAACCCTTGTAGTATCCCTGTGATGGTCAATATGAGTGAAAGCCATATAATTTGAATGATAAAAATCGATAAGACATTCGATAAATCGGCTGTTTCAAATAATGTTTTATTTATATTTGGCATCACTAGAATTAATCCGACAGCAGCCGCTACACCAAATAAAAGAGAGGCACGATAGGTGATTTTGATGTATCGTTTAGCATGCTCCCTGTTTTTTTGGTTATGGGCAATCAACGGCACAATAGCGAGTGAAAGTGAGGAAGCAATCACCAACCCTACCTGTACGAGCGGTTGACTCCGATCATAAATCCCCTTAGTTTCCATCGCTTGTAAAGAAGGTAAGCCCATTTTTTGTAACGCACTGAAAATAGTAAATGAATCAACTAGTTGAAACAGCAGTAGCATCAAACTGCTCAAGCTGACACTGAAGCTGAAAAGCAAAAGCTTTTTGGTCATTGCCCATTTATTCAATGATTGAATAGGAATACTCTTTAAGCCTTCATGAGAGAAAAAGGATTTCCTTCCAAACCAAACTAACAGAAAAACTCCTGCCAGTTCACCGGCTACAGTCCCCCCCATTGCCAATTCGCCAGCTGCATATAGCGAATGTGTCATAGCAACAACTTGCCAAGTACCTACAATAATGATCGCTACTCTTACAGCCTGCTCTATCATTTGCGCATAGGCAACCGGCTGCATGTTCCCAATTGATTGAAAGAATCCTTTGTATATTGAAAGAAATGGAATACAAAATACAACAAATGAAGCTACTTTTATTAATCCGGCTAGCTCTTGATCTCCCATCATCTTTGCAAAAAAAGGAGCGCCAAAAAATAGTACTATAAATAAAATGGCAGATATCACAGCTAAAACGCTAAATAAAAATCGCAATATTGCATTGCACTCACTCGTATGTTTATTGGCATCTTCATCTGCCAGTATTTTTGAAATAGCTACAGCTAGTCCGCTTGAAGTCCATGTGACAAATATAGCAGCAAAAGGATAGACCTGCTGGTAAATATAAAAGCCTCGGTCTCCTACTAGGTTTTGAAAAGGAATGCGGTACACCATACTCAGTACTTTCACAAAAAGAGAGGCCACCGTTAGCATTGCCACGCCCTTTAAATATACCTTCATACCCCACTTTTCAGGCATATATTTCTCACTCATTTCTAAAACAAACTCTTTTTACTACCAAAGTATAGCATATGTGTAAATTGAGTAAGGAGATACACTTCTGACCGCCTTACAAAAAAACAGACTGCTTATATAAGCAGTCTGTTACCGTTTTCTATCCTTCCATTTGCTTCGCTAGGAAGTGTGCCGCTGTTTCTGCGACCTTTTGTTCCGTATCACCAATAAAGTGCATTTTAGATAAAATATAGACTGCGCCAATGGCATCTCCTGCTACAACAATCGGTGCAATACAATATGATTTGATCTGTTCTATTTGTCCAGGGACAATTTCAATCGAACTCTCATGCTTCTCTACAATCAAATTCCTTTGTAGAATACGTTCTTCTGCAAAAGGAGAAATGGCACGATGCAAATAATCCTTTTTTGAAACACCTGCGGCAGCAATTACCTGATCTCTATCGCTAACCAAAGCGCTCGTACCTAATGTTTCAAATAATGTATCTACATAAGAAAGTGCAAAATCACCTAGCTCATTAATAGGTGAATATTTTTTAAGTATAATTTCGCCTTCTCGATCAGTAAAAATTTCTAAAGGATCTCCCTCCCGGATACGCAAAGTCCTTCTTATTTCTTTTGGAATGACTACGCGCCCTAAATCATCGATCCGTCGTACAATGCCTGTTGCCTTCATTCGAATGCCTCACTTTCGACAAGATTTCATAAATAGTCTTGTCGGTAGTTTGGCCTTATAAAGGGAAATTTATACATAACAATTATTAGTTCTATGCCTCCGTCTTTTCACGGAGTGCTGTTGGCAATAATTTCAGCAAAGCTTCTAATATGTCAAACGTTGATTTTGCTTCTGCTTTCTTTTCATCTATCGTTAAAAGTAATTTTTGGCCTTCCAATTGGAAGCCTACTGCCCGACCAAATACCATTGATTCGGCTACAACTTTGCCTCCATCTAGTTTGGCAGTACCTTCTTCCGAGATTTCAATCGTGATGATTTTATTTTTCGTTTTGATTGATTCTACTCCTGCTTGTTTCGCCCATACCTTCATACGGCCAATACGCAACAAGCGTTCCGTTTCAACTGGGAAATCTCCGAATCGGTCTTGCAGCTCATCAATAATCTCAGAGTAGTCTTCTTCTTCATCCATACTCTTAATGCGTTTATACATTTGGATTTTTTGATAGCCATCAGGAATATAAGTATCTGGAATATATGCATCAAATGGAATAATGATTTCAATATCCTTTTCTTCTTCCTTTTTCACGCCTGTTTGCCGCTCCGTAATCGCTTCTTCTAACATTTGTGAATACAAATCAAATCCAACTGAATCAATAAAGCCATGCTGTTGTGCACCAAGCAAGTTACCTGCTCCGCGGATAGATAAATCGCGCATCGCAATTTTAAAACCGGAACCAAGCTCTGTAAATTCTTTTACTGCCTGTAGCCGTTGTTCTGCTACTTCAGTTAAGACTTTATCACGTTGATACATGAAATAGGCATACGCCACACGGCTAGACCTGCCGACACGCCCTCTTAATTGATACAGCTGCGACAGCCCCATACGATCAGCGTCATTAATAATCAGTGTGTTAACATTAGGAATATCAATACCTGTCTCAATGATGGTGGTCGTGACTAATACATCGTATTCACCTTCAAGGAATTTTAAAATGACGTTTTCTAAATCTCTTTCAGTCATTCTGCCATGGGCAGAGCCGACCCTTGCATCAGGCACAAGCATTTGAATCTCTTCAACCTTTTTCGCAATATCTTCTACACGGTTGTGCAGATAGAATACTTGCCCATCACGTGCTAATTCGCGTTCAATCGCTTCTCTCACAAGTGCACCGTTATGTTCCATTACATACGTTTGAACAGGGAAGCGGTCAGCTGGTGGTGTCTCGATTACAGATAAATCACGTACTCCGACCATCGACATGTGCAATGTGCGGGGAATCGGTGTTGCCGTTAATGTTAATACATCTACTTTTGTTTGTAATTTTTTAATTTTCTCTTTATGTGTTACACCGAATCGTTGTTCTTCATCGACAACTAATAAACCTAAATCCTTATACACGACATCTTTTGATAAAAGGCGGTGTGTGCCTACTACGATATCTACCGTACCAGCTTTCAGTCCGCTTATAGTTTCATTTTGTTGCTTGCGAGAACGAAAACGGTTCAGTACGCCGATTGTAACAGGATAATCTTGGAATCTCTCTAGTAACGTTTCATAATGCTGCTGAGCCAAAATAGTAGTTGGGACCAAAAAGGCTACTTGCTTGCCGTCTAGTACAGCTTTAAATGCAGCCCGTATGGCCACTTCTGTTTTGCCATAACCTACATCTCCGCATACTAAGCGGTCCATTGGCCTTTCTTTTTCCATATCTATTTTCACTTCTTGAATCGTCCGTAGTTGATCCTCTGTTTCCTCGTACTGGAATGCTTCTTCAAATGCCCGTTGCTCATCTCCATCTGGAGAGAAGGCAAATCCTTTTTCTGCTTCACGCTTAGCATAAAGCTTGATCAGATCATCAGCGATATCTTGGACAGCTCTCGATACTTTTGTTTTCGTTTTGCCCCACTCTGTACCTCCAAGCTTATGGAGTTTCACTTCTTTATCTTCCGAACCAATATACTTTTGAATCAAATCAATTTGATCGACAGGCACATACAATTTATCGTCTGCACGATAACGGATATGGAGATAATCCTTATGTTTCCCCCCCACATCTAGCGTTTCAATTCCTACATATTTGCCGATCCCATGATGCACATGGACCACGTAATCGCCAGACTTGATTTCTGTATAACTTTTAATCCGCTCTGCATTGGACATTTTTTGAGCGCGGTTTCTTTTCTTTTTAGGCTTTTGTTTAAACAACTCTTCTTCTGTCACTACTGCCACACGTTGCATCGGTAGTTCAAAACCTGCGGAAAGATTACCCGTAATCGCAAAAATGCCTTCTGCCTCAGGCGTTCCAATTTGTATATGAATATCGTAATCTTCTAAAGTGGTCTGGATAGTTGGTAGACGACTTCCATCTTCCGCCATAAACAGTACTGTAAATTTTTCACGCTGCCAACGCTCAATTTCCCCTTTTAACAGCGGCATTTGACCATGAAAATGCTGCATCGGCTTGCAAGAAAGGCTAGTGATATCTCGGAAACGTACGCCAGAGAAATTTCTGGCAAACAATGAAAAGTAAAGTATTGGCAATTGAATCATAGCCGAGACCTCTTTCATTGAATAAGAAGGCTTCACTGCATGCACCATTTTTCCTTCTTCTATAAGGGAAATGAACCACTCTTTCTCTTCTTTTTCCCAAGCTTCCATTACTTCTTGGATTCTTCCGTACTCGTCATATACAACAAGCCCATCTTTCGCAAAATAGTCGCCCAAGAATGCAGGTTTTTCATATAACAGAGATCCGTAACGATTAGCAAACTCCGGCAGCTCACCTTGCTGAAGCAATTCTATATCCAATTGAACATTTTGATATAATTGTTCTTGTATCTCTTTTTTCTTTACCTTTTTTAAGCTCTCACTTAATGCACTTTCCAGCTTTTGCGCGAATTGCTGCCTTTGATTCTTTGTCACAACAAATTCTGTCGCAGGTAAGAGATGTATATTCTTTAGTTTATTAATAGAACGTTGGTCATCTGCTGAGAATGTGCGAATAGAATCAACTTCTGTATCAAATAACTCGATGCGAACAGGATTTTCAGAATAAGGAGGATAAATATCTAAAATACCACCTCGCAGTGCAAATTCACCAGGAGAGGTGACCATTTGGCTTCTTGAATACCCCATTGTCACTAATTGGTTCAACCATTCTTCTACGTCGATTTCTTCACCAAGCTTGGCAGTTAAATTTAAATTCATCCATACTTCTTTCGGAGCCATTATTTTACGCATACCAGCTATAGGAATAACATATACTCCTTTTTGTTGATGAATCATATGATCCAATGTTTCAATACGTGCTGCTCTGAGCTCTGGACTGGATGTGGCCATATCAGCGGCAATAAATTCGTCAGCTGGATAGTAATGGACCATGTCCTCTCCTATCAGTTTAGCCAAATCATCATACATTTTTTGCGCTTGCAACAAGTTTGGCGAAATTATGTAAAGCGGCTTTTGCAGAGTATAAAATATTGTATCTAAAAATGCGGGACGCGCGCTGCCCGACAGACCCGTTACCAGCTCTGCTCCCTGTCCCTTCTTTATTTCATCTAATAATTTTTGTACTTGCGGATCGCTAGTCAATAGATGACGCAAAATTTCCATACAAATCTCCCTTCTCTCTCGGACTTTATTTATAGAACATACAGAAAAAGGCCTTGGACGCAAAAAGCGCCAAAGCGTTTCACTGTAACCAATTTTTTAATGCATGATAATTTGGGAATTTCTTTAGCGAATCTTCACAGTGTTCACATATACTATCTACGGTCGTATCGCCATTTTGCTCATGACGGATAAATTCTTGGGCATCTTTTTCATTGAGTTGATGCAGTTTGCGAATACTATCATCAGAATCAAATGGCAATACACCAATCTCCGTACTGCAATGACGACATTTGTAACGAATAGCCATAAGCATGCCTCCCTTTAGTAAAAGTATAGACAGCTTTCAGTTTTTTATGCTTGAAGAATTAGTTGAACTTATTCATGACTTCAACAAAAGGCTTCGTCAACCAATAATCACAAGCTTCTGCGGCATTTTTAAATGCATCTTCCATAGTCGGCAAATCTTCTTTTTGATAGTGGCTTAGAACATAATTGACTACCTTCATTCCTACAGGTGGACGATCAATTCCTATACGAATACGATTAAAATTTTGTGTGCCTAGGTGTTGGATTAACGACTTTATGCCGTTATGGCCACCTGCGCTACCCTTTTGACGCAAACGCAATTTTCCCTTTTCTAAATCTAAATCATCATAGATGACCACAATGTCTTCCAGCTCAATATCAAAATAATCCATTAAAGGACGCACCGCTTCACCAGAAAGGTTCATGTAAGTAAGTGGCTTCATCACCATTACTTTTCCTTCTGGAAGATGTGCAGTTCCATAAATTGCATTAAATTTTTGTTGATTTAATGATATACCCCATTTTTCCGCTAATAAATCAATCGTATCAAAACCAACGTTATGGAGCGTATGTTCATATTCTTTGCCTGGGTTACCTAGGCCAATCACAAGTTTCATTTTTGCATCTTCCTTTACTACTAATCCCAGTTATTTTATCACATAAACATTATTTGATGCGGTTCATTCACTTTAATCCAATATAACAGAAACAGGTTATATTAGCATATATAAATACCTTACCAAGTTTAAAAGTACAATAAGCAAGTTGAAAAAACAGTTTTTTTGTCGAACACTATATGGGAAAACAAAAATATATTAATTAATCTTTGTCTCAAAAAAATTTAATTAAAATATAAAAACCTTGGGCCTTCAATTAAGAAAGCACAAGGTTAATAGTATATATTATTCATCAGCTCCATTATCGGCAACAGGCTCTTCTGTTTCTGTGTCTGTTTCTAGCTCTGCCGCTGAGACTGGCGCTGAAATTGTCACAAGTGTCAATTCATCATCATCGACAATCTCAAATTCGACTTGATCACGAATATCATTAATGGTAATTGTATCGCCAATGGCTAACCCTGAAATATCTACTTCGATGCTCTCAGGTATATCAGAAGGTTTCACATTTAATGTCAGCTCACGATTTGG
This sequence comes from Rummeliibacillus sp. TYF-LIM-RU47, assembly GCF_008638315.1. Lineage (NCBI taxonomy): Bacteria > Bacillati > Bacillota > Bacilli > Caryophanales > Caryophanaceae > Rummeliibacillus > Rummeliibacillus sp. TYF-LIM-RU47. Next base: position 19,176 of record NZ_VVIR01000008.1, on the reverse strand, counting down.
CTGTTGCAAGACACCGCCTTCTTTAACGCCTGTGGATTCTCCAACGACCGTAATCGGAACAGCTACTTCTAATGCATCAGACATGTTGATTGCTAAAAAGTCGATATGGAGATAATCGCCCTTTAAATTATCCTTTTGGATATCATTTAGAACGGCTTGAACATTTTTGTCTTCTACTTCTAACGTAATGACGGCGTTACGACCATCTTCTCTTAATGTTTTTTCGAGTTCTCTTGCACTAACGGCAATGGGTGTTGATTCTACTTGGAAGCCATAAACTACGCCTGGGACATACCCTTCTTTTCTAAGACTTGTAAGATTGGAATGATGTCCGGTTTCACGTGAATTCGCTTGAATGACAGTGCTCATAGATTTTCGTCCCCTTCCTCAAAATAACTAATGCTTTATGTATATACCCTTACAAAAGATAAACGAAACCTATCAAATACAAAAATCCACACCCTAAGCTATAGGATGTGGATGGAAAGACTACGAAACATTAATCAAATAATTTACTTACAGATTTATTCTCATAAATGCGTACGATGGCATCTGCCAACAAAGTCGCAACTGATAATTCTTTGATTTTTGGAATTTTCTTTTCTTCTGGCAACTGAATTGAATTGGTTACAACTAATTCTTTGATTACTGAATTTTCGATGCGGTCAATTGCAGGACCTGAAAGAACAGGATGCGTACAACATGCATATACTTCTTTAGCGCCGCTTTTGACAAGTGCTTCCGCACCAATTGTAATTGTGCCTGCTGTATCAATAATGTCGTCGATTAAAATGCAGATTTTTCCTTCTACATTCCCTACAATGTTCATCACTTCTGCTACATTTGGCTTTGGACGGCGTTTATCGATAATGGCAATTGGTGTTTTTAAACGCTCTGCCATTTTACGAGCTCGTGTTACTCCACCGTGATCTGGTGAAACAACAACTACGTCTTCAGGATTAAAGCCTTTTTTCTTGAAGTAATCCGCTAATAGAGGAACACCCATTAAGTGGTCAATTAAAATATCAAAGAAGCCTTGGATTTGTGGTGCGTGCAAATCAAGAACAAGTACGCGTGTTGCGCCTGCTGTTTCTAATAGATTAGCCACTAATTTTGCCGTAATAGGTTCACGTGAACGCGCTTTACGGTCTTGGCGTGCATATCCGTAATAAGGCATTACGACGTTAACTGTGCGAGCAGAAGCACGTTTCAACGCATCAATCATAATCAACAATTCCATTAAGTTTTCGTTTACTGGCGCTGAAGTAGATTGAACGATAAACACATCGTTCCCACGAATGCTTTCCTCAATATTGATTTGGATTTCTCCATCGCTAAAGTGTTTGACTGAACATTTCCCTAACTCTACACCTACTTCTTTTGCGATTGCAGCAGCAAGTGGTTCATTTGAATTTAATGAAAAGATTTTTAAATTTGAGTTAGCATATTGATACGGCATGTTGGCCTCCTGTTAATGTTTTAATTATTTTAATTTGTTAACATAGTTTTCTTTATTCTCTTGTCTTGTACGTCCTATAGCAAGAGCGTTTTCTGGTACATTTTTCGTAATGGTTGAACCTGCAGCAACAAATGCATTCTTGCCGATAGTAACCGGTGCAATTAAATTGGCGTTGCAGCCAACAAATGCGTTGTCTTCAATAATCGTCTCGTATTTATTTTTGCCATCATAGTTGACTGTAATAGTACCGCATCCAATATTTACATCTGCGCCGATTGTGGAATCGCCTAGATATGTAAGATGCGATGCCTTGCTTCCTTCGCCAAGCGTTGTCTTTTTCAATTCGACAAAGTTGCCGACTTTAGCGCGATCCATAATGTGCGTTGCAGGACGAATATGTGCATAAGGGCCAACTGCTACATCATCATCAATCCGACTGTCTTCTATGACAGAATGATCAATCTTTGTACGGTTGCCTATTTGGCTATTTCGGATTTGGCTGTTCAACCCAATAAGACAATTTTCGCCAATATTAGATGGGCCTTCAATCATCGTTCCTGGTTGAATCACCGTATCACGGCCTATTACAGCTTCAGCACTAATATAAGTATTGTCTGGATTAATGATTGTTACACCATTTTGCATATGTTTCTTATTAATGCGAGATTGCATAATTCTTTCAGCTTGTGCTAATGCTACTCGATCATTAACACCTAGTGTTTCCGAAAATTCTTTAGTCACGTAAGCTTCTACAATTTCTCCGCGACTTTGTAAGATTTCAATCACATCGGGCAAATAATATTCGCCTTGTGCATTGTCATTTTTTACTTCTTTCAAAGCTTCAAAAAGCGCTTTATTATCAAAACAGTATGTGCCTGTATTGATTTCCGTCACTTCTTGTTGTTCTTTTGTTGCGTCTTTTTGCTCAACAATCTGTGCAACCTTGCCATCGCTGCTACGTAAAATACGTCCATAACCTGTAGGGTCTTCAGCTATAGCTGTCAAAATTGTCGCTTTTGCTTTATTTGCTTCATGATGTTCATAGAGAGCTTTCATTGTTTCTGGACGTATAAGTGGTGTATCACCACAAATCACCAGTGTTGTACCATCTAAATTTTGAAGCAAAGATTCTGTTTGTTGAACAGCATGCGCAGTGCCAAGCTGCTCTTTTTGCAGAACATATTCACTACGATCGTTTAATTGTTCTTGCACTTTTTCTGCACCGTGTCCTACCACTGTAACAATACGGCTGGCATCCAACTGTTGAATATTGTCTACCACATGCTCTACCATTGGTTTTCCGCAAACAGGATGAAGAACTTTATATAAATTGGACTTCATACGTGTGCCTTGGCCAGCAGCCAAGATTACGGCATAAATATTGGTCATACTTACAAGTCCTCCAGTCAAACAGATTTTTTCTCTTTTGACTATAAAGCAAACTAAACATATTTTCAAGACATTGCGACTTGACAAATCATTAAGAAACCATTTATTATATAATTCTTTTTCTAAAAAGTTCTTCCTCTTTATCATAACTCTTTTAATTCTATTATGGGAGGTTTTATTTAGGGAAAAATGTGGTAATAGACTATATATGCAGGCTAGATTAATAATCTTTACATAAAAGGAAATTCCAACATAAAAAAGAGCCCATTCAATAAGAATTGGCCCTTGCTTCTTTTGCTATTAAACTTTCTCTTCCTCTAGCACCAAAAATTCTTCTTCGTGGCTATTGGCATAAGCATGTAATACAGATTCTTGGATCTTAGATCGTGTGCCAGAATTGATTGGATGGGCAATATCTCGGAACTCTCCGTCTGGCGTTCTTTTGCTTGGCATTGCTACAAATAATCCAGCATTCCCATCAATCACACGTATATCATGCACAACGAATTCGTTGTCCAGTGTGATGGAAGCAATGGCGCGCATGCGGCCATCAGTCTCTACACGGCGAAGTCTTACATCAGTTACTTCCATTTTCTCACCACCTCTCATCTTAGTTGTTAGATAGAATCTATTAACATCCTAATTCTATAAGCAGAGAGCTAATCCCTTCTTTATTATAAAAAATTTTTATAAAATTTAAAATATTACTTTAAACAAAATAAAAAGGCCACAAAATTGTGGCCTTTTGTTTTATACTAAAGCAATTACTTCGATTTCAACTTTTGCATCTTTTGGCAATTTTGATACTTCCACTGTTGTGCGAGCTGGCTTATGTGCGCCAAAATGTTCGGCATAGATTTCATTCATTACTGCAAAGTCTTCCATATCAGTTAAAAAGACTGTCGTTTTAATCACTTGGTTTAATGAAGAACCTGCTTCAGCCAAAACTGCTTTGACGTTTTCGAATACTTGATTTGTTTGCTCCGTAATATCTCCGCCAACAAATTCCCCTTCCGCTGTTAACGGAATTTGGCCTGAACTGTAAAAAGTATTGTTGACTACCATTCCTTGGACATATGGTCCAATTGCTGCTGGAGCGTTTTTTGTTGAGATTACTTTCATCTGTCATATCCGCCTTTCGAAAAATAGTTGCCTTCTTCTAATTTGATCGTACGGTCTTTTTCATTTACTTCTTTTAACTTCACTAAAGAGTAATAATTATCGACTAAACGTTCATCTGTATGTGCGGCCTCTACTAGTACAGCCATTCCTGCTAGTGTGCAATCAAACTCTTCAATCAGGTTTTTCATGCCATTCATCGTGCCGCCGACTTTCATGAAGTCGTCTGTAACAAGCACTCTTTGACCGCTTTTCATACTACGTTTCGATAAAACCATCGTTTCAATGCGGCGTGATGAGCCTGAAACATAGTTAATGCTGACAGTTGAGCCTTCGGTTACTTTGTTATCTCTGCGCACGACTACGACCGGTACGTTTAAGTGTCTTGCAATGGCATGAGCTATCGAAATTCCCTTAGTCGCAACTGTCATAATGACATCTATTTCCTGGCTACAAAAAGCTGATGCAAACACTTTCCCTACTCTATTCATTAATTCGGGATTGCCAAGTAAATCCGTCATAAATAAATAGCCGCCTGGCAATAGACGGTCGGAATGGCCTAACTCACTTATTAATTCGTCAATTACCTCTTTGACTACTTTCTCAGACACCTTGGGTATATATTTGACCCCGCCTGCTGCTCCGGGAACTGTCACTAAAACCCCAATCCCTCTTTCTTCAAATGTATCTTTTACAATCGTTAAATCCTCACTAATGGAGGATTTAGCAGATTGATATAACTCTGAAAAAAAAGTAAGGGGGATTAGCTTTTGTGGATGCTCCAATAAATAATGCGTCATATCAACAAGACGCTCACTGCGCTTCCATTTCATAGCACCCTCTCCTTTTACCCGAATGTTTTAATCAAAAAATACCACAATTATGCGTCTTTAAGCAAGTGCATCTCTTTCACCAATTAAACGCACTGCATATACTTCATCGCAAAAGCCTCTCAGGCCGTTGACGATGCGACTCACCCGTGCTTTATTTTGAACTAAGCCAAATACTGTTGGCCCACTGCCACTCATTAATACGGCATCTGCTCCAAATCTATTCATTTGCTCTTTAATAATGGATACCTCGGGATAAAGTTCTAATGTTACACTCTCCAAAACATTACCAACACTGTTGCATAATCGAGAATAATCTTTATCTTCAATAGCTTGTACCATTTGTTGTGTGTCTGGATGTTCGACCTTATTCATATCTAGACCGCCATACACTGCTGCTGTTGAAACGCCAATCGCAGGCTTTGCCAGTATAACCCAACATGCAGGTGGAGTTGCGATATGTTTGATTTTTTCGCCTCTGCCTGTGGCTATAGCGGTCCCACCGTATACACAGAAAGAAACATCTGATCCGATTTCCGCTCCCAATTCTGCCAATTGGTCAATGGATAACCCCAAATTCCAAAGAGTATTCAACCCTTTTAATGTTGCAGCGGCATCACTGCTTCCTCCTGCTAGACCAGCAGCTACTGGAATCTGCTTATCAATAGAAATTGAGACACCATCTTTGACTCCGTATGTATCTTGTAATAGCTTGGCTGCTTGATATGCCAAATTTCGTTGGTCATCCGGCACAAAGGTGCTACTTGAGTGTATATGGATTTGCCCATCACTCCGTTTTGATAAACCAACGCGATCTGCTAAATCCACAGTCGTCATAATCATTTCAACCTCATGATAGCCGTCTTTCCTTTTGTATAGTACATCCAGCGTTAAATTTATTTTGGCAGGTGCTTTTACATAAAGCATACCTCCGCCTCCTTTCAAATATAAAAGAAGAAGCAATCTCCGTTCTTTGTCTACTTCACACTATTTTACCACAGGTTATGTTTGATGGGCCATTCGCTTGATACCTGGGATATAACAAAAAGCAGCCTTCCTATCATTTAGGAAGAACTGCCTTTTCCAGTGCGTCTATTTGTTAATATACGTGAAAATATTTACTGCTTTTGGCCGTCCGCTAAAGACTCTTTCGCCATTTCAATAGCCCTCTTCACCATATTTCCGGCATCTCGCGCTTTGATTCCGCCCCATCCTTCACGTTGAACCGTATCGTAAAAGCCTAATTCTTTTGCGATTTCTATTTTCAACTGTTCGGACATAATCGACTTTCTCGCCATACGAAATTCCTCCCTTTAACGCCTGGACTTTTAGTATAACCAACAATATAAAAAACACTCTAGAAACATTCTCTGTATGCCAGAGTGTTTCTAGAGTGCTGTACAAAATGCTTTGGTTTATAGTTCTGTTTGCTTATTTAGCTGCAGCAACACCTGTTGCAACCTCATCATCAAATGTTATTTCTACTGCTTCTGTTAAGATATCTGTGTAGCTGTAAGACACACGCTCAATCGCGTTATCGTCTTGATCAAGATCAACTACAAATACTGCGCGATATGTTTCACGTAATATTCCAGCGCGCTCAATCGTTTTCTTGCGACCACCGTTTGCTTTTAATTGCAAACGTCTACCCAAATGACAATCTAACGACTTTTTAATGTCGGCTAAAGTTTTTGGCATTTTCGCTTACACCTCACTAATAACCATTATACAAAATGTCTGAAATATTGTCAACATAAAATTTATATTTTATCAATCTGATAAAACGTTGTCAATAAATTTTTTATAAAAAAATATTTTTTATCATTATATCAATATAGTGGTTATTTTTGGAAGTGAGGTAATAAGGCATCAGCTAATCTTCCAAACTCAACAATAGAAAGGGTTTCACCGCGACGCGTTGGATCTATATTCACCTCTGCAAGCGCAGATAAAATTTGTTCCTTCTTCGCTTTTCCGTTCTCCAACTGTGATTGCAGATTGTTTAGTATTGTTTTGCGACGCTGAGCAAACGAACTCCGCGTTACCTCAAAAAAGAACGCTTCATTAATCACCTCTACCGGCGGTTTTTCACGACGGAGAAGGCGTAAAACCGCCGAATCGACATTTGGCTGAGGCATAAATACTGTTTTCGGAACAGTCATCACTACTTCAGCTTGCATATAATACTGCACCGCAATAGACAGAGAGCCATATGCTTTAGTCCCTGGAACCGCTGATATCCTGTCAGCCACTTCTTTTTGCATCATAACCACCATACCGCGAATCGGCAATTTATCCATTAATAATTTTAATAGGATTGGGGTTGTAACGTAATAAGGGAGGTTTGCAACCACCATTATATCATTATAATTTTCACATTCCTCTGCTAGTATGTTGGATACATCCGCTTTTAAAATATCGGAATGAATAATTTTCACATTATCATAAGGACTCAACGTATCAGCAAGTACAGTCAGTAAACGTTGGTCTATTTCAAAAGAAATAACTTTACCCGCAGAGCGCGCCAAATGCTCTGTGAGTGCTCCGATTCCCGGTCCTATCTCAATGGCAGCACTTTCCTTTGTCAACTCTGCATGGCTTACAATATTACGTAAAATATTAGGATCAATTAAGAAATTTTGTCCTAGGCTCTTCTTAAATGAAAAGCCATATTTTTTTAGTATTTCTTGAGTGCGCAGTGGTGTAGCTATATCTTTATTCATTTTTTTCCTCCTGATTCATTTGTCGAATGGCTTCACCGAATTGTTGTTCTGTAATTTGGAACATTGTCAGCCTTTTGATCAATTGTTTGCTGTTTGTTGCACCTACGTTTAACAACTCTCCTAATCGTTCACGCCGTTTTTTAGCATCAGGATGAGAGAGCAAGTGAGCTGCTAGTAAATCGTCTATTGTAATCGTGCTTATAAATTTTTCAGATTGCTGGGGCGAATACACCTTGGATAGTGCCATGCGTATATCTTCGTCCTTTGCGTGCTCAATCCCCAAGCTTTTTCCGTTTTTAGCTTTTGTTTTTTCCTTGGGCAAGAATGCATGTTTTACACCAGGAACTCGTTCCTCAATAATGGCACGAATACGCCTGCCAGGATAGTCTGGGTCAGTGAACACGATGACACCTCTTACATGTTGGGCGTGTTGTATATTTCGCAGTGTCTCATCTGAGATAGCTGATCCGTTTGTTTCAATTGTATCGGCATTTACTGCTCTTTTAATCGCTGTTGTATCATCTTTTCCTTCAACTACAATAATTTCCTTAATGTCCACGGATTATAAGTCCTCTTTTCTTCGAAGTTCCTTTGTTTATTTTATTGGTTATTGTATAGTTTGTACAGTTTCTATGGGATCTTTGGTTATAAGCATATACAAAGCTATCCATGAAGATTCAATTAAATACGAAAAAGCTCCCTTATCATCAATCGATAAGGAAGCTCTCACTTAGGAAATCTTAACTTTACTTTTGAATAGTGACTTTAACAGTACGTCGTCCCCAGCTATATGCTTTTTTCTTCGATGGCATAAAGACGTCAATTTTACGGCCTTTAATGGCCCCCCCGGTATCGCCAGCAACTGCTAGACCATATCCGTTCACATACACCATAGAACGCAATGGAATCACTTTAGGATCGACTGCAATCACCTTTTTATATGGATTTTTGCGCAGATTGATCCCTGTAGCTGTTTTACCTGAGCATCCTTTGCAATAAGCTGTATAGGCTGTAGAAGAAACATACATTGATTTGTTAGATACAGGTTTTGATACTTTCTTAATACCAATACGTAAATATTGTTTTGCTACATAGCCTGTGTGGTTCTTGTAGCTAACTTTATACCAGTTTCCTTTGCGACCTTTGTATGTTACATTATGGCCTTTAGGTATCAATGTTTTTACTTTGTATTTTGTACCCGGTCCCTTACGCAAGTTCAAACGGTCTGTCGTATGATATTTGCGGGCTGAGCTGACCATTGTAATTTTTTTATGGGAGTTTTCCACTACATCGATGGCCTTTTCTACTCGAACTTCCGATTGTGCTGCATCATTTGCGGGTTGCTTTAAAAAGCCAGCGACAGTAGTCGAAGTGTCTCCTCTATCCATTGCATTTTCATTGCTTTGTACCTGTTGGTTCTGCTGTATATTAAAGCTATTTTCTGCAAAAATAGAGCTCGTCAATACAGGTGATGCCATAATAGCTAAGACTGTCACGCCAAATATTCTTTTTAAGTTCTTTGTTATAGACAACTTTTCTTTCATCATGAAAAAACGCCTCCTTTTTGCTTTTTGAAAAATACTAATTGGTAATTTAACTTCCAGTAACTAGTATTATTCCTAACTAATGAAAACTATTCATATTTTTTGTGTGGGAGACGTTTGTTCAGTCTTTTAATTTGAAATGTTATAGAAACGAAGTGCATTTTGCGTTGTAGCTTCGGCTACTTCTTCCACTGCTATGTTTTTTAGTCTTGCAATTTCTTCCGCAACTAAAGGTACATAGGAAGGTTCATTTCTTTTACCGCGATGAGGATGCGGAGCAAGAAATGGCGCATCTGTTTCCACCATCAAATAGTCTAGGGGAATAGCTTCAGCAACTTCTTTTGGTTTTTTGGCATTTTTAAATGTCACTGGTCCGCCTAAACTGATCATAAAATTCATCCCAATACAGATTTTAGCTGTTTCTACACTACCGCTGAAACAATGCATAACACCGCCTACTTCTGAAGCATCTTCCTCTTGTAAAATGCGGATACAGTCATTTGTTGCTTCACGATTGTGAATGACAATCGGCAGTTTTACCCGTTTCGCAAGTTGAATTTGTTTTCTAAGTAAGTCTTGCTGTATTTCTTTTGGCGATTTATCCCAGTGATAATCTAATCCTGTTTCGCCAATAGCTACAACTTTCGGGTGGGCAGCTAAACGCTCAATCCAATTTAAATCTTCTTCTGTGCAATCAATTGCATCTACTGGATGCCAGCCAATTACTGCATAAAGAAAGTCGTATGTTTCCACCAGTTCCATTGCACGTGTGATCGTCGGCTGGTCAAAACCTACTACTACCATTTTCTTTACATTATTGGCTAACGCACGGTCAATAACTTGTTGAAGATCTTCTTCGTATTGTTCAGAATTTAAATGGACGTGTGTATCGATAAACATTTTCATTCTCCTCACATGAATTTCATTGTAACGAATTAAATTATTTCACGCTTCACAGTCAAATTACATTTATATTACAAACATTTCATCTGTTTCTATACTTTTTACTCATAAAGATAACTGTCGAAACATAAAATATATTCGCTTAATAGGTCTAAAAAACTAAAAAAAACCGTTTTACAAATTTCTCTAATATGAAGCTTATTTGAAAAGAAAAGCCTGCTTTATAGGCAGGCTTTTTTCTTTTCTATTTTACTTGGGCGCCGTTTTCAAGCTTTTCATCAACTGTTGCCAGTGTTAAAATACCATCTTTGCTGCCGGCTAAAATCATCCCTTGAGATAATTCGCCACGAAGTTTTACAGGTTTTAAATTGGCTACCACAATTACTTTGCGTCCAATTAATTCCTCTGATTTGTAATATTGCGCAATACCTGACACAACTTGACGCTTTTCATAGCCTAAATCCAGTTGAAGCTTTAATAATTTATCTGCTTTAGGCACCTTGTCGCAAGCTGTAACCGTAGCCACGCGCAAATCGACTTTCATGAAATCATCAATCGTTATTTCAGGAAATTCCTCTTTTGGTTCTTCCTCTTTTTTCGGCTCTTCTGTTTTAACCGAAACGCGCATTTGATCGCGGATATACGTAATTTCTTCTTCTGGATCTAGACGTGGGAAAATTGGAACACCTTTATCGATCACTTTCGTTTTCGCTGGAATGCCATTTTCATCATCTAATGTTTCCCAAGCAAGTAAACCCTCGCTTAAACCAAGCTGGTGCATGATTTCTTTTGGAGCTTGGGTCATGAATGGCTGAACCATAATAGCGATCTTGCGTAGGTTTTCAGCTAAATTATACATAACTGTTCCAAGCTTGCCTTGAAGCTCTTCATCCTTGGCAAGTACCCATGGCTGTGTTTCATCAATATATTTATTTGTACGAGAAACAAGTGCCCAAATGTCACTTAACACTTGGCTAAATTGCATTTTTTCAATATTTTCTTCGTAACGTGCTTTTGTTTCTTTTGCCTGGATCTTTAATGCTTCATCGAACTCTGTTGGAATAAGTCCTTCAGTTGGGATGACGCCATCGAAATATTTATTCATCATCGAAATCGTACGGTTTAACAGGTTTCCTAAGTCATTTGCAAGGTCGAAGTTTACTCTTTCGACAAATGCTTCAGGCGAGAATACACCATCTTGTCCAAATGGCAGCTCACGGAGTAAGAAGTAGCGAGTAGCATCTAATCCATAGCGCTCTATTAGCATCTCGGGGTATACGACATTACCTTTAGACTTGGACATCTTACCATCCTTCATCATAATAAAGCCATGAGCGAATACTTTTTTAGGAAGTGGCAAATCTAATGCCATTAGGAAGATCGGCCAATAAATTGTATGGAAGCGCACAATATCCTTTCCTACTACATGTACATCTGCAGGCCAATATTTTTTAAATTCGGCATCATTGTCTGTATCGTACCCTAATGTTGTAATATAGTTCGTTAATGCATCTACCCATACATAGATGACATGTTTTGGATCGCCAGGAACCCGTATTCCCCAATCAAATGAAGTACGAGATACAGAAAGATCCTCAAGACCTGGCTTGATAAAGTTGTTAATCATTTCATTTTTTCGTGATTCAGGCTCAATGAAAGTTGGATTCTCTTCGTAGTATGCCAAAAGACGATCAGCATATTTTTTCATGTTAAAGAAGTAGGATTCTTCTTTTACCTTATGGACTGGTCTACCGCAATCCGGGCATTTGCCATTATCCAGCTGTGTTTCTGTAAAAAACGATTCACAAGGCGTACAATACCAACCTTCATATTCTCCTTTATAAATGTCGCCATTATCCAAAAACTTTTTAAAGATTTTTTCTACGACCTTTGTATGACGATCTTCAGTTGTTTGAATGAAGTCATCATATGAAATATCCATTAGCTTCCAAAGTTTTTTAGCTGCTTGAGCGATTTCATCTACATATACTTGCGGATTTTTATTCGCCTCTTCTGCTTTTTCTTGAATCTTCTGGCCATGTTCATCCATACCAGTTTGAAACTTAACATCAAAACCGCGCAAACGTTTATAACGAGCCATTGTATCAGCAGCTACCGTTGTATAGGCAGTACCAATATGAAACTTGCCACTTGGATAATAAATCGGGGTTGTGATATAGAATGTTTTCTTTTCATTTGTCACGAAAACTTCCTCCAGTGCTTTACAGTATACTTCCTATTCTATAGGAGACGGAAAAACCTTTCAATTAAAGATTACTTCTTCAGTTTTTGTCAAATCGTGTCGAATAACATCGTATTACAGTGTTTCTTGAAAAAATAAGATAAATAGCGTATATAAATACAAATATTGTTCAAAATAAAAACATCCAATAAGATAAATCTCCTTAAAGAACGGTAATTTCTTGAAAATTGTTGAAAAAATAACTTGAAAAATAATTGACGTATATGGTATTAGTTGGTATACTAATGCTTAGTCAAGGAATATTATGTCGAATTTTGACGAAAAACAATAATATATAGCTTATATAGGAGGAACACTAATTATGAAATCTACAGGTATTGTACGTAAAGTTGATGAACTTGGACGCGTGGTTATTCCCATCGAGCTTCGCCGTACTCTTGGTATCGCTGAAAAAGATGCACTAGAAATTTACGTGGATGACGATAAAATCATCTTAAAAAAATATATGCCTAATATGACTTGTGCTGTAACTGGCGAAGTATCAGATGATAACTTCCGCCTAGCTGGAGGCAATCTAATCCTTAGCCCTGAAGGCGCACAAATTCTTATTAAAGAAATCCAATCTAAATTAAATAAATAAGGCTTAGCATATCATCGAGAGGTGCTTTAGCTACCGTTTGTTATTTTTAAAACAATTTTTGAGAGCCGTCATGAATCTTGTTTAATATATTAGTGAAAAGGCCCACGTGGAATGCTACTCATCCACATGGGCCTTTTCATTTTTTCTTATTGTTTTTTATTCGACATGGTATGCTTGATAAACCTCTCGCTTACTTAGCTTCCGTATTTTTGCTACTTCTTTAATTGCTTCTTTTGACGACATACCTTGTTCTTCGATTAAAAGGTTGACATGTTCTTCTATTGTCAGCTGTGTCCACCAGTTATCTTCTTCATTTTCCTCTGCTTCTTTGCTTCCTTCTACTACTAAGCAGAATTCTCCTCGGATTTCATTAGCCATTGCCCATTCAACCGCTTCTTCTAAAGTACCACGCAAAAATTCTTCAAATTTCTTTGTCAATTCACGTGCCATGACGATTTTTCGATCGCCTAATATGGCTTGCATGTCTTTAAGAGTGTCTTTTAAGCGGTGAGGTGCTTCATAAAAAAGAATGGTTTCCTGACGTTTTTTTAAGTTCTCTAAAGATTCTTTTCGTTCCTTTTTATTTCGACTTAAAAAGCCGTAAAAAAAGAATGGCTGAGGAGTAAGGCCAGATGCGATTAAAGCTGTAAGTGCAGCATTTGCGCCTGGTATAGGGATGACTGCAAATCCTTCATCAATTGCCTTAGCTGCAATATCTGCTCCAGGGTCAGAAATACAAGGCAGACCAGCATCGCTAACTAATGCAACCTTTTTTCCCTCTCGTAAATAGTGTAGGATTTTTTCTCCTCCCTGTTCCAGATTATGCTCATGATAGCTGGTTAAGGGTGTGTCGATTTCAAAATAGTTGCAAATTTTTCTAGAATTCCGTGTATCCTCCGCTGCAATAATATCTACTTCTTTTAAAATACGGATGGCACGCATTGTTATGTCTTCTAAATTTCCTATAGGTGTCGCTACTAAGTACAAGCAACTCTGCTGTTCATGCATTGAACTCTTTTGTGATTTCACTTTTTTCACTCCATGCTGCAATATAGTCGATCTTTTGCTTTTTAGATAATTGTTTGAAACGGTATTCTGCACTCATGGCCTCTTGCTTTGTATGGAATGCTTCAGCGTAAATACAGTGTACAGGCAATCTCGGTTTCGTATATTTTGCACCTTTACCAGCATTGTGTGCAGCCAAACGCTTCTCTAAATTATTAGTATAGCCAGTATAATAACTGCCATCGCTGCATTCTACCACATACATCATATGTTTATTCGTTGTCGCCATATAGCATCTCTCTTACTTCTGGTGTATAAGCACCATCCTCACCATACACATAAAGAGGAGGCAATATTTTTAGATCAGCCTTGCCATCTTTTATGCCTTCAATTAGGAGTGTATTAGCTTCCTTACCTTCTTTCGGATAGACAAAGCGTATCCGTTTTGGCTCTAATCGATTGTTTCGCATTGCGGTCACAATATCTAAAAGGCGACCAGGCCTATGTACAAACGCTGCCTTCCCACCCTGCTTTAAGAGTTTGCTTGCTGAATAAATCATTTCGTCCAACTTCAAGTGAATTTCATGTCGAGCAATTGCAACATGCTCTTTAAGGTTCTTTTCACTTGCCTCATGTGCAGGAAAGTAAGGAGGATTACATGTCACCACATCATATTTTTCTACTCCTAGTTGGGGTGAAATGGTACGTACATCTCCTTGTATGATGGTTATTTGTTCTTCTAATTTGTTATAGCGTACACTTCTTTCAGCCATATCATACAACCGACTTTGTAATTCTACACCGGTGATATGCCCTTTTGTACGCGCACTTAAAAAGAGAGGAATTACACCATTGCCTGTACATAAATCCACCAGTTTTCCTTTTTGAAAAGGAACGTTAACAAATTTCGATAACAACACAGCATCCAGTGAAAATGAAAATACAGATGAACTTTGGATTATGCGCAAATCCTCTGCCAATAAATAGTCCATTCTTTCATCTTCCTTTAACCAGTCTTCCATTAAAAATCCTCCACATAGCAAAAGACTGACCACCACGATCTTTTATGTGGAATCAGCCTTTTTATTATTATTGTTTATTTAAGAATGACAAACAGAATAAACAGTCTTCACCTTTTCGTGAACTGCCAAAATGAACATGGCAAACATGAAATCCTTCATGGTAGAGACGGGCTAAATTATCGTAGCCCTCCCCTATATCCATCGCATTTTGCTTCTCTTGAATGGCTTCTTTTTCGTTCTCTTTCTGATGGACAGAAAGGACTTCTTCTAAGCGAGAACGCAGATGGCTGTTCTCCATCTGTAATGTTTGATGCTCTTCCATCATGAGTGCAACAAATTTCTTCAATGCCTCAAATTGTTTTTGCATCGATTCAAGCTGTTGTTCGAACTCCATAACAGTATCTAAAAAATTACGGTCCTTCACTCAAGCCACCTCGTTATTATCTATTGAACTGAACTTTCGTATTGAAGAATTTCGTCCAATGTGTATTCTAATATTCGCTGCTCCTCATATAACTCCACTTGAAGTATTCTTTCTAAAATATTTAGGCCGCTGACTTTTCCTCTGCCATCCGGCGTTCTAATTGTTTCACCAATGTCTGGCATATGTGCCCGCGCCTCTTCATACTCGTCGTTTTCATATTTTAAACAGCACATTAAGCGACCGCATAGACCTGAAATCTTAGAAGGATTGAGCGAGAGATTTTGATCTTTTGCCATTTTTATGGACACAGGTTCAAAATCTCCTAAGAAGGTAGAACAGCAAAGCATTCTGCCGCATGGTCCTATTCCACCTAACATTTTCGCTTCATCCCGAACACCTATCTGCCTGAGCTCGATACGTGTACGGAAAATAGCTGCAAGATCTTTAACCAATTCTCGGAAGTCAACTCTGCCTTCAGCTGTAAAATAAAAAATAATTTTATTGCGGTCAAACGTATATTCAACATCTACTAATTTCATTTCCAAACTATGTTCTACTATTTTATCCGTGGCAATTCCAAACGCACGTGTTGATTCAGTTTCATTTTCATCAACCTGAATGCGGTCACGTTCATCAGCAGGACGAACTACTTGTTTAAGCGGCAATACGACATCATTTTCTCCAACTTCCTTCATTGCTACAACAATTTTCCCGTATTCTACGCCTCTTGCTGTTTCAACTATGACGTATTGGCCTTTTTCTAACAGATAGTCGCCAGGGTCGAAATAATATATTTTACCCGTTTTTTTAAAACGGACACCAACTACTTTATACAAAGGATTTTACCTCCTGCAAATTTAAAATCAACTGTTCCATCATTAGCGTTTTATTCATATTGCTTTTCAATTGCCTGCGAGCTGTTAATATTGCTTGCAATTGGGTTGATAATGTATTGAAGCTTGTTCGAAGTGCAGCATCCTTGAATACGGGTAACGTATCTGGGTATGTGCACATTACTTCTGAATTAGCTTTAATGGAGACAATGTCACGAAAGGCAAACAGCATTAAATCTAAAGCAATTTCTACTTGCTCTTTTTCTTTAAATTGAGGCAACCAGTCTTCATGTATGATAAGCATTGCTTCATGTACATTTTTAAAGGTTGCTTCTACCAATTTTAACACTGTTTTTCTTGCCTGTGCAAACGACTCATCCTTTGCAAGAGCAAAAGCTTCCTCAACATTATGGGTCAACATGCTGACTGTTGCTGCCATAGATTGGGTAATTCCACTCTCCGTTAATTTTTCAATCAATAAATTTCGTGGTATATCTCTAAATTTAATATGTTGACAACGAGAGCGGATCGTTGGAATTATAGCATTTATATTTTCTGTTAGAAATATGGCTGTCACGTTTCCTTCAGGTTCTTCTAAAAACTTCAACAATTTATTGGCTGACTTTACGTTTAAACGTTCAGCGCTATGTATCACATAAACCTTACGCCCTGCTTCTAAGCCTGTCTTGCTCATCTCACTAAGCAATGTGTCTATTGCATCTACTTTTATAAATTGTCCATCCGGGTATAGTTGGTGAAGGTTAGGATGATTGCCAGACAGGATACGCTTACAGTTTCTGCATGTTTCACATGGAACATTCAAACGGGGATTTTCACATAAAATTAATTGAACAAAAAAAAGCATTAATTCTTCAGTGCCAGTTCCTTTAGAGCCTTCAAAAATGTAGGCATGTCCAACACGATTTTTTTCGAATATGGTTTGAAGCTGTTTCGTTACAATAGGCTGCAGTTGAAGTAAGTCTTCTATATTCTCCACGGTTCCATCACACCCTCTTGTTTTGAAAAAATCCCGTGCTTCGGCGTACCGAATAACACGGGCTTTACGTATAAAGATTGATTAACAATCCTTTAATCTCACCTATTTTAGCTAATAAATCAACGGAAGATTTTTCTTCATTTAAAAGGTCCTCCGTCAGTTCAATTAGTTTGTCATCAATGGTTTGCACTATTTTCAACCGACGCCCTTCCCCAAAACGGTTCCAGGTATGCGATTGCTTTAATTCCATCCCCGAAGAGATGACTTCTTTTAAAAATCGCTTCACAAGCATTTTAAATTTAGCTAAATCACGAAGGTTTTTGGATTTTGCAATACGATCACCAGCGGTCGATATATCACCTAACAGTCTTGTTAATTGCTCTGTTTGCATTCGTTGTCCTGACTGAACAACAAAATCTCCAAAACGTGCAGTTGGCTGGTGATTAGGCAATTTTTGTCTAGTTGTGTCTACACCGATCCGTAAATCTTGATTAATCTTCAAAAAAATGTTCCCTCCACCGTTTAGAAATGATGGAACTGTTCGATAGGTAATACAAAGACAGTTGCGCCGCCTACTTCTACTTCTACTGGATAAGGGATATATGCATCTGCATTTCCACCCATCGGTGAGATAGGAGCTACCATTTGTTCACGGGAGCGGCAATTATCTCGAATAACGCCTAATAATTTTTGAACTAGTGAATCCTCAGTACCAATTAAGAAGGTTGTATTACCTGAACGAAGGAAACCTCCAGTACTGGCCAATTTTGTTGCGCGAAAATCATGTTTCGTTAAAGCGTTAGAAAGACGGTTACTATCCTGATCTTGAACTACTGCCACAACTAATTTCATCGGCATTCACTCCTCTATTTCTTTTTTCTATTATACCACACTTTAAAACACAGTAATAATTCATTAGTTCAATAATTCGATCATAATTTTCCATACAGATTGAAAAACTTCTTCTTGGGGCTTATTGGCATCTACTTTATAAATGCGAGTTGGATATTTATTTGCTAATTGTAAGTATGCTTGATGTACCTTTTGATGGAAAGCTAAACTTTCTGCATCTAATCGATTGACCTCGCGCTCACTATGCGCGGCTATTCGATCAAGTCCTACTTGAGGGTCTATATCAAACAAAATCGTTGCGTCAGGCAAGCGATTTCCTATAGCAAATTCATTGATGCTCTTTACCGCATCAATACCAAGGCCTCTGCCTATACCTTGATAAGCTAATGAAGAATCCAAGAAACGGTCACACAAAACGATACTTCCTTCATCTAATGAAGGCTTTATCTTTTCAACAAAATGCTGGCTTCTAGCCGCCGCATATAATAACGCTTCTGTTTTTGGATCCATCTCTAAATGAGAGGGATCTAATATAACTTGGCGTATTTTTTCAGCAATTATACTTCCGCCTGGTTCTCGTGTCGCTACTACTTTCTTTCCCTCTTCTTGCAGTTTACTAACAACCATTTTTAAAATTGTTGTTTTGCCTGCTCCTTCTGGACCTTCAAATGTGAAAAATAATTTACTCATCTCTATATCCTTTCATGACTACTGGTATGTTTATTATACATGTTGCCAAAGACGTTTACTAATCTTATTGAGGCCAGTATAGCTATGTGCTAAACACGTGTATTTAATCATATGCTACGTATTCGTCTAGCATTATGGATAATTTATATATTTTCAAAATAATTTATCTCTATGCTTCATTGAGTTACTAAAATCTACTTCCTAGAACATACAATTAATATTTATAAAGATATCAACAAATTTAAAGTGCATGATGATGAGAAAATTTAGACAAATGGATAGCATGTTCAATAATGACTAAGTGGTAAAAGTGTAAATAAAGGGTCCTACCTTTAAATACTAGAATAGAATTCTACACTAGTAACAATTAAACAAAATAAAAAGGTATTAAGCATAATCTGCTTAATACCTTAACTATTGCCTAGCAACGTCCTACTCTCACAGGGGGAAGCCCCCAACTACCATCGGCGCTAAAGAGCTTAACTTCCGTGTTCGGCATGGGAACGGGTGTGACCTCTTTGCCATCATTACTAGACTATTTGA
>NZ_VVIR01000007.1:0-51176 GCF_008638315.1 Rummeliibacillus sp. TYF-LIM-RU47 | reverse complement strand
TCAAATAGTCTAGTAATGATGGCAAAGAGGTCACACCCGTTCCCATGCCGAACACGGAAGTTAAGCTCTTTAGCGCCGATGGTAGTTGGGGGCTTCCCCCTGTGAGAGTAGGACGTTGCTAGGCAATTTAAACACAGCTGATTAATCAGTTGTGTTTTTTTGTGTTTGAATAGAATAGAAAAATACCCATACTTAGAGATAATACATACATTATATAAATTCTATTAACTTTTCAATGGACAATAAATGAATCAACAGGGTACATCTTTCGATAATTCGCTATAATGGAAGAAAAATGATGAAATGGAGCACGTGAAGTTGGCAAAAATATTAGTTGTAGATGATGATCCATTTATTTTAGACCTTGTAAGCATTCATTTAGCCCAGGCCCACTATACAACTTTAAAAGCGAGCGATGGTGTACAAGCGCTTGCTATATTAGAAAAAGAGGCGCCAGATCTAGTTGTAGCTGATGTCATGATGCCTCAAATGGACGGTTACGAACTGACCAGAATCATAAGAGAACAATGGGATATCCCTGTTCTTTTGCTTACAGCAAAGGGAGAATTGAATGATAAAGAAAATGGCTTTAATGCGGGCTCTGATGATTACTTGGTAAAGCCATTCGAACCAAGAGAATTATTATTTCGGATTGCGGCTATATTGCGCCGTTATGATAAGCCTAATAATTCCATCAATCAATTAGGTTCGTTAATGATTAACCGAAAGAGTTATGAGGTAACAGCAAACCATACCACGCTCCTATTACCATTAAAGGAATTTGAAGTACTTGCGTTACTAGGTTCTCGGCAAAATCAAGTCTTTCAACGCTCAGAGATTATGGAGAAAGTATGGGGGTTTGATTATGAAGGAGATGAACAAACGTTAAATACGCATATTAAGCGCATACGGGAGCGATTGGCCAATGTTGCACCAGATGTTCAAATTAAGACGGTGCGGGGGATTGGCTATAAGCTAGAGGTGATTAAAGAATGAAGTCTTTATACAGCAAGTTTTTGCTCGTCACTATACTTACTATGATTGCTAGTTCATTAATTGCCTTTTTGCTTACGAACACATATTATCATCAAGTCACTAAGCCTAAAAATGATACTAAGAATGTTATGATTGCGAAATCTATTGTGAAACCTATTAATGAATCTACTTCCTTTAAGTTAAAGCAATACCTTCAAACAATGGGGAACGTAGGCTATCAAATCTATTTAGTGGATGAAGACTATAAGGAGTCTTTTTTTGGTGGCGAATATCGATTAAAAAACTTATCACACAAACAAGTCAATCAAGTCTTAAATGGAGAAGTGTATCACGGCATGCGGAAACTTCCGCAAGAAACCTTTGTCACTGGCTTCTTTGCGAACGAATTATCAAATACGGTAGGTGTTCCGTTCCATTATCAAGGCAAAGCGTATGCGCTGTTTTTACGGCCAGACATTAAATTGCTATTTAGTGAAGTACATACGATTATGGGTGGCTGGTTTTTATTTATGGTTATCATCAGCTTAATGGCTATGCTATTTTTTGCAAAATTACTCATTAAGCCCATTACTGAATTAACTTTTGCTACAGGCCGTATTGCGGACGAACGATTTGATACTCCTTTATCAATTGAACGGCGTGACGAAATTGGTCAGCTTGCAGCAAGTTTTAATACCATGATGCAGCGTTTAGAAGAAAATAATCAGATGAGGAGAGAGTTTATCAGCAATGTTTCACATGATTTTCAATCACCATTGCTGAATATTCAAGGTTATACAGGATTATTAGAGAATAAGAGCCTATCTCCCGAAGATCAGCAGAAGTATGTTGAAATAATTCAATCAGAAACACATCGTTTATCGAATTTAACAAGGCAGTTACTATTACTTACTTCTCTAGATCAAACAAGCCAAAGGGCCAAGCGCGAAAATTATTTACTTGATCAGCAATTGAAGCGAGTGATTCAGAAATACAGATGGTTGCTTGATGAAAGACAGATTAACCTGTCCATGGCGTTAGAACCTGTTTCTTATAGAGGAGATGAAAGTCTGCTTGAAAATGTATGGGAAAACTTGCTGACAAATGCAATTAAATATAATCAGCCCAGTGGAGAAATTGAGATTTCATTGGCTTCTTCTGAAAAAGGAACCACTATTATGATAAAAGATACAGGTATTGGAATGGATACTCAAACAATAAAGAAAGCATTTGACCGTTTTTATCGCGGGAATGAATCTCGCGGAAAGGATGGAACAGGGTTAGGGTTATCTATTGTTGAAAAGATAGTTCATCTTCATAGCGGTCAGATTGAAATAGAGAGCAAATTAGCTAAAGGGACAGCCTTTACGATATTTCTTCCCCATTTGTAATATGGAGTTCATATCCCGTTCATTTACCTCCTTTATAGTAAAGGTAACAAAAAAGTTGGAGGTTATTGGAATGGAAAGAAAATGGGGCATGCGGCTTATACGGATTGCTGCTATATTCGGTTTAATCGGTGCTATCCTAGGTTCGCATATGGCTGGCTCTATGAGCTATCAATTTAAACCAATTCACGCTCATATACTTGTTGTAGGCTGGTTGTCAGTGTTTGCGTGGGGAATATTTTATAGTATATTTACGCTGAAAAAGAAAGCACTAGTCGCAATTCACGGGTGGACAGCAATGATTGGTTCAATCGGACTGACAATTGGAATGTGGTTGAATACATTAAAACCTTTTAATATAAACAGTACGGTTGCTTTACTTATATATATAATCGGTGGTACTGTCCTTTTAGTTAGCTTTGGGTTATTTATTCTCTCTACCTTTATGGTAGAAACAAAAAAGGAGAGAGAATAAAAATATGCATGTTTTAAAAGAGAAAAAAAGATGGTTTACTATTCTGTTGGTGTGGGTGATTGCGGCCGCTCTTTTTACGTCATTCGCGCCTCATGCAAAAGAAGTCACGTCACCTGGAAAAAACTCAGGGCTTCCGGAGACAGACGCATCGATCCAAGCAGAAAAGGCGTTGAAAAAGTACTTTCCCTCCTCAAAAGGGGTTCCACTTTTTGTCGTTGTTCACGATAAAAGCGGTTTGAAGGAAAAGGATGTTAACAAAGCCATGAAGAGTATCGAGAATGGCGTCCCAAAAGTCGATAAAGAGTTTACCGTCGTTCCTTTATCTAAGATGCCAAAAAAAGCGAGAGCTTCTTTCTTCTCTGAAGATGAAAAGACATTCTTTATGCCTGTTCTTTTACCGAATGGAATGGAAATTAAAGAAGTTAAGATGGCAATGGATAAATTAAAGAAAGAAATATTAAAAGAACAGCCAAGTAACTTGAAAATACATTTCACTGGCCCTGCTGGTATTGAAGCAGATACCTATGAAATGTTCTCGCGAGCAGATGTAGTATTAATTTTAGGTACGGTTAGTTTAATCTTTGTGCTACTCATCATTATTTACAGATCACCCTTACTAGCGTTTATACCGCTTATTGGCGCAGGTATTGCCTACACGGTGGTGGATGGCTTGCTTGGACTAATGGGCGATGCCAAGTGGTTTGCAATTGACAGCCAATCATTGTCAATTATGATGATTTTACTGTTTGCTGTTATTACAGATTATTCTTTACTTCTTTTCTCTCGTTTCCGCGAAGAGCTTGAGAAGGGACTGGACATAAATGAGGCGATGAGGAATGCTTTACGCTATGTACGGGAACCTATAATATTTAGTGGTGGTACGGTGCTATTAAGTATGCTTACATTATTTGCAGCGGTATTTGAGACATATCGTGCGTTTGCACCTGTCTTTGCAGTGGCAGTAGCAGTGATGTTAATAGCAGGGCTAACCTTAATGCCCGCCTTATTTGCCATTGCTGGAAAAAAATCTTTTTGGCCTTCCAATCCGAGAAAACGAGCTGAAAAAAGGGTAGGCAAAGAAGGCTTTTGGCATAGACTAGGGCGATTTGTTACAGAGAAGCCATGGATTGCGTTGGCACCTATTGTCCTAGTGCTTGTATTCTTTGCATCTATGGTACAAAGAGTGCATTATACGTTTAACTTGCTGGATTCTTTTCCTAAAGAGATGTCATCTATCCAAGGCTATAATGTACTTAATAAGTCTTTTTCTGCTGGGGAAATTGCACCGAGCACAGTGATGGTCAAATCAAAGGATTCACTTACCTATAAGCAATTAACAGATCTGACACAAAAATTGAATCAAAAAAGTAGCATTGACCAAGCAGAAATCCAAGGGAATCCTTTCTCTGAAGGGCATCAAAATGTCGCTAAAATTAATCTAGTATTAAAAGAAAATCCATATTCGGAAAAAGCATTTGATGATATTGAAAAGCTACGTGATAATTCTTCTAAGCTTTTAGAGAAAAGCCAAATAAAAGGACAGCTACTAATTGCAGGCGAGTCGGCAAAAAATGCAGATATTCGAAGTGCCAGCAAGGGTGATGAAATCCGGATTATATCGATTATGACCATACTCATAATGATTATGCTAGGCATACAAACGCGTTCATTACTTGCTCCAGTCTATATGATGGCGACTATTTTGTTATCATTCGGAGCAGCATTAGGATTTACGGTGTTCTTCTTCCAAGATGTATTAGGCTACAAGGGAATCAGTTATCGTATACCACTGTACACTTTTGTTTTTCTCGTAGCATTGGGTATTGATTATTCCATTATGTTGATTTCCCGCATTAGGGAAGAGAAAGAGCATATGCCAATAAAAGAGGCCGTCCTCGAAGGAGTAGCTAAAACAGGCGGTGTTATTTCTTCTGCTGGATTAATCCTAGCAGCTACATTTGCTGTACTTATTACTCAGCCAGTTATGGAATTGCGTGTCTTTGGTTTTGCTGTAGCTATTGGTGTATTGATTGATACATTTATCGTAAGGCCAATTGTCATTCCAGCACTTATTGTTATTTTAGGCAAATACAGCTTCTGGCCTAAAAAGTTGAAACATAATTAATTGGTCTCTTATAAGTAACATGTATAAAGAAAACCTGTATGGTCATCGCCGTACAGGTTTTTTGTTTTATTTTACAATAAATCTTTTTGCATCATTAATATGAAGGTCTTCACCATTTCCATTTTCAGCATGAAGCTTTAATAAATAGGGACCAGCTTGTGTGAATGTATGCTTCGCTTCATATGTCCCTGATGATGTTTCCTGTAAATTTATCCAAATCGGTTTACCGCCATTAAACTGGGTAATTACCTGATAACGGACAGAGGCATTTGACAGTGCTTCACCTTTATATTTTAAAGAAACACTTAAATTCACCTTATCATCTTTTTTAAAAGAATTAGGGTTGTTATATATAATTGTTACGTTACCGTGTGTACGCTCATCGTGTTTTGTTACCTGTTTAGCTGATTTGGTAGCTGTGGTATCAGTCGTTTTTTCTTTCTTTTGAGAGTTGTTACCTGTTACAACCATCTCTCTGTTCGGCATCACATGGCTTCCGTCTTCTGCGGTTACATGTGCTTTGATCACATATACTCCTAAATCTTTTATTTTAAGCTTTGCCACATAAACATTATCTTTTAAAGTGGCAATCATCATTTGGTCCGTATTAGCTTCTTCATTCTCTATTTCAAAAGCTACATCCTTTGCCTTTGTATAATTTTTACCGTCTTTAGTGACAGCAACTTTCAGTTCTACCTCATCGCCGATTATTGCTTGTTTAGGAACAGTGAGGGCCGCACTTAAATCGGTAGTTTTCTTTTTTGTTTCTGTTTTTTCCCCTTCTTTGCTATTATTGCAGGCAGCTAGAACGGCTATGGAAACCAAAGCAATAATAAGTAGTCCAAA
This sequence comes from Rummeliibacillus sp. TYF-LIM-RU47, assembly GCF_008638315.1. Taxonomy (NCBI): domain Bacteria; kingdom Bacillati; phylum Bacillota; class Bacilli; order Caryophanales; family Caryophanaceae; genus Rummeliibacillus; species Rummeliibacillus sp. TYF-LIM-RU47. Next base: position 45,367 of record NZ_VVIR01000007.1, on the reverse strand, counting down.
TCTTTTCATATAAAAAACTCCCTTCCATTTGCATTGTAGCAAATCGAGTAAGGGAGTTTCAAAGTATGCATAGCTATTTAGTTTGTAGTCGCGCCTTTTTTTGTAAAAGGGTTGGAATCATCATGCCTGCGAGTACTAATAAAATGCCGCCGACCTGTAAGATAGAAAGTTTTTCATGGATGACTACTACAGAGGCAAGGATTGCTACAGGCAATTCCATCGCACTCAAAATAGATGCTAAACCGCCACCAACTTTTGGCACTGCTATAGTGAAGAGTAAGATCGGCAGAATAATACCAAAGAAACCTAGCAATAAACCGAAGATAAATAATTCACTACCGAAAAGTTTGCCATTTACAAGAACTTCTGGTGCTTGGAAAAGAAGAACAATAATCATAGCAAACAATGACATGATAGTCATACGGCCAATAGTGGAAATTCCTTCAACTGAGCGAGAGTTGAACTGCATAAAGCAAGCAAAGCTAAATGCCGCAGCAAAGCCAAATGCCCAACCACGCCAATCAAGGCCGCTTAAATCCACGTCTAAAATACCAGCTGCCAAAATGGTACCGATCACTAAAAATACGAGTGAGAATAATTCAATACGTGATGGGCGTCTTCGATGGATAATACAATCTAAAAATAAACCAATCCACGTGAATTGGAATAACATAACGACCGCTAAAGAAGCAGGTAAATAATGAACGGCTTTTCCGTAAACTATACCTGTAGTGCCTGTCAGTAAGCCAGAAATCATAATGATTAAAAAACCCTTGCCTGTAATCTTTGGCAATGTGCGTTGAGTAGCGACAAAAAGAATGAGGGCAAGCAAAAAGCCGACAACATATTGGCTAGTTACAGCTTCAGACGTTTCAAAACCATGTTGCATTGCAACTTTAATCATGGTTGATAAAATCCCGTAGCAGCTAGAGCCAATAACAATCATTAATGGAAATATTAAATTTTTGTTCATTTTCGACACTCCTGTATATATTCAAACCTATATAGTATAAAGACATTAACTGTTTTTGCTTATAATATCTTATCAAAACAGCTTATAATGAAATAGGACATATGTCTATAAAGGAGGCTTTTATGAAAGTAATACATGATTCCTGTAAGCTTCATGAAAAGATACATCAATATAAGCTTCAAGAAATCTTTCCTACTTTTTCTAGCAAGCCCTTTGCCCTTTACCATTATGCTGCTGGCGAAATATTACTTCATGAGGGAGAAGAAATGACAATGCTCCTTTATTTAGTAGAGGGAAAGATTAAAACGACATCAAGCGTAGGAACAGGAAAGTCATTGCTTTTACGCTTTAGCCAACCGCTATCAATTATTGGAGATTTAGAACTGGTACGTCATGTACCCGTACAATCTCAAATCACATCTGTCACCGAGTGTTTATGTATCGCCCTGCCATTTGATTATATTAACCAGTATGAAAAAGATAATCCGTTATTTTTACAGCATCTCATCAAACATCTTAGTTATAAGCTTCAAACCTGCACGACTGCAGCACGAGTCAATTTGCTGGCTTCTGTAGAGAATCGTTTTGCAAGTTATTTATTAAGCATTACAACACCTGATAATGAATTTGGCGTGGAACTACAAACCCAGAATATAGGTGAAATTGCTGATTTATTAGGTACGACAAGACGCCATTTGGATAGAGTTATCCATAAGTTAAGCGAGCAGGGGATCATCGAGAGAGGAAATAAATTCTTTCGAATATTATCGCATGATGCGTTAGAGGATTTATCGCAAGGCATACGTTATGAATAAGTAATTTTGAAATATAGAAAAACCGGCGAAGCGTAGGTTTCGCCGGTCGTATGCATTAAACTTTTTTAACCATGTGATCAAATTCTTCACCAATGATTATCCAAGGCTCTGCATATACATAGCCCATTTTTTCATACAGTTTTCGAGCGCGCTCTTTTTCCTTTTCAACGCTTAGAGAAAGTTTACTGTAGCCTTTTTCTTTGGCTAGGGTATCCACGTATTCTAAAAGTGCTGTACCAATGCCTTTTCCTCTAAACTTTGGCGAAGTACAAATGGTGTCAATGTAAAACTCATCAGGCCTTGCCTCTACCTCAATAGTCTGGATCTCAGCTCCTTTATCAGCTAGCCACTTTTCGAGGTTATGATCTAGCTCCTGTGCTTGATCGCCCCCATAGACCACCATCATACCCGCAACATTCCCATCAATCTCTGCAACATATGTATTTAGATAGGAATGGCGGTTGTCTTTACGTTTAAATAAAGCCTGCAATTCATTCAAAACAGTTTGAGGTTCTGTTTCTCCTGTTAGCCTATTGGCAATATCACCTATAGCATCTACAATAAGTGGTGCAATATAAGGTGCGTCTGCAATTTGTGCATGTCGTATATTCATTCTATCCCTCCTCTATTTAGTATACCAAAAATGACTAAACTTAATTTTAATAATTCTGTACCTTTAGGATACAATTGTGTTGAAAAAAGAATGAGATTTTACCTAATTTTTTTCGTCAAATGCTTTTGTAGTATAAGTCTTCATGGTAGGATAGAAGGAAGATATGTGTGAAGGGGTTTCGAAATGATTGATTCAAAAAAAGAATTAATCCTCGTCTATGGGGATGCATTCGTTGATTTTATAGCAAACGATACGACAAATACATCTTTTACAAAGTATTTAGGTGGTGCAACTGTCAATGTAGCGGCAGGCATAAGCCGAATTGGAGCACCAGCAGCATTAATTACCGTTACAGGCGATGATGAGACATCTCAGTTTGTACGCCAAGAACTAGATCTAGAAGGCGTAATTATGAATTATGCAAAAGTTATTCCAGAAAAACGAGTAAGTGGAGTGCATGTTCATTTAACAGAAGAACATGAACGCATTTTTACAAATTATATAGATGATACACCAGATCTACAAGTGGAGGTACAGCATTTACGTGAGGAAGCATTTGAACGTGCCTCTATATTCAATCTTTGCTCGAATACAATGTTCCACCCTATAGCCCTTGAGACTACGAAGGCTGCTGTAGCATTAGCAAAGAAACATCGTGCACTTGTCGCAATGGACGCGAATATACGTCCACTTCGCTGGGAAAGTCCACAAGTTTGCCAAGAAACGATCTCCGCCTTTTTACAGGAAGCTGATTTATTAAAGCTAGCAGAAGAAGAACTGTTCTTTTTAACTCAAACAAAAACACTTCATGAGGGTGTTGAGGTGCTTAAGGAATATGAAATTCCATTAGTGATGGTTACAGCAGGAGAAAATGGCGCTTATGTAGTGTTTGATGGTGAAATAAAACACGTCCCATCGATTTCTGTTGAATGTGTAGATACGACTGGTGCAGGTGATGCCTTTATGGCGGGAATCCTCAGACAAGTCCATATGTATGGAATGCCTAAAAGTATAGAAGAAGCTTACCAGTTTGTATACTTTGCGAACCAGTTAGGCGCTTACGCCGCTACAAAGCCTGGCGCTATTACTGCATTACCTCATTATGAAGAAATCAAAGAATTACTTGATGGGGATTCTAAATGAAAAAAGAATACAACGAATTAATCGGAAATCAACTCTTTTTTGGTGGAGCAAGGGATGTAGAGAATGCTATTACGAATGAGGGCATTGACCTAGTAGTAGATTTGCGGCAAGAGGAAACCAAAGAAGTGGGTTATACACGAATCCATACACCGATCTCAGATGAACCAAATGAATTAAAGCTATCTATTAGGAATGCAGTAGATAAAGTATTGAACGCTTATCATGATGGGGAAAAGGTTTATTTTCATTGTGGAAGCGGCAGCGGAAAAGCTGGAACGGTAGCGTCAGCTGTCCTACTTGAATTAAATAAAGTGAAGACGATCGACGAAGCAATGCAAAAGACGAAAGAAATCCGTCATCAGGTAGTCATCCAGCCATCACGTCAAAAAGCCTTGCAAGAAATGTTTAATGAGTCAAAAGAGTAGCACATGTGCTACTCTTTTATATTTCCCGGGAAATCTCTTTATTTCTTATACATTCGCCATTATTCTACCCAGTCTTGTCGTTTTTTTGGGCTTTGTCGGGTTTTCGTGTACAAATATATAACGAGCCATTTGGCTGTAGTTGTGCGTAAAATACTTCATTTAAATCAGTTATATTCTTTTTCTTTAGTTTCTTCCTTAAACTTTCTTCGGTTAAATTCAGCTCTTCCATTGTATTCCATACTATTTTTCCGTCTACTACAACTTCAGTAGGTATATGTTCAGGAATAGAGACGTCTGCATTTACATCTTGTTTTGTAGCGGATTGTTCTGCTGGTTTTTTAAGGACACTCAGCTGCCCATTGGTTTCTAGAATTGCATAATGAACATCTTGGATAGAATAAACCGATTGTTCCCTGAGCATCATCATTAAATCACTCATATGAAGCTTCACGGACTTTAAGGCTTGCACTGAGATTTCGCCGTTCTTAATAATTACGGTTGGGCTGCCGTCTATTATATTTCGCCACTTTGGAGATTTCATGGCAATGTAACTAGCGAGTAAAGTGAGTACTGACCACCATACAAGCGAGACTAGACCATCTGGAAAGGATGTTTCTTTCTGAGCCGCTATTTCTGCTGCTGTAGAGCCGATGGTAATACCGGTTATATAATGGAAAAACGTCAGTTGGCTAAGCTGTTTTTTTCCAAGCAATCTTGCTAATATGAGCAAAACGACAAAAGAAATAGTCGTTCGAAATAGCATTTCCCATAAATTTGTTTCCCAAAATTTTGATTCCAAGAAATTAGAATCCCAGAAATTCTCCATATATAGTCACTCCTCTATTCATTCGCGCTTAGTATGAACGTAAAAAAATAGGTTATTCTCTTAATAGAAAGAAAAATGGAATTAAATAATTGCTATAATAAGGTGTAACTTCACTCGTACTCAATTGTTGAAAAGAGCAATACTGTTCTTTTAAGTGAAATTAAAAGTGATAAATAAAATGAAGATAGAAAGAAGTGAATAAGTATATGGCTACGACAATGGCGAAATCCGCTTTAGGGAATCCTATCTATCCTATTATGGTTGTGATTGGGATTTGCCATTTGTTTAATGATACATTGCAGGCAGTCATTCCTGCTATGTTCCCTGTATTAGAAAAGGAGATTGGACTGACCTTTACACAATTAGGGTTCATTACTTTTGTGTTGAATATGGTTTCCTCTGTATTGCAGCCTGTAGTAGGCTTTTTCAGTGATAAAAAACCGAAGCCGTATGCATTGCCTTTAGGTATGGGATGCACAATGCTTGGTTTAGCCGGCATTGCGTTTTCACCGAATTATTGGATGATTCTGCTCTCTGTTATTTTCTTAGGTCTAGGCTCCGCCGTCTTCCATCCAGAAGGATCGCGTGTTAGCTTCATGGCTGCTGGTTTTAAAAGAGGCCTTTCTCAATCGATTTATCAGGTGGGCGGCAATACTGGACAAGCGCTTGCACCATTAATTAGCGCTTTTGTGCTTGTACCTTTTGGACAAATAGGGGCTGCTTGGTTTTTAATCATCGCAGCAATTGGCATTTTTCTTCTTTCACGTATTTCTGTATGGTATAAAGAGCAGCTTGAGAAAGAACAAAGCCAAAAGAAGAAAAAAACAATCATATCAAATCTGCCTGTATTGACTAAAAAGCAAATTGGTATTGCACTAGGTTTGCTGATGGCAGTCATTTTTGTTCGCTCTTTTTATGTTACAAACATGACTAATTTTTATGTCTTTTATTTAATGGACCGTTATCATCTTACCATTCAAAAAGGCCAGTTATTTATTTTTATTTTCTTAGCAGTAGGGGCAATCGGCACATTTTTCGGAGGACCAATGGCAGACAAGATGGGTCGAAAAAAAGTCATTCTGCTGTCCTTCCTTGTTCCAATACCACTTGCGCTTTTACTTCCATATATACCGTTATGGCTAGTCGTGGTTTTTCTTTCATTGATTGGTTTCTTCATTATGCTAAGCTTTTCAGTGACCGTCTTGTATGCACAAGAATTAGTGCCAACCAAAGTGGGGACGATGTCAGGCTTAACAGTCGGGCTTGCATTTGGTATGGGGGCAATCGGCTCAGTTGTTATTGGTATAATGATGGACCATTATGGCGTCTTTGATACGATGATATTTATCTCTATATTGCCTGTTTTAGCACTTGTCGCTTTCTGGTTGCCATCAGACCTCAAAATGGCTGAATAGTATGGAGAAGGATTATATAACTATAAAGGCAACTTATCGATACATCGAAGGATAAGTTGCCTTTTTGGTCTTTCAAAATTAATTGAAATATCTAGACATGCAGTGACAAGTTAGCGAAGAAAAAAGCATAAGATGAATTATAATCGGATAAACATGATGAAAGGTGGAATCCCTTGTATTATCAAAATATGTATCATATGCCTACTTCACCACGCTTGATTACAGTAACTGGGTTTGGCGAGGTAGCAGCAGCGCCTAATTATGTGAAACTGCAGGTGGAAGTGATTACAAAAGCGCAGGAAGCAAGAAAAGCCCAAAAAGAAAATGCGGTGCTGATGAATCAAGTGATTCAATCGTTGCTGTCTTTAGGCATCCAGCAAGAAGATATGCAAACAGCTTCTTATCGTATCTCTCCCAATTATGATTTTATTGATGGAAATCAGCTATTTAGAGGCTTTGAGGTGTCCAATGCGTTATCTGTAAATGTAAGAGAAATGGAAAAAGTAGCGCTTGTCATTGATACTGCAGTAAAAAATGGAGCAAATAGTGTTTCTGGCATTGTTTTTAAACTAGATGATGCAGAGAAATACAATCATCAAGCCCTACAACTGGCTCTTCTGAATGCTCGGCGAAAGGCAAAAGCCATTGCGGCGACGATGAATGTACATATATCTTCTGAACCTATAGAAATAGAAGAAATACAAGCGTTTGAGCAGCCTCTATATAGTAGAGCAACCTTAGCTAATGAGACAAACACACCGATAGAAGCAGGCCTTATTTCTGTTAGTGCAGCTTTGAAAGTCACATTTCATTATTAACATCAGTGGAGGCCAATTCTAGATGAATTTCTCCAATTATATTCAAGATTTTAAATGATCATCTCCCGCCTAGCGCGGGGAAATTAACCAAGGTGAGATTGGCGGCGATTAAATGAGGAAGAAATTTTTGTTTTTCACCCTTTTGTTTTATGGCATATATGCAGCTTGTATGTATGTTTATATTTTTCACATGGGCACTGGCCAAATTCCCGCAAGTTTAAAGGGTTCTGTAGCGGATCCCGCAGTATTTATGTCGAAGCATGAACTTTTACTAAGCGAAGAGTACTCAAAGATTCGAAATTACCTCTTCTTTGTCGTAACACCATTTGAGTGGATTATCTATTTATTTATTTTGATTGCAGGGTTATCTCGTCTATTCGAAAAGTGGGCTATTTCCAAGGCAAAATCAACTGTTTTTCGAACAGCTATTTATGTATTCTGGCTAAATTTCATTTCGTATGTGCTCCTGCTGCCTATCCGATATTATAGCTATCATCTAAGCATGGAATACGGCATTAGCAATCAAAAATTGTTTTCATGGCTTAAAGAAGGTTGGATTGATTTTGGGGTCAACTATATTATGTCTGCGATTGTGATGGCAACTATTTATTGGCTCATGCAAAAAAGCTTAAAAAACTGGTGGCTGTATACATGGCTGCTCTCTATTCCTTTCACCATTTTCGTTATGTTCGTTCAGCCGGTTGTCATTGATCCGCTATACAATGATTTTTACCCGCTACAAAATAAAGAGTTAGAAACCAAAATATTAACATTAGCCGAAAAAGCAAATATTCCAGCGGACCATGTGTATGAAGTGAATATGGCAGAAAAAACAAATGCGATGAACGCGTATGTGACGGGTATAGGCAATAACTCTCGAATTGTTTTATGGGATACGACATTAAATAATTTAACGGACCGTGAGATTCTCTTCATTATGGCGCATGAAATGGGACATTATGTGGAGAAGCATATCTACTATGGTGTAGCAGGCTATATTCTTTTAATGCTGATTGGGCTCTTTTTAACTGCCAAAATAATGAACTGGTCAGTTAGACATTACGGCTCTGTTTTACGAGTGAAAAAAGTTAGCAATATCAGCTCTATGCCTCTGTTTTTATTGATTACATCCTTCTTGTTATTTGTTTCGAGTCCAGTATCGAATATTGTATCGAGGTATCAAGAAGAAAGAGCAGACCAATATGCGATTGCCTTAACGGGTGACCATGAAGCAGCTGTATCGTCATTCCAGAAACTGACGAAAGCAGGCTTAAGTGAAGTAAATCCTCCTCGCTTAATCAAGTGGTTCCGTTATACGCATCCGCCTATGCTTGAACGAATTTATACTGTATACGACAAAAGCCAAAATTCAAATGAAGGAAATAATAAATAATCTATTGAATAAGCTGCAAATTGAGCAAAAGCTTCATGCTCGTTTGCAGCTTATTTTTGGAAGAATTTATAAAATAATCATGTTAGAATAGTGGGAGAATAGAGGAAGGAGAATTACCCAATATGAAATTAGCAATTTTTGGAGCTACCGGCCGAGTGGGCAGTGAAGTAACAAGTCTTGCACTAAAAGATGGACATGAAGTCATTGCTCTTGTTCGCGAACCGGAGAATATAAAAGAAACAAAGGGTCTAACTGTTATAAAAGGAAATGTATTTGAAAAAGAAGATGTAGAAAAAGTTTTTACACATAAAATTGATGGAGTTATCAGTGCTCTTGGGACAGACCGTACGACTACCCTTACAGCAGGAATAGCCAATATCATATTGGCGATGGAAAAGGCGGCTGTAAAAAGGATTGTTACCATCGGGACAGCGGGCATTTTAGATAGCCGGGTAGTGCCTGGACAGTATCGCTTTCAATCAGGCGAGTCAAGACAAAAAGCCACTTTTGCAGCAGAAGAACATCTAAAGGTATACCAAATGTTAAAAGAGACCTCTCTTGCTTGGACAATCGCTTGCCCCACTTATTTACCAGACGGCATTGCAGAAGGGCATTACCGAGTAGAAAAAAATGTATTACCGATAGATGGTATGAAGATATCTGTGGGGGATACAGCCCAATTCGCATATGAAGAATGTTTGAACGAACATTTTATTCAAGCTCGGGTAGGACTTGCTTATTAATTGTATAGAAACGGGGGATTGGATGTTAACTGATGATATAGCACATCACGGGAAAGTAAAAGAGCTATTTACTATAAAAGTAGAATCGCATATCCGTGCTTTCTTTCACCTTATTTTAATTGAGTTGGTATTTATATGTTTAACAATAGGTAATGGAACGATTGCGGATAGCGATTCAGTAGGCAATCTAAATATCACATTTATTTTTTCTATGCCAGTTATTGCTTATGTCTTCAGCTTGTTTTGGATTTTTTCTATTTCTTTAAAGATGCCTACCAATGAAGGAATAAATACATCAGCGAATGGATTTAGTGTTCGTGCCCATTTATTGGCTGACTTTTTATTGCTGTTGGTGATCAGCCTGACAATCGGTCTTACCATGCTGTTGTCCAATTATCTAGAGATCATGCTAGTAGATTTACTTAAACAAGATTCTATTATTATGGGCTATACCATTTGGAACGCGCCTTCAGTATTTCTTGCTAATTTTCTTACTATGTCAATTGTGGCCTTTTCTGTAGGATGCTTGGGTTACGCTCTTCATGCACTCTATCACGCCTCTCTCCCGTTATTCATTCTTTTGGTGGCTATAGTTCTTTTACCAATCAATTATTATATAGACTCACTTTATGGATTTCTTAGAAACGGCATTTTTTCACAGGAAGCATTCTTATTTAATCTACCCTTTTTAGGCTTATCGCTTCTTTGTATAGGGCTTGTTTATTTGATGAGAAATAAGCGGGAGGTGAAAGAATAATGGGGCTAATTGTCGCTTGTATCTTCATTCTAATAGGAATTCTGCTTATTACTTTGATGCGTAGGCTAATTAATATTGAAAGCATTCGGAAGATTAAACTGATTATAGCTATATACGCTTTTTTATTGCTGGTTGCTACAATTTATGTTGGTGTGTTTAAGCCAGATGTAGTGCCAATGACTAAACAAGAAAAAAATACAATTGTGAAAGAAAATACTGATTTTCTAGAGCGTGCGGAGAATGGACAATTGAAAGGTAAAGAAGAACCTTTCTTTGTAAAGACATTTACAACTGATGTGCCCAATAATAAACTGTTTATCACATCTAATACAGTTAGTGATATAGGTCAAATCATTATTTATATGAATAAAGTTAATACAGAAAAACGTGTAGTAGAAGGCACAGTCTATCATACAAATGCGTATTATCTATCGTTACAATTAAATGAAAGTCAGCCATTTGTAAAAGTGGATGGGAAAACACCAAGCACAATTAAGATTCACGGAGCGAGAGAAATCGATAAGAGATTTAGAGTTGCAACAGATACTATGCCACTCTTCCCATTTAATCCACCTTATTTTAAAGGTTACAGCAAGAGTTATAGTTTGATTCTTCCAGGGTATACAATAATAGATTTAAAGGTACCTAAAGGAGTAAAAGTAAAAGATTTCAATGAATTAATTGTTCAAAAATGAGTGCTAATCGTAAAAGTACATTTTCCGAAAGCCTATGATAGAATAGGTGTAACATTATTGGCTATTATATGGCTTAAAGGAGTTTGATCTGCAATGAGAGAACTAGATGATAGGCCTTTACCGCTCAACATCTCTCAAGAAGAGATTACAACTGAGAGGATCGAAAATTTAAGAAAACAGTATATAGATGAAGGATACAAGCGTTGGCCGAACCATTTCTCAGCAAATAAGCGCATGCATTTGCAAGCACTTACAAAGGAAGAAATTGAATCAGTTGGATTACCAAAAGAGATCTTTTGGAAAATGGTAGAGTTCAATGTCAGTGCTAAAGGTGGCTTAAGCTTTGAGAGAATTGCAGCTATTGGCGAGCGTATAGACTTTTTGGCATCTGAATATTGTACATATAGAGAACGTATTGCAAGAGATTTTTCGGGTGAGGAAGAAATAAAGCAGTTAGAGAAGCTTGAAGATATTTGGAGCAGGGGATTAAAGCGGCTTATTAATGCTTATACAGAAACAGTGGGAGATTTCTTCGAACGAAATGGAGCAGTGGGCGAAAAAGAATATATGCGCCATTCCATCCTGGTTATCTACCAGCAGAAAGTGGATCAGTATAAGGAGTTTCTAGAACAAAATCCTGATTATGCTCAGCTGAAAGGCTCGCAGGATGCATGGCTTGAAAGAGATTCCTATTTTATGGGAGATTTGCTGCGTCTTCTTTTCACGGGGGTTAAAATGCAAGCGCAATTGACTAATTCAGATGATGGTTACCAAATAATCGACTTAGCTGCGGCAGGAGCCTTTTATCAATCTGCAAAGAAATGGCTGATTAATCAAAAATCCACTGCTGTCAGTGAAGAGCAATTAGGGGTAGAGCTAGGTTTCTTAGCGATGAAGCTAGTGGTGTTGCTTCAAACAGAAGAGATATCTGCATCCTTAAAAGAGAAATTAAAAGGGGTGTATGATTCATTTGTGCGTTATAAAATTGAAGATCTCAATAAGCGGCAAGAAGAGGCAAAACACGGCCCTTATTCTATACAATCACATAGCTATAGCAAATTAGATGCAGAGAGTATTCATTATTGGCTAAGGCAAATGCGCTCCTCTATTCAACAAGGGGACGTGGAAAAGATTTTTCTAGAAATTATACCGCTTGCATACGAGGAATTCCAAAAGAAAACAGTGGAAAAGAGTGAGCTTGAACGGTACCAGCAGCCAAATGATTGGGATGATTTCTTTTCTGATGCAGAGCATATCACTTATCCAGCAGGTAAGCCGGATGACTTCCATTACAATACTATGATGATAGATTGGAATATATTTATTGAAAAAATCGCCAATCAGCCATCTTTCATGGTGATGAATGACAAAGGACTGTAGAAGATTGTTCTACAGTCTTTTTTGTCTTATTTATTTAAAGCCTCTACCATTTTACTTAGTAACTCATTAGGAGAGAGACCTGTTTTGCCCCCGCCTTGCACAAATGTATCATTGCCTCCGCCATTGCCATCGATTACAGAGAAAACGGCATTGGATACATCTTTCATACTGACTTGTTCCGTATCTTTTCCCTTTGCTGCAACGAATTGGACTTGCTCTCTATCCCTTGAAACAAATAGAATGGTGTTTTCTGGAGCCAGTTTTACAATTGCTCGCGCTAGTTGCTGCAATTCTTGTATAGAACGGTTAACGAATGCCTTAGTGATTATTGGTACTGTAGGATTTTCCATAGCCAATTCTTTTGCTTCGTATGAAAGAAGCTGTTTCTCCGCTTGGGTACACTTTTTCTCTAAAGATTTTTGAGTATCAAGCAACTTCTGTACAGCACCAGCTGTTTCCTTTTCGGGAGCATTGGCTAATTTCGCTGCCTTCGATAATTCCTTTTTTCTCCATCCTAATTCGTGCACGATGCGCATCCCGCAAACAAAATGGACGCGGGTCTTATTCTTTTGTTTCTCTGTTGAGAGAATTTTGATCGCTTGTACACCGCCAGTTGTGACAGGGTGAGTACCACCGCAGCCATTATAATCAAACTCCGGTATGATGACGAGTCGTATTTCGCCCGTTACCTGAATTGCTTTACGTAAAGGATATTTAGAAAGCTCTTCTTCTGTGATCCACTTTGTCTCAATGGGACGATTATCTAGGATTATGTCATTTGCCCTTTTTTCAACGGCTTGGAGCTCTTCTTCTGTTAATTCTGAGGTATCAAGGTCAATCGTTACAGTCTCTTGTCCAAGATGGAAGCTGACTGTTTGATAATTAAATAACTCTACAAAGGATGCCGTGAGAATGTGTTGGCCCGCATGCTGCTGCATATGATCAAATCGGCGTTCCCAATCTAACTTGCCGTGCACTGTTTTTGTATCTTCCGGCAAGAAAGATAGAACATAATGCCGAATATCTCCATCTTCTTTTTCTACATCCACCACTTCTACATCATTTAAATAACCTGTATCATGCGGTTGGCCGCCACCTGTAGGGTAGAAAGCAGTATTGTCTAAGACAATATATTTCCTCCCGTCTTCAGCTATTGCTTGTTTAAGTATACTTGCTTCAAATTCCTTCATCATCACTTCTTGATAATAAAATAGCTCTTTCATGATGTACGCGCCCCTTTGCTTTACATATTTTCGATTTCCTATATTATAAAATAATGAAAGCGTTAAAAGGAGCGATATGATTGGACATATTAGCATACACAATGGAAGAAATCGTGGACCCTACACACATTATTGAAGGTGAGCGATACGAGTTTTTGCTGGATATAGAGATAGATGAAGAAGACGAACTCTATAGAGAAGGCGGGCTTGAGATACGAGCAATTATCTCCAAAAAAAATGGTGAAATCGCCATTGCCAATTACTTCTTAATTGCAAAAGCAGATGCTTCAGTATTAGACTTTGCTTTAGAAGAAGATGAAGAAGCGATGATTTTAGCATTTTGTAAAGAGCGTATTCTTTTAGGTGAATAAGGGATAAACATTCACTCTTCATTACACCAGATTAGCACTCAAGGAATTCTGAGTGCTTTTTTTGTTTGCGTTTGATAGCAAATTGTTTTTCCAAAATGTAGATGTTAGTATAGAGATAACTTGATTTTTAGGAGGCATCCAAAATGTCTGCATTCAACTGTAATGCATGCTCTATACTATTCTTTTGCTAAAGAAATGGAGCACTGTTAATGCAATGAATCATTTCTTTAGGTAGCTCATTTAAAAACCTATTTAATGGAGTGATTTCGAATGGAAAAAACAATAAAATCTTTCTTATCCGTAGCAAATTATCATCTAATTGAGCAGCAACTGAATAAACTATTAAACGCCTATACAACAACAAAAGATAAAAATGTACTTCAAGCTGTAAAAGGACTCGTGGAAAATGAAATTTTCAATGCAATTGATCCATCTGAAGAACAAACAAAGCTGATTGAACCACTATACACAATTACAGAACGCCAACAAGGCGATTCGTTTTTGCAAAGCCTAAAGCCTTATGTCATTCCTTTTTACCAAATCTCAACAGCAGAGCTAAAAAAACTTTTTAGAAAAGAAAAGAAACTAAAGCTACCAAACCTAGAAGATTTGGACTTTCAGCATATTTGCTATTTGAATTGGGATGATACCCAAACGCATCGCAAATATATTGTTATAGAAGATGAAGGTAATCTGAAAGCTTTAAAAGGGACGATGAGCACCAAAGTAATAAAAGGTGTTTGTTCTATCTGCAACCATCATGGCGATGTGAGTCTGTTTACTACCAAAACGAAAGGGCAGACAGCTGAGACGTTCACTAAATATAGCAATTATATTTGTATAAATGGGGAGCAGTGCAATCACAATATATCGGATCACGCTAAATTGATTGAATTTTTTACACGCATTTCAGAGTAGTCTATTTAACGGAATAGAGAATAGGAGGGGTTCATGATGTTCAAAAAACTAGCATCAGATGCATTAGGATTATCAGATATTGGCATGATGATAGCGAAAGAAGATTTTGATAAAACGGAATCTGATGATTTTGTCATGCATGAAGCTGGAGAAGTTATCTATTATTTAATCAAAACGAAGGCAGATGAGTACTGCTTCACTAATTATAGTTTGATCCATGTAGATGGCGATTCAGCAATCAGCAAAAAACGGCTGTTAAAGAGATATGATTATGAACACTCACATATCTCAAATGTAATGTTAGAAACAGCAGGAACAATAGATTTAGATATAGAGATTAAATTTACTATGAACAACGAGCCATTTTCGATTGATATTCACAAGAAGTTCGATACAGAGATTAAGGATCTTTATAAGGCATTACATGCTATTTCCCAAGAAATGATTCATAATCAAAAAAAATATGAAATAGCAGAAAGTAGCTTATCACTGGCAGCACAGGCAATCGGTAAGGTGAACACGCAAGAAGGTACGGCTGCACAGGCCTTTGAACAAATCACACAATTCGCTAATGACTGGATGCTTAAAAGCAAGAAACAATTCGTCAAAAAGGATTATAGCGAAGTCTTTGAAATGTATATTAACAATTAATAAAACAAGCCCTTTTCTTTTGAAAAGGGCTTGTTTTTTGAGAAATAAAAAAAGGGTCAAGGTTTTCACCAAGACCCAAAATTAGGTTTATACTCACACGAAAGTTCAACTCTTCAAAAAAGAACTGAACTTAAAGGAGTTTATCATACTATTATATATATATCAAGGTTTATTTAAGGAGGAAGTTGCTAGCTATTTACCTTTTTTTCTTTTGGCGTCTCATGATTAAATACACTCGTCACAAGGTAGATGAGAAGAAAGAGAATTAACGAACCCTTCCAGGTAATCTGTACATGTTGAAAGCTAGGTATGATTACCTTTTTAAAAATAGTTAAACTCAACAAGAATTGAATGATTGTACTCATAGTACTAATAGGAAATGCCAGCTTCAGGTTGCTACCGGCAATGATCATTAGACTTATTAAATCTAGAATAATAACCATCGCAATAATCAAAATTAGTAACCATTCAAAGTAAAAGAAATTTTGATAACCTTTTTCGAATAACTCCATGCTTGCCAAGTTAAACTTAGCTAATATATTAAATAAACCAAAAAACCCAAAGTATGGTAGAGTGATGGCCAATAGTAGCAGTACGACCATGATGGCAATTAATAGACATAACGCAGGCCAACCAGAGACATGGATTTTAATTTTCTTATTTCTAAACATAAAAATCCTTTCTTTACCTCAATCATTTCTTTTATAACCTATCTCTATTATAAAACAGTAGTACCTACATTGCACATGAACAGTCTAAGGAATAAAAATTGAAAGAATAAATATTAGCAATAGATAGTAATCATTAGATGGAAGTAAAATTGGATAATTTAGAAAGTAACTACATTTAGAAACTTTATATTTTCTCAAAGGAAAATTTATTCAAGAGATAGAAATCTAGATATAACGGAAAGTATTTTCGTTTCAAAGCACAGCCATTTTATAGAGTAGCGGAAGATGGCGACTCCTGCGGGAATAGCTTGAGCTGAAAGCCCCGCAAGAACGAAGTGATGAGGAGATTGAAGCCAAGCCCGCGGAAAGCGCCATCTGGAGCGGAGCTATAATTGTCAAAAGGAGCTATGACGCATGATAGAAAAATATGAAGTGGAAGTAATACTTGATGTTTATAGAGGTGTTAAAGAGGATCTTGAAAATACCATTGAAGAGATGAAAGCCTATCAAAAAGAATATGAGAATGATTTGGTTACTGTTCTTGAAATAAAAGAGTTACCCATTATCCAAACGGACAAAAGGCAATATATCATTATTCTTCTGGTAGAAAGGGATACAAATAATTTGGGTCGAATATATGAAAGTGAAGAAGAAAAGTTATTTGGTTTTGATGAGGATGAATAAAAAATTGTCGAATTCCTAAAAAAATAGTTTTATTTCTCTTGATTTATGTTAACCTATAAATATATTTGGTTAACAAAGGGGAGAAAGACAAAATGACAACAAATGTTACTAATGTAAAAGGGAGATTTTCTGCACGGGAGATCGCTTATTGTGGCTTATTTGCAACTTTAATGATGATTGGCGCAAACGTGTCTTCCTTCCTCGTAATAGGAGGCGTACCTATCACCATGCAAACCTTCTTTGCTATTTTAGCAGGTTTAGTATTAGGTAGCCGTTTGGGTACTGTTTCTATGCTGGTTTATACGTTGCTAGGTTTAGTAGGGGCACCAGTGTTTGCAAAGTTTAGTGGTGGTTTTTCGGTTATTTTGAGCCCGACGTTTGGATTTATCGTAACATTTATAATGGTTGCTTACATAATAGGAAAGATGGTAGAACATAGCCGGACAAAGACAATGTATTTGGCAGCTGCTTTAGTAGGACTAGTGATCAATTATGTATTTGGTACAACATGGATGTACTATGCCTACAAATTGTGGGCACAAGCCCCAGAAGGATTTACTTATAAAATGGCATGGCTTTGGATGCTGCCGCCGTTGCCAAAGGATATTATCCTTTCCATTTTTGCAGGCCTCTTTGCTTTAAGACTACGCAAAGTCATTAAAATTGATTAATATAAGAAAAAAGCTGCTGTATAAAAAACAGCAGCTTTTTTTTATTTGCTTAATTTTTTTATAAAGACAACCTTTAAATAATTGAATTCGGGGAATTCACGAGTTGCTCTGAAGTCTTTTGGTAAACCATATTGTTCAACAATCTTGTACTTAGTGTTTGTATCTTTAAATGCTTGGTCGATAAATGTTTTAAACTTTTTCATACCGAAACTTGCATTATTTGTGGATGCCACAATAATACCGTTTTTTTCTGTGATTTGGATGGCGTCAGCCAATAATTTGGGATAGTCTTTAGCTGTTGAGAAGGTCATCTTTTTATTACGCGCGAAGCTTGGTGGATCTAGTACTACTAAATCAAACTTTAATTCATGACGCGCTGCATATTTAAAGTATTGGAAAACATCCATTACCTTCATATCCTGTGCTTCATAATCAATTCCATTTACGCTAAATTGTTCAATCGTTTTAGGTAGGCTACGTTTAGCAAGGTCAACACTTGTTGTTTTCACTGCACCGCCTAAAGCAGCTGCCACTGAAAATGCGCCAGTATAAGAGAATGTATTGAGCATATTTGTATCTTGTGCATAATGATCACGTATAGCTTCTCGAACATCTCGTTGATCCAAGAAGATACCTGTCATTGCTCCATCATTCAAATCCACGGCAAAGTTCATGCCATTTTCTTTAATGATAATAGGGAAATCACCTTCAGTCCCCATCACAAAATCGTCTTGTTCCATGTACTGGCCTTTTGTATCAAAGCGTTTTTTCTCGTAAACACCTTTAAAGTCCACTAATTCCTTTAGCGCATTATAGATAGATTCTTTAAATGAATAAATTCCTTCACTATACCAGCTCGCCATATAGTAGCCATCGTAATAGTCAATCGTTAAGCCACCAATGCCGTCTCCTTCACCATTTACCACGCGGAAAGCTGTTGTATTTGAATCATTGTAAAAGTTTTCGCGTAGTGAAAGTGCTTTTTCCAGTCTTTTTTTGAAGAATTCGTCGTCAATCGTTTCGTGTTCTTTTGTTGTGAATACCCAGCCAATCCCTTTATTCTGGTTGCCATAATAGCCTGTCCCTACATAGCGGTTATGCTGATCAACTAGGCGTATTAAATCGCCTTCAGCTTGTAGTGCATCTTTATTTAGGATCGCGTCTTTTAGAATAAGGGGATAGCCCTTTTTTAAATCATTTACATATTTGGGGTCTACTCGCAATGTTTGTATTGTAGTCATTTCGTCATCCTTCAACATTATTTTATCTCAAGCCAGCGCTATAGTAACAAGCATAAAAAAAGCAGCTGCTTTTACAGTATGAGGTTACACCCATTATCTCATGTTATGCACTAAAAGCGAAATTCTTTATAAAATTGGATGCTAAATAACTCGGTGCCGTTTATGTCAGCGGCTTTTAAAGTATTAAAAAAATATCAAAAAACTCCCCTTTTGTATTATTTGTAATAAAAAGTAATCACCTTGTAACTGGAATGTAGTTGTTTATCCGTTTGAAATTGCCTAATATGGAGAACGTGAGCTAACAAGAAAACAACATGAACCGTTTAAATAGATCAAATAATAATCAAAAGAACGATGGAGGAATAACATACATGAATAAAAAAGTATTTAAAGTGATTACAGCTGGCACATTAACTTTATCATTAGGCATTGGTGCATTATTCGGAACATCCTCTGATGAAATGGCCCAAGCAAAGACTGTTGCAACTAACCACACTTCAGGCATTACAGCTGTTTCAAGTGCTAAAGCTGTTAAAGTTTCTACAACATTCAAAGCAAAAGCTAAACTTAATATGAGAAAAGATACATCTGCAAAAGCAAAAAGAATTATTACATTGAAAAAAGGCGCAGTAGTAAAAGCATCTTATAGAAAAACTGTTAAGAAGAAAAAATGGTATAAAGTAACATACAAAGGCAAAAAAGGCTGGATTGCTGAAACATATATTAAAAAATATACGAAAACTAAAAAGGTATCAAATGCCGTAAAAGGTAATAAACTTATTAGCGTGGGAAGCCAGTATCTTGGTGTTCCGTATGTATGGGGCGGCTCAACACCATCAGGCTTTGATTGCTCAGGTTTTACATCTTATGTATATAAAAAAGCAGGATATGGCAGCTTACCGCATAACACAGGTTCACAACGCGCTGCCACTAAAAAAGTAAGTACCCCAGATGTAGGAGATTTAATCTTCTTTGGTGCAACACCAGGAAGTTCAAAGATTACACATGTCGGTATCTATGCAGGCAATAAACGTGTATTGCATGCTGCAGGAAATAAAGTTCAATATCAAAGTGTAGCAAGCGGAAGCTATTGGGCTCCACGCATCATTGGATACGGATCTTTATAAGAAGAAGATAATAATAATACGGCCAAACACTTCTAGTTTCGAAGTGTTTGGCCGTTTTTATATTGATTGAGTGTATATTTTCGTATGTTTATTTTTATACAGAGATGGCTATGGTTTGAATGTAAAAACGATAAGGAGGAGATATAAAATGAACATTAATGAACAACAAAAAGGCGGACAACCAGGTCAAACACAAGAACATCAACCCGGCGTTGAATCTAAAATGAATCCTCTACCAATTCAACCAATGGATTATGTAGGAAGTGGTAAGTTGAAAGATCGTGTGGCGATTATTACAGGTGGCGATTCAGGAATCGGCCGAGCTGTAGCAGTTGCTTATGCTAAAGAAGGTGCCAATATCGTCATCAATTATTTAGATGAAGATGGTGATGCTGAAGAAACGAAAAAAATGATAGAAGACGAAAATGTAAAATGTCTATTAATCCAAGGTGATATTTCACAAGAGGAAACCTGCAAAAAACTGATCGATGACACGTTAAAAGAGTTTAACAAAATTGATATTGTCGTAAGCAATGCAGCTGTTCAATATCCAGTGGACAGCATTACAGATATCACAACAGAACAATGGAAAAAAACATTTGCTGTCAATATGGATCCATTATTCTATTTGAGCAAATTTGCAGTACCTCATTTAAAAGAAGGAAGCTCTATTATCGCAACCACTTCTATTAATCCTTACAAAGGCAACAAACAATTAATCGACTATACATCAACTAAGGGTGCAATAGTGGGCTTTGTACGAAGCCTTGCACAAAATGTTGTTGGTCAAGGGATCCGTGTAAATATGGTTGCACCAGGACCAATCTGGACTCCTCTAATTCCATCATCCTTTGATGAAAAAGCAGTAGAGCAATTTGGTACTGAATCACTGATGAAGCGTCCAGGACAACCACGTGAACTTGTTGGTGCATATGTGTTACTTGCATCAGATGATGCTTCCTACATGACAGGCCAATGCATCCATGTAAATGGCGGGGAAATCATGCATTCTTAAGCCTCAATAGAAAAAAGCTCTTGCGAACAGTATTTCTGTACGCAAGAGCTTTTTTATTAAGCTTGTGTTGAAGCTTCAATGCGAGAAACGATTTCCGCTACAACAATTTGGCTTCCAAGCATTGGTGATTCTTTTGGACCTTCATTTGAATCAGCAGCTGGTCGTTTATGTGCTTGTTTAAATGCATCACTTTCACGCCATTTTTTAAAGCCATCAAGGTTTTCCCAGTACATGTTAACGCTCATTTCATCATAATCTTCGAAGTCTTTGCTAACAGCTACTTCCACTTTTACAAAACCTTCAAATGATTGTAATGCACCAGGGCGAGTAAAGTTCGGCGCCATTTTCTCTGCAAATCCTTTTTTCACTTTAATACGGTTTGTTACTACGTACATCGTTTCATCGCTCCTCTGGATAAAATTTCTTTTCTTTAAAAGCGTATATCACTAGAGGTTCGAATGCAAATAAGAGACTTTATTTATCCTAGTAGGATTAACTCAAAATGTTTCAACAGCTATGATGAAGAGCAAATTTCATATATGTAAAAAAAGATTAACAAAACATTTTAGTTCCCAAAATGCCTATTTACTGACAGTTGCATTTCCTATTCTTCGTTCTTAATAAGCATATAAAGCATTTCAATATTCATGTATAATCTGCTAATGGTATAACCTTTCAAATTTTTAAAAAAATGAGTGAGTAAATCATATGAGAAAAAAATATTTGAAGCTGCAGCATTTAATTATAGGTGTTGCAATATTAGCATTCGCCTTAACAATCGGCAGCAGCCTTTTTAGTAGCTATCGAATGAATAAACAAACGCTTATGGATAATACGCTAGAAACAAATAGAGTATATGCAGAGAAGTTGGCGACGACTGCTAATAACTACTTAAATGAAACATTACAAACGTTAACATATAATACGAATATTCTCGCAACCTATATAAATGATGAAAAGCGTCTATTAGAAGAGGCGGACCGGCTTAAAATGCAAACCAATACATTTAACTCTGTTTCTATTATTGATAAGAAGGGGGAAATTATTGCCACATCTCCGCAATCTCTCAACTTGAAGGGCAGAATGGCTGATTTACCTGCAGTAGAAAAGGCATTAAAAGAACAAGAGCCAATGGTTTCTGACCCCTTCAAGGGCCTAACCCAAAAGGAACTGATATTTATATCAGCCCCTATATTCTCTAATAACGGAAAATATCTGGGGTTAGTAGGTGGCACTATCTATCTTGAGGAAAGTAATATTCTATATGAATTACTGGGCAATCATTTTTATAACGATGGTTCATATGTATATGTAGTGGACCGAGATGGTCGGATTATTTATCATCAAGATCACTCTCGTATTAATGAAGTTATAAAAAATAATGCAGTCATACAAAAAATTATGAGTCGGGAACCAAATGGAGCGCAACGTGTTATCAATTCAAAGGGTAAAGATATGCTGGCAGGCTATGCAATTGTCGGAAATGCGGGCTGGGGAGTCGTGGCGCAAAGGCCGACGGACATATCCTTGGAACCAGCAGTAACGATGGTTAAACAAATGTTGTACGTCGCATTTCCACTTCTTATTGTGACATTGGTTATTATCATTTGGGCAGCACTCAAAATATCTAAACCACTACAACGCCTAGCGGAGCTAGCAGAGAACAGTATGCAAAAGGATGAGTCTAAGAACTTGTCTGATGTGAAAGCATGGTATTACGAAGTTAGGCAATTAAAGACAGCCTTAATTCAAAGTCTGAGTTTTTTACATCAACAAGTAACGTTCTTTATGGACCAATCAACGACAGATCCACTGACAGGGCTGACAAATCGCAGAACGCTTGATGTGAAGTTAAAGGAATTTACTATCGAGAAGATTCCATTTTCTCTCGTCATTATGGATATTGACCATTTTAAAGCTGTGAACGATACGTTTGGGCACAATGTAGGTGATGAAGTAATACAATTCTTAGCATCTCAAATCCGATCAGCTGCAAGGCCATCCGATATTTGTTGTAGATACGGGGGCGAAGAGTTTATCATGGTTTTGCCATACACCAATACTCAACAAGCATTTGATATAGCAGAAAACTTGCGCAGAGAATTAGAAGCAACAAATAGTCCAACAGGAGAGCCAATTACCATTTCAGCGGGGATTGCTGAATATAATCATGCAGACATGTCTCCATCCATGTTAATTGGAAAAGCAGACAAATGTTTATACCAAGCGAAAAAACAAGGAAGAAATCAGATAGTCATTACATCTAGCTAAGAATATTACTTATAAAACTGTATTTGAACTCCACTTATTTGGCGCTTATTTGCAGTTTTTTTATTAGGTTGCACATTGTCTTGTAAAAAAATACTTCTCTTCAGTTGGAGTATTAAATATGTCTGAATGCAAAAGATAACAAGGAATCTTAATCATTTGGGGAGGCGTTTTTTATGGCGATGGAACGAGAAGGATTAATTCCTACCGTGCTTGGAACAGCAGTTACGATTACAGGTATGTCACTTCGCAATAATAAAGCTTTAAAGCCGATTTACAGAGGGTCGATCATTGGCTTTGGCCTTGCGCATGTGGTTTTAGGCGCCATAGACTTAGTCGAACATAGACGATAAAGATTCAATGGTGGGGTGGCTTTTGTCATCCCACTCGCTTTTCATTCTACAGCAGGGAGGTGTTCAGGATGAAGACGATTTTGCGTATTGCCTTAGTACTAACGATTGTCGGTGCTATCAACTGGGGACTTATTGGTTTCTTTAGATTCGATTTGGTTGCTTCCTTATTTGGCGGGCAATTAGCGCCTATTTCCCGAGTAGTTTATGCACTTGTCGGCTTAAGTGGTTTAGCATGTCTTACGCTTTTATTCATGCCTATCGGTGATGAAGCGGAAGAGACAATGGGAAGCGGACAAAGGAACTTCGACTATTCAACTGAGTTTGGTGAAGAAGAAGACTTTTCTAGATATCGGGATAAAGATGACGATAGAGATAAAGAAAATAAAGAATAACTCCTTTTTAGAAGCCATTTTTATGGCTTCTTTTTTCATACATTCTAAATAATCTTAAGAAAATCTTCATTTTCTTCCTACCTTTTTATTAAGAAAGTGGATATATACTGGAAAATAGAGTGAAAGGATAGGGAGGACGCTATTTTGATTCAATTACAGCATATTAGTCACACTTTTAAAATTGGAAAGAAAGGAAATGAAAGAGGGGTTCCTGTATTAAAGGATATCTCCTTTAATATTAATGATGGAGAGATTATCTCTATTGTGGGCAAAAGTGGCTCAGGAAAATCCACATTATTAAATGTCATAGCAGGTTTTTTAAAACCAGAAACAGGCTCCATTCATATGAATGGAAAGGAAACAACCAACTTTACCGAAGCGGAACACGCAAAATTCCGTATGGTGAATACAGGATTTATCTTTCAAAACTTTCAGTTGATGCCAGGATTGACGGCTAAGGAGAATATAGAGCTTCCACTCAAAATTAAAGGAGTGCCTAAGCAATCAAGAAAGCAACATGTACAAGAAATTTTACAGAAGGTAGAGCTAGAAAAAGTAGCAGACCACTACCCAAATGAACTTTCGGGTGGTCAACAGCAAAGAGTTTGTATAGCGCGTGCCCTTGTGACAAATCCACCGATTATACTCGCAGACGAACCTACAGGCAGCCTTGACTCAGAGACTGAACAAGAAATTTTACAGCTAATTAAACAATTAAACGTACAAATGGGCATCACCTTTGTCATTATTACTCATGATGAAGAAGTGGCTACGATTGCCAATAGAACATTCCGCATGCACGACGGAGTATTAAAGGAGGTAGAGACCGTTGCTATTTAAAGACCAGATAGATTTTGTTAGGCAGCATGTCAAGAAAAATCGGATGCGCATTTTTACAACAGTGTTAGCAACTACAATGGGCTGTGCATTTTTGATTGTACTCGCTTCGATTGCTTTTGGTTTACAGGGAACCATGAAGGAAGAGATTCTATCCGATAGCGCTGTTACTAAAATTGAAGTGTATTCAAATGATGAAGAAAAGTTAGATGAAAAAGCGATTAGGAACATACCTAATGTACAAGCAATCGTAAATAAATCAAATATCCAAGCCTCTGCATTTCCTACTGTAAAGTTCGAAAAAAGGAGTGGAAGCAGTGAGATTAGTTTTAGCAATTTTGAACAAGCCAAGAAAGCAAAATTAAAATTGTCTCAAGGTACATATCCTTCAAAAAAGAATGAAGTTATTGTGGGGTACAACTTAGGACAAAATTTATTTACAAAACAAGAATTAAAAGAGATGGAAAAAGAAGATGACACTACAAAAGAAAAGAAAAATAATAAAGGGCTACAACAATCACTGTTAGGAAAAGAAATTACAGTTGCATTCCAAACAGAGGATGACAAAAAAACCAAAACACGTAACTATAAAGTAGTAGGTATTGGCGAAAAGCCAGTGAAAGAATGGTTAACGGATTCAACTATCCAAATGGATGAAGCAATGAAGCCAATCGTTCTCCGTGATTATAATAAGGTCGCTGATCAGAAGTTGAAAGAAAAAGACTTCTATTACGTAAGCCATGCAGTCTATGCCACAGATCTTGAAGCAGTAAAAGGTATTCTAAAAAAACTTAAATCTATGCACTTATCTGTTTACTCTGTCACAGAGCAATTAGACCAACTCAACGTGTTTTTCTTAGCATTAAAAATAGGTCTCATTTTTGTAGGAACAATTGCAGTATTGATTGCTTCCATTGGAATATATAATACGATGACAATGGCAGTAACTGAACGTATAAGAGAAATCGGTGTAATGAAAGCTATTGGAGCGGGACCAAGGCTAGTTCAGCGTTTGTTTGTGATGGAAAGCGCCTATATAGGGGTCTTAGGGACGGTGCTTGCCATTTTAATATCTTATATAATTAGTTTTGCCTCCAATCTTCTTTTACCAAAGATTTTAGAAGCTGTTATGCCTGAAAGTGGTATTGGCGAGTTAGGTATTCGCTTTTCAACAATACCATGGGAATTGGTATTAATTGCATCTGCAATTAGCATTGGGGTAGCAATTCTTAGTGGCTGGCGCCCAGCTCGAAAGGCAACTAAAATTGATGTTATTCAAGCACTTCGACAAGATTAAGAGGAGAATTGTATAACAGTAATCTAGAATTTAATAAAAAAAGCTCCCCATAAACGGGAGCTTTTTTTTATTATGCGTTTTCCTACATATTCTGATCCTCAAGATGAGTTATTTGGTTTGAAATATAATTTTATGTTCCATACTGAAAAGAGAAGTATTTGGTAGAGAGTTGTTTTCAAACTCATCAAAAGAATATTAATGGAGGAATGAAATGCTCCAGCTAGAATCGATGGTTGAGAAATTAAAAGCTACTTTTTATAATTCGGTTGATTTTGTAGCAAGAGAGATATCGTTCCCAAAAGATCAATATGCTATTCTTTGCTACTACAGTTCAATGGCCAATGCAAAAGACGTCCAAGACATTGTCAATGTATTGAAGATGCAAACAATATTTAATGAAAAAGACTGGGATTCAACGACAGCCACCCAAAAAGAAAGCTATGATTTGGAAAAGTTAGTGGAATATGTATGCCAAGGATACGCGGTATTATTACTGCTGAATTCTCAGCAAATGGTTAGCTTTACCATGCCAAATTTACCCCATCGTATTCCGGACGAACCAACGAATGAAGCTATTTTACGCGGAGCTCATGAGGGGTTCATTGAAGATGTGGACGTGAATTTGGGGCTTGTTCGAAAAAGAATGAGAGTTCCTGATTTAATTGTAAAAAAAATTACCGTTGGAATAGATAACAAAGCAGACATTTATTATTTTTATTTAGCACGTTTTGCAAATCAGGATAACCTTGCAGATTTAGAGCGAAAGCTCCAAGGTATGAAAGATCAAGCAGATGGATTATATTCATCGGGACAATTGAATGACTTCATTGAGGATTCCCCCTACTCACCATTTCCCCAAATTATGAATACAGAAAGACCAGACAGAGTATTCGCTAACCTGACTGAAGGAAAGATAGTTATTATGACGGATTATTCACCAACTGCTTTTATCACACCCGTCACTTTATTTTCATTTTATCAATCACCGGATGACTACAATAGTCGTGTAATTGTTGGATCCTTTTATAGAATGGTTCGGGTCGTTAGTTTCCTTACAGCTGTTTATTTGCCTGCTTTTTATATAGCAATAGTTAGCTTTCATTATGAAGTTCTTCCAATTGAATTAAGTAAGAAACTAAAGCTAGATATTAGCGAAATCCCTTATATACCGCTAATTGAGGCATTAATTGTTGAAATTATTATTGAGCTCATACGAGAGGCTAGTGTTCGGTTACCAAAGTCTTTAGTCCAGACTATTGGCATTGTCGGCGGTTTAGTTGTTGGAGATGTCATTATTAATGCAGGTTTAGTATCCAATATGGTAGTAATCGTAGTAGCACTAACAGCGATTTCTAGTTATGTTGTACCGTCGGTAGAGTTAAATACATCGGTACGTGTATTGCGTTTTCCATTTATGTTTGCGGCAGCATTTTTTGGCTTCTTTGGTATAGTGATTGGACTATTGCTTTTAAATATACATTTATGTAACTTAAATTCTTTGAAGTCCCCTTACTTTTTTCCGCTTGTTCCCTTCACACCTAATAGAATGGGGCAAATTTTATTTCGAGGAAAACATACGAAGTCAAATGTGCAACCAAGTAGTTTTGATCCTGAAGAAAAGAAGATGTAAATTTTATAATCCATCCTTAATGGATTAACTATTACTCCACTTTTTCTAGTTAAAGTACATTCTACAATATTGTTTTTAATAGGAGGAAAACTAAGTGAAAAAAATAATTGTTTTTCTCCTTATCAGTTCTTTATTTCTTAGCGGGTGTTGGGATCAAAGGATGTATAAAGATCTCTCTGTGATCTCTGTTGTAGGAATAGATGGGCATGTGGGAGATATAAGGGGCCACTACGCATATCCTAGTTCAAATAGTGACCCTACTAAATATATAGTGCTAGAAGGCATTGGCAAAACAATGAGAGAATCAAGAATTGATGCCAATAAGAAAACCGAACAAACAATGGACGTAGCTGAACTGACTACTATATTAGTTAATGAAGAAAGTGCAAAAAAGGATTTATATGCTCTAATGGATGTTTATTATCGATCTGCTCAGAGTCCAATGAATGCTAAAGTTGTTATAACAAAGGGCTCTGCAAAAAAGTTCCTGGAAATAAAAGATACTATGTCTAAAAAAATCGGTGAGTACTATTTTGATTTGATTACTGCTTTCGAGGACGCTACAATATATCCTAAAACAAATTTGGAGATTGCTGCTAACCTTATGTTTAGCGAGGGGAGAGATCTTGGCTTACCTTATTTAAATACTAGTGAAGATAAAGGACTTCCTGAAGGAGAAGGAATGGCTTTATTTAATGGAAAAAAATATACGGGTGAACATCTTACTCTAAGGGAATCTATCTTTGCAACATTACTAGGATATAGGAAAGCAAATTTTGTTGAATTAGCTTATATGTGGGATAAAGATGATAAAAAGGCACAGGTTGCGTTTAATATCATCAATTTTAAGAAAAAAAAGAAGGTGTTAAAGGATGGAAATAACATAAAAATTCAGTATGAAATTGATATGCCAGTCTTCATAACAGAATACCCACCAGACCACTTAGATCGAAAAAATGTAAGACAACAATTAGAAAAGTTTATAAAAGGTAGAGTAGAAAAAGACATAGCTAGGATGTTTAAAAAAAGTCAGGATGCATCTTCCGATGTAGTTGGAATTGGAGAGGATATTAGAGCCTATCATCCACAGTTATGGAGAGAGGGTAAATGGAAGGGGATTTATAAAGATATTAAAATAGAAACAAAGGTAAATGTGAATGTTGTTCGTAGTGGAAGTACGAGATAATTTAAAGAAGGAGTTGCCATATTGTAATGGAACTCCTTAAAATTTTATATATGCATTTCAGCCAATAACTGCTGATTTTTCTCATGGAATTTTTCATTGTGAGAAGAAACCATTGCATAGCTGTTAGCTTCAGGCTCGATATATTTTTTAACGCTATTAATAGCTAGTACCGCATCATTGAACGTACCAACGAGCAAATACACTTTATCGTCGTAGGAAACAATATCGCCCACAGCAAAAATTCCCGGTGTCGTTGTTTTGCATTGTCCGATGCTTTCAAAGAGCTGATTATCATTACGCTTTGGAGCAATCTTATTCTCGAAATCGAGTGAAACTTCATGATTATAGCCATGGCAAATTAAAATTTCATCCATCATGATAGTTTGGATTTCCCCATTCTTCATAATATCAACTGTTTCGATGGCAGTCTTTTGTGCATTCGCATTTAATGTTTGAATTTCAGTATTAAGTAAAATATCAACGCCATGATCTTTTAATTTTTTAATCTGTGATTCATGAGCTTTTAAATCGTTACTCCGATAAATAACAGTCAATTTTTTAGCGATAGGGAGTAATTCGCAAGCCCAGTCGATAGCAGCATTTCCTCCACCAGAGATTAATAATTCTTTGTTGCGGAAGCGCTCCATGCCATTGATGGTATAGTGCAGATTAGTCATTTCATATTTTTCGGCACCATCAATCTCTAATTTAATCGGTTGGAATATTCCACCGCCAATCGCAATAATGACTGTTTTTGAATAATGTTCTTCACCTGAGTCTGTCATGATTGTAAAGATGTCATCTTTCTTTTCAATCCATTTCACTTTGGAATTCAGACATATAGTTGGCTCGAACGTCATTGCTTGTTGAATTAAATTTTTTAAGAAGGCCTCACCTTGGATTGGTTGTTGCCCGCCAACATCCCAAAGCATCTTTTCTAAAAAAATATTCACTTTCCCGCCAAGCTGAGGATGGAATTCAATGATTTTCGTTTTTAAATCCCGCATCCCACTATAAAAGGCGCTATATAAACCTGCAGGGCCACCACCGACAATTGTTACATCATATAAATCCATGTTGTACACTCCTACTCGTTTAATCCGTACTTGTATAGTGATAATGATAATCCTTATCATTTATAAAAGCAAAAATAAATTTGCTTATCGGTGATATTTCTTTTATAAAGGGGTTTTTAAAAATGATACTTCCCATTTTTTATTGACAATTTAGAAATTGAAAGTTATATTTTAGTAGTGATAAAGATTCTCATTATCAATTATAAATAGGAGTGTAACGAATGAAAAAAATTACAAAAGTGATGCTATTCGCGTTTATGTCCGTTTTAGTACTTGCATTAGCCGCTTGTTCAGGTGATTCTTCTAAAGATAAGACATCGAGTGATAAAAAGACTGAATCAGCAGGTAGTGGTTATCCGATTAAAATTCAACATGCATTCGGAACGACAATAATTGATAAAAAGCCTAAACGTGTTGCAACGATTGCATGGGCAAACCATGATGTTGCATTAGCATTAGGTGTTGTGCCTGTTGGTTTTTCAGCAGCCAATTACGGTATTAAGGATAACAAAACAGGAATCTTACCTTGGACAAAAGAAAAATTGGACGAGCTAGGTGCTAAGAGCCCGAACGTTTATCAAGATACCGACGGGTTAGATTACGAAGCAATCGCTGATTCTAAACCAGATGTGATTTTAGCTGCATACTCAGGTATTACAAAAGAAGAGTATAATAAACTAAGTGAAATTGCTCCTGTAGTCGCTTATAAAGATCAACCATGGGTAACTTCATGGCGCGATCAAGTGAAATACGATTCAATGGGTATGGGAATGAAAAAAGAAGGCGAACAATTAGTTAAAGATACTGAAAAGTTAATTGCTGATACTGCTGCAAAATATCCGGATATTAAAGGTAAAAAAGCCGCTTTTGGTATGTTCAATACAACTGATTTATCAAAATTCTACATATACACACCATCAGATCCACGTGGTGAGATGTTAGAAGAAGTAGGGATGGAATATCCTGAAGGCTTGAAAAAACAAGTGAAAGACAATAAGAGCTTCTATCTTGAATTAAGTGCTGAAAATGCGGATGTATTGAATGATACAGAATTACTTGTTGTATACGGTAATAGTACAACATTAAAAACACTTCAGAAAGATCCTATTCTAGGTGAAGTTCCAGCCATTAAAAAAGGTAATGTTGTAGTAATTGAAGATAATACACCTTTAGCAGCAGCTGGCACACCAAGCCCATTATCAATTAAATATACAATTGATGACTATCTATCTAAAATCTCAGAAGTGGCAAAAAACATTAAATAGTAATGGGAAACATTATTGAAAAAGGACATAAGCAAAGGTTACTACCAAAGCATTTAGCAAAGGTAGTAGCTCTTTTGCTTATTTTGCTCATTGTTAGTATTCTAATGTCCCTTGTGTTTGGTTCTCGTACAATCGGTCTAGAAGGGCTTATAGATGGCTTATTTCATCCTTCTGTAGAAGGTCATGAGGCAAGCGTTGTGCGACAACGTATCGCAAGGACAATTTTCGGTTTGATTTGTGGGGCAGCTCTCGGTGTATCTGGGGCACTGATGCAATCTGTCACACGTAATCCTATTGCTGATCCAAGTATCTTAGGTGTTAATACAGGTGCATCTTTATTCGTCGTTTGTGGCATTGCTTTTTTAAACATTCAATCACCAAGTGGATACATATGGTTAGCTATTGTCGGTGCAATGTTGACAGCTGTATTTGTCTTTGGCATTGGTTCGATGGGCGCAAGTGGTGCTACACCTTTAAAACTTATATTAGCAGGAGCGGCGACGACAGCTATTTTGTCTTCACTCGTAACGGCTATTTTAATCCCACGTACGAATGTCATGGATCAATTTCGCTTTTGGCAAGTAGGGAGTGTAGGCGCTGCCAATTGGGATTCAGTGCATATCTTTATTCCATTCTTCATTGTCGGTTTGTTGATTGCCATTATAGTAGCCCCTGGCTTGAATGCATTAGCTCTCGGTGACGAAGTAGCGACAGGCTTAGGTGTACGCACTGGGGTTATTCGTATGTTAGCGGCTTTTGCCGGAGTTTTACTTTGTGGGGCAGCGACTGCTTTAGCTGGTCCAATCGGCTTTATTGGTTTACTCGCTACCCATTTGATACGGTTAGTAGTAGGACCGGATGTTCGCTTCCTTATTCCTTTAGCAGCATTAGCTGGAGCCATTATTTTATTGATTTCAGACGTATGTGGGCGTTTCCTTGGCAGTCCAGGCGAATTAGAAGTTGGGATTCTAACGGCCTTTATTGGTGCGCCAATTTTAATATTAATTACAATGAAAGCGAAAATGCGTACAATATGATGAATGAGACACTGAATACAATTATAAAAGCAAGAAGAAAACGTCGAAATCGCTATGTCAGCGTCACAATTATTTTAGCGATTATTACCATTGGTTTGTGCTGTACGATGATGATGCTCGGCAACACCATTTATCCTGTAACAGATGTAATTCACGTTTTACTTGGTGAGACAATACCAGGTGCTTCTTTCGCCATTAATGAAATTCGTTTGCCACGAACTGTAGCAGGTTTATTTGCAGGTTTTGCTTTTGGTGCTGGAGGCTACATTTTCCAAACGATGCTGCGTAATCCATTAGCAAATCCCAATGTTATCGGGATTACAACAGGTTCTAGTGCAGCAGCTGTTTTTTGTATTATCGTGCTACATACAAGTAGTACGGTTGTTTCACTTGCTGCTGTTATCGGAGGTCTCGTAACAGTTGCGATTATTTATGGATTATCGAGAGGAACCTCTTTTGCTATTGGCCGATTAATTTTGATTGGTATCGGTATTCAAGCAATGTTAAATGCAGTAATTTCTTATTTAATGCTAATTGGTAAAACGAATGACTTACCAAATGCTTTGCGTTGGTTAAGCGGGAGTTTAAACGGGGCAGAGTTAGAGATGACATATCCGTTAATTATTGCAGTGATAATTGTGACACCGGTGCTTATTTATTTTGCGAAACAACTTGAAATGCTAGAACTAGGTGAACAAGCAGCGACCTCTTTAGGCGTCAATACAAATAAAACGCGCGTCATATTAATGATTAGTGCGGTATTAATTATCGCTTTAGCTACAGCCACAACAGGCCCCATAGCGTTCGTCGCCTTTTTAGCAGGGCCTATTGCCCAACGTCTTGTTGGGGTTGGGTTTTCAAATATTCTTCCAGCAGGTTTAATTGGGGTTATTTTAGTCTTAGGCGGAGATCTAATTGGTCAGTTTGCCTTTGAAACCCGTTTTCCAGTAGGTGTTATTACAGGGATTATTGGTGCACCATATTTAATTTACTTGCTAATTCGTATTAATCGAAAGGGAGATATTTAATGACAACTCATACATTTGAAACGAAGAATATTCAATCAGGATATGATAATAAAACCATTTTAAACGATGTCAACTTATCGATTCCGAGTAATCAAATTAGCATCATTATTGGTGCTAACGGGTGTGGGAAATCAACACTCCTAAAAACAATGGCACGTTTAATTAAGCCAACGGGTGGAGATGTGCTATTAGATGGTAAATCCATTCATAAAATGGCACCAAAACAATTAGCGAAAGTATTAGGACTGCTTCCTCAGTCACCAATCGTACCGGAAGGCATTACAGTAGCAGATCTTGTTGGTCGTGGTCGTTTTCCTCATCAAAGCGTCATGAAGGGCTGGTCGAAAAAGGATTATGAAGCTGTAGCAGAAGCGTTAGAAATGATGAACATTACCGAATTTGCTGATCGAAATATCGATGAATTGTCAGGTGGACAAAGACAACGTGTTTGGATAGCGATGGCATTGGCACAGCAAACGGACATTTTATTTTTAGATGAGCCTACGACATATTTGGATATTACATACCAAGTAGAGATATTAGATTTATTAACAGATTTAAATAAAAGGTATGGAACGACGATTGTCATGGTACTGCATGATATTAACTTGTCCGCACGCTATGCAGATTATTTGTTCACAGTAAAAAATGGGCAACTCATTGCAGAGGGGGCGCCTATTGAAATTATAACGGCAGATTTAATTAAAGAAACCTTTCAGTTGGATTGCCAAGTTATTAACGATCCAGTATCTAATACGCCACTTATCGTTCCGATTGGTCGTCATCACGCATGAATTTTAGGCTAGAGCCGAATAAATAAGACACCTCACTTTTGCATTAGTAAAAGCGGGGTGTCTTTTTAATATGTAATGGCCCGATCATAAATACGTTTGGTAAACCAATTCATTAATAGCTGAGGAATTTTATTTAATAATGGCCAATTTTTCCTCTAAGTATAATTCATGATTGTTAGCTAAATTGATATCACCTAAAAAACGCATAGTTTGAATAGCGTTCTGTGCCATTTCGGTACCGATTGTTTGGTTGCCAGTAGCAATGTTAAAGATTCCTTTTAAAAACATTAGCTTTGTTTTTTCAAAGTAAAAATCTGTGCCTTCGGAGATTTTCTCAACATATTGTATGAACTGTTGCGTTTCTTTCCCCTTATTTGCTTCTACGCAAAAGACTATAGTGTTTAATAAAACCTTAATAACTTCTTCGTTAAATTTCTTTATATTTTTATAAACTTCCGTTTTTTGGGTTAACTCTTTAGAAAGTGTTATCACTAAATCTTTATTTAATATATGCATTGTATTGCCAAATAGCATGATTTCGTAAAATCCCCAATTATCTACACTAAACAGATAGTCACTTATATTAATTAAATCATCTTTCTGAAAGATGACGGTAGAATCTAAATTATGTGCTAATGCTTTGATCATAATTGAATTGTATTGGTAACTGGTTATATTATACTTTAACCACTTTCCATACTCTTCTTCCTCTATCTTGAGCAATAACGTTAGGTCATTATTTTCATATGCACGTTTAATGTTATTCAATATGTTTTCCAGATGAGTTGGTTTATAGTCGTTCGAAATAAACATAAATTCTTCTAAAGTTAAATTCAATCTATCGAGCAATAAGGAGAACTTTGATAAAGAGATATCTGAATTTCCACGTTCAAATTTTGATAGAAAAGATACACTGATAATTCCTTTAGATACTTCTTTTAATGAATAGTTTTTGCTTATTCTAATATCCCTGAAAACATATCCTAAGTAATTCATTTTTCTCTCTTGCCCCTTTATATTTTACTATATGACAATTTTAAGTTTTTTGATAAATTAAGTATATAATATCTATGATGAGATAAAAAATAGAGAAAAGGTCTTATTGTATCTAAGTCTATTTACATTTCTTATCAGAAAGAAAATATAAAGGAATAAGGGGGATATAACAATGAAGAAAATGAATTTAAAACACCTATTAAATGTAGGATTAGGTATTCTAATTATCATTGGAGCTGGAAAAGCGAGTTTTCTAGCTGAAACTCTAATTAAATAAAATTGCAATTTTAAAACAATGCGATAAGAAGTTCTTACTTTCTTTTATTTGTTCCCTTAAAGATAGTAGAATCTCATGGTTGTCATATTGCTTTTTATTTTATTAAGTTAATTTGTTGATCAAGTTATCCTTTGTTATTTTCGTCGACCTTATTTATTCTCCATTGGCTGTTTCTTTCCTACATTCACAAATCGTAATAAATAGCAGCCAAAGATTAAAACTTTTTTCTCGAAAGGGATAACTACATATATGAAAGTGTTAAAAAAGCTGTATCACTCAGAGGAGTGATACAGCTTTTTTGGATATGTTGTCGAGTTGTTTAGATTAGTGATATTGGATTTCTTTGTTGACATCAATGTTATTGATATCGATGCCCATTGCTTTTGCAACGCCTGCACCATAAGCAGGGTCTGCTTTATAGCAGTGGATAATGTGGCGTTCTTTAATGAAGTCTTCCACACCTTCCATATTGCGAGCTGTATTTTCAAATAAGCGTTGTTGTTCTTCAGCAGTCATGATATTGAATAATTTTCCTGGTTGTTCGAAGTAGTTAGAGTCATCTTCGCGGAAATCATAAATATCTGCTGGACCTGCTTCTTCAGCTGGGTTTTTGAATTCAGGCTGTTCTTTCCATTCACCATAGCTATTTGGCTCATAGTGAAGTGTGCTACCTAAGTTACCGTCAACGCGCATAGCACCATCGCGATGGAAGTTATGCACTGGGCATTTTGGTGCGTTTACTGGTATTTGGAAATTATTCACACCTAGGCGGTAGCGTTGAGCATCTGCATACGAGAATAAACGAGCTTGCAACATGCGGTCTGGTGAGAAGCTAATACCAGGCACTACATTTGATGGTTGGAATGCAGCTTGTTCTACATCCGCAAAGTAGTTTTCCGCATTGCGATTTAATTCAAATTCTCCTACTGGAATTAGTGGATATTCAGATTTATACCATACCTTTGTTAAATCGAATGGATTGTCGCGGTGGTTACGCGCTTGTTCATCTGTCATCACTTGGATAGACATTTTCCATTTAGGGAATTCGCCGCGTTCGATTGCTTCATATAAATCACGTTGTGAAGACTCACGGTCATTTGCAACTACTTCTGCTGCTTCTTGGTCAGTGTAGTTTTTGATTCCTTGTTGTGTTTCAAAGTGGAATTTAACATACACGCGCTCATTATTAGCATTAATCATTGAATACGTATGAGAACCAAAACCATGCATATGGCGGTAGTCAGTAGGAATTCCACGGTCGCCCATTACATATGTGATTTGGTGTAATGCTTCAGGAAGATTTGTCCAGAAGTCCCAGTTGTTATTCGCGGAACGCATATTTGTACGAGGGTCGCGTTTAACAGCATGGTTTAAATCAGGGAAATGCATGGCATCACGGAAGAAGAATACAGGTGTATTATTTCCGACTAAGTCCCAGTTACCTTGTTCGGTATAGAATTTTAATGCAAAACCACGGATATCGCGTTCTGCATCAGCAGCACCACGTTCACCGGCTACTGTTGAGAATCGAGCGAACATGTCTGTTTTCTTGCCAACTTCAGAGAAGATAGCCGCTTTTGTATATTTTGTAATATCGTGCGTTACAGTAAATGTTCCGAATGCACCTGATCCTTTTGCGTGCATACGGCGTTCAGGAATCACTTCACGGTTAAAGTTTGCTAGTTTTTCAATTAAATAAACATCTTGCAATAGAACTGGACCACGTTTGCCTGCTGTCATTGAATTTGTATTGCTTACGACAGGTGCACCAGCCGCAGTTGTTAATTTTTTATTTTGGTCGTTTGCCATTCATAATTCCCCCTTAAATCTATAGAATTATCTCTTCGAAAATAACTATAACAGAGTCATAGCTAAATGTAAATTATAATAATTATTTTTAAGGAATTTGTATCTTAAAGAATAGAATATAAATAATACGATGTTTGTCAATTAATTTGCTTCCTTAAATTGTGAAAAATAAAAGTTGATATTCAACGTTAAACTTTGCCAACAATACGGTTTGGATGTAATTTAAATGGTTTGAAAAACATATCTTATTTGACTTCTTTAATTATGTTAACTGTATTAACAACTTCTTTATAATAATTACTATTATCATTGGGAGGCTGTGGATAGGTATAAATGAAAATATATATCTATTACTATACGCTATGAATACATTGCCAAATCTATTCCTTTTATCAACATTGAATATGTTAATGCTATTTCTCCAATTCTTTATAAATGAATATATAATCTACATATTTTTTCGCTGATTTTTTTGATTTATCATAGGGGTAATGACAGGTCGAGGAGGACATAATGGCCATAATAGATGAAGCAGTCGCTTTTTTGACTTTATATTATAAAGAGAATCATTTGCCGGATGAACAATTAGATCATCGTTTGAAAGAGGTACGTCAAGAAATTGAGGAAAATGGAAGTTATAATCATACTCCTGAAGAATTGAGCTACGGTGCTCAGGTTGCTTGGAGGAACAGCAATAAGTGTATAGGCAGGTTATTTTGGAAAACCCTTCAGGTGAAGGATGAACGGGGCGTATTAGAAGAAGAAACTATTTTTCAAAAATTGATAAGTCATATTGAATATGCCTTTAATAATGGGAAGATCAAGCCTTGTATCACAATTTTTGAGCCCGGCCGTGTCCGTATTTGGAATCATCAATTGATACGCTATGCGGGTTATGAATGTGAAGATCAAACCATTGTGGGTGATGCGGATTCGGTTGCTTTTACAAATGAGTGCTTAAAACTTGGATGGAAAGGGAAGAGAGGGCAATTTGACGTGTTGCCTTTAGTTATTCAAGTTGATAATCGTCCACCTAAGTTCTTTGAGATTCCTTCTATATACATAAATGAAGTGGAAATCAGGCATCCAGGATATAGCTGGTTTTCTGAGTTACATTTAAAGTGGTATGCAGTTCCTATCATTTCAAGTATGCCTCTTGAGATAGGGGGAGTCGTCTATACTGCCGCTCCTTTTAACGGTTGGTATATGGGAACGGAAATTGGTGCAAGAAATCTTGCAGACGAAAATCGTTATAATCAGCTTCCTTTAATTGCGAAGAAGATGGGCTTAGATATGCGATCAAACACAAACTTATGGCAAGATCGTGCACTAATAGAATTAAATGAAGCCGTTTTGTATTCTTTCCGGGAAGATGGTGTCAGTATTGTGGATCATCACACTGCAGCACAGCAATTTAAACGTTTTGAAATGAACGAAGAAGCGGAAAATAGAGATGTAACAGGCAATTGGACTTGGCTTATTCCGCCTCTATCACCGGCTTTAACGCATATTTTTCATAAACCGTATAAAAATAAAAAGAACTCGCCAGCGTATTCTTATCGGTCGTCACCTTTTAAGATATTGGAAGACTAGAGAATACAAATGAAAAAGCGCTCATTAGCTACAGGCTAATGGCGCTTTTGTTATTGTTCTTTCGTTACAAATCGGTCTTTAGCAGAAATGAATGCAAAGACGAACAAAAGGACTGTGACAATAAGATATAAGCTGTTAGCGGCATGCCAACTATGGAAGCTGTCATGGATAAAGCCATATAGTACAGGTCCTATCGCAGCTAGCAAATAACCGATGGATTGTGCAGTGCCTGAAAGCTCAGCTGCTTCTTGTGCGTTGCGAGAACGAAGGGAGAAAAGCATCATAGAAAGACTAAAGGATGCCCCTCCGGCGAATCCAATCATTAACATCCATAACAATGTAAGCTCTGTCCAATTCATAAATATACCTGCAAAGCCTGCAAAGTAAAACAGTGACAATAAT
The DNA here is from genome assembly GCF_008638315.1 of Rummeliibacillus sp. TYF-LIM-RU47. NCBI lineage: Bacteria > Bacillati > Bacillota > Bacilli > Caryophanales > Caryophanaceae > Rummeliibacillus > Rummeliibacillus sp. TYF-LIM-RU47. Next base: position 6,559 of record NZ_VVIR01000007.1, on the reverse strand, counting down.
GCAACGAGCGGCCTTTGGTCAGCTTTTTTACCTGCAAGAATCGGGGTTAAAAAAGTCATTGGCAATTGTGCTATCTGTAGAATAGAAAACATCCATCCCGCTTTGCTCGGGCTCATGCCTTGGGTTTCAAGCAGTCCTGGAATCCAAGTAGCCGTCGTATAAAACAACAGGGATTGTAGCCCCATCGTGAAGGTAATAGCCCATGTAAGAGGATACTTCCACATAGGTTTATTACGTTGAGAAGGTTCATTGCTGTTTATTACCTTCACATGATTCCGCAATTGTGGTAGCCATACTATGATAGCGAGAATGGCCAGAATACCCCAACAGGCAAGAGCTCCTTTCCATCCGATTGTTGTTTCTGCTATTGGATTGCTCACGCCTGCTGCTATACTGGCGGATAGGTTCATGGAAACAGAATAAAGTGCTGTTAACAATCCTACTTGAAGAGGAAACTTTAATTTAATAAGAGCAGGCAAGAGGACATTGCCAAATGAAATAGCAACTCCGATGATAATCGTTCCAAAGAATAAGAAAAAGACACTGCCCGCTGAACGCATTAAGATACCAATAGCCAAAAGTATTAAGGCTGATAACAATGTTCTTTCAAATCCAAAACGTCGTGAAATTTTAGGGACAAATGGTGAGACAACTGCAAATGCAAGCAAGGGGATAGTTGTAATCAATCCCGCCCACACATTTGATATAGTGAGCTCTTCTTTAATATCTGCAATAATAGGGCCAACAGCAGTGAGAGGGGATCGCAATGTTGTGGCGATAAAGATAATACCGAGCACTAAAAGCCATGTTTTTTTGTCCCATGACAGCTTCTTGTTTCGGTTCGTAGCTTGTTCTGAAGCCAAAGGAAATCCTCCTTTTGAATTTATAATAGATAATAAAAACGTACAGGAATCATTTTGCTTTATCAATATTTGTTTTACAAAACATGTCCACTTCTTTCTAAAATATAGTAATTTTCTATTTACCCTTGTAGTTATGTGCTTAATATATTACAATGTAGGTAACTTAAAACTATATATTGCATGCCTCATCCAATAGATGAGGTAGAGGTCGCGGTATTCATGAGTATAATCGACGAGGCGAGAAAGCGTTTAGGACTCGATTAAAAAGGGAATATTGCCGAAGTACAAGCAAGCTTTTTATTGCTAGTGCTGGGGCTGCTATCGAAAGGTGCAGAACTGTCACGCCAAAGTCGGCGTGTTGAGCTATCTTGATCAAGGTTGATGGGGAATTCGGACGCCATCTCAGTTATATATGTGATGGCTTTTTTATTTAAATTTTAGCTGTAATAGACAGCGGCGAAGAATACCTTCAGCTCGACCTTTTCTTGCAATGAAAAACGGAAAGAGGAGAGTTATGAATAGAGTAGAAACACATACAAATGCAGGAATACGAACAAACATTAAACATGATTCTCATTCAAATACACAACAGAAACTGAAACGCAGCTTAAAAAGTCGCCATATTTCCATGATTTCACTTGGCGGTACAATCGGTACAGGCCTACTTTTAGCAAGCGGCAACTCAGTTGCAGAAGCGGGTCCCGGAGGAGCACTGTTAGCTTATGGACTAATTGGTGTAATGGTATTTTTCCTTATGACAAGTTTAGGGGAAATGGCCGCTTATATGCCTGTATCAGGATCATTCAGCACATATGCTTCCAAATTTGTTGATCCTTCATTAGGATTCGCGCTTGGTTGGAATTATTGGTACAACTGGGCAGTAACGATTGCAGCTGAAATTTCAGCTGTAGCGATTGTTATGAAATATTGGTTCCCACACACACCTTCATTTATTTGGAGCGCTGCATTTCTTATAATTATCTTTACTTTAAACTTTTTGTCAGTAAAAAGTTTTGGTGAAAGCGAATATTGGTTTGCGCTTATCAAAGTAGCAACAATTATTATATTTATTATCATTAGTTTCTTAATGATTTTTGGTATTCTCGGCGGACATGCTCCTGTTGGATTTACTAATTTCTTTAAAGGCGACGCGCCTTTCCATGGTGGATTTTTTGCTACATTAGGCATTTTCTTAGCTGCAGGCTTCTCCTTCCAAGGGACAGAATTGCTTGGGATTACAGCTGGTGAAACGGAAAATCCAGAAAAAACAATCCCACAGGCTGTACGCTCGGTCTTTTGGCGAATTCTATTGTTTTATGTTTTAGCTATCTTAGCGATCGGCTTATTAATTCCTTATACGGATGCACGTTTAGCAAATAGCGATGACGTGGCAGTAAGTCCTTTTACATTAATATTTGAAAATGCAGGCATTGCCTTTGCTGCTTCTGTGATGAACGCAGTTATCCTTACAGCGATTCTTTCAGCCGGCAACTCAGGGTTATATGCAGCATCTCGTACATTACGTGAATTAGCAATGGAAGGTAATGCACCGAAGATTTTCAAAAAACTAAACAACCGCGGTGTTCCTGTTGCAGCACTTGTTTTAACAGTAGCAGTGGCTTGTTTATCCTTTTTGGCATCACTTTTTGGATCTGGTACAGTGTATATCTGGCTCTTAAATGCTTCTGGTATGTGCGGTTTCATTGCATGGCTTGGTATAGCGACCAGTCATTATCGTTTCCGAAAAGCATTTGTGGCACAGGGTCGTGATCTCTCAGAGTTGCCGTATCGCTCTAAATTTTTCCCATTTGGCCCGATTTTTGCCTTTGTCCTTTGTGCGATCGTTATCTTAGGGCAAAACTACACAGCGTTTACAGGCGACCATATTGATTGGTATGGCATCCTAGTATCCTATATTGGCTTGCCAATCTTCCTTATTATCTGGTTTGGCCATAAACTGAAATGTAAAACAAAGGTTGTACGTCTAGAAGAAGCAGATCTGACAACGAAACGCCAAGTACAATAATTTAAATCTTGAAAGCTAATCTATCAACGTTGGTAGATTAGCTTTTTTATTGTGAATTGAGCCGTTTCGTTTAATATAATGTTCGCTTTTTAAATGTTTCTATCATAATAAATAATCTATTTATTCGGATTTGGGTTATTTACCAACACTTACAAAGAGAATTTATATTGAATTTTACGTTTTACATGCTATAATAAAGATAATCAAAATTACATAACATTCACTCATATAATAGCAGGAATATGGCCTGCAAGTTTCTACCAGATTACCGTAAATGATCTGACTATGAGAAGCAATCTAGTAAATAGTTTGTTCATTACTTTCTATTTGCTATTACTTTCGACAATAAGTCGAAGGACTTTGCTCCACTCGTAGATGATTGGATGTATTAGTTCTTCGGCTTTTTTGTACGTAAAAAAGCTGAGGTGCTAATGAAAAGAAGGGAGTTCCTCGTGTTGAAAGCACTTCAGGATAAAATCGTAAACGAAGGTAAAGTAATATCAGAGGGAGTTTTAAAAGTAGATTCTTTCTTAAATCATCAGATTGATCCACAATTGATGAAAAAAATTGGTCAAGAATTCGCGGAGCTTTATAAAAATGAAGGAATTACAAAAATATTAACAATCGAATCATCCGGCATAGCACCAGCTGTGATGGCTGGCCTTCTTTTAGAAGTGCCTGTAGTCTTTGCACGTAAAAGCAAATCGGTGACGTTGATTGATAACCTATATACAACTGAAGTATATTCATTCACTAAGAAAGTAACTAGCACGCTGACAGTTTCAAAAGATTACTTAACAGAAGATGATGTAGTACTTGTCATTGATGATTTCTTAGCTAATGGCGAAGCAGCTAAAGGCTTAATTCATCTTATCGAACAAGCAGGGGCAACTATTAGCGGTATCGGTATTGTTATCGAAAAAGGATTCCAACAAGGTGGTCAAGTTTTACGCGATAAAGGATATCGAGTGGATTCACTGGCGATTGTTTCATCATTAGAAAACAAAGAAATCCAATTTTCTTAGGAGGCGGCAAAGAATGAACAAAGCAAAACTTGCAACACTGGGCATTCAACACTTATTGGCGATGTATGCAGGTGCTATATTAGTGCCGCTTATAATTGGTGGGGCGTTAAAGTTTAATACAACACAACTAACGTACTTAGTTTCGATTGATATCATGATGTGTGGGATTGCTACATTATTGCAAGTTGCACGAGGCAAAGTATTTGGTATTGGCCTTCCTTTAGTGCTCGGGTGTACGTTTACAGCCGTTACACCTATTATTGGCATTGGCGACAAATATGGCCTTGGTTCAATTTATGGTGCGGTCATCACTTCAGGCTTAATTATTGTTTTGATTTCAGGTTTCTTTGGTAAACTGGTTAAATTCTTCCCGCCAGTTGTGACAGGTAGTGTTGTGACAATCATCGGGATTACATTAATTCCAGTAGCTATCAACAATGCGGGTGGTGGACAAGGAGCAGCTGATTTCGGATCTGCTTCTAACATTACACTTGCGTTTGGCACGCTTCTTGCGATTATCTTGTTATACCGATTCACAAATGGATTCTTTCGTTCGATTGCAATACTGATCGGGCTAGTACTTGGCACAATTGTGGCAGGTTTTATGGGTAAAGTTGACTTTACTCCTGTAAAAGAAGCAGCATGGGGCCAAATCGTAACGCCATTTTACTTCGCAACACCAGAGTTTCACGTTGTACCTATTATTACTATGACGCTGGTGGCTCTAGTATCTTTGGTTGAATCAACAGGTTCTTATTTTGCATTAAGTGATATGACTAATACGCCAATTGATGATAAAGCACTTGCAAGAGGATATCGTTCAGAGGGCTTAGCTTCTATTATCGGTGGAATCTTTAACTCATTCCCATATACTGCTTTTTCACAAAATGTAGGGCTTATGCAGTTGACTGGTGTTAAAAATCGCGCAGTCATCTTTATTACTGGTATTTTCCTTGTAACATTAGGATTCTTACCTAAAATTGCGGCATTAACGACAGTTATTCCAACTGCTGTGCTTGGTGGGGCTATGATTGCTATGTTTGGCATGGTGGTTTCACAAGGGATTAAAATGTTAGGCTCTGTTATTGGTGAAACAGAAGGTAACCCTATGATCGTGGCATGTGCGGTAGGAATGGGGCTTGGCGTGACTGTAGTTCCTCAAATTTTCGACATCTTACCAGAAAGTGTACGTATATTAACAAGTAATGGCATAGTGGCAGGAAGTGTAACAGCAATTGCAATGAATATAGTCTTTAATATGCTTCCTTGGGGCCGTAGTGAAAAGGTAAAATCAAGTTCTTTGGATAGTTCAATGAAAAGAGAAGCCGTTTCAACTAAAGGCAAAGAGCTTCCGAAAAATAAGAGTTATGGTCAGGTTCATTAGTACAAATCAGTTTCCTTCTATTAATGAAGGAGGAATTTATAGAATAAAACGGTGCCCTTCTTCAACATCTAGAAAGTGTTGAGGAGGGGCATTTACATTTCCCACTTTTTCATTTGTTCTTCCTCAGCAATTAATTGCAGGTCATACGCATTTATTAAAAGAATTTCATAGTCAAACTTGTCGGCATACTGCGCGGCAAGTTTTTTTATATACTTTGGCGAGCCTTCATTTTCCTCATCGTATACTATTAAAATGCCATCCGAATGCTGAATAAGAAATTTATTGCTCTCAACAAACTGCCAAGGTGCTTCATAAGGACGATTCGTTAGACTTGTGGTGTAATCAGCGAGAGAGAGTATCATTTCATATTTTTCTTGCTTTGCTTCATTCCATCTCTTCTCTTGATCCAAAAAAGGTGTCATAACGGCATATTTCAATTCAGGATATTCTAATTGAAGGTCCATCACAATTTCCGCTGCCCATGTTTCTACTCCTAGCGCACCGGTCATTATTATCCACTCAAGACCTTCTTCAATTAATGGTACCAACCTCTCTTTGATAGCTTGCTTGATTATAGGAATCCCAGCATGCTTATCGTCAAAGATGCCAAGTTCGTGCGCCTTGTAACCAGTAATGACGAGTCTTTTTATCATTAGAACACTCCTTTGGTGAGAAATATAAAAACCGATTTCCCATTAGCCTAAAAGAAACCGGTTGACTGATATAAATATAGAAATAGTTTATAGGTTAAGCAGAACTGTGCTACAAAACCTACATTTAATTTTACAATAGTTGGCTTTTGATGGCAACGAGGGTGTATGAGGATCTAATTAGTTCTTATTATAGAAGGAACTCTTATTAACTACTCAAAGGTGTAGCATCTGTTATTACGTCTTCATTGATATTGGAAGAGAAATTAGTGCGTGTGATGAGGCGATTATAATAGAAGCAGTTTTGTATAAAACAATAATTGAATTATGTGTTGACATACCTTCTAGAAGTTGTTATTATATAAAAGTTGCTGATAGCGACTTACCAAGTTAGCAAACTTCAAATAAAAAAACTTTTGAAAGTTGTTGACAAGTCGATACAGAAATGATATTATATAAAAGTTCGCTAAAACAAACGAACGACATGAACCTTGAAAACTGAACAAGCAAGATGTTAATCATTTAAACTTACTAACAATTGTTAGTTTTAAAGTCATCATCGTAAAGATGATGCGCTAGTGAAATTTTGAGCAATCAAACACTTTTATGGA
>NZ_VVIR01000006.1:0-79027 GCF_008638315.1 Rummeliibacillus sp. TYF-LIM-RU47 | reverse complement strand
CTCAAAGACGATGAGGTAGATAGGTTCGAGGTGGAAGTGTGGCGACACATGGAGCTGACGAATACTAATCGATCGAGGACTTAACCAAATTCTTAAGAACCTTCAATTCACGTTTATCCAGTTTTGAGAGAACAAAATCTCTACATATATGTGGAGTGATGATGGCAAAGAGGTCACACCCGTTCCCATGCCGAACACGGAAGTTAAGCTCTTTTGCGCCGATGGTAGTTGGGGGCTTCCCCCTGTGAGAGTAGGACGTCGCTTCGCAATCAAACACAGCTGATATTTCAGCTGTGTTTTTTTATATTGTTTTCTATACCATTTATATAAAATTAACGAGCCTCATTCATTGATTAGCCTTCAGAAAAACAGGGTAAACTAAAGTAACTAAAAAATGGGGTGAAGTTAATGAATAACAATTATGATGCAAATGAGGTTGAAAAAGTAAGAGAGCTCATTAAAGACGTAGAAACAGCTATGCTGACAACAATTTCACAAGACGGATTAGTATCTCGTCCGATGAAGACTCAAGAAGTCGAGTTTGATGGGGATTTATGGTTCTTCACGAAAAAGGAAACCGAAAAGTATGATGAAATTAAAAAAGAAGCAGACGTAAATGTATCTTATGCTGGTAAATACTATGTCTCTGTACGAGGTAAAGCCATTATCGTAGATGATGTAAACAAGAAAAAAGAATTATGGAGTGCAGCTTATGAAAAGCTTTTAAATACGAGCTATGACGATCCTAATTTGATTTTAATCAAAGTGGAGGCAGAGTCAGCAGAGTATTGGGAAACAGGCAATATGATGAAAAGCATGGTTCATCTTTATAAGAAGATGAGAGGCAATGATGATGACGCCAACAAAATGAATAATACAATTGAGCTCGATTAATATTTAAAAACTATCTTCAATTTTTTAATTGAAGATAGTTTTTTATATAGCATGAAAATGTGGCAGTTTGAACATTTCAGGAGATTTAGGTAAACTAGGAGTAATGAGAATGTGAGAGGACGAGTCTTATGACGATGGAAATCATGGTTGCTTCTTTAGAAGAGACCACAGAGTTGGCTATGAAATTGGCCGATTTATTAGAATCAGGTGATGTACTCACTTTAGAGGGAGATTTAGGTGCAGGGAAAACAACCTTTACACAAGGTATCGCCAAGGGTTTAGGCATTACGCGAACAGTTAACAGCCCTACATTTACGATTATGAAACAATATGAAGGTAGATTACCTCTTAATCATCTTGACGTATATCGGCTTGCGGACGGCGAAGAAGATTTAGGATATGATGAATTATTCTATGGTGATGCCGTTTCGATTATTGAATGGGCTCATCTAATAGAAACAGATTTACCTGCTGATCGTTTAGCCATTGAGATTAAGCGGATTGACGATAATAAAAGAAAGTTTATATTAATACCTTTTGGGAAACGGTATGAACTATTGTGTGAGGAGTTAAAAAAGTGATTTGGTTAGGAATAGATACAGCAAATTCACCCTTGGCAGTAGCTATTGTGAAGGATGGAAAAATTGTAGCGGCGGAAGCTAGAAATATGAAAATAAATCATTCAGCTAGTGTGATGCCGGCTATTGAAGATATTATCAAAAAAGCAGGCCTTTCACCAAGCGATATAGATGCGATTGCAGTTAGCCAAGGGCCTGGCTCTTATACGGGGGTCAGGATTGGCGTAACCGTAGCTAAAACATTAGCATGGACGCTTCAAATTCCGTTGGCTGGTGTATCCAGCTTAAAAGTATTAGCCGCAAATGCCGGTATATATCAAGGCCTTGTATGCTCAGTCATTGATGCAAGACGTGAAAATGTGTATGGCGGTGTATACAATTCCGCTCATCAATTAGAATCGGTTATTGATGATGGGCATTATAGCATGGCTTCTCTTTTAGAGAAATTAAAAGAAATTGGTCAACCTGTCCTTTTTATCGGGCAAGATGTAGATGTTTTCTGGCAACAGATTAAACAACAATTAGGAGAGCTTGCTACGCGCGCTCCATATACGTTTGATTTACCTAGTGCAGGGCAACTCATTTATCTAGCGGAGCAGGAAGAATTACCGGCAGTGGAAGACACACATCATTTTGTGCCAACTTATTGCCGACTGGTAGAAGCAGAAGCCAATTGGTTGAAAGAACAGAAGGAACAAAAACGATGATTACTTATAGAGAGATGACAGTTGAAGATGTAGAAGCAGTCCATGCGATAGAGGAAGCCTCTTTTCCTACACCATGGACAGTAGAGGCTTTTTATCAAGAAATGACTCGTAATACACAAGCCACATATATAGTTGCTGTAGAAGAGACAGGGAAGCTTATAGGCTTTTGTGGTATGTGGATTGTACTTGATGAAAGCCAAATTACAAATGTTGCGGTCCTTCCGGAAGGCCGAGGCAGAGGTATTGGAGAAGGACTTATGCGTAAAGCAATAATGACAGCGAAAGAAAGAGGCGTTGTCATCATGAGCCTTGAAGTGAGGGTTTCCAATACGGTTGCTCAAAACTTGTACCGAAAACTTGGATTTCAAGCAGGCGGTATAAGAAAAGGGTACTATACTGATAATCAAGAGGATGCTCTTGTGATGTGGGTGAATTTATAATGGAGAACATATATATATTAGGAATTGAAAGCAGCTGTGACGAAACAGCCGCATCTGTAGTGAAGAATGGAACTGAGATTGTCTCAAATGTGGTAGCCTCACAAATTGAAAGTCACAAACGATTTGGAGGCGTCGTGCCAGAAATCGCTTCTAGGCATCACGTAGAGCAGATTACTGTCGTTATTGAAGAAGCGTTAAAGCAGGCGAATATACAACCTGCTGATTTAAATGCTGTCTGCGTGACAGAAGGTCCTGGCTTAGTAGGCGCTTTATTAATTGGCATCAATGCGGCAAAAGCATTTTCCTTTGCACATGGTTTACCCCTTATTGGCGTACATCATATTGCGGGTCATATTTATGCCAATGCACTAGTACAGCCTATGGAATTTCCACTATTAGCTCTGGTCGTTTCCGGAGGCCATACTGAATTGGTGTTGATGAAGGAAGACGGCAATTTTGAATTAATTGGTGAGACGCGTGATGACGCGGCAGGCGAAGCTTATGATAAAGTGGCAAGGGTATTGAACATTCCGTATCCAGGCGGTCCGCAGATTGATCGATTAGCACATGAAAGCGATGGTGAAGTCGATTTCCCTCGCGTATGGCTTGAGCCAGATTCATATGACTTTAGCTTCAGCGGATTAAAATCTGCTGTTATTAATTATAAACATAACGCAGACCAACGAGGAGAGGCTATTAATCCAATGCATGTGGCAAAGGGGTTCCAGGATAGTGTTGTGGAGGTATTGACAGCCAAAACCTTGAGAGCTGCACGGCAGTACAATGTGAAACAAGTGATAGCTGCTGGAGGTGTATCAGCCAATAAAGGCTTAAGAGATGCACTAACTGCAACCTTTAACAAAGAGGATATACCTTTTTATGTGCCACCGTTAAAATTATGTACAGATAACGCTGCTATGATAGCAGCTGCAGGGACTTCTATGTTTAAAGCGGGGAAAAGAAGCGATTTAACGTTAAATGGCCGACCTGGATTAGAGTTATTGTCCTGGAATAATTAAAGTTATACACAGAAAAGGACTTTCATGTAAAAATGAAAGTCCTTTTTGTAATAAAAAGTGTGAAAATTCTAAAATAATCCACAAACTGTGGACAGTTTGTGGATTAAATGTGTAATAACTAGATATAGTAGCAGTTTATACACATTTTTATGTGTATAACTAGAGTAAAATCTGTGGATAATGTGGAAAACTATTTTGAACCATTGAAAAATAAGGATTGTTTATGTGAATAAATTTGTGGAAAAAAATAGTTGGAAAATTAGCTATTGACCAATATATAGACAATATATGTGTTGTTACGACAAAAGGAGCTATCAAATGATTAATCATTCGACAGCTCCTTTTTATAACTACTAGTTATTCACAGCTTCTCAAGCTCTTCATTTAATTCAAGCCACTCTAATTCGAATACTTCATGCTGCTCTTTTAAATCATCTAATTGTGTTTGCAATTCCAGTACTTTTTCATGGTTCTGGAAGATTTCAGGGTCACAAAGCATCTTCTCAATGCCTTCTATTTGCTGGTCGAGCGTACTTAGCTGTTGTTCAATCTCTTCTATACGCCTGCTTACTTTTCGAATCTTTTTCTTCGCTTCTTTATCAATTTGCGTTGTTTTTTGTTTTTGATCGACTATTTCGATTGGCTTTTGCATTGCAGCCTGTTTTTCGGCAGCTATTTCTTCAAGCTCATGCTTCTTTTCAACGTAATAGTCGTAGTCGCCAAGATATTCAGTTGTCCCATCATGCGAAAGTTCAACTACTTTAGTAGAGATACGATTGATAAAGTAACGGTCATGCGAAACAAATAGCAATGTGCCAGGATAATCTACTAATGCATTTTCCAATACCTCTTTGCTGTCCAAATCAAGGTGGTTAGTCGGTTCATCAAGAATGAGGAAGTTTGCCTTTTGGAGCATTAGTTTTGCCAGAGCAAGCCTTGCCTTTTCACCGCCTGATAAATCACGAACAATTTTATCTACATCTTCTCCTGAGAAGAGGAAGCGGCCTAAAACTGTCCGAATGTCCTTTTCATTCATTAAAGGCCATTCATCCCATAGTTCTTTTAATATCGATTTATTACTATCTAGTTTTGCGAGTTCCTGATCATAGTAGCCGATCTGAACATTGGTGCCGAAATAGATTGTTCCAGAAAGCGGTGATTCATCTTTTATAAGTGTCTTTAATAATGTCGATTTTCCCACGCCATTCGGGCCGACTAAAGAGATCCGATCTGTACGGTAAACATGCAGCTGGATATTTTGAGAGACAGGAATTCCTTCATAGCCTATTGTTAAGTCATTCACCTGCAACACATCATTGCCGCTTTGGCGTTCAATCTCAAATGAGAAAGTAGCAGATTTTTCATCTCCTTCTGGAGAATCCATCCACTCTGTTTTTTCAAGTATCTTGCGCCTGCTTTGTGCGAGCTTTGTTGTAGAGGCTCGTACAATATTTTTTTGAATAAAGTCTTCTAGCTTTGCCTTTTCGCCTTGTTGCTTTTCATACAGCTTGCGGTCACGTTCATAGTTTTTTGCCTTTTGGTCCAGGTAATTACTGTAGTTTCCAGTAAATTTGTTGACATGGTGGCGTGATACTTCATAAACGATTGAAACGATTTGATCGAGGAAATAACGGTCATGGGATACAATTAAAATCGCTCCATCATAACTCTTTAAGAAGGTTTCGAGCCAGTTTAGTGTCTCGATATCTAAATGGTTGGTTGGCTCGTCCAAAATCAACAGATCGGGCTTGCTTAATAATAGTTTTGCAAGGGCGAGACGTGTACGTTGCCCTCCAGATAGCTCAGATATTTTTTGATCATAGCTGTCAGGATAGAACTGCATGCCGTGCAGAATAGAACGTGTATCAGCTTCATATTGATAGCCGCCTCTTTCTTTGAAATCATGCTGCAATTGATCATATTCTGTCATGACCTTTGCATATTGATCAGGATTTTCATAGACCTCAGGATCAGCCATTTTCAGTTCTAGAGTACGAATCGTTTGTTCCAGCTTTTTCAATGGTTCAAAAATCGCCATCATTTCTTCCCAAATAGATAGGGTCGATTCTAATCCGGCATGTTGGTCTAAATACCCTAGCCGAATATCCTTCGGTTTAATGATTTCGCCAGAATCATATGAAAGTTTGCCTGCGATAATTTTTAAAAGGGTGGATTTTCCCGCGCCATTTCTTCCAACGAGGGCAACGCGGTCACGATGCTGCACTTCTAATTTAACACCGCTTAAAATTTCATCACCCATATAAGATTTATATAATTGATTGACCTGTAAAACGATCATATATTTACACCTCAGTTCACTCCTAGTTTATAGGAAGTCGGAAGGGTATGCAACGAGGATTACTTTGCAAAAAAGCTAATTATCATGTACTATTGAAGGGATTTTGATTTGCTAGCAGGAGGAAAAAGCGTGAAGTCCACAAGTAAAATTCCACAAGCTACAACCAAAAGACTGCCTCTCTATTATCGCTTTATCTTAAAGTTTGCAGAGGATGGGCAAGAAAGAATCTCTTCCAAAGAATTAAGTGAAGCGATGAACATTGACTCTGCAACAATTCGCCGTGATTTTTCCTATTTTGGAGCACTCGGCAAAAAAGGGTACGGCTATGAAGTGCAATATTTATTAACGGTCTTTCGTAGTGTATTAGATCAGGATGAACGTATGAATGTAGCCATTATTGGAGTAGGGAATCTTGGCAGTGCTTTGTTAAAATATAATTTTCAAAAGAACCATAATATGAAAATTGTTGCAGCATTTGATACAAGCGGAACAAAAGAAGGTAAGTATATCAATGATATCCCTGTTTTTCCGCCAGAATTATTAGAAGAAAAATTTTTAGAATACAAAGCGGAGTTGCCTGTTTTGACGATACCCGCCCGTTCTGCACAGCAAATGGCCGATAGGCTTGTCGCGATGGGGGTAAAAGGCATCTTAAATTTCGCTCCTGTCACATTGCATGTTCCTGATGATGTACGTGTACATACAATCGATTTGACAGTAGAACTACAGACATTAAGCTATTTCATGCGTAATGACGAAAGATAGATTAACTTCTATACAAATAGATAAAAGTGGCGCACAAGTCAACCAACTTGTGCGCCACTTTTTTGTCGAAAAAAGGATTCTTTTTATATTCAAACTTGAAATGAAATGTATATTGGGATAAAAAAATGCATATGGTTATAACGTTAGACATTTATAAGATAGGTTAGGTGATTAGATGGATAAGTACTCGCAAAACAAAAAGTCTGTTAAAAAGGATGCAAAGCAAGAGCAATTAGATCAATATCGTAAAAGTAATGATGGAAAGCCGTTAACAACCCAAGAAGGCCGAAAAATATCCAATGACTCGGAAACACTAAAAGCAGGAGTCAGGGGTCCTTCCTTACATGAGGATTATTGGTTTCTCGAAAAAATGTCGCACTTTAACCATGAGGAAATTCCAGAACGAGTTGTGCATGCAAGGGGCTATGGTGCCTATGGGGAGTTTGAATGTTATCAATCGATGGAGCACGTGACAGAGGCTTGCCTTTTCCAAGAACCTGGAAAGAAGACGCCTTTAGCTGTGCGTTTTTCTACTGTCCAAGGCCCGAAAGGCTCCTATGATACAGCGCGTGATTTACGCTGCTTAGGCGTAAAATTTTATACAGAAGAGGGCAACTACGATTTAACGACTATCGCTATGCCTGTGTTAATTAACCAAGATCCGATGAAATTCCCGGATGCCATGCATGCTTATCAAAATAAACAGGATGATGGAATCCCAACAGCAACAGGTGCGCATGATCGTTTCTGGGATTATGTAGCGAATAATCCCGAAGCACTTCACATGGTAACATGGATTATGTCTGACCGCGGAATAATAAAGAATTATCGAGTGATGGAGTCTTGGTCGATTAATACTTACTTATTCGTCAACAAAGCTGGCGTCGCAACTTTTGTAAGATTTGTTTGGAAACCGGTTCTAGGCGTTCATTCTCTACTTCAAGATGAAGCATTAAAAATTGGTGGTATTGACCCAGACTTCCATCGAAAAGATTTACGCGAAGCTATTGATAAGGGTGCGTTCCCTGAGTATGAACTAGGCGTTCAGCTAATTCCGATGGAGGATGAATTCAAATTTGACTTCGATGTGTTGGATCCTGCTAAATTCTGGCCTGAAGAGCTAGTGCCAGTTCAACTAATTGGTAAAATGACCCTTAATCGTAATATTGATAATTACTTCTCAGAAATGGAGCAAATCGCATTCAATCCTGCAAACGTAGTGCCGGGTATCGGTTTCTCAAATGATCCTGTTTTACAAGGAAGATTAATTGCTTATCGAGATACACAGCAACATCGCCTTGGCAGTGCTAACTATCTTGAATTACCGGTAAATAAACCGCTCTGTCCTTTCCACAATAATACGCGCAGGGGCTTTATGAGAATGAGAATAGATGTGGACCAAGTAAACTATCACAATAACTCATTAATGGATAATACACCGCATACATCCACACCTGAAGAAGGTGGTTATGTACATTACCCGAAAAAAGTAGAAGGGCATGTTATCCGTGGAAGAAGCAAGTCGTTTAACGATTACTTCTCACAAGTACGTATTTTCTGGAACAGCTTGACGCCAATTGAAAAGCAACACACTATTGAAGGATTCAGCTATCAGCTTGGAAAAGTAAAGAGCGAATCAGTTCGTCAGCAAAATGTCGATTTAATAGTAAATGTAGACAAAGAATTAGCTTGCATCATCGCGGATAATATCGGTGTAAGACAGCCGAGCGGTGACAATGTGCCTGTCAATACTAGCTATGCATCCCTCAGCCAATCGACAACGCCTAAATATCCTTACACGCAAAAGGTGGGCGTGCTAATTGGTGAAGGATTCAATGGCCAAGAGGTAATGCAAGTTCTTAACTTCTTAGAGAGCAATGGTGTTTTCATTGATATTATAAGCGAAAGACTTGGAAATGTGACTGGAACAGACGGAGCGCAAATCAAAGTTAACCAAACCTTCATTACAGGAAGCCCGTATTTGGTTGATGCTCTTTATGTAGTCGGGGGAACTTCGAAATATCCAGCGAAGTTTATGCAAGATGTGTCTGACTTCGTACACAATGCGTATAAGCATTATAAACCGATTGGCGTAGGTACAGGCGGACAGTCATTCATCCAACAATCGCAAAACAATAATTTAGAGGGCGTAGTTTTTGCAGCTAATAATCCAAACTTTAATCAAGATTTCTTGAATGCAATTACTCAACAACGTTTCTGGAGCAGAACGTAAGGAAGAAGAGCAAATAGGATATGTTTCACTTAATTACTGGCTAGCTGTTTAGCCAGTTTTTTTATTATGTATGCAAAGAATACTCTTTTGTAGCAAATATAATATATTCAATCTAAGTAGAGTAGGGAAATTGTAGGTAAATATTTCACAATAAAATCGTGAATAGAATAGCCAAAAGCCTATTTTTACGTTAAAATAGGAGCAAGTATATGAGGAGGTGTCTGTAATGGGAATTAGTGCTGGAACTGCAGTAATTTTAGGAGTCGTTGCCATACTAATTTTCGGACCGAAGAAACTACCAGAGCTTGGTAAAGCAATGGGTTCTACTCTCCGTGAATTTAAGCATGCTACAAAAGGTTTAGCTGATGATGATGAGCCGAATAAAGTATCTGAAACAAAAAAGATTGAAGATAAATAAGTTAGGATGTTTAGTAAATGAATAACACAGAACTAACTATTGTCGAACATATAGAAGAATTAAGAAAACGGCTGATGATTGTTGCCGTTTTCTTTGTGGTTGCAGTGATTGGTAGTTTCTTTCTAGCACAGCCACTGATCCACTTTTTGCAATTTAGTAATGAAGCAAAGACTTTGCAGTTGCATTCATTTAAAGTGACGGATCCCGTCAATATTTATTTCCAAGTGATTTTTGTATTATCGATTGTTATGACATCGCCTGTTATTTTATATCAACTATGGGCCTTTATTACGCCTGGATTGTTTCCAAAAGAGCGTAAAGCGACATTACGGTATATCCCATACATTGTTTTCTTATTTGTGCTCGGCGTTATGTTTTCATATGAGGTTTTATTCCCTTATATGATTCATTTCATGACAGAGATGTCTACGGAAATGGATATTCAACAAACGATCGGCATTAATGAGTACTTCCAATTTTTACTCCAGCTGACGCTGCCTTTCGGTATCGTATTTGAGTTGCCTATGGTCGTATTGTTTTTAACGCGGCTTGGTATTATTACACCTCAAATGCTCAGCAAGTTCAGGAAGTATGCCTATTTCATCTTGTTGGTCGTTGCAGATATTATTACGCCAACAGATGTTCTGTCGCTTTTTATCGTGTCTATTCCTCTATGTATACTGTATGAGATTAGTATTATGATTTCTCGAGTAGGTTATCGAAAATATATTAGAGCAGAACAGCAAAGACAAATAGAAATGCAACAACAATAGTAGAATAAACTGTAATCAAACGAAACTATTTGATTGCAGTTTTTTTATGCAAATGAAACAAAACCCTTCTTATAAAAGAAGGGTTTTGTGTATAGTTGGAGAAATAGAGAGTATAGCTTACTGATGCTGTTCTAAAAACTTCACGATGGGTTCCTGATAGAGCTGAATAGCGGTCACAAATCCATTTAGCATCATATGGGCAATGATAGACGTAATAATACGCCTTGTACGATAATAAAGAAAAGCGAATATAAAACCAGAAATGGCATAGATAATAATGTGAGTAAAATCAAAGTGAATGACAGCAAATACAAGCGAGCTGATCAGCGCAGCGATAAAGAAGTTCGTCGTTTGGATGAGCGAGCCAAATATAACACGCCGAAAAACAAACTCTTCTAGGATAGGACCGATAATAGCTAGCGCCAAAATAGCAACAGGTGCTGCATCTGCTATCGTTGTAAGGTTTGCTGTGTTTTCAGATGCCTGAGTAATGCCTAAGCTATGTTCGATAATGCCGCCGATCCACTGGCCTACAAATACAAGAAAGAATCCAATAACCCCCCAAAGAATAGATGTAGGGATAGATTCGGGTTTTTGTTTGAAAATTTTCCAGAAGTTTCGATTAAAGGCTATCACAATAAGAGATAATAGAAGAGCTGCTGCAAAACTTATGACGATATACCACCCATTAATAGTGAGGACCAATTCTTCTTTCCCCATAGTTGGATATCTTTTTTTCATGAACAGTGCAAACGGTCGCATGAAAACGACAGAAGAGAGCTGCATAGCAAGGTAAATCAATAAAATATATAACGCGGTTTTGTGTGATTTCAAACTCAATTTCCTTTCTGTTTTCTGCCTGTTTTCTTTATTGTAAATTAACTGAGAATAAAAACAAAATTTTTAATGCTTACCGCTTGCAAATGAAATGGGAATTCATTAATATAATAATTGTGTTAGCACTCAATAGTGAGGAGTGCTAATAAGCTAAGTATATACACATAATTCTAGGAGGTTGTTTCAATTGTTAAAACCATTAGGCGATCGTATTATTATCGAAGTTGTCGAAGTTGAAGAAAAAACTGCATTCGGCATCGTACTCCCAGACTCTGCAAAAGAGAAACCTCAAGAAGGAAAAGTAGTTGCAGTTGGTACTGGATTCTTAACAGATGGTGGTCAAGTGGTTCCACTTAACGTAAAGAGTGGGGACAACATTATTTTCTCTAAATACTCTGGAACAGAAGTAAAATATGAAGGCAAAGACTATTTAATTCTTCGCGAATCAGATGTTTTAGCAATCGTTGAATAAGAATAATAAACGTAAATGAAAAATAGATAAAATTTCAGGAGGTAATTTTTAATGGCTAAAGATATTCGTTTCAGTGAAGACGCACGCAGCGCTATGTTAAAAGGTGTAGATAAACTTGCAAACGCAGTAAAAGTAACATTAGGACCTAAAGGGCGCAATGTCGTGCTTGAAAAGAAATTTGGTTCACCATTAATCACAAATGATGGTGTAACAATCGCTAAAGAAATCGAATTAGAAGATCCATATGAAAACATGGGTGCAAAATTGGTTTCAGAAGTAGCTTCAAAAACAAACGAAATCGCTGGTGACGGTACGACTACTGCTACAGTTTTAGCTCAAGCTATGATTCGTGAAGGCTTGAAAAACGTAACAGCTGGCGCAAACCCAGTCGGCATCCGCAAAGGGATCGACAAAGCGGTAGCTACTGCTATTACTGAATTACAATCAATTTCTCAACCAGTTGAAAACAAAGAAGCTATTGCACAAGTAGCAGCTATTTCTTCAGCTGATGATGAAGTGGGCGAATTGATCGCAGAAGCAATGGAACGCGTAGGAAACGACGGCGTTATCACAATCGAAGAATCTAAAGGTTTCACAACAGAATTAGATGTTGTAGAAGGTATGCAATTTGACCGTGGCTACCTATCACACTATATGGTAACAGATACTGATAAAATGGAAGCAGTATTAGACAACCCATACATCTTAATTACAGATAAAAAAATCTCAAGCATTCAAGATGTGCTACCAGTTTTAGAACAAGTAGTTCAACAAAGCAAACCATTACTAATCATTGCTGAAGATGTTGAAGGTGAAGCTTTAACTACTTTAATCTTGAACAAACTTCGCGGTACATTCAATGTAGTGGCTGTGAAAGCTCCTGGCTTCGGTGACCGCCGTAAAGCAATGCTAGAAGATATCGCTATCCTAACTGGCGGACAAGTGATTACAGAAGATATCGGTTTGGACCTAAAACAAGCTTCAATTGAAATGCTTGGCCATGCTGGCAAAGTAGTTGTAACAAAAGACCACTCTACAATCGTAGAAGGTTCAGGTTCAACTGACGCAATCGAAGCTCGCGTAGGTCAAATTCGTGCTCAATACGAAGAATCTACTTCTGAATTCGATAAAGAAAAACTACAAGAACGCCTTGCTAAACTTGCTGGCGGCGTAGCTGTCATCAAAGTTGGTGCAGCAACTGAAACAGAATTGAAAGAACGCAAACTTCGCATTGAAGATGCTCTTAACTCTACGCGTGCAGCAGTAGAAGAAGGTATCGTTGCAGGTGGTGGTGTAGCACTAGTAAGTGTCTACAACAAAGTAGCTGAAATCGGCCAAGCAGAAGCAGGCGACGTGGAAACAGGCGTGAAAATCGTATTACGTGCTCTTGAAGAACCAGTACGTCAAATCGCTGACAACGCAGGCCTTGAAGGTTCTATTATCGTGGACCGCTTAAAACGTGAAGAAGTGGGCACTGGCTTCAACGCTGCAAACGGCGAATGGGTAAACATGATCGATGCAGGTATTGTAGACCCAACTAAAGTTACACGTTCTGCACTACAAAATGCAGCATCTGTAGCAGCTCTATTCTTAACAACAGAAGCAGTAGTAGCTGACATTCCAGAACCAGCTGGAGCAGCACCTGCAATGCCTGATATGGGCGGCATGGGCGGCATGATGTAATAAAGCCGTCAATCCCTTGATATATAAGGGTTTGTATGTAAGGTGAAAGTGATTTGCTAACATAGAGGATAATTTAGAGGCTTCTCATTAGTTGTAAAAACTTTTGGGAAGCTTCTTTTTTCATTTCTTTGGTAACGTGGAGATAGACATTCTTGGTGATTTGATCATCTGAATGGCCAAGTCTAACAATAATTTGTACAACTGGTACTATGAGACTTCAGACTAAGCAGTTTTAAATAATTATGCGAATTTGATTTGTGACTGATTAAAAGGAAGTAAAGATATCCTTTTGAAGATATTCAAATCAATATTTTAGCATTAGTTGGTTTGATGCAATTGATTAAAAATATTTTAATGAAGTTATTCAAGTGGGGAAAACTTTTTCAATATCAAAGTGACTAGTTTAAACCAGTTTATTTAGACATCTCGGTTCAAGATGATTTAAGATATCAAATCTATCATGATGATAATCCAGGGAACATATCATTAAAAATGTATTATGAAGAAACCGTGGCGGAGTTTGAAATAATTAAACTTCGAACATTTTGATCTGCATACAAAAGAATTTAGTACCTATTTAAATGGTAAATGAAAAAATAATTTAGATACTTACATATGGAAGAAATAAGGTGTCTTCTAAAGATGACGGAATCTGATAATAAAGAGTGAAAAGGTAATTTAAGCTTGTTCAGGTACATTGACAATTGTGAATTTTTTAAATTTTAGGTTGGAAATATTTTAAACGATTAAGCTACTGAAAAAAATTTAATAGTGCTTCGTTCTACATTGTCATATTCTCTAGGATAATGAATAGAATATATAACGTATAGGGACTTTTATTAATAATTGTTTAGACTGTAATCAAATTTAGGAAAAAAGTGCAAAAATAAAAGGTTGCCATCTAGGCAACCTTTTATAAGGCCCTTTAATCATATACTTTAACTGTAACTGATGATGGGTGGTTACTACCAACCATGAAGATATCATATGCTCCGGGCAGGCCAACACTAAAAACTGCACAATTATCACCACTTCCGGATGTTGTTGCATGTTTTTCTAAAGTAGTATAACTGTCTACTCCAAATTTGATTTTAGTTGATACATTTGGTGCACAAACTTTTAAGTCTCCACCGCCACTTTGTATACGAATACTCTTAGAAAATGTCCATGTTCCAAGATAATCCCATGTTCCAGCCCCATATGGTTGAATAACTGTATTTGTTTCTTCTTTTGGTTGAGTAGCTGCCTCAGCTATATTGTGAGGTGAAGCAAATAGAATAGACCCTGCTAAAGCTAAGCTAAATAATAAAGACTTCTTCATTTATATATCCCTCCAATTAAATAAGTACAATACTATTTTAGCAGAAAAATAATATAAAGTAAAATATTTACTTGTATAATTTTATATATTTATACAATTAAGTAATTAATATAGCAAATATTAAGAGCTATATTTATTATTAACTCTATGTTTAATTTAGAATAAAAGAAAATAAGTATAAAAAATCCATATATATGAATTTAGAAAAAACAAATAAAACTACAGACTTGCTGTATATTTTTATGATAGTTCAAGTACATATAAAGGGAAATCTGTATTTACCAAATGATGTAACATATAGGAGGTAGCTTATCGGTTATAATTAAATGAGAAAAACTTTTCTACAATCGTCATATGTTTAAGTAGATATAAAAAAGAAATCATAAGCAAGTTATAAGCTACTTATGGTTTCTAGTCTATTATTACCTATAATTGTATTCAACCAGTTGTCTTTAGAATATTGCAATCCGTAAAGATATCGATATTAATTCCCTCCTTCATTTTCATCACATATATTAACCCTTATGATATATAGCTATCAACAGTTATTTAATCATTCTATTCCTCAAATTATAATGGAGTTTTTGGCTGCGTAGCATAAGATGAAGTAGATGCTGCAGTAGAGGACTTTTCTTTATAATCAGGGTGGGGGATTCGTATGAAAGTGATTGAAGTTCAAAAAAGAGCATTCTTTTAAAATACTCTTTTAATATACTATTAGTTTCTTTACTCTGTAATTTGATATCGAGAACCGGATATACTATTTAGCTATTGTTTTAACATGAAATAAATTCCCCGTATTCTTTATCAATTTCTAATTTGCTGATTAAATTTATCTCAAATATAATCTAAGATGATGTTTCTTTTAATACAGAAGAAATTACCAAAGAGTATTCTGAAAAAAGATTCTTCAAATGGAATTATGCCAATAGCGATACATCAAGTATAGAAATGAAATATACTGTTTTTTGAAATATTATATGAATTTTAATAGTTGTTCAAATATTTTTAAAAATCTCGGTGAATTAGTAAACTACATGATAAATAAAAAAGATTCGTCTCCACCAGAAAAAGAACCTAGCAGTAATCTATGTGTTTGCGCATACATAATACACAGGAGGAATGAATCTGTGAAAAGGTGCAAACACTTTGCTACCCAATCAAATGTAAAACAGTAAAGTACCGTTTTATATATTACACACTTTCTGCTCACAGACGGCATAATGTAACTTCCACAGGATGTGGTGGCTTAGGTTTTGCGATTATTGTCACGGCTTTTTAGCCTAAGTTCCTACGCACCCAATTCCCTGATATATTTGAGTGTTGTATCTAAGTTAAAAGTGATCTGCAAGTAGAAATACTCCCTCTGTAAAGAGGGAGTATTTTTTTACTTTGATTAACTAACAGGTAGTTGTGTGAAAGAGGTGTTAACTGTCACCAAAGTAGAGCTGACTGTTCAGAATCTTTCTTTTCCTTGGGGAACCCAGCCAAATATTTCGCGTAAAGCATTCTTGATTTTCTGGCTTTTTTAATGGTACTTTTAGACCCAACTCTCGAAAACTTTAAATATGGTTTACGATTATTTAGCTCAATTAACCAAATATGATGATCGCGGTCAAGAGCGATATCGACACCAGATTTGAATATGGTATCATATTTATCAATCTCTCTAGCAGCTTTAATAGCAATTTCAGACATTTTCTGACGGATACTCAATGCCTCAGCTTCAGATAGATTGTATAAAGTTAAAAGCAAAGATTGCGCATTTTGCATTCTTCCGCCATTTAAGATGTTGCTAACGCCACTGCCTTTCCTGCCTTTCCTTGCCACCATCCCTATGTCTTCCCACTGGCCACTCTGGTTTTTTATAAGAGCAATTCGAAAATCAATGGGATGGTTTTTCTCTATTTCTATATCTATTTGTTGCTGTATAATAAACTTCTTACTTTTGAACTTAGATTTCACATAATCAAGTAGTTCGGTTTCAGAGGAAAAGTGGATGGTCTCGTTTTTTCTATTAAGACGGAATTTAACACGATATTGATTATGTTTCGCTATAAATTTTTCAATGCCATTTCCTGAGGATCCCGAGATAGGCTTTACATAAATGGTGCCAAGTTCTTTAAGATACTTTAAAATATCCGTGGGCTTCTTGTATAAGAAAGTTTTAGGAATATAGGGAAGTAAATCTGGATTTTTATGAAGTCGTTGATACATTTTCCATTTATTAATACCTGCTAGGTGAAAAAAACGCCGGCCATAAAGTTTTTTTAAATATTTCTTACTGTCACTAGGCATAGTTGTTCTTTTTACTATGACAGATGGAAATGGGAAAGTCCCTTCTACCCAGTTTTTAGTAGATGGATTGTAAAGAAAACCATGGACTTTAGAGTTATTTTCATCTATACCTTCCACCGATAATGCTAAAACGACGCCATTAACTAATCGATATTGTTTCTTTATTTGTTCAAGTTTTTTTATTTGTTTTAGTTTATTTACTTTCTTTTTAAGTTTTTTGTGAGAATTCGTTATCATCACGCCAATAAATGGCCCTATAATAATTTCATCATTTTGGATTGAAATTTCATAATCTACTTCTAAAGGAAGCCTCAGATTTTCTATGACAGTATTAGATAATCCGATTTCATTTTCTTTTATTGTATTTAATTGTTTGAATATGACTTCGGTTTTATGAAATCCAAAATGAATAGTTGTTTTTATCCTTGTTGCGTCTAGTAATTTTCTTTGCTTAGGATGTAATATGATGCATGGACTACCATCACTAATAGGAATTAATTTGTATACATTGTTCAATCAAGTACTTCCTTTCATATTGTTAATTTATAAGGTATAAAGCAGGATCGATTTTTTCTTATTTTGGTACAATGAAATTCAAAAGTTTCTAATGGACTCAGTAGAAACACATAGGTTATTTTATTTGTGCATTTGCTAGGAGCAATTTTGCTAATAATAAAGGGGATTAACTATTTATAGTGAGCAGCGATTCACAAAGTGATTTTTGTATAGTGAAAGGATGATGGGAAGGCGCACTTACCAATAGATTGTTTAAATGCTATGGCAAAGTCCCATCATGAGTTGGATTTGTCCTTTTTTATATGTGAAAATTGCAACCATTTCTTACAAAATGGTTGCGGTTTTGGAGATTTATTAAAAAACTAATTATTTCGGTTCAATTTCAGGGAGTGGTCGATTGACTAGATTAGGTGGAAACGGATTAATTGCACAGAAACAATTTAAATCAACAATTATGCAGCTTTTAGTTTTCCGAAGCGAGTACAAATCGTCACATGAGTCAATCGGAATTCCGTCCATATCTATGGCTTCAAGTATTGATAATTCAGCACAGCAGGTGTCCTCATTCAATTTTTCTAATCGAAAAAAAGGGGATACTGTACACTTTGTGAATGCTTTTAAAGGTTTTAGATTGTTATTCATTAAAAGCATAAAAGGTATGGTATCTGTCGTAGCAGAAAAACATATAAATTGAAACTCCATCAGTTGACCGGATAATATACTTTGTTCCTTCTGTAGTGTTTTCATTGCCTTGCAAACGCAATTTTTGTTATCCACCAAATCTCCCCTCCTCGGCAGACAATTTTAGATGTGCCATATTTCTATTGTATTTTGGATCACAAAGAAAGGGTTGGGTGATTGTGCTTCAATGCTATTTTTTCTGATTAGCGAGATAAGCAGCATATGGAATTGTATTCATTGCTGCCTCCAATTCTCGGTATATATATCCTGGTCTCCAGTTCACTTCAAAAATCCACAGCTTTTTATTTTCATCAATTCCAATATCAATTCCCAATTCATCTAATTGGTTATTATATAAGGCATCAAACTTTTGTAAAAAACGCAGGGGAAACTGTTCTAACATTCTAAGAATATCAAAGCTTTCTACACCATATTCTTTTTCTAGAAAAGATTCGAGCTTTCCAATATATCCTCCTGAACTGACATTACTAATAACTCCATCATCTGAACCGATCCTTGGGTAGATTAACGTAATCCCCCAATCACCAGAGCCATTTTTTTGAACATGGATTCGAAAGTCAAAAGGGAACCCGTCCTTTGTCCTGCTTGAAATATAAGGTTGAACGAGGTATGCCTTCTCTTCTATAACCATTTCAATTTTCTTGCGGAATTCAGTTATATTAACAGTTTTCCGATGAGAACCTTCTAACAGCTCAATCTGATCTCCATTGCGTTCAATAAAAATTAAACCTTTGCCCTGGTTACTCGATAAAGGCTTTATAACAATTTTTTTAAATCGTTTTAATGCAGATAAAACATCTGATGAATCCTTGATTATTTCAGAAGGTATTAAGTAATGCGCATATTCAGGTATTGTTTTTATTTTTCTAAATACTTTCATTTTGTTACCTATTGGATGACTGGTAAAAGGTATGGTTTTTTTAAGCTGTCGATATACTTTTTTCTGAAATGTAGTTTTCATACCAGTAGCATTATAAATCACATCAGGAAAGGGCATCTCTTTTAGAATCCAAGTTCCATTTTCATATTGATAGCCGTGAATGACTTTTTCTTCAAACCTAACAGCACTGGGAGAGAAGAAATAGAAATTAATGCCTTCCATCTTCGCAACTGAAGCACAGGTATAAGCTTTTTTAATGTCATGAGGATGTTTTCTATAATGAAGCATTGCAACGGTCACCATTATATCTCCTCCGATAACGGTTCAATATAGAATTTTATTTTTTTAAAAGCATTCAACGCATTTTCCTTTGCCTCATCTAATGTTTCACCAGTAGCCATTACATACCCATAACGATGGCCCATTGAAATAGGCGGTCTGATGACGGCTTTTTTACGTGACTTGATATAAACTTCTCTTACACCAGGTTCATTTGCAGCTCTTTTTTTACCTGTCACCTTTAAAAGTCGTCCAACAGAGTTTATCGTAATATAGTGTGTATAGAGATGTTTCTCGTGCTTCCTATCTACATTAGGTTCATCCCCAAGATAAAGTTTAATCGTTTCTTCTACCAAATTTATGCCGAACGCTTCTTCTATCATCCGATTCATCGCTCCACCAGATATTCTAGGATTAATCTCAATGAGCTTCCAATTTCCGTTTACATTTCTGATTTCAAGATGACAGGCAGCATTGGCTACTTTTAAATCGTTCATAATCGATTCCACTGTGCTGGACAGCTTTTTATAAAGGTCATCGTTTACGTTTAACTGAACTGCATAACCCGTTACAATAAACTTTAACTCTTTTGTAATTTCTTGTTTAAAAACAGCGACAATATTTATTTTGCCTTTGTGGACAAGGACTTCCACTAAATATTGTGGACCATCTAAATATTCCTCAAGTAATATTTGTTGGTCCGGATATATTCTTAAAAATTTCTTCATTATCTTCCTTAATTCAAATCTATTTTTAACCAAATAGACATCCTTTGAAGCTTTTGACATAGGTGATTTTACAATTAAAGGGAATTTGTGTTCTTTTTTAATAAAAGTACTGATATTATCCACTGGCTGAAAAACTTCAAATATAGGAGTTGTTGCATTTTCTTTTAATGCTCTTCTCGTTTCGGTTTTATCTTCCATGATCTTTAACGCTTCCACAGAAATATTTGATTTACATAATTCATTTGAAAGCTGTGCGGCTAATGACACGAAGGGATCTACAAAACTAATAATTGTTTTAATGATTTTGCCTTGTTCTTGAAGCTCAATAATTTGCTGACGGATGAGATCCTCTGTCATTTTATTAAAATGAACCATTTGCATAATATCCGGAAATTCTTTTCTTTGTTCTAAAAGCTTTTCTTTTTCAGTAAACAAAACGGTGTAAAAACCTAATCGAGCAGCCGTTTTTACAGCCTCCCTACTAGAACCGTTTTTTGTAGTTTCAATAAAAATCATTGTTTCCAATTTAACACTCTCCAAAGGAAATAACTTAGACCTAATTAGAAGTAACTAGCGTCCGAGTATTTTCGATTTACAATTTAGTGATACCTTATAGCTGCTAATTCAAATGTGAAGTGAGTAGAAATAACAATAATCATGTAAAGAATCTTTTTTCCCTTCAACCATTAAATCTTCGAAAGAACAAACGAGACTAATCACCTGTAATCAAATACATTCTATATGTATGTATAACCGATAGGGGTTGTATAGGTAAATTTACTATAAGGATTTATTTTCATAGCAATTAATCTATTCATTGTTTCAAGTGATTATTATTCACTTGAAGCAGCAAAACCAGTAAAAGTCATCAGAGAGAAGAATACAATGACCCAGATTTCATATAGCCCATCGTTGTCTTTTAGTCCGGAGGCGTTCAAATAAGCAACTTCCTTGTTTAAATGCAACTCTCATTCTATTAATTTCTCCCTCAACTAATTTATAATTTTTAAAATAAGAAAATGAAAATATTTTTATAATAGTTGTAACGAAACATTTAGTCGAGGTATTAATGATTTGAACAGCAAGAGAGAGAGGGTCGTTATGAATAAGCTTGAAGAAGAATACGAAGAAATCCAACCGAAAATCTACGCATTTTTTTATGCAAAGACAGGAAATCAGGCAACTGCTCAAGACCTTTGCCATGATACCTTTTATGAGGCATGTAAAAACATCGCATCATTTAATGGTGTTTCCACCTTATCGACTTGGATGTTTTCGATCGCAGTGAACTTATTGAAGAAGCATTACCGAAAAAATAAGTATCAGCGTAGCTTAATGCAAAAACTCTCCTTGATGCCAGAAACGGAAATCCATACTTTAGAAGAATTAGCCGAAATCAAAGAGGATACAAAAAAACTTTTATATCATATTTCAAAGTTGGAAGATTTAGCGAGAGAGATTGTACTGCTTCGTATATACGGAGAGCTGAGTTTTGCAGAGATTGGTGTATTAATCGGTAAATCTGAAAACTATGCACGGGTTAATTTTCACCGACTGAAATTAAGAATTCAAAAAGCAATGGAGCTGACTTTATGAAGACAAACTGTGCGGTGACGCAAGACTTACTGCCATTATATGAAGAAGAGTTATTGCATCTGGATACTCAACGGTTTGTTGAGGAACATTTGCAAAGCTGCCAAGAATGCCGGCATATAGCGGAACAATCACAAATTCCACTGCCTGCTGAAGTAAAACTCCACGGTGCTTCAAGGAACATGATTCGTAATATAACCGTGAAATTGACGACAATACAGATTTTCTTTGTAGCAATTGCCTTTGTATTAGCTATGAGTACGACCATTATGAATGACAACAGTGGGTTTATCCTGACCTACGCCATTTTGGGAGCAGTCACGTATCTGTTCTACCGATCTGTACTCGTTACCGTCCTGCTTGCGGGCGTACCGAATTTCCTGTGGAATTGCCTGTTATATATGACGGATTGGTTCGGTAAATTTTATGCTGACAGTTTTTCGGAAGCTCTTCAAATAGCACTGACTGCATTGATTATTCACCTGTTGGTTACTGTTATTGGAATCCTTATTGCCTTTTGTATTCTAAAAATAAGAGAGGAAAAATAAATATGAAAAAGAAAATAATATATAGTGTAATTGCCATTTCATTAATTGCCGTCATCGTGGTTGCTTACATTCAAATGAGCGGAAATACAATGGACAAACATAAAGCAAAAGAGAGTCTAGAAGCGTTTTTAGAACAAAATTATCCGGATATGAATTACAAGATTAAGCGATCTGTAGGATATGGATGGACTGACAGTACCTATCAGTTTAAAGTAGTGAAAAAGGATCCGTCAGCAGTTGAAACCACCTACTCATTCTATGTCTCAGGTATCGAACCCTATGAAGTCTTTAGTGATACGATTCATGAGTCTAACATAGACAAGGAGGCATCTAAAAAACTAAATACGGAGGCAGAGAGGTATATTCGAACGCTCCTTCGGAAAAAAGTGCCGCAAGTCGATTCAGTGGATACTGATGTAGAAGTATACAGTAAAGACGCCAAGGAATGGACGCCTCAGGTTAAAACACCAAAGCCTATCGTCATTATGCTAGAGATCGAAAAAGGGAAGCTAAAAAAAGAACAGATGCTACAACAGTGCAAGCTGATGCAGAAACTGTTGAATGACCAATCAATCGATTATAGTATGGTTGAGGCGGGGTATCGCAGTATAGTGAACGGGGAAGAAGATTATGAATATGTTAGCTTTACTCCAGAACAGAAACTGTCAATACAGGATATAAAATAAAATCAGTAAAATACCTGTTGTTATGTGAAGCTGGCATTTTTGGATTTACAACCTTTCCAATAAAAAATCCTTCTACCTTATAGGGTAGAAGGATTTTCTTCTGCTACGATTGACCTTTCACTCTCCGACTTCAAATATTTTCGATAACCAAAACGCGAGATTAAAATGCTAATCTCATACAAAATGCATAAAGGTATAGAGACTATAAATAGCGACATAACATCCGTTGGTGTAATAATATCCGCAATAACCATTAAAATGAAGTAGGCGTACTTCCGAAATTTACTGAGCATATGCGGCGTGATTATCCCAAGTCTTGTTAAAAATAGGACAACCATTGGCAATTCAAAGACAACTCCAAAGGGGAGTGTCAGCTGGAGCAGAAATTGAAAGTATTCATTAATGCCAATCGTTTGTTGGATATCCATATCCATAGACATTTCTGCCATGAAATGAATCATATAAGGAAATAAAATCTTATATGAAAACATAACGCCAAGCAAAAACAAAAATACAATATAAGGGATATACCGCAATGTTGCCTTTCGTTCTGTCGGATATAAACCTGGCGTGATAAAGGCCCATAGCTGATATAAAATAATAGGTGACGTCATAACAATTGCCAGTACAAAAATTACTTGGAAATAAATATTGACTGGATCTGTTACTTTAAAAGAATGGAGCTGTAATGTCTTTGCTTCATTGCTAAATTGCAAAAAGTGGATGAGAGGCTGTGCAAGAAAAAAACTAGCTATCACTGCCACCACAAAGAATACAGCAATAATCATCAATCGTTTCCTTAATTCGTCTATATGTTCGATAATCGATAGTTCAGTCTGGTTCATTTATAAACATCCTAGCTTATTTATCTTCGGACTTTGTAGATTCTGAAGGCTTTTTAGACGGCTCATCATCTTCCATTAATCCGTTTGTAGCTTTTTTGAATTCGCGAAGGGTAGTACCCATAGCTTTTCCTAGTTCAGGCAATTTCTTTGGTCCGAAAATGATTATGGCAACAACAGCAAGTATAATTGCCGTTACAGGGCTAATTCCCATTAATCACACCTCCTACATATTTAATAAAATGAACAACAAAATATGCGATGCTTATCTATAATTTTTAAAAGAGAGCTTATTGAAAATGTCTATAATAAAGTTGTATAAAGGATTAAGGATTCTCGCTTGTGTCACAACAAGTAAAGAAACAAAAAATCCGATAAAACCACCAGCTAAAACATCAAAGGGGTAGTGCACCCCGATATAAATCCTTGAAAGTGCCATAACACATGCTAATCCAAGCAGTATCAATCCGGCTTTTCGTCTATTCCAAAAAACTGCAAACGCCAAGGCGAATGATCCAGCAGCATGGTTACTGGGGAATGAAGGGTCCATATTTGATTTGTTAAATAACAATGTTACTGAATGGTCAACAAATGGTCGTGGTCGAAAATGGACGATTTCAATAATCATGTCTATCCCAAGTGTAAGAATGACAATAGTTAATGCAGACAAAACGATCTTCTGATTCTGTTCTTTATTTTTAGATTTTGAAAACCATAGCCAGATAAAAAATAATCCAAATAGCAGAGGGCCATATTTTGAAAAGTAGAGAACTAGATGATCAATAAAGATACTTTTTCCAGCAAATTGGTTAATGAGTTTAAAAATTTGATAATCTAAATTCAATGGGGACCTCTCCTAAATGAAGTAGTTTTATTTATTGGGTTTTCTCATGTTCACTAGTAGTTAAAAATGTTTTTAGGGCTTTTTTGTTCTTTTCAAGATCAACATCTAAGACAGCACCTACAATTTCATTTTTGTTCTCATAAGAATCTGCTATAGGGATACGCAATGTTTCCATGCCTTTTGATTTTCCAGCTAGTAAACCCTTAGCAATTGTAAGGATTGTTTTATTATCAACATTTGTCTCAATATAGCTATCAGCCGTTCCAAGTATCTTCGGTAAATTCACTAAAGTTTTCATACTGATGGCTTGTTCTTTCACTTTTGTTAAGACTTCTTGCTGTCGTTCTACACGACCAAAATCACTTAACCGATCATGTCGGTAACGTACATAACCTAGTACCTGATCGCCATGTAAAGTTTGTTTACCGGGATGCAAAGTCATACCAATGCCATATTCCATAGTAGAAGGAATATCCACAGTAATACCATCAGGTGCTAGTAGATCAATTATTTTAGAAAATCCTTTAAAATCGACAACAGCATAGTAATTTGCATCAATATCGAAATTTTGTTTTATGGTTTCTCTTAAAAGCTCAGGTCCGCCAAATGCATAAGCACTATTTATTTTTTGCATACCATGTTTTGGGATATCAACATATGTATCTCTCATGATAGAAACAAGCTTTACGTTATTTGTTTTTTGATCATAATGCGCAATCATTAAGGTATCTGATCTCGAATGTTCTTCTCCTCTTGAATCACTTCCTATTAACAATACATTCATCTTTCCAATATGCGTATCAGCACCTTCAAAAGGTTTAAATGTTGTTTTCACCTCTTTAGAAGGCCCTTTGTCTGCTGATGCCAGGCCACTATTATATTGATAACACCAATAGGTTACACCAGCTATAATGATCAAAATGAATGTTAAGAAGAGGTTTCTAAATACTTTCCGTTTACTATGTTTCATAAATTCACCTGCCTAAATCATTATGGTTTTAATAATGCATTCGTAATAAGTTGTACAGCAATTGCATCATCTAAATAGCCTATTGGCAGTAAATAATCTGGAATCACATCAACTGGGATAATAAAATACAGTAACGAACTACCGATTAGGGCTAATTCAAAAATAGAGCCTTTCCTTGATATAAACCTTGTATGGAAGTCCTTTAATTTATTAATGAAGGGTCCTACACTACCAACTTCCTGTATTTTTTGTTTAAAACCATTAGTAATTGTATTTTTTCCTTCTTCTGTTTCTGCATATGCTTCATAGCTTTTTAACTTTTGCTTCACTCGTTCAATTGAAAAATTCTCGTCATTAATATTAGAATCCTTAAATATAGATTGTATTGCACCAATAGACACATGAAGATCCGAATCTAATTCTCCAGTATTTTGTTCTAGAGGATAGCCTGCTGCTTCGAATAGTTTAATTAAAGGAATTCCTAGACATTCTGCAAATTTTTCTAAATGTTGAGGAGTTGCTTTTCGTTTATTATTGATGATTCGAGAAATAGTGGCTGTATCAATTCCAGTGAGCTCACTAAAATTGCGCATGGATAATGAACGTTCTTTTAATAATTGTCTCAGTAACAAACCGAGTTCAGAACTATTATTTGGTTTGGCCATATGTAGTCTCCTTTCATAAAAACAATTGCGAATATGAAACTATCATTCTCAAAAAGAATATAGTTAAATTGACAAATTGTCAACACTACGTCAATAAAAAAGGGAAGTGGATTACTTGAAGTTGAGGGGTAGAAAAGATGATAAATACATTTATAATTTTGATCTATATTACGTTAGGATAGTATAAAGAGTTATAAAATGTACTGCATAATGTAAGCTATCTTCTAATTATAAGGGAATGTATATGTAGTTTACTTGCTGGATAAATATAATCAATACGTCATTTTGGAATTGCTTATGGAATTCGGTTATTACCAAGAACTTTATTATCCAACTCCCATTTTGTTTAATTCAAAAATATAACAGATCCAGATTGGTGAGAATAAAAGCTAAAAATAGAAGCACAGCTATAAAAATAATGCCAACCATTTGCATTTGCAGGTTGGCACTACTTTTTTCTGTAACGAAGTAATCTTGCCTATTTGGTTGGTTGAATATACGGCACAATCGGTACTGTCACTCCTACCGATGCACCTCTAATAAAGTCTTTCCCTAGTAATTCTTTAAAATTTTCAGTACGACCTGTTACCATTACCCCCAACACAGTCACTTCGTTAAACGGCTTGTTTTGATTGTTGGCAATATAATCTTGGATTACCTCCATTGATTGACGTGTATCATATTTTTTAAGGTTGTTCTTAAATTCCTCGAATGATTCTTTTAAGAGTTTAGAATCGGAGTAACCATAAACTTGTACACCCGATGGTCCTGCAGCTTCATCTACTTTTTCGGACAACATATATAGCCAAGCAATATTTAAATTTTCGGGTATGTAATCGCGTACTTGCTTCATTGTTAACGGCTGTTTGAATGAGATTGCCACTTCAGCTAGCTGATTTTTCAGTTGAATCACAGCTGGGAGTTGATTTTGAACACCACCGTAATATTGTTTAATCGCAGGATGATAAAATGTGGCGAACCTTTGCTTTGTTTGTTTATCGTACTCAAAATAAGTATCCCCGTTCTTGTGGAAGCCAGGTGTTCGTTCGTTGCTATCACCAGATGTACCAAACAATGAATAAGTACTCGTTAATGTACTCCAAGGTACTAGATAACCATCTATATCTTTTGAGCGATATGTGATAATATTGCCGCCGAACATCGTAGAATTGCTTGTTACCTGGGAGTCAATATTAACATTAGGTTGAGAAATAGCGTTCTCTAATAATAGACTCTCATGTAATTGTGCTGTATTTCGGGCAGTTAAATACATGCCTATTCTGCTAATTATAAATAGTAGGGTAATACAAACGATAAAAGAAATAAGAGCAATTTTAGCCAATTGTTTTCTTTTTGCTTTTTTTAATGCCTTTTGAATCGATGAATCCATGCATTAATCCCTCCAATTTCTGTATGGATTGTTTTTCGTGCCCGATATAGTTTTTGCTTAATATTGTCCTCACGTAAATGGAGTAATTGTGATATTTCCCCATAGGTTAATTCATAATAATATTTTAAAATAAAAATCTCTCTATACTCTTTTTTAACATTTTTTAATAAATACATAATTTCATCTTGATTAAAAAGCTGATCAAAATCAGTATTTCCACTTGCTAATTTAGATTGGATCTCATCAGATAGTGGAACATGATGCTGAAATTTTTTTCGTTTTAAATCAATAAAGTCATTGAGGGACACTCGATAAAACCACGGTCGAATTGTTTTTTCATCCAGGTTACTTAACATGGAATAGATTTTATAAAAAGTATTTTGAATAATGTCTTCTGCATCTTCTTTTGATGCTCCTTTTGAGCGTAAAAGTAGAAACACTTCCTCTCCAATTTGAATCAGATAGGAGGTGAACGCATCTTTTTGATTCATATTTTTCCTCCTCATTGATACAACGGATGAAGTGCTAAAAAAGTAGACAAAAAATAAATATAATTAAAAGATTAATTTACCATATATTGCAACAAATCTACTTACTGTAAAGAAAAAAGATGAAAATTTTAAAATATCTAAATAGTTAATATATGGTATAATATTCTAATGAGTTCAACAAACAAATAGGATTGCAACATAGTCAAAAGTAGGGGTGTCAGCTTGGGAAATATCAACACGTTAATAGTTGAGCATAGTCAAATGGAAGGTGAAAGGATTCTTTTGCGTCCAGTTTCGTTTGATGATGCGGAGGATATGTTTGAATATACATCAGATGAAGAAACGACTCGTTTTCTTTATGCAGAGCATAAAGATTTAAACCAAACGAAGAACTTTATAGCGAATTATTTCATAAAAGAACCTATTGGCAAATATGCTATCGTGATAAAAGAAAGCAGCAAAATGATTGGGGCGATTGAGTTTAGAGTGCATGAACATAATCATAGTGGAGAACTGGGGTATACAATGAATCGGCAGTATTGGGGCAATGGTTATGCGACAGAAGCAGGAGAATTAATCCTCGATTTAGCCTTCAATATACTTGGTTTAGAGCGTGTATTCGCAGCATATGAAGTGAAGAATGTTGCCTCCGGAAGAGTACTAGAGCGTTTGGGTATGAAATGCGAAGGCATTCTTCGAAAAAGCGAAATGATTAAGGGTGTGCTTGTAGATAGCGCGTATCATTCTATATTAAAAGAAGAGTATATACTTTCTCGTAAAAAGGAAGACTAAGAGATTTTTGATTCGAACTTTAAGCGCGAAATAACAAGGTCAGTTTTCATTATTAAAATGAAAACTGGCCTTTAATAATAGCGATTATGCACAATCACATTCTAATTCTCCTTCGAAACTTTATAGGGACAGAATTCTTTAAATGTAACAGCTTATTCATCATCTGTTCATATTCCATCTTTATACTAGGCTTATAGAAAGCGAATTGGAGGAATAGTGATGAATTTAGCATGGAAAGAAATTAAAAAAAATAAAGCAAGATTTTTAATTCTAGGCTCCATTGTTTTTCTTGTTAGTTTATTAACGTTTATTATATCTGGTTTGGCAAACGGATTATCTCAAGATAATGCTGCATTAATTAAAGATTTACCAAAAGGCCAGTTTTATATGAACGAGGATTCAGATCAAACCTATAATCTCTCTAGGATAGATGCAAGTACTGAAGATGAAGTGTTAAAAAAACACCATGACGCTGTTGCATTTTCAATTCAAATGGGATTTTTGAATGATCAGGACAAGAAACAGCGAAGCGTTGCATTTGTAACATCAACGAATTCTAAATTGTTTACAAATGTAAAGAGAGGCGAAGTTGTATTAGATAATTCTATGAAGGATAAAGGTATAAAAATTGGAGATACCTTAACGAATAATCAGTATAGAGGCAAGCTAATAGTAAAAGGTTTTGTAGACCAAAAGAAATTTAGCCATGCCCCTGTTGCTTATATAAATACAGACGATTATACAGAAATTTATCGAGCGAAAGAAATGCAAGTGGTATTTGTACCTGGAGATGACTCTCCGCAAAAAATTGCTGGATTACAATCCTTTTCAAATAAGGACTTCCTCAATACCATTCCAAGTTTTAATGCAGAACAGATGTCTTTAAATATGATTATTTGGTTTCTAGTAATCATTAGTGGATTGTTATTCGCCATCTTTTTCTATATGATGAATGTTCAAAAAATTGGTTTGTACGGCATTTTAAAAGCGATTGGTATAAAAACAAGCAAACTATTCAAAATGATGTGGACGCAAATGGTTTTTATCACCGTAATTGCACTAGTTTTATCTATTGCATTCAGTCAGGTTTTTAATGTAATAGCGCCTAAAGGAATGCCTTTTAGTTTAACTTTTGAAACAACCGTCATATTATCCATAGTCTTCCTGATAATTGGTTTTACCGGAGCCACGCTTTCAGGGATACAAATAAAAAAAGTAGAACCATTGCAAGCAATTCAACAAGGAGAGGTTTAATATGGCAATATTTACTCTTGATGAAGTAAGAAAAACGTTTAAGAATGGAGAAATAAAAGAAGAAATATTGAAAGGAATTAACCTTTCGTTAAGAGAAGGAGAGATCACAGCATTAGTGGGTGCCTCCGGTTCAGGGAAAAGTACACTTCTAACAATTGCGGCTGGATTACAGCCTGCAACAAACGGGCAAGTAGTATTCAATGGAAATAATATTGCGACAATGAATGATGAACAAATTCGTCAAATACGTGCAAGCCAATTTGGATTTGTATTTCAATTTGCACACCTTGTTCCTTTCCTAACAGTTGAAGAGCAGCTGTTACTAATGTTAGATGTATCTGAGTCAAAATTAAAGCAACAGGAACAAAAAATAGAAATTAATAGAATTCTAAAACTAGTTGAAATGGAACATAGAAAAGATGCATATCCTTTTTCATTATCTGGCGGGGAGAAACAACGTGTTGCCATTGCCCGTGCCATCATTCACAAACCGAAAATTCTCTTCGCAGATGAACCAACCGCAAGTTTAGATTCAAAAAGGTCTAAAGATGTAATGGGGTTAATTCGGGATTTAACAAAAACTTTGAATATCACGACTTTGATGGTTACCCATGATGAAGAAATGCTGTCTTATGTAGACCACATTATCAAGATGAGCGATGGATTGGTTTTAGAAAAGGAATTTTAGTTTTTAAAAAGACGGTACAATGTATAGAATTAAATGTAAATAAGCAGCCCATACTAATCTTTTAGGGGCTGTTTATTTGTTATATAAACATTTATTAGTATGGAATGACAGTAAATTTTTTTATGTAGATTTAGTAAGAAATCTAAATAAATTTTATAACTGATTCATACTTAATGTTTGAATTCTGAATAGGAGAATGTGGAATGGTTAATATTCTAATTGTTGATGATGATATAAATATTTTACAGGTAGTAGATATCCATTTAACCGAATCAGGTTACAATGTATTGCAAGCAAAAGACGGTAATGAAGCATTGAGAATACTAAATGAACAAGCATGTGATTTAGCTGTAGTGGATGTAATGATGCCCTTTATAGATGGTTATGTATTAACCAGAGAGATTCGAAAAAAATATAATCTCCCAATTATTCTTTTAACTGCTAAAAATCAAATCGAAGATAAAGAGGAAGGATTTCGTTCTGGGACAGATGATTATCTGGTCAAGCCTTTTGAAATGAAAGAATTAAGGTTTAGGATAGAAGCCTTATTACGCAGATACAATAAACAAACAGAAGATTCTACCATCCGCTTAGGAAATATAACAATTAACAAAAATAATTATGAAGTGCAAAACGGAGATAGAACAATTATTTTACCACTCAAAGAATTTGAATTATTACATTTCCTAACTTCTAATCCTATGCGTGTTTTTTCACGAGAACATTTAATTGAACAAGTATGGGGGTTAGATTATGAGGGAGATGAACGAACGGTGGATGTCCATATCAAGAGATTGCGTGAGCGTTTTTCTAAATCGACAGAGGATTTTCAAATTAAAACAGTACGGGGAGTTGGATATATGTTGGAGGCCAACCCGAGATGAGAACTCTTTATATAAAATTTATTGTGATTACGGTTGGGATTATGATTTTCAGTGGCATTTTTGCATTTATTATATCTAATACGTATTATCAGCAAAAATTAAAACCTTTGAATGATCAAAAAAATACAAGGATTGCATTAAATATTGCTGAGTTTGCCAATGATCATCCAACTATAAATCTAGAAGAATATCTAGAAAACTTATCATCAATCGGCTATCAAATTTACCTAGTTGATAATAGGGGAAAGGAATTTTACTTTGGCGCGCGTTTTAGAGAAATTAAACTTTATAATTCTACTAAAGAACAGGTTTTAAACGGGGACATATTTCATGGTATCCTCAATTTCCCGCAAGAAACATTTGTCACAGGATTTTTTGCAAATGAATTGAAGAATACAATTGGTGTACCTTTAACACATAACGGAAAGAAGTATGCGCTTTTCCTTAGACCAGATATTAAACTCCTTTTTAATGAAATGCATATCTTATTTGGCTGGTTGCTTGCTTTATCAATTTTATTAAGTATTGTTTTAGTTATTTTTAGCGCAAAGTATTTAGTAACACCTATTACAAAACTGACATCCGCAACAAAGTTACTATCCAATGGAGATTTCAACGTCAATCTCGATATTACACGTCATGATGAATTAGGAGAACTATCACTTAGCTTTTTACAAATGGCTAGAAAACTGGAACAGGTGGACGACAGAAGGAAGGAGTTCATCTCGAATATTTCCCATGATATCCAATCTCCTCTATCCAATATTAAAGCATATACAGACCTATTAGAAAATGAATCAATAAGCAGAGAAGATAGAGGACATTATGTTTCTATTATTAATGATGAAATTAGAAGGCTATCTACATTAACGAAACAATTATTACTTCTTGCTTCGTTAGATCGTAATGAAGATATCATAAAAAGAAAGCCATTTAATGTTGGCAAGCAAATAAAGGAATTGGTCCGAAACTATCAATGGCAAATGGATGAGAGAGGGATTATGCTTGGTTACTCATTACCGGAGATAGAAATCGTGGGAGATATGTCTTTACTTAATGCTGTTTGGGATAATCTCTTAACAAATTCAATCAAATATAATAAACCCAATGGCAGTATAGAAATTTCAATTGAAAAAAGGGACAATTGGTTAGTCGTATCGTTTGAAGATACCGGGATAGGATTGAATGAAAAAGATATAGAAAGAATTTTTGACCGCTTCTATCGCGTAGATATCGCCCGTACACGAACAGTAGAAGGAACTGGACTAGGACTATCCATCGTTGCAACCATTGTAAAAATGCATGGTGGGAAAATCAGTGTAGAAAGCACTGAAAATGTCGGAACTAATTTCATTGTAGAATTGCCTATAAATTAGCTTGAGATAAAAGCGTTGAATGGAATAATAAAAAGTATTAAGCGTTCTTACTTATTTGCGAGTTTTTCATTTAGAGTAGTTAAAATTGAAAATTATAAAAGAAAAACCAAACAAATGTGACGATAAATGTCTCATTTAGTTTGGTTTTTTCATTAGCTATGCTTCATTTCTATTCTATGCTCAAATAAAAACAAAACTTTTATCTATAATCAAACATAATGACAAGCGACTTGATGGCCTGACCCCACATTTCTAAGCGCTGGAACTTCTTGAGCACATCTTTCCGTAGCAAAAGGGCATCGTGTTCTGAATTTGCATCCACTTGGAGGATGTACAGAGCTAGGGATTTCACCCTTTAATATAATTCTTTCTTTTTTGATAGTGGGGTCAGGGATCGGCACTGCTGACAATAATGCTTTTGTATAAGGGTGTAGCGGATTCGTAAATAATTCTGCGCGGTCAGCTACTTCTACAAGGTTGCCCAAATACATAATGCCAACCTTCGTGCATAGATGCTCAACGATACTTAAATCATGAGAAATGAATAAGTAGGATAGCCCGTTTTGTTCTTGCAAATCTTTAAACAGGTTGATGATTTGTGCTTGAATTGATACATCTAATGCTGCTACCGGTTCATCCGCCACAATAAAGGTTGGGTTTAAGGCCATTGCTCTCGCAATGACAATTCGTTGCCGCTGTCCGCCAGAAAATTCATGTGGATAGCGATCGATATAATGGTGAGAAAGGCCACATTTTTCTAGCGTTTCGGAAACGATGTCACGAATATCACCTTTATCAGCTAGTCCGTGATCCATCAACGCCTCGCCGATGGCATCACCAATGCGCATTCTAGGGTTCAGTGAACTATACGGATCTTGGAATACCAATTGCATTTTCGGACGTATTTGCCGAAGCCTTTGTTTATCTACTCCAAAGATATCCTCACCCATAAATTTGACTGTACCCTCTGTTTTTTCATGCAACCGTAGTATTGTATGGCCGACTGTCGACTTTCCGCTTCCGGATTCTCCGACAAGGCCAAATACTTCTCCTGGCTTTATGATAAAATCAACGCCATCTACTGCTTTTACATATTGCTTCTTTTGTCCAAATACACCGGACTTAATCGGAAAATATTTTTTTAAGCCATTTACTTCTATGATTGATTCGGTCATATCTTTAATCCTTCCTTACGGGGTGCTTCCTTGTATAACCAGCAAGCAACACAATGAGTTGTCGACTCGGATGTTAAAGCAGGCATCGATTGGCCACAAATATCCATTCGGTACTCGCAGCGATCTTGAAAGAAGCAATGGTCGCCTAATGTAGAAAGGTCAGGCACCTGGCCAGGAATGGTATAGAGGCGTTCTTGAAATTTATTAATGACTGGCTTTGCGTGAAGCAGACCTTTTGTGTATGGATGTTTTGGCTCTTTGAATATTTCCAGGACCGTACCTTCCTCAACGACCTTCCCGGCATACATAACAACAACACGGTCAGCCATTTCAGCTACTACGCCAAGGTCATGCGTAATAAAAAGAATAGAAGTTTGCAATTCTTTATTAATTTCTTTTAAAATCTCTAAGATTTGCGCTTGTATCGTTACGTCTAAAGCAGTTGTCGGCTCATCGGCAATAATCAACTTAGGATCACATGAAAGGGCAATTGCAATCATAATTCGTTGCAGCATCCCGCCGCTCAATTCATGAGGATATGACTTCATGAGTTGTTTGGTTCTCGACAAACCTACTTTTTCCATCAATTCAATACATTTATCGTAGGCTTCATTTTTACTTAGTTTTGTATGTTGAAGAAGGGGTTCCATCATTTGATCTCCGATTGTATACACAGGGTTCAATGCGCTCATCGGTTCTTGGAAAATCATTGCAATATCATTGCCACGTAGATTGCGTAATGCTTTATTGCCAAGTGTCAAAATGTCTTGGTCTTGAAAAAGAATTTGCCCGCCTTCAATGACACCAGGTGCTTCAATCAGCTTCATGATGGACATAGCGGTGACACTTTTTCCGCAGCCTGATTCGCCCACTAAGCAAACAATTTCTCCTTTGTTGACAGTGACATTGACGTGGTTGCTTGCTTTAACGGAGCCGTGTTCCGTATAAAAGGTAGTCTGTAAATCTTTAATTTCTAGTAACGGAGTTGCCAAAATCAACCCTCCTTATTGCTTCATTTTTGGATCCAATACATCGCGAAGACCATCGCCTAGCAGGTTGATGGAGATAACAGTCAAGAATATCGCAAAACCAGGCGGGACCCATAGCCATGGTCGCTGTTGGAAGTCTATTAATGAGTTAGCAGAATCAATCATATTTCCCCAAGAAGCGGCAGGTGGAACAACACCTAAGCCTAGGAAACTTAATGCCGATTCACTTAGAATCGCTCCGGCTACATTCAAAGTGGCCACTACGATAAGTAAGGGAACAGTGTTTGGAAGCAAGTGAGAGAAAATTTTTCTTCGATCCTTTAATCCCAATACTTCTGTCGCTTTCATAAAGGCTTGCTCTCGAAATGTTAAAATCTCTCCTCGTACAAGCCTTGCTAAACCAGGCCATCCAACAAAGCTAAGCATCAGCATAACAAGGTAAATACGATATTCTGGTTCTACTTTCAGTTCTGATAGTAAAGCACCCATTAGTAGCAGCAATGGCAAACCGGGAATGGACAACAATACATCCGCTAGCCGCATAATAATCGTGTCAGGCCATCCGCGATAATAACCGGATATGGCGCCTAAAGCTGAACCTAAAATAATGGATATGACCATAGAGGCTAAACCTACTGTTAAAGATATGCGTCCAGCAAGCATGAGCCGAGTCAATACGTCACGTCCGAACTTATCTGTCCCCATCCAATGAAGAGAAGAGGGTGGTTGGTTTATGATGGCACTATTTACGGATTGGCCTGCATACGGAGAAAGGAAAGGTCCGATAAAACAAAATAAAAAAATGAAAACCAAGAAATAGAGACTCCCCATGGCCAGCTTTTTTTTGCGGATTTTTTTCCAAGTATCCTTCCAAAGTGAAGGCCGTTTTGTTGATTGTCCATGGTTTGCATGTTTGACTGTCGCTGAATTCATTTTTTCACCTCCATTATTTCAAACGAATTCTAGGGTCGACCGCAGCATACGCAACATCTGCGAATAGATTTCCCAGTATCGTTAAGAAACTTAAAAACATTGTGAATGTCATTAGAACCGGATAGTCGCGATTATTTAATGACTCTAGCTGTACTTGGCCAATGCCAGGCCAGTTAAATACCTGTTCAATGATGATTGCCCCTGAGAATAGT
Organism: Rummeliibacillus sp. TYF-LIM-RU47; assembly: GCF_008638315.1. Taxonomy (NCBI): domain Bacteria; kingdom Bacillati; phylum Bacillota; class Bacilli; order Caryophanales; family Caryophanaceae; genus Rummeliibacillus; species Rummeliibacillus sp. TYF-LIM-RU47. The sequence goes on along the minus strand of NZ_VVIR01000006.1, from coordinate 42,853 downwards.
GCAGGCAACTCAAATGCCAATAAAGTAATACATGGCAGTAGGGCATTTTTTAATGCATGTTTAAAAATAATTTTGCTTTCTTTTAGCCCTTTAGCACGTGCTGTACGAATATAATCCTGACGTACAACCTCCAGCATGCTAGTTCGTACATATCGAGTCAGACTTCCTGTACCAAGTAACACCAATATAAATACGGGAAGAATCATATGCCGTCCTATTTCCACATAATGGGCTAATCCAGTAGTATTGCTCCCGACGTCAATCATCCCGCCTACAGGCAATAGATTCATATCAATCGCAAAGATCTTAATCAGCAATAAACCAATAAAGAAGGAGGGGATAGACATAGCGGCAAAAACAAAGAATGTAACGAAGCTATCAAATATAGAATATTGTTTCATCGCAGAATACACGCCAGTTATTAATGCAATAATCCATGTGATGACCAAAGAGATGATAGAAACGATAAATGAATTCCAGATGAATTGATTGATTACCTTTGTCACCGGTTGTTGGTATTGGAATGAAAAGCCTAGGTCGCCGTGGAATATCCCAGCAATCCAATTAAAATATCGTTTGATGACAGGCTCATTAAAACCATAAAATTCCCTTAGTTCGGCAGCGCGTTGAGGAGTAAGAGAAGGATTTGAGTCCACATAATCTCCTGGAAGCAATGCGAATAAATAAAAGATTAGAAACGATGTTCCAATCAATATGGGAATCGAAATAAGTACCCGTCGGATAATATATTCTTTCAACGTAAAACCCCCATCAGAAAAGAGGAGGAGCATACACTCCATCCGCTTTTAAATGAATTTCACTGTGATTGCGGTTAGCTAAATGACCAACGTCTGTCACAGGCTAATAATTTTCTTTGCACAATGCGACATACCGATTGAGGATCGCACTTACTTTGTAATGTCAACCTCAGTTAAACTTGAAAGGATACCATTGTAAGGATCTTGTTTGACTCCGTCGATTCGGGAGCTAACACCATTCAAAATCTTGCGATAGTTTAATAGAATGATTGGTGGGTTATCAGCAAATTCTTTATATAATTCGTGATAAATTTCTTTTCTCTTTTCTTGGTCTAGTGTATTTTGACCTTCTTCAATCAGCTTATCGAGAGCCGGATTTTTGTACCCGTTATTCTTATCTGCATTTTTAGAATGGTAATCTGCTACCACATCGTTTGGATCCATAATCATTGGAGTAGAGAAGGAAGCCAAGTCATAGTTTCCTTTGTCTACTTTTGAAACTAATGCATTAAAGTCGGAGAACTCTGGTTTAAGATTGATGCCAATTTCCTTATAATTCTCTTTGGCAATCGGGATTAAGCCATCATCAGATTTAGCGCTTAGATAAACAAGTTCTAGCTTTTTGCCATCTTTTTCACGAATGCCGTTTTTGCCAACTTTCCATCCTGCTTCATCCAATAATTCTTTTGCTTTTTTAGGGTCATAGTTAAACTTTCTGACACCTTCATCGTTGTATGCCCATGACACGGGCGCGATTGGAATATTCGCTACTTCGCCATATCCTTGGTAAACAGTATCAATGATTTGTTGGCGATTCAGCCCATAGTTTAGTGCTTGGCGTACTTTGGCATCCTTCATATACTCTTTTTTATTGTTAATAGAGATAAAGCTAATTGGTGTGCCAGTATAGATATCGATATTTGCAAATCCAACTGATTTCAATTGTTCTAGGTTATCCGCATTTGCTGTGAAACCAGCAAAGTCTACATCCCCAGCTTGGAAATACTGTAGGCCATTTTCATTGGCGATTTTATAGATGAAATGCTTAATCTTCGGTGCGCCATTCCAATAATTTTCATTTGCTACATAGCGTACTTCTTGATTTGGAATGTATTTGTCGAATTTGTATGGACCAGCTCCCATTGGCTTTTGATAAAGATCTTTTAAATAATCGAGGTTGCCAAAGTGATAACCTTTACCATAATAAGCTTTTGAAAGGACAGGACCTCCTAAGATACTTAGTGCTTGCACATCAACAGAGTCTGTTTTAATAGTAATTGTTTGGTCATCAACGATTTCGATACCTTTGATTGTTTTTGCTTTGCCTTTTTTATAGTCTTCGCCGCCTATGATATGGGCACGGCTAATATCTGTGTCACCTGCGTATGATGGGTCATGTAGTATGGACAATGTAAATGCGACATCCTCGGAAGTTACAGGCTTACCATCACTAAATTTCGCATTTTTTCGAATATGGAAAGTATACGTTTTTCCATCCTTCGAGATTTCCCATTTTTCAGCAAGCTTTGGTGTGTATTCGCCTTTCTCATTGATATCAACTAAGCCGTCAAAAATAGGTGAAGATACATTGCCGTCATATCCGGTTTTATAGAAGTTCGGTAAAAAAGCGCCGCCTGGGTTAGTCGAGAGAGTAGCAATAAACGTATCCTTGCGATTTAACGCTTTTGCCGGAACGCTATCTGGGCTTGCTGCTTTCAGCGATTCATCCTTGATAGAGGCAACCTTCGAAGATTGACCTGAACTTGTATTGTTTGAATTGTTTGTCGCCTGTTCACCGCATGCTGCTAATAACAAAGAAGCAGCAGCAAAAGGAATAATTAATTTTGTAAATTTTTTTCTCAATTTGAATCCTCCTTGGAATGTTTTCTAAAACTAAATAACGTTTGAAAATCGTTCTTACATGGATATGATAAAGAATTGTTTCAGATTCCCTTTACTTACATATTTTTTATCTTATTATACCTATAAACATAGTAGGGTATTAAACTAAAAAAATAAGCTTATTACAATTAGCCTCCTTCAAGATATGTATAAACGGCAATATAAGGATTCTACCAGTATGAAAATCCAAAAATATAAGGTAGCAGCAGTAGCTCATACCCTAGAGGAAAAAGCTTTTTACTGCTTAATAGAATGTATTATTTCTAAATTATGATAGTAGTATTTCCAAATTTCCGTTTCATTAGGTAAGATTTGATAGATACCGTTTTCAGAAATAATATATATCTATTCGATTTTAATGTCAATAACCTTTCTAAATTAACTGATAATATGAAGCAGTGGTTTACCTGTTAATATTCCCTCCTCATTTAAGTTACAAATATGAACCTAACTCCCCATCTTGTTGACTTCATTCAGTGTATGTATAGTTTCTTTCATATGCTCCAATTATTGATCTTGAAGATAGAAGAAACAAAAAATAAAGTGGAATAAGCAGATCTTTTTTGGTGTGTAAAAAAGGATGGCTGCTATTCCACTTTAATATCAAATATTTATTAAAAATATTTTTAAAAGGAACTGTTTATGTCTTATTGAACGCGTAAAATCGGTTTAATCGCCTCGCCATTTTTGGAGGCTTCAAATGCTTCATTGATTTGGTCAAAGTCATAGAATTTCACTAATTTATCAAAAGGAAATAGGCCGGCTTTATAATACTCCACTAATTGGGGGATAAAGACATTCGGGACAGCATCGCCTTCAATAACTCCCACCATTGTTTTTCCTTCCGCCATTAGATCATTGTGGACATCAATCGTCATTTCAGGTGTTACACCAACGATTGCAGCCACGCCAAGTGGACGTAATGCTTGCAAACATTGACGGACAACTGGCGGAACCCCAGTTGTATCAATCGCATATTTATTGCCGCCTTTTGTTAATTTTTTGATTTCTTCTACCACATTAGTCTTTAATCCATTAAAGGCATGCGTTGCACCTAGCTCTTTTGCTAGCTCTAAGCGAGAGTCATTAACATCGACCACAATAATCATCTTACACCCAACTATTTTGGCTGCCATCACAGCACTCAATCCAACAGCGCCAGCGCCATAAATCGCAATCGTAGAGCCGAATTCTGGTTTAAGTTTATTTAAAACCGTGCCAGCTCCTGTTTGAATTCCACACCCTAATGGACCTAATAAGGCTAAATCTACATCTGGATCTACTTTCACCACATTGCGCTCATGTACAACGGCAAAAGTGCCAAAGGAAGATTGGCCGAAGAATGTTGATAACTGTTCGCCGTCCTGGGATAAACGGTGCGTATAATCGTCATTGACACCACCAAAATTCAAATCATTAAACGTTTCACAAACAGCAGGGTGCCCAGTTAAGCAATTGTCGCAATGACCACAATGGGCGAAGGATAATACTACATGATCACCCTTGGCAAAACGGGTAACACCTTCACCTATATCTTCTATGATGCCGGCACCTTCATGACCGAGTACAGCTGGAAGGGGAGCGATGGCTGCATCACGCGCAACAGCATCAGTATGACATACACCTGTAGCGACAATTTTGACTAATACTTCATTTGCTTTGGGAGCTGCTAAGTCTACCTCTTCGAGAGTAAAATCTTGGCCTTGCCCATGTGTAACTGCTGCTTTAATTTTCATATTAAACATGCTCCTAAAGTAGTTTTTTAATTAAATTTAATTTGCTGTACTATTTGCTGATACAGTAGCCCTTGGCCGTGTAGATCTATACCATTGCAAACAAAGCATAAAAATAATGGCACAATCAATGACATCTCCACCATAATACATAAGCATACTGCCTAGCTCTGCCTGGTACTGCGGTACTCCAACTGGCGGATGAGCATAAATGTATTTAGATAAAATACCGTGGCCCGCTAAGGCAATGGTTAATACAATGGCGCGGTACAGAAAGGGCGTACGATGGGAAACAGGGTCAATATAAATCGTTGATACAGTAAACAAATAACCAGCCACAAAGATGTGGAAGTGAATTAGCACATAAATCCACATGCTTTCATGCATAAGTGAGTATAAGGGAGTGGTGTATAAAAGCCAGAGTCCACCTATATTTAAAAGGGACGCAATGACTGGGTGTGTATACATTCTGCTTGGCCAGCTTTTCAGCAGCCGAGTTAGGTTTCGTGCTTGAGCGACAGGTAATGTACGTAACAAAAGGGCCATAGGTGAAGCAAGCGCCATTAGCAGTGGGGCAAGCATTCCTAAAAGCAGGTGACCAACCATATGTGCGGTGAAATTTGTGTGAGCACGCTCTGCTAGTGGACCTAATAATGAGGCTGCTGCAAACAAAACGCCGAAAAGCCACAGAATAGTACGCTTTACAGGCCATGGTTGATATCGCTTATTCGAATGGACGACCGCAAGGATGTAGAAGACCAAAACCAATATAAAGAAAAGCCCCAAAAAGAATTGAGGCATTTCTCCAGATAAAGAGTGGACTGTAGAATGCATATTGCTATGGCTGTTCATCAGTCACACTCCCAACAGGCTGAAGTCTGCTACGCGTCTTAAACACAAGGAACAGCCCTATAAGTAACATAATGATAGCTAAAATATTCCATACTAAATCATAGATGATGAGGTTATCGACATATCGAATTTGGTGAAGCTGCATGACTTTGTGATGGACGGTGCCGTCATAAAGCTGGAATCCTCCTAGACCAATCAGCACGCCTCCCCACCACTTTACTGGAGCAAATGCATGGCGGCGATTGACATCGGCTAAAAGGAACGAACCGCCAATGGTCGCAAACCAGCCGAATGCATGGAAAATACCATCAGATAACAACCCGATATGAAGTGTTGATTTGTCATAAAAATGGTGCCACTGAAGTATTAAATGGAAAACAACTTCATCTATAAAGGCGGCAATACCTACTCCAAAAAGAAAACCAGACCATATGTTTCGTTTCGAGTAATGAGATTGATTTGTCTGTTGTTTATTATTCATAACGGCCATATTCTTCTCCTTCAAAACGTTTTCATACAGTAGTTTTTCCTTCATCTGCCACCTTTTAAACAATTATTTGTAAGGAAACAAAAACCCCAAACAGCAGCGCTATTCGGGGTTTTAATGTTATTGTAAGTTCTTGTTTTGGACTAACTTAACAACACAGCTAGCTAATGCTTCTTTTTCGTTTTCATTTGCAACGCCCCACATATCGGAAAGCACGCGTTGTTGTTCATTTTTCGGGTCAACATTGTTTGCGAGATAATCACCGATTTGCATCGCTGCTTGTTTAATCGCATTGTTTGGCATACCTGATTGTTCTGCTTGGTTGACATGTTGTCCTAAAAATGATGTCCATTGTTGCCAGTTTTCTAATAGAGCCATTTGAATTCCCTCCTTTTGATAGGTTCAGTATGTGTAGAATTCATTTGGCTATGTATAGTGTTGTAATTTTTTTTGTAAAAAAGAAGACACTCCTCTAAGAGAAGTGCTTTCGGCTTTTTATTGTACTATATGGTCGCCATCCAATGATCGAAGCATTTTATTAATTTTCTCTTCACCAGCAATTACCCAACGGCTTTTGTCCACAATTTTACCGTCTTTGTCAATTGGCTCTTGGAATTGGCTTAGGCCAGTTGTAGCGGTCACCAGCGAATGTTCATCATAATCTAGACCTAAGTTGACCACATGCTTGATGACAAAAGGTTTGCCAAACTGAATATAGGTAGCGTGATGGTCCAAATCTCCGTCCAGTGTCCAAAAAGGCATACGGAGATAAATGGTCTCACCGCCATCACGGTGGAGGATAGAATCGAATTTTCCTTCATGATATTCAAAGTTTGAGCAAAAACTACAGCCATGAGACTCAAATACGTCGCGAATGACACCAAAATACGATTTTTTACCTTCAATCTGTGAATCAAATTGGATCATACTGTTCACCTCATTAGAATTTATCTGACATAACAGGTTATTAGCATTCATCATTAAAAAACTGCAACTACCTGTAAAAGCCCGATGATACACTCGCGTTTAAATGGAAAAAAACACGGAGTGAGTGTCACTTTATTTCTTATTATTAACCAAAATGCTTCCAATCATTCTTTTGGATATGTAAATATTTTGGAGGATACATATGATGTATTTTATATATATGTTAGAATAGTAAGAAAAAAGGGGTGTTCATATGCGCGGCGCAATTCAAAATAAACGTGTGGTGATTTCACAAGAAGATGCAAAGAATTTTTTGAAGATGGCAAAAGTAGCACATGTGGCAACAGTAGATAGTGATGGATTTCCTTATGTAATACCGCTTGTGTATCTTTATGAGAATGAAAAAGTTTATCTACATATCGGCAATATAAGAGAAAGCCACTTTTGGGAAAACATCAAAGAAAATCCGAAAGTATGTATCGAGGTAAGCGAAATGGGCGATTTGCATCCTGGAAAAAAATATGCTTGCCAATCAGCACTCGTTTATACAAGCGTTGTCGTTTTCGGCACCATCAGACGAATTGAAGAAGAAAAAGAGAAGGAACTATTTTTTGATCGATTGCTTGAAAAATACGGTGATCCTTCATGGACGTTTGAAAGAAAAGGATATCCCATCCTGCCTAAGATTGAATTATTTGAAGTAGACATTGACCGATTAACAGGAAAGCTAAATGAAGGGCTAATTCATTAAATTGGAACAGCTGCATAGCCTGCAGCTGTTTTTTTATATGGGCAAGATTCTTTTCTAGACATATTTGCGCTTTCTTAGGACAGACTAATGTGTACGTTTAAAATATTGTTAATTTGGGAATATAAGTTAGAGCATCTAAGGAGTGATATCACTTGTTGCATGATTATTATGCAGATTTACATATTCATATTGGACGTACCTGGAAGGGGCGACCTGTAAAGATTACAGGAAGCAAAACGCTGACTCTGGAAAATATATTAAAAACAGCAACCATGAAAAAAGGATTGGACATCGTTGGAATAATTGATTGCCATTCGCCCGAAGTATTGGAAGAAATGGCTGCATTAATAGAGGCAAATCAATTGATAGCATTAGAGGGTGGCGGGCTTCGCTTTGAAAGCACCACACTAATCCCAGGTGTTGAGATCGAGGTCAATGATGCCAATTGTAAGGGACCGCTACATGTCTTAGCTTACTTCCGATCCATGGAAACGATTCGTGCTTTTTCAAATTGGATGAGCAACCATATCACTAATATTAATTTGAGCACCCAAAGAATAGCCTGTGACGCATTGACTTTACAGCATAAAGTACATGAGCTTGGAGGTTTATTTATACCTGCGCATGTATTTACACCTTTTAAAAGTGCTTACGGAAAAGGTGTTGAAAAAAGCCTTGCGGAAGTATTTGATATGGATCAAATCGATGGTATTGAACTTGGATTGAGCTCAGATACAGACATGGTCAAAGGTATTCAAGAATTAGAGAAATACACATACGTTACAAATTCAGACGCACATTCATTAGGGAAGATGGCGAGAGAATATCAAAAAATCCGATTAGAAGAGCCCACTTTTGATGAGCTGAAAAAAGCATTAAAAGAGGAGGATGGACGAGCCATTGTGGAAAACTATGGACTGAATCCACTTTTAGGAAAATATCACGAAACTGCCTGTGCAGACTGTGGGTTTAGAACAACAGAGATTCCATGCCCAAATTGTGGCGGAAAACATCTGACGAAAGGTGTTTCTGTGCGCATTAAAGAACTATCCACACAGGAAGAATCAAGTAGAGAACGCCCTCCATATGTTCATCAAATTCCATTAGATTTTATTCCGGGAGTAGGCAATAAAACAATGGAAAAGCTTTTAGCAACATTTGGGACAGAAATGAATATTCTTCACGTCATTTCAAGAGAAGAGTTAGAAACGGTAGTGCCCGAAAAAATTGCGGACTTAATCGATAAAGGAAGGAAGGGAGAGCTTTCATTGGTAATGGGCGGTGGCGGTGCCTATGGTAAAGTGAAAACCACATAAGTAGAGGCTAAGATTAAGTATCTCTGTTTTTATAACAGGCTATTTTACACTGCCCCTTGAGAAGCATCACCAAGCTAAAAAACAGTAAATGCAGGAAAAATGATAAATATAATGGTGTGTTTCAAAAATTTATACTATTTCCCATAAGAATATGGTTCCTTAATTTATAAAGAAATTACCTTTCTTTATAAATTTTTAGAGGTGGACATATTGAAAAAAGTATCAGTAGCTTTAAGTGTTTGGGTGGTCGTAGCTTTTATCGTAATGGGGCTTACTATCCCTGCTGATGTGAATGCTAAGGCATCAGCGAAATTTACAGATTCTCTGACGAAATGTGTAGATGGTGATACAGCACACTTTAAGAAAGCAGGCTATTCGCGATTCCTTTATGTGGATACCCCAGAATCAACGAAAAAAATTGAGCCTTATGGAAAAACAGCATCACAATACACATGTACGAAACTTAAAAAAGCTAAGAAAATTCAATTGCAATATGATGGGGCAAGAAAAGATAAATACGGACGCACACTTGTATGGGTATGGGTGGACGGCCAGCTATTGCAAGAGTTATTGGTGAAAAAAGGCTATGTAAAGAAATTCTATGACTATGGCACTTATTCATACGAATCAAAACTTGTGCATCTTCAAGCGATTGTAAAGAAAAAGAAAAAGGGTCTATGGAGTGGTAAGAAGGAACCATCTGTAGCCAAGACTTCATCATCTAAAAAGAAAAAGCCAGCTACTACCAAAAAAATAAATTTTAAAAATTGCACCGAATTACGCAAGTACTATCCTCATGGTGTTTCTAAATCTCATCCAGCGTACCAGTCAAAGATGGACCGAGATCATGATGGATGGGCGTGTGAAAGATAAAGAAAATTTAGAGCCGACATGTACCTAGATGTCGGCTTTTCTGCTAATTTAAGAGGGAACTTATTTACCGACTTATGTAATTTTTTGTTATAAAACAAACTTTGCGATAGGATATAATAGGATGAAATAAAATTTTTTGTCGCTTTTTAGCAAAATTTAAAAACAAACTGTCGTTTGAATCGTCATATATAAGGTGGGAACATAAGTGGAAAGTGGTGAAATATATGCCAAAGCCGATTCAAAAAAATCATAGATACATAGGTGGATTAGATGGTCTAAGGGCAATCGCTGTTCTTTCGGTGATTCTTTATCATCTTCATGTCGGTGGAATTGCCGGCGGCTATCTGGGAGTAACGATATTCTTTGTGCTGTCAGGCTATTTAATCACAGATTTGCTGATCAATGAGTGGAATACGACGGGAAGGATTGACTTCAAGAAATTCTTTATCAGGCGTTTTAGAAGGCTCATTCCCGCTTTATTTGCCATGCTGCTATTGGTTGGTTTTTGGATTACGTTATTTCAACGATCATTTTTAATAGGATTGCGAGAAGAAATATTATCTGCTGTCTTTTATGTCAGCAATTGGTTTTACGTTGCTCAACATCATTCGTACTTCACAAAGTTTGCTCCACCATCTCCATTGCAGCATATGTGGTCACTAGCTGTTGAAGAGCAATTCTATATTATTTGGCCGTTGGTGATGTTAGTAGTTCTTCGATTTGTAAGGGTGAGCGGGAAGGTAGCAATCGGTATATGCTCCCTAGCATTCATCTCTGCTATAGCTATGTTTTGGATGTACACGCCGGGCGAGGACCCGAGCCGTGTTTATTATGGCACAGATACAAGAGCCTTCTCGCTCCTCATTGGTGCGGCGCTGGCATTCGTATGGCCAAGTCGTAAATTAAAAGCCAATGTTACAGATGAAGCCCAAAAATTATTAAATGGCGCAGGGATCATCAGTGCGTTAGTACTGATACTCATGATGATTTTTATGCATGAAGAAGGTCCGTTTCTTTACGAAGGCGGGATGTTGTTAGCATCTCTTGCGACAGCAGTGCTGATTGCTGTCATCGTCCATCCGGCGAGCTCGATGGGTGAAATCTTAAGCTTTCGACCGTTATTATGGGTTGGTGTTCGCTCCTACGGTATATATATTTGGCATTTTCCGTTTATTGTCTTGATGGGAGCAGGCCTTGAAGGTGTACCTATACCATTCTGGAAGACGCTAATTATTGTTTTGATGACGGTTTTATTTGCAGAGCTTTCATGGCGTTTTGTGGAGGATCCAATTCGAAAGGGCGAATGGAAGGTTTGGGTATCCAAATTTAAAACACATGAATGGTCATGGAAGTGGAAAGATTGGACATTACCTTACCGCATAGGATCAGCGATGCTTGGATGTATTGTCATCATTTTTATGATGGGGATGATTTCTACGCCAACTGATACTCAAGCAAGCAGCAGGGCGCTAGAGCAGCATCTGCTGAATGAAGAGAAAAAATTAGAGAACTCTTCCGCTACGACAGTGCCGAAGAAAGAGAAGCAAGATCCTGCTAAAAAGGAAGTTACTTCACAAAAAGAGAATTCCAAAGATAACAGTACAAGAGAAGAAGCGAAGTTGGCTCAAAAAGAAAAAGAAGCACAACTAGCGAAAAAGAAAGAACAGGCTCAAAAAAAAGCAAATGAAAAAAAGAAAAAGAAAAAGATTGTTCCAGGCACTGTTCCCTCTTCACTTAGCGTCACAGCTATTGGAGATTCGGTTATGCTAAGTGCTGCCTCTGCATTAAAGGCGCAAATTCCGCAAATTGTCGTCGATGCAAAAGTAGGGCGCCAAATGTATGATACGTACGATGTCGTCACATCATTGAAAAGCCAAGGAAAGCTTGGCAAAGTAGTTGTTGTCGGACTTGGTTCTAATGGCGACTTTAGCGGACCACAGCTAGAAGAATTACTAAACACCATTGGGAAGTCTAGGCATATTTATCTTATCAACACGCGCGTTACGCGAAATTGGCAGGATAATGTGAATCGCAAATTGGATGAGGCTATTAAAAAAAGAAACAATGTCCGGCTGATTAATTGGTATGAAGCGACAGAAGATGAAGAACAGCTATTTTATAATGACCATATCCATCCAAATGCTGAAGGTGCGAAATATTATACAGCGCTCATCAGCAGTGAAATTGCGAAACATCAATAAACGACATGCAAAAAAGACACGCAAGAGAATTCCCTCTTGCGTGTCTTTTTATAAGCACTTCACTTATTCTACTTGTTCATACAGATTAACACTTTCGATGTAATTGATAAATCTGCGCAATTCCCGTTCTTGTTCCCGATTGATTTCACCGATTTCGTACATATGGTGAACCTCGGCCCTTTCTGTTTCAGTAATTACAGATCGAAGTTCATCTTTGATTTCCTCTTGTTTATTCGTATCCATTGTAACTGGCTTTTTCAGCTGGTTAAGGGCTCTTTCGTATTCAAATGAAACGATATAGTAGAGATCTGGTTCATTTGAAATTGCTGCTTGTTCTTTCAGGTAGATTAGCGCTTGTTGATAAGTATTTCTTCGCACATCTTGTCTCATTTTGATATAAGAAATGAACTGCTCTTTGTCCAAGCGATACTTTTTACGAGTAATACGCCATTCGTGCACAACGCGATAAAGAATATATAAGACGCCTTTCCGCATGTTTTGATGGATGGCTCTTTTTCGCTCTATAAAAGCAGTTTGGAAACCGATATACATATCCTCATCCAGATGGTTGCCTTTATGCAGCTCCTGAATGTATTGCTCTTCGATAGATAAAGCTTTTAAGCGGATTTTCATAATTTCACTCTGATATCCAGGATTTCCAGTTTTAGCAGCATTGCCGTCCAGCTGAGCCTGGCGGAAGAGTTGCTGATATTCACCAATTAACTGATAAGCTGCTGTCCGATTTTTATCGTTTATCTCACGATGGATCTGTTTAATAGATGCCATCAAGATTTTCTGCTTGGCTTCATTGAAGCTTAATGAATCAGCTTTTTCTTCCTTTGTTTCCTCGGTATCAATGAGGAGTGGAAGGAAAACAGTAGCCACAAGCAGTGTAAACAAAATGACGGCGGAAGCTAGAAATAAAAGGAGCGAACGTTCAGGGAAGAGCTCCCCATTTTTTGTAAAGAACGGCAGTGATAAGATACCGGCCATTGTGACAGCACCACGCACGCCTGTCAGGCTGCTTAGTAAGCTTGTTTTTAAGGTTGGTTTTTCTTCATCTCTACCTTTTTTGTATTCATAGATAGCACCTATGTGTGACCAAATGAAACGGATCACTAATATAGCGGTACCTATTGCCACGGCATACCCTATTAGCTTCCAGTTATTAATGCTCTCATTTTCAATGGAGGCTTCAACTGTGGAGGGAATGTTTAATCCTAACAGTAAAAAGACAATTCCATTTAAAATAAATAGCACGATTGACCACGTATTTTCAGTAAGCAATTGCTCCTCAGCGAGTACTGTTTCTGTTTTATCTTTAACGAGGGCTTGCGTAATACCTGCTACAACTACGGCAATAACACCGGAAGCATGGAACAAATCTTCTGCCGCCAGGTAAACAAGGAATGGTGTCAACAGCTGGAGCAACGTATGGAACACAACGTCTCGAATCCCTGCACGTCTTAATGAAAAGCGGATTTGGGTTAGAATGATGCCAACAACCAAACCGATTAATGCGCCCACTAAAAAAGTGTATGAGAAGTCAATTAGCGCTTCTTTAATGGAGAAGTAGCCAGTAACAACAGCTGCTACTGCATAATTGAAGGCAACAAGGCCAGAAGCATCATTAATCAATGATTCGCCGCGTACTACATTTAAAATTTTCTCCGGAATTTGTATTCTTTTAGCAATCCCATTGACAGCAACAGGATCTGTAGGCGAAAGAATAGCAGCAAGCGCAAAAGCGGCTGCAAGCGGTATAGAAGGTATTAACCAATGGATAAAGTAACCGCCGGCTATTGTGGTGATTAGTACAAGGACGATGGCATTGCCCAAGATAGGCATTCGCATATTCCAAAGCTGGTCCCTTGGAAAATTACGGCCGTCATTGTAAAGTAGGGGAGCTACGAATAACAATAAAAACCATTCTGTCTTCAATTCTAAGGTTACATTGCTAAATAGAAGGGCTACAATGACACCTAAAGCGACTTGTATGAGCGCTGTAGGAATTGAGGGTATGTAGTGGCTAATAATGTTAGAGATAAGTAAGCAGCCCATTAAGACAAAAATAATCATCAGTAAGTCCAAAAATATCATCCTCTCAGTTGGAAGAAAACTGTATTAATTTTGTGAAAAGTTATATGAAAGCCCCTAAGTACTGTTACTGATTTAAAGTGGAAAAGCGGGAGTGTATATTAAAAGAATAAAATGTATAAAAGAGTTCTACAACTAATAACCCTTCGAATTGACTATTTTTTTTTCTGACACATTCACTAATAACTCCATCATTTAAAATTAAACTGTGACCAAAATCATGGCAGCAAGTTTTATGAAAGCTTATACTAAAGCATGGATAAAGGTGATAACACCTAGCAGGAAACAAGCAAACTAAAAGGAGATGGACAACTTGCAGACAGTTGTTGTAATCGGTGGAGGCATCACGGGTCTTTGTACCATGCATGAACTCCAAAAACAGAAAGTAGAAAAAAATTTGCCACTCCGCCTTATTCTCGTAGAAAAGAATAACCATCTCGGCGGAAAATTGCATTCTGTACGCGAGCATGGATTTATTATGGAGACAGGAGCTGACTCAATCGTTGCTCGCCATAAGAGTGTGTTGCCACTTGTACAAGATATAGGCTTAGAGAGTGAACTTGTCTATAACAGCACAGGTATTTCTTACATTTATAGCCATAATACGCTGCATGCCATACCAGCAGATAGTGTATTTGGCATTCCGACAAGTATAGATTCACTTAATAGTAGTACCCTCATTTCTGAAAAGGGTAAACAAGATGCATTAAAGGATTTTGATTTAGCGGAAAACCCATTTACAAAGGATAGCTCGATCGGCGAGTTCCTTGAATATTATTTAGGGAAAGAGCTTGTAGAAAAGCAGATTGCACCTGTACTGTCAGGAGTTTATTCAGGTGATTTATATAAATTGACCATGGCTTCAACACTTCCTTCTTTACTGGATTACAAAAATCAGTACGGTAGCATTATCAAAGGTTTTGGAGAGAACCGAGAGCAGTTCCAAAAAAGCGCCGAGAAAAAGTTTATCTCCTTTAAACGAGGGCTATCGCAGCTTATTGAAAAGCTAGAAGAAACCCTAACAGATGTTGAAATCGTCAAGGGAGTAGAGACAAAGGCAATTTTGAAGAGTGGAGATCGCTATTTATGTGAATTTGATAATGGCGATAGCATAGAAGCAGATACGATAGTGTTATCTACACCGCATCAGGCTGCGAGCGCATTACTGCGCGACGAAAAGATTCAAACAGAACTGAATTCAATTCGCAATGCCTCCATTATTGCTGTCTATGTAGGCTTTGACATACCAGACGATCAATTGCCTGCAGACGGCACAGGCTATATTGTATCTGAAAACACCGATGTATTATGTAATGCCTGTACATGGACGAGTCGAAAATGGAAACATACCTCAGAGTCAGGGAATCTATTAATTCGGATGTTTTATAAAAGCTCAAACCCCGCATTTGAACAATTAAAGGGATTGAATGATGCCCAATTGGTTGACGTTGCACTTAAAGACATAAGAAAATCACTTAAAATTGAAGGAAAACCGGTCGTATCAAATGTAACTAAATGGACAGATTTAATGCCTGTTTATGGTATGGACCATGCGAAAATCGTTCAATCTCTAACAGAGCAAATGGAAGAGGAGTATCCGAATGTATTTTTGGCTGGCTGTTCATATTATGGTGTAGGAATAGGGAATTGTATTCAAAATGGCCAAGATACCGCGCGGAAAATTTTGGACTTTAACAAGTAAGCGAAATTGTGAAAAGAGAGGTTTTCTATGACTAGAAAAATATTATTGGTTGCAGGAACCTTATTGCTTCTTGTTGGATTGGCGTTAAGCTTTCAAAAACCGATCATGACCTTTTTAGTTGGCCAGATGTCAAAAGAGACGATACAAAAAGCAAGTAAGCCAACTGAAAAAGAAGATAAGCATTCTTCGTTTGATTTTGCCCAAGTGAAGAATGTAACACTTCGGGATGTTTTAGACGCGAGGACGAAGAAAAAAAATATTCATGCGATCGGCGCCATCCACATTCCTAAAGTAAAGCTTCAGCTACCTATTGTATATGGCATCTCGAATGCCAATTTGACAGTCGGAGCAGGTACGATGAAAAAAGAGCAAGAAATGGGAGAGGGGAATTATGCCCTCGCCGCTCACAATATGAACGATGGGAAGACACTATTTAGCCCGTTGACTAAAGCTAAGAAGGGCATGAAGGTGTATCTAACGGATTTTCAAGCGATATATGAATATCGAATAGAAGATATGTCTTATGTACAGCCTACCCAGGTTGATGTGATTCAAGATATCGGTCAAAAACAACTTATCACACTTGTCACATGCGACGCAGATGGTACCCAAAGGCTTATTGTCAGAGGTGAGTATGTAAGGCAATTCCCTTATAAAGCAAATAACAGTTACTTTTTGAACACGTAGAATTTCATGATTGCTCTAAACCCAGGGGCAGTTGGCTAATGCTCACTGCCCTTTTATTATATATTTTTAAATTATTACAAAATTTAGAAAATTAGTATATAATGAGATACAAAGGGGAGGGGTATTAAATGGACTGTTTTGGTTGTAAGTTAGCAAATAAAGAAGAAGCTGTTCATGTAATATTCGAAGACGATTATGTTAGTTGTATTTTAGACCACAAACCTTATAGCGAGGGACATGTTCTGATTATGCCGAAAAGACATATACGTTACTTTGATGAATTTGACGAACATACGGCAAAATCGTTAATGAAAGCATCGGGAATAATGACGAAAGCTATAAAAAAATTGTTTAATCCAGAAGGAATTACGGTCTGCCAAAATGGTGGGGATTTTGATGAACTCACACATTTTCATATGCACATAGTTCCACGGTATAAAGGACAAAACTTTGCGGAATTTTTTACTGAATATGGAGATGCTAATATTGAAGCAGAAAATAAATTAGCTGAGACAAAAAGAAAACTCATAGACACAATAAAGGGATTGGATTAAAATCCAATCCCTTTTGATTATGGGGAAGCAAAAAACTCTTCATTCAAAATAGAGTACATTTTGATATCTCGCTGGAAACCCTTGGTGTACATGGCTTTTCGCATAACTCCTTCAAAGGACATACCGATTTTCTCCATCACTCGTGCGGATCCAATATTTTCTGCCATGCATCTTGCTTGAATGCGGACTAAATCCATGTGGGTAAAGCCGTATTTTATCACTTCGTTTGCAGCTTCTGTTACAATGCCCATTCCCCAATAGTCCTGAGACAGGCAATATCCAATCTCAGCAACATGATAATTTGGCTGCCACATTACGAAATCAATAGTGCCGATCAGCTTTCCATTTTCTTTATACTCGATGCCCCATGGCGCAATTTTTTTTACCCGATATTGGGCGAGCACAAATTCAATAAATCCACTCGTATCAGCTAGTGACTTATGTGTGTCCCATGTCACGTATTTTGAAACCTCTTCATTTGAAGTGTAGGCATATATATCTTCTTTATCTTCCAATTCGATTTTTCTAAGTAGGAGACGATCTGTTTCGAGCGTAGGTAAGTCACCGAATACTGTTTCCATCTATGCATCCACCTCTTATCTTAGTGTCTATCTGATGTTCTACGAAACTATTAAATCCACTGTTTTCGCATGCTGGCCGATGGAATATTGAGCTCATCGCGGTATTTGCTGATCGTTCTTCTGGCAATCTGGATTGCATACTCCGTGTTGAAATACTCAGCAATTTTTTGGTCTGAGAAGGGTTTTTTCTTGTTTTCAGTTCCTATAAATTGTTTTAAAAGGGCCTTCACCTTTTCTTGTGAGAATTGATGCCCGTTAGCACTCTCCACCTTCGAGGAGAATAATGACTTTAATTCAAATAGGCCAGCTGGTGTTTGGATATACTTGTTGGATGTCGCCCGGCTAACAGTTGATTCATGCATACCGATTTCCTTGGCTACTTCCTTTAATGTTAAAGGAAGTAGCTCTGATAAACCGTTCCTGATAAAGGCTGGTTGTTTTTCTAATAGGACATGCATAATCTTGATAATCGTTTGCCTGCGCTGTTCGATGCTGTTGACAAGCCATTGATAGTTTTTGTACTGCTCTTTTATATACTGTTTTTCTACGCCATTGCTGGTTGGGATATGTAAGTTTTGTTCATTCAATGTAACTGACGGCAAATAGCGATCGTTCAAAAAGAATGCAAATCCGCCTCTTTCCTCAATCACAATGATATCCGGCTGTGCAAATTCGATTCTGTCTTGTTTTAATAAACATGGTTTAGGATTGAAAGATAAGATGCAGTTATTTATATAAGCGACTTCCTCTACGGAACAATTCAGCTTTTTGGCCATTTCTTTCCACTTTTTCTCCGCAATTAAGGGCAAGCATGTTTTGATTGCCTCTTTTAATAAATAATGCTGAGGAAACCGTTCGTTGCACTGAAGGGTTAAGCATTCTTCAATTGTACGAGCGCCAACACCTGTTGGACCGATTTGCTGTAAAAGGCAAATCCCATGGGAGAGATCCACATCTGTGTAGGGGCAGTTCTGTTCATCTATCTCTAGATAGCCGAAATCATTAAGGTTATGAATAATATATTTTAAAAGGTCTTTTGTTGTCTTTTCTTTATAAGTTACATTAACAATTTGTATTAATTGATCTCTTCCATTTTCCTCACGAGCCTTGATCATCTCCTGAGGAATGCCCGCAGGTTTTATCGCCCACTCAGAAGAAATCCTTTCAATTTGGGGAGAAGGGGGAGAATCATGCAATTCAATCAATGGGTTCTCTAGCTCTTGTTCCCGTATGAATTGTTCTAAATCTGTTGTTGAGTATTGTAGCAGTTCAATCGATTGGCGGAGTTGAGATGTCATTAAAAGCTTTAGTTCTTGCTTTTGGTTTAGAAGTAATTCCATAAAAAAAACCCTCCCTATCAGATCTTTTCATAAAATCGTAATGAATTATGCTGCTTCATGTATAAAATATTATACTTTATGTATCCGGCAAATGAAATAGACAGTCAATAGTTTATTAGAAGGCCAAACATGATAAGTGTCATATTATCCTTATGACATCTATGTCTATGGAGATGACTCTACCTCGCTTAAAATAATATCAAGAGATTAAAAAGCTGGGGGTGGAGTTTTTGACAGATCGCGAAAAAACGAAACAATTAAGAAAAGCAGTGATGCCATTTGCGCAATCAGAAATGAAAAAAAGTATTTATCAAATAATTAATACCATTGTGCCGATGTTAATTCTTTGGGTGATCGCCTATTTGATTTTGCCATATACAGTGATGGGTGCAATCCTTCTAAGCATTGTTGCCGCAGGTTTTGTAGTGCGAACGTTCATTATTTTCCATGATTGTACACACGGTTCTTTTTTCAAAAACAAGAAAGCAAATGACTATGTGGGGTTTGTGACAGGGGTGCTTACATCTTTTCCGTATGAAAAGTGGAAGAGAGAGCACATGATTCATCATGCTTCAAGCTCAAACTTGGATAAGCGGGGAATTGGCGATATTTGGGTTATGACAGTTGAGGAATATATTAGCGCTACACCATGGCGCCGTTTCTGCTATAGAGCGTATCGCCAGCCAATTGTGATGTTTGGTTTAGGGCCTCTTTATCTAGTATTGGTATCCAATCGCTTCAATCGTAAAGATGCAAGGAAAAAAGAACGCCTAAACACATACGCGACAAACTTGGGACTTGCTGCATTGCTTGTTGGCCTCGCATTGCTGACAAATATCCCCTCCGTTTTGATTATCCATGGGACGACCATGTTTGTAGCGGGTGCGCTAGGTATTTGGCTCTTTTTCATTCAGCATACCTTCGAGGATTCTTATTTTGAAAATGAATCAGAATGGGATTATGTAAAAGCGGCAGTGGAGGGAAGTTCTTATTATGAATTGCCGATTGTTCTGCAATGGGTAACAGGTAATATTGGCTTCCATCATGTTCATCATTTAGCACCGCGCATACCAAATTATCATTTAGCAGATGCGCACCAGCAAACACCGCCTTTGCAACGTGCTACTACGGTCACGCTAAAAACAAGCCTAGAATCACTACGCTATAAATTGTATGATACATCGCAAAAAAGCTTTGTGACGTTTAAAGATGTCAAAAAAAGAGTGCGTACACAAAAATATAAAAGAAAAGTGCCGCACTATTTATAAAGAAAAATTCCACAAAAAGCTGTTCCAGTCAAATGGAATGGCTTTTCAATTATTTGCTAGTATAATGGAAATAAAATGCCTTCGGTCAAAGAGGAGGATGCAAAGTGATTAAAATTGTTATAGCAGAAGACCAGGGAATGCTGCTGGGCGCGCTCAAGTCTTTAATTAATATGGAAGCAGATATGGAAGTAGTAGGGGTAGGCTACAATGGCTTAGATGCCATAACACTAGTAGAAGAGTTTCAACCTGATATTGTCATCATGGATATCGAAATGCCTGAGAAGACAGGGCTCGATGCTGCCGAAGAACTAAAAGATAAAGATTGCAAAGTGATCATCCTGACGACGTTTGCACGGCCGGGATACTTTGAGCGTGCACGAAAAGCAGGTGTGAGAGGTTATTTATTAAAAGATAGCCCAATTGAGGAATTAGTTAATGCAATACGAGTCATTATGGATGGAAGACGGATATTCGCACCAGAACTAATCGATATTGTTTATGAGGAAGAAATCGAAAATCCTTTAACCGATCGCGAAAGTGAAGTATTAGAACTTGTCGCGAAAGGGAAGACAACGAAAGAAATTGCCGCTGAACTTTTTCTCTCCCCGGGTACTGTACGAAATTATATTTCCACAATCCTAGATAAATTAGAAGTCAGCAACAGAATTGAAGCTATTGCCCGTTTTAAAGAAAAAGGGTGGAATAAATAAGATAAAGCGGATTCATATAAATATGAATCCGCTTTATCTATTTTAATATATTACTTGCGGCGTTTTGTTAAACGACCAAGGGCAAACCCTGCAGCAGTCAAGCCGATTAATGTGTTTGTCTTTTTGTTGAACACTTGTTTAACAACTAACTCTAAGTTTTGTGGACGCTCAGCTAAACGGCGCATAAAGTACCCGTACCAATCTTGGCCGAATGGTACGTACGTGCAGAAGTTATAGCCTTCTTTTGCAAGCTCAAGTTGCATATCACGACGGAAGCCATACAGCATTTGGAATTCATACTTTTCCTTTGGAATGTTGTGTGCCGCGATAAATTGTTTCATATGGTTGATTACATTATGGTCATGCGTTGCAATTGATGTGAATTTGCCATTCAATAAATGGTACTCTAACAGCTCAATATAATTGCGGTCGATTTCTTCTTTTGTTTGATAAGCTACTTCGCTCGGCTCTTTATAAGCGCCTTTTACGATGCGAAGGCGATAGTTTTTATATTTCTCGATATCTTCTTTTGCACGGAAAAAGTATGCTTGAATAACAGTTCCGATATTATCGTGCTCGCGTGACAATTCCTCAAGCAAGTCAAATGACGGTTGTAGGCGTGCATAGTTTTCCATATCGAAGTTAACAAAGATATCATAGCGGTCTGCTAATTCGACAATTTCTTTCAAATTTTCATAGCAGAAATCATAATCAATATCTAAACCTAGTTGAGAAGGTTTTAAACTGATATGCGCATCTACCCCTGTTTCGTGAACCGCTTCAATTACAGCTAAGATTTGATTCTTTGCAGCTGTAGCTTCAGCTTTATCGTGAACAAACTCCCCCAAGTTATCGATTGTGCACGAAATGCCATGTGAGTTTAACTCTTTAATGCTTTTAATCATTTCATTGATATTCGTGCCAGCTACAACACTCGCAGCTCCCATTTTAAGACCATATTTTTTCGCATTGTTGTTTAAAAACTGGTTTTCAGACAATGCGATGAAAAAATCTTTAAGTGACATATGCTACTTCCCCTTGTTGTGAATATTTTATTTTTTTCAATTATATCATATTTAACGAAAAAGTCATTCTGTTCAAAGTTAAATGAAAAAAATAATTTTAGGAAAGTTTCAATCAATTAGCGCACTGGTGTCCCAGTGTAATGTTTTTATATTCATTTCTTATTTTCTTTTTAAGCAAAAAAGTTGTTGAAAAGCTAGGAGGGGTTTATGATAAATGTGTTCGGACAGAAGAGTTTTATATAGAATGATTAGGCTCTTTTGTGTCGAATTATGTTGCTTTTTAAGAAAACAAGTTGCAATTGCACAATAATATAAGTAACTTAGTATTGAGGTACAAATTTAATATTATGACAGAAAAACGTTTTCCCTACATGGAATAGGAAAAACGTTTTTTTATTTGCCTAAATTCTATTACTCTTTCTCTTTCAACAACTGCATCCGCTCATTAAATAAGGAGGGGTATGATAGAAAGCCGAGAAGAATGCTCGAAATCGCTGCAGTAGTAAGAAGTATAAAGAGAATTAGAAGCTGAAACTGAACGGCTTGTACAGGGTCTGCGCCAGCAATAATTTGACCGCTCATCATGCCGGGTAGTTGGACTAAACCAATCGTCTTTTGGCTTTCGATTGTCGGTATCATGCTTGCTTTTATAGCTCTGGTCAATTGTGTATGAATGGCTTGCCGCGGCGTTCCGCCAAGTGTCAGGATAAGCTCGGTTTGATCATGATGGGCATCGACTTCAGCCTGAAACCGATTTAAAAAGAGAATCGATAGCACCATCGAGTTGCCGATTGCCATCCCGCTAATCGGTATAATATATTGCGCTGTTGGCGGCACAATGTGAAATCCAAGCAATATAGATTGCACTAATATCTCAATAGCTGTAAGAGTCAAGGCAATCTTCCATGTGATGCCTTTTATTTTGCTGCCTTTTTTTCTGGCATTGCCTGTAGCGACACCAATCATCAATGCAACCATGAATAGGATATAAACAAGATGGTCTGATTCGAAGATGAATTTCAAGAAATACCCGACAGCAAGCAATTGAATAATGGATCGAACGGTAGCGATTAAAACATCTTTTTCTAACTGAAGATGAAGTGTTTTAGATAGTAGTAGCGGGATTAAGACAAAGACGAGTGTAAGCGAGAGTGTACCGTAACTCATACCAACTCCCCCTTAATAAACCGTTTGGTGATTTCTTCATTTGGATTCTTTAGCAGAGAGCTTTCTCCTGCTTCTATTAGTTTTCCCTCTGCCATCACCCATGCATAATGTCCCATTCTGACGGCCTGTTCTAAATTATGTGTAATCCAAATAATCGTCGTTTGGTCCTTTTCATTCAACCTTTTGATTAATGTTTCTACTTCCTTAATAGAAGAAGGATCAAGCGCAGAGGTAATCTCATCCAATAGAAGAATGTTCGGACGGTTCACTAATGTACGTGCAAGCGATACGCGCTGTCGCTGGCCACCGGATAACTCGCGAATAGATTTCTTCAAGTTTTCGGGTTTTAATCCTACATCATCTAATAATTTAATCGCTTCCTTTTTATCTAATGACCGATTTTGCAGCTGCCTTGGCAAAGCTAAATTTTCAAAAACTGTGCCGTTCAGCATGGGTGCAGATTGAAGCGCCATGCCCGCACGTCGTCGTAGTGAAATCGGATCTATTGAAGCTATAGGCGTTTGATCGATAAAAATTTCACCAGCTGTAGGGGAGATTAATCCGTTGCAAAGCCGAAGCAAAGTCGTTTTTCCTGCCCCTGAAGGTCCTACAAGCGCCGTAATCTTACCTGCTGAAATAGAACCTGTAATATTACATAAGATATGCTGTCCTCCTGTTTCGTACTCTATATGTTTAAAGTGAATGGCTGAAGGTTCGATTGAATTCATATGTAACTCCTAGTGAATAGTGTTTCTTCTAATGTAACATACTTGGTTTTTTGATAGAATTATTACCAATATCTATTCATTTAGTAAGCAAGGCTTCATTTTCTTGCTCTCTAAATTACTGAAGGGGGGATTCAAAGTGCATTTATATTGGACACGCTTGGAAGATGAACAATGTTCTTTAGTTTTGGCTGCGACCGATCAAGGGGTGTGTTGTGTCGGAATCACATTGGAAGAAATACAAGAATGGGGAAGTAAGCATCTAGGTGACGCCGAATTAGTGGAAGCTCCAGAAAAAATGGCCCTCTACAAAAGCCAATTACAAGAATATCTTGCGGGGGAAAGAACAATTTTTGATTTGCCGCTCGATTTAAAGGGTACACCTTTTCAACTGAAGGTTTTCGAAGCATTACAGCAGATTCCATATGGGTCAACGGTCTCCTACGCTGATATAGCAGAAGCTATAGGCAATCCGAAGGCTGTGAGAGCAGTTGGCGGTGCGATTGGCAAAAACCCTGTTCTCATTGCGGTGCCATGCCACAGGGTTATCGGTAAGAACGGAACGTTAACTGGATTTAGTAGTGGGATTCCGTTAAAGAAAAAGTTATTGACCATTGAAAAAGTGCCTTTTAAGGATTAGTGCTCCCTTTTTGTGGCAACTACTGCCTTAGGAAGATATATTCAGAGACAATTGGTGTATACTATGTTTTAAGTAAAATGTGGAAGAAGGGACTATGAAAAATGAAATCACATTATCCAGATGATAGCCTAGCGCTGCATACAGATCTATATCAAATTAATATGGCTGAGTCCTATTGGGCAGACGGAATACATAATCGAAAAGCAGTTTTCGAATTATATTTTCGAAAATTGCCGTTTGGCAATGGCTATGCAATCTTTGCAGGCCTAGAAAGAATACTGGACTATTTACGAGAGTTTCGTTTTAGTGAATCAGACCTTAACTATCTTC
This sequence comes from Rummeliibacillus sp. TYF-LIM-RU47, assembly GCF_008638315.1. Taxonomy (NCBI): domain Bacteria; kingdom Bacillati; phylum Bacillota; class Bacilli; order Caryophanales; family Caryophanaceae; genus Rummeliibacillus; species Rummeliibacillus sp. TYF-LIM-RU47. Next base: position 18,227 of record NZ_VVIR01000006.1, on the reverse strand, counting down.
GTGAGGAACAAGGTTATAGAGAAGACTTTTTAGATTACTTAAAAGACTTGCAGTTTACAGGTGATATTTATACGATGGAAGAAGGGGAGCTTGTATTCGGCAATGAACCCATTCTTCGGATTGAGGCACCTTTAGTAGAGGCACAGCTTATCGAGACAGCTTTGCTAAATATTGTGAACTACCAAACATTGATTGCAACTAAAGCAAGCCGTATTAAGCAAGTAGTCAAAGAAGATATCGTCATGGAATTCGGCACAAGACGTGCGCAAGAAATGGATGCGGCGATTTGGGGTTCACGTGCAGCATTTATCGGTGGGTTTGATTCTACAAGTAATGTTAGAGCTGGAAAGCTATTTAATCTGCCGATTGCTGGGACGCATGCACATTCATTGGTACAAGCCTATAAAAATGACTATGAGGCATTTCATGCGTATGCTCGCCGCCATAAAAATTGCGTATTCTTAGTAGATACGTACGATACATTAAAGTCCGGAGTACCAGCAGCCATTAAAGTTGCGAAAGAATTAGGCGACAAGATTAATTTCTTGGGAATCCGTCTCGATAGCGGCGATATCTCCTTTTTATCAAAGGCTGCCCGCAAAATGTTAGACGAAGCAGGTTTCACGGATGCTAGAATTGTGGTATCTAATGATTTAGATGAATATACAATTTTGAATCTCCTTGCGCAAGGCGCTAAGGTCGACACTTGGGGTATAGGCACCAAACTAATCACAGCATATGATCAACCAGCATTAGGAGCAGTATACAAACTCGTATCGTTGGAAGACGAGCAAGGGAACATGCAGGATCGCATTAAGATTTCCGCCAATGCAGAGAAGGTAACGACTCCTGGATTGAAAAAAGTTTACCGTATTATTGATTTAGAAAACGGAAAAGCGCAAGGAGATTACATCACCATGCATGATGAAAATCCAGAAGCGGAAGAGCGCCTGAAAATGTTCCATCCTGTGCATACCTTTATCTCAAAATTTGTTACGAACTTTGCTGCTAAAAACCTTCATAAGAAAGTAATTGAAGACGGTAAGCAAATCTATGAAACACCTTCAGTACAAGAGATGAAGGAATATGCAAAAGACAATCTCAACTTCTTATGGGATGAATATAAACGTTCATTGAATCCGGAAGAATACCCTGTCGATCTTAGCCAAAAATGTTGGGACAATAAAATGCGCAACATTCAAGAAGTTAGAGATATGGTGCACGAATTACATTTAGGAGGAGATAATAGATGACATTGCAACAGAGAATAATCGAAGAATTGCATGTGCAGCCTGAGATTAATCCTGAAGAAGAAATTCGTAAGTCCATTGATTTCTTAAAGGAATATGCGAAGAAGAATTCCTTTGTCAAAGGTTTCGTGCTTGGCATATCAGGCGGACAGGACTCGACATTAGCGGGCAAACTGGCACAGATGGCTGTGGATGAGCTCAATATGGAAAAAGGGGATAATGAGTATTCCTTCTGGGCAGTACGATTGCCATATGGTATCCAAAGGGATGAACAGGACTGTCAGGATGCGCTGACCTTTATTAATCCTACTTTCACCTATACAGTGAATATTCAGCCTGCAGTAGATGCGGGTGTCCAATCATTAAAAGAAGCGGGCATTAAGCTGACAGACTTCCTAAAAGGAAATGAAAAAGCGCGCGAACGCATGAAAGTGCAATATGCCATTGCTGCTCATCATAGTGCAGTGGTACTTGGCACAGACCATGCGGCTGAAGCCATCACAGGTTTCTATACCAAATTTGGTGATGGAGCAGCAGATCTTATGCCGCTCTTCCGCTTAAACAAATGGCAAGGAAAGGCGATGCTTTCAGCTCTTGATTGTCCAAAACACTTATATGAAAAAGTGCCAACAGCTGATTTGGAAGAAGATCGTCCTCTTATTCCGGATGAAGTAGCACTTGGCGTATCGTATGACGAAATTGATGATTACTTGGACGGCAAGGAAATCCCTGAAGTGGCTCGCAAGAAACTAGAAGGTTATTATTACAAGTCACAACATAAACGCCATATGCCTATTACGATTTTTGATGATTTTTGGAAATAACTTCATACACTACTCAACTAGAAACCGGTTCTTGAAAAGATAGAACCGGTTTTATTTTTGATGGCGCTTCTAAAATTCTTCCGCAGTGGAAAGACTGGGAACTCATTAGGTTTTTTGCCACAGTGTACATTAGCCTATATAATAAGAGAACTACGAATCGATTTTCATGATACATAACGGTAGAGGAGGACAAGTATGGAAGCGCAAGAAAAAATTCAAGCCATCATACGAAATATTGAAAAGGTGATGATCGGCAAAAGACATATAGCAGAGTTAAGTATTGTTGCACTATTAGCGGAAGGCCACATATTGCTCGAAGACGTACCAGGCGTTGGGAAAACCATGATGGTGCGCGCTCTTGCAAAATCCGTTAGCGCAAATTTTAAACGGATTCAATTTACACCTGACTTGTTGCCCTCTGATGTGCTTGGTGTATCAATCTATAATCCCAAAGAGATGGAATTCCGTTTTCACCCAGGTCCTATCATGGGCAATATCGTGCTAGCGGATGAAATTAACCGTACATCGCCTAAAACGCAAGCCGCTTTGCTTGAGGCGATGGAAGAAGCAGCTATTACGGTTGAAGGAAAGACAATTGAATTAACCAAGCCTTTCTTTGTCATGGCCACCCAAAATCCGATTGAATACGAAGGGACGTATCCACTTCCAGAAGCTCAGCTGGATCGTTTCCTCTTAAAGTTAAATATGGGGTATCCCTCGCATGAGGACGAAATGGAAGTCTTAAGAAGGGCTGAAGGATCGCGTCCTATAGAAACACTGGAGGCTGTTCTTTCATTAGAGGAATTAAAAGAGATTCAAAAAGAGATCAAGATGGTCCATGTAGATGAACTTGTCAAAACCTATATTGTAGACCTTTCCAGAGCCACACGAGAGAATCCGTCTGTCTTCCTCGGAGTCAGCCCGAGGGGGTCCATTGCTCTGATGAAAGCCTCTCAAGCCTATGCATTCTTAAAGGGCCGACGCTATGTGACACCTGATGATGTCCAATATTTAGCGCCTTACGTATTTTCTCATAGGATTATTTTGAACTCGGCTGCAAGATATGATGAAATTTCGGCTGAGGATGTGATTGGTCGCATGATCATAAATACTCCAGTTCCAGTTAAAAGGGCATTGTTATGATGAAGCGCCATGCAATAGGGCGGAGTTTGCAAGCATTTATTCGATTATTCTTGATTTTGCTGCTGCTTGCAATCTCTCTTTCCTTCGCTTTAATGCAGGGGGGCTTTGTCAGCTGGTTTATCTTTTTTATGTTTCTGCCATTTGCCTTGTATTCAACTCTGCTATTTTTCTGGCCATTTCGCTTTTCTGCAGAACGGACAAGTATAAAAAAGCAAGCTGTACAGGGGGAGTCAGTCATAGTGGAGACGACCATCAAGCGGATGTTCCGTTTTCCGCTACTGTATGTTATAGCTGAGGAAAAGGCCGCTGAAGGCACACTTCCCATAAAGGAAGAAGATACCCGGCAGGTAACAATGCTAGGAACAAAGAAAAGTTTTGTATTTGTTTATGAAGCGACTGAACTGAGACGAGGATATTATGAACAAACAGGTATTGAGCTGACTGTAACAGATTTCTTTGGGTGGATGAAAAGGAAAGTATTTGTGTCTTCACCGTTAACTATTGTGGTGACGCCTAAAATTACTGAGATAAAATATACAAGTCCACCTCTGCAAAATAAAAGTAGTACTGGGAGCTCTAATCTTTCATCGAAACGCGATCACACGGTGGTATCTGGTGTTCGTGACTATCAGCCAGGAGATCGGATGTCATGGATTCATTGGAAGACATTCGCGAAAACACAAACCTTGCAAACCAAAACCTTTGAAAGCCAACAGTCAAAAGAGTGGTGCCTGATCCTGGATGGGACACAGGAAGAGCTATTTGAAGAACAAGTGGAATTCTGTGCATCCATCTTAGCCGCTGCTGTCAAAAAGCGCGAAACGTTGTCTTTTTTATTTGCAGGGGCTAAACAAGTATTCATCCAAGGCATCCACACGAATGATCAGTTGAAGCAAGCGTTATATAAAATGGCCCAATTACAACCAGAACCAATAGAGCAGTTTGAAAAAAGCCTGCCGGAGCATCGTTTGCTCGAAAATAATTCAGGCATCTATTTTGTCACGAGCAATCTTTCGAAAGAATGGGCTCAGGTATTGCAAAGAACGTCCAAACAATCAGGACCAGCAGTGTGTTTTTTACTTCGGCCGCTGGAAGATAGTGTGGAGAAAATAGGCGGACTAATAGATCAAAGTATCCGCATTGTACCTCTTACGCCATCACAGTTTCCTAACGCTTTTATGGAGGTGATGAAGCCATGAGCAGAACAATTGCCAAACAGGCTCGAATAATAGGGCTTTACCTTCTTGTGTTCCTGATGTTATGCGAATGGCTGATACCAGTCGTGAACTTAACCTCTACAGGTCACCTTGGATTGTTTCTACTGTTTATCGTTTTATGCCTAGCGGGCAATGCCTTTAATATCAATATTGTGCTTTCCTTTGTGGTGAAGATTATTTATATTGCCTGGTTTTTGATGTATGTCTATATGGGCACAGCTGTTTTTTCACTAAATAGTTTTACGCGTATTATTAGCGAGTTTACTGGAAGCATAGGAGCTGTCACAAACGGCGACTGGAACGGCATCGCAGATTCCTTCCGCAGTATCTTATTCTTTGTTCTGCTGTGGATGGCGATTTATCTCATTCACCATTGGATTTCTGCCAAGCGTTCCATTTTTTATTTCTTTTTGGTAACCATCATTTTTTTAAGTCTGTTAGATACATTTACGGAGTATGATGCCAAGTACGCCATTATCCGCACCATGATTGAAGGAACCCTATTAATGTCAGGGTTATATCTTTATAGGTTGCTTGAAAGCGAACGAGCTCTACCGGAAAAAAGAAGCAGCTTCAAATGGCTGCTGCCATTTGTATGTATGATTGCAGTTTGTACATTATTCGCCTATGTGGCACCTAAGAAGCAGGCAGTCGTTGCTCCGCCACAGCCGCTCAAGAAACTGCTGGATATGCAGCAAAACCAGACTGGAGAGATTGGCAAGATTGGGTACGTCGAAGATGACGAGAAATTAGGGGGTCCTTTTGAAGAAGATCATAGACCTGTTTTTGTCGCGACGGCTAAAGAAAACCAATATTGGCGCATTGAAACGAAAAATATTTATACAGGTAAAGGCTGGGTTAGAAAAAAAGGGGCCATATATGTTCATACTTTTGACTATGGCGAAAAGATACCTATGTCGCTTAAACCCGGCAAACAGAAAAACCGAGAACATGCAGAAATTGAGCTGAAGAAAGACTACAAATTTGTACTTCAGCCATATGGACTGCAAAAAATGGATGAACAAAATATGGGCGATCAATTTTATATTGAGATTGATAGCGAAAAAATCCGTCCGACAATGGATGGCAAAAAAATTGTCCTGCCATCCTATTCAATGACCTACTCCAAGCCAGAATACAGCCTGAAGGATTTAACAAGAACTAGGACGTCTGACTTGAAGGGATTATCAAAGGATTTCAAGCCTTATTTACAAGTGCCGAAAACCTTGCCTGCCAGAGTAGAGAAACTGGCTAAAACTATTACAAAAGATGAAAAGAGCTTATACGGCAAGGCTAATGCCATTGTTTCCTATTTTCAAAACAACGGCTATAAGTATTCACGCTTAGAAGTAGGAACACCCGAGGGAAAACAAGATTATGTAGATCAATTCCTGTTTGATACGAAATCGGGATACTGTGACAACTTCTCTACCTCAATGGCGGTCATGCTGAGGACGATTGGCATTCCTTCTAGATGGGTGAAGGGATTCTCAGAGGGCGATGAAGTGCCGATGAGCGATAATAAACATCATTATGTCGTGACTAACAATAACGCCCACTCATGGGTAGAAGCCTATTTTCCAGGTGTAGGGTGGATGTCCTTTGAACCGACAATCGGCTTTGGTGGGTTTGATAATGTGCTAAATGATGTGAAAAGCAAAGAGAAAAAATCAGCCATCAATCCAAAGCAAAAAGAAAATGAACAACAAAAAGTAGAGAAGAAGAAAAAAGAAGAAAAGAAAAAAGAAAAGAAAGTAAAAAAAGAAAAGAAAAAAGAAAAGAAACAAGTAGAAAAGAAATCAGCTATTAATCAAACGAACAACTGGAGCGCTATTTGGTTGGGTATCTTGATTGGTGCCGTTGCCATTCTTCTGCTTTTATTCTTTACCCGCCGCAAGTGGATGCCAAAATGGCTGATCTTTAAGCATCGTACAAAAGGCTACCGCCATTTAGATGCAATGTATGAAGATTTACTAAAGCAACTGAAGCGAGCAGGACACAGAAGAAAAGAAGGACAAACCCTCAAAGACTTTGCTGAGCATGTGGATGCCGCATACAGTACAGACAAAATGGGCATCTTAACAAAAGCCATGGAGGAGCGTCTTTACAACAAAGATGTACCTGGTAAACCGAGCGATGAACTAATCGAATGTTGGAAATATTTAATCAATCGGACATCAGGTTGATTTTGCGTCGTATTGCCTGTAAAATGAAGAAAACTAACAATAAATGAACGACCCTCATATATGTTCGAAGATATGGTTCGAATGTTTCTACCAAACTACCGTAAACAGTTTGACTATGAAGGCAATTTAGACGATGGATGATGTATGCATGCATTCGTTTATTTTGCTTTTGTATAATTTGAAACGCGTATGAAGGAGCTTTCTTTCGTGCGCGTTTTTTTATACAAGGCGATGTTCATTACTAATAAAAAAGAGGTGGAACTGTTGTCAGTTAGTACAATTTTAAAGGATCAAGAAAAAATTATCGTTCTTGATTTTGGAAGCCAATATAATCAACTTATTACCCGTCGAATCCGTGAATTTGGCGTTTACAGTGAATTGCACCCCCATACTGTTACAGCTGAGGAATTAAAAGAAATGAACGCGACTGGTATTATCTTTTCCGGTGGCCCTAATTCTGTATATGATGAAAATGCATTTCGCATTGATGACCAAATTTTCGAAATGGGTGTGCCAATCCTAGGAATTTGCTACGGCATGCAATTGATGACACATTCTTTAGGCGGCAAGGTTGAGCCTGCTGATCACCGTGAGTACGGTAAAGCCGAAATCAATATTGTTGAAGACAACGCTCTATTTGCAGAGCTTCCAAAAGACCAAGTTGTATGGATGAGCCACGGCGATTTGGTAACAGCCATTCCAGAAGGTTTTAAAACGATTGCGACAAGCAAATCTTGCCCAATCTCTGCTATGGCAAATGCTGAGCGCAAGTTCTATGCTGTTCAATTCCACCCAGAAGTTCGCCACTCTGTATACGGCAACGATATCCTACGTCACTTTGTATTCGATGTATGTGGTGCAAAAGGCGATTGGTCGATGGATAGCTTCATCGATATGGAAATTCGCAAAATCCGCGAGCAAGTCGGCGACAAAAAAGTGCTTTGCGCACTATCAGGCGGCGTGGATTCTTCAGTAGTAGCTGTTTTAATCCATAAAGCAATCGGCGATCAATTAACATGTATGTTTGTGGATCACAACCTTTTACGTAAAGGTGAAGCAGATAGCGTAATGGAAACATTCGCTGATGGCTTCCACATGAATGTTATCAAAATTGATGCACGTAAACGTTTCATGGACAAGCTTGCAGGCGTAAGTGATCCAGAGAAAAAACGTAAAATTATCGGTAACGAATTCATCTATGTATTTGATGATGAAGCATCAAAATTAGAAGGCATGGACTTCTTGGCACAAGGCACTCTATACACTGACATTATCGAGAGCGGTACAGCAACAGCTCAAACAATTAAATCTCACCACAATGTCGGCGGCCTGCCTGAAGATATGCAATTTGAATTAATCGAACCGCTTAAAACATTATTCAAAGATGAAGTACGGGCTTTAGGTACTGAATTAGGTCTTCCAAAAGAAATCGTATGGCGCCAACCGTTCCCAGGTCCTGGTCTAGCTATCCGTGTACTTGGCGAAGTAACTGAAGATAAATTAGAAATCGTTCGCGAATCAGACGCAATCTTGCGTGAAGAAGTAGCAAAAGCCGGCCTTGAAGATCAAATCTGGCAATACTTCACTGTGCTGCCTGACATCAAATCTGTCGGCGTCATGGGCGACCAACGCACATACGATTACGCAATCGGTATCCGCGCCGTAACCTCAATCGACGGCATGACTTCTGACTGGGCACGTATCCCATATGATGTACTAGAAAGAGTGTCAGTACGTCTAGTCAACGAGGTTAACCACGTGAACCGCGTACTGTATGATGTAACGAGCAAGCCACCTGCAACTATTGAGTGGGAATAATAAGGGCAAGTATTATAGTGTGAATATGCTATAAATACAGTTATATCAATGTTTTAGTTGATATTGGTTCTGAATTTTTTTAGAATCACATGTCACTTTTCATATGTCAATTTTTAAACTCTCTTTTATTTTAGTTTCTTTAACTAAGTAGAAGGGAGTTTTTTTATTTGGTTAAATTAAATTAATTGATTGATGACTGTAGTTTGAATCAGCAATAGAAGATGAAAAACATAATAGAAAGATATAGAACAAGAAAGGAAAGGAAGAAGAAGGATAAAGTACTAACAGAATGATAGTTAATGATAGTTATAGAAAGTACATAATGGGCTAAATATTAAAATCAGTAGAAATGTATAGGGAGGGAGTGCTATATAGGGATGGTCTGCTGTCTACTAAATATACACATCAATTTTAAAATATTAGGTGGTAAGAATGCTAGTTATCCAAATGGTAGTAATTTAAAATAAAAAGAAAAAAACAAGAGAACAACAAGAGGGGTACTATATATGGGGATAAATATTATTTTTGCGATATTTGCAATAGGTGGCTTTATTCTGATGGGTGGGGCTATATTTGGTAAGAAAGAAGATATTGATAGTATTAGGGTAGGGTCAGGGTCTATTTCTACTTTAGTTGAACTAATATATGAAATTACTTATATATTTTCTCCTACTTTAATAAAAAGAATACTGTTATTCCTTTTGGGTTTAATTACAGCAGTTATAAGCATTATAATAATTTTGGCAAATGGGTTGTAGAGGCTGCAATTCGAAGATAATAATTTTAGTTAAGTTTATGGTCGTTAAACTTAAATCCTCTCACAGTATTATAGAGAGGTTAAATACATAAACGAGATTAACCACGTGCTGTATGATGTAACGAGTAAGCCACCTGCAACTATTGGGTGAGTATATTATGCCCGTCTTTTTATTTATAAGCTTTAAAAATGGTTCATCCAATAAACTCCTATTAATAGGATAGACATCACTAACGTAAAGTGTATATATTTCTTAACTTTAAATAATCTGCTTATGAAATAAAGTAAAAATATTACTCCTAAGAAAATTAATATATCCAATGGTATCATCCTTTAGCTAAATATTAATAAGTAACTTATTATACTATATAATGAATTCTTTGGTTATGGTAAAACGTTAGTCTACACGCTCCATTTGATTGACAAAATGCGAAGATAATATAACGCATGCTTTATGATAAATTCGCTCAGTTTCAGGAAAAATAACTGTAAGTAAAGTAAGACTCTCTTTTATTCACATTCATAGTGATAAAGGAGGTCTTTTTATCGTTAAAATACTAAGCCTAGATGTTCTTAGGAAATTTAGTGATACCTGTTTATAAGTAAACAGAGCAAAAAATAAGTAGGTATTAAAAATAAATATACAATTAATCAAGTTATGATATTATTAATTCACAAATAATTTTTAGAATATTCTTTAAATAGGGAACCGATTTATTTATTGAGGAATGTATTTTTTCTATATAAAAGCTTTTATCAAGAATTAAATCCCTAAAAGAAGTACAGTATTCAGATGATATAAACATAAAGACGTATAACTGCTAGTCAGGAGGAATGACGTTGAAAGCAACGGAATTAAGCGAATCAACATTAACGTTTCTATCTACATACAAGCTATTTGAAGAAGATGAAGTTCAGCAAGTTCAGTTACAACATCGATTAGAATTAGTGAAGGAATTTGAGATAAAAAGAGGTATGAGAATACTAGAAATTGGGTGTGGCCAAGGTGATACAACAGTCGCCTTAGCTGACGCAGTGGGAGAAGACGGGAAGGTTGTCGGAATTGATATTGCCAGTCGTGAGTATGGAGCTCCTTTGACATTAGGGCAGGCTACAGACATGATTAAGAAGTCTACATTGGGAGAGCGCATTACGTTTCATTTTGAAATGGATTTTGACGCATTTGGCGCTAACGAAGTATTTGATATAGCAGTGTTATCCCACAGCTCTTGGTACTTCAAAAGGCCGGAGGATTTACTTCGCTATTTTAAGAAATTGCGAAAAATAGCTAAACGTATATACTTTGCGGAATGGGATCTTAACTTCACTGACATAACCCAGCGTGCCCATTTTTGTGCAGCTTCCATTCTGGCTTTACACTCTAACTTTGTAGACAATGATGGAAATATACAAAACTTGTTTCATAAAGTACAAATACAAGAGATGCTTGAAATGGCGAATTTCGAAATAGAGAAGCAATGTACAGTCAATGCCAAGTATTTGCAGGATGGGCAGTGGGAAACAAGTTATGCGAATAGCATTCGTAAAGAGTTCAGCGTTGCTCCTCCAATGATACAAACAATGGTTAACAGTTACTTTGAACTGATGAATACCCCAAATGACAATGTGCAGTCATTAAATAGTTTTGTTATAAGTGCAAGGTGAATAATATTGAGGTATTGAGAGCTAGGAATTCCTTGTGTATAAGGGTTTCTAGCTCTCTTTTTAATTCTCTTTAACTTTAATATTTATTCTGATAGAAGAGTTAGTAATGTATCATTAAGCCGTTCAGCCGCAAATAATGCTACTTTATCTTTGATAATCTCACCAGGCTTGTTTCCTTCCCCAAGAATATATCCTGCAAAATGTACTCCTACAAAATCAAAAATAAATTGGAACTGTTGAATCATTGGTAAACCCTTTAGATGAGGTTCATCTCCTCCTACTGAAATAACATAGGCACTTTTTTGGGACATTTGTTTTTTGAAGTCTGGATAGTGTGAGTCTTTCAATGTTTGTGACCATCGATCAATAAAGTTTTTCATTGTTCCCGACATGCTATACCAATAAATAGGCGTAGCGAAAATAAGAATGTTGTGTGGAAGAATGCGCTCAATGATGGAATTGTAATCATCATCGATTTCTTGAAATCCTTCCTCAGCATGTCGTTTATCTACTATTGGTTGAATTACATAATCGTTTAGATAGATTTCTTCTACCGTTAATCCTTCGATTACTTTCTTTGTTAAACTCTCAGTATTTCCGTTTGGACGGCTTCCGCCATAAAGAACAACAATGCTCATATTTTTCTTCCTCCATTTGTTAAATTGATTATTTCTATTTTATAATGAAAGTATGAATCATAAAAACGGATTATTTTGATTGAATCGATCGAAAAAAGCGATTTAGAAAGGCGAGAATATGGAAAACAAACAACTCATTACGTTTATGGTAGCTGCTGAAACATTGAACTTTACGCAAACGGCAAAAATGTTAAACTTTGCGCAATCGAGTGTGACAGCCCAAATAAAATCGTTAGAAGCAGAACTGGGAACACCTTTATTTGAACGTTTAGGAAAGCGTCTCATTTTGACAGAAGTGGGACGGAAATTTCTTTTATATGCTGAAAAGATGATCAAACTAAATGAAGAAGCAAAAATGGCGATCGCACAAGATGGAGAACTTTCAGGCACCCTTATAATAGGCGCTCAAGAAAGCCAATGTACATATAGGTTGCCGGGCATATTGAAAGAATTTAAAGATCGATACCCAAACGTAAAGTTGATGTTTAAGCCTGCTCATTCAGATGATCTAGCTAGAGAGCAATTAATGAATGGGATGCTTGATGTTGCTTTCATTATGGATATATCTAAACCGGAAGAGGCTTTAACGATAAAACCTCTAATCCAAGAAGATATTAAATTAGTAGCGGCACCTAGCCATCCATTAGCTTCTAAATCAGAGATTTACCTTAAAGATATTGAACAGGAAACTCTTCTCTTAACTGAAACAGGCTGTTCTTATCGCACTCTTCTAGAAAATTCCTGTCATTCAGCCAAAGTGTATCCAATCAATAAGTTTGAATTTGGCAGTATTGAGGCGATTAAGCAATGCGTGATTGCTGGAATAGGTATTGCCGCATTACCGACAATGGTTGTGGAACAAGACATAAAGCTAGGGAGAATAGTTGAATTAAAGTGGGAAAATAACATTCCGCCTATCTTTACGCATATTGCTTGGCATAAGGATAAATGGATGTCACCTCCGTTAGCAGGTTTTATTGAACTTACACAACAACACTTTCAAAAATATCAGGGTCAGTAAATAGGAAACTGTTAAAGGTTTCGATACTCTTCTTAAGAGAGATCGAAGCCTTTATTTTATTTTCAGGAGAAGGCAGAGTTGCATGCAGTATCGCATTAATTTAACAGAAAAAGTAAACAACCATTGACAATTTAATTTATTCATGCTAATTTTACCGATATACCAATCATCCTACAAATTTTAAAGGAGGTATAAATTTGATTCAAAAAACGAACAAAATGAATCTAGTAGAGCAGGTTGCGACTCAAATAGAGCAGTTGATTGATTCTGGAAGCTGGGAAGTAGGAAAGAAAATACCTCCTGAAGTGGAGCTGATGGAAAAGTTTGATGTCAGCCGCAATACACTTCGGGAAGCAATTCGGGCCTTAGTCCATGCAGGTTTGCTTGAAACGAAACAAGGCAGCGGAACTATTGTGCGTTCTGCCAATTCTCTTGGAGCTGCGCTTAAGCGGTATGTGAAAAAAACAGCTTTGCTTGAAATCCTTGATGTGCGTTTAGCTTTAGAAAAACAGGCTGCACAGTTAGCTGCCGAGCATAGAACAGAGGCTGATTTAGCGAAGCTTGAGGAATATATACAACTTTCTCGTCAAGCTGTGGAAAGTAAGGATTGGGGACTATTTATGGAATTAGATATTCGTTTTCATAAAGCGGTTGTATTGGCATCTACCAATCAGCTCCTCATTGATTTATATGAACCGCTGCTAGAAACCATCTATTCTTTTGTTCAGGATTTAATGGCAATGAATGTGACTTTTAAATTCGAAGAAGAGCTTCACATCGATTTATTGGCAGCCATTCGTGGACAGAATAAAGAAGCTGCCGCTACATATGTGGAAAACTATATGGAGTTACTAAGAAAAGAAATTATTAAAATGACAGGAGAATAACAGCATGAATCAGAAAGCCATGTCGTCTACATCAAATAAAAAAACAAAAAATGGCTGGTTATTACTTATTGGCGTGATTTTAGTCGGGTCTAATTTGAGGGTTCCTTTAACTTCAGCAGGATCGCTCATTCCTTTTATACGTGATGATCTAGGCATCAGCAATACTCTTATAGGAACTATCACAACATTGCCGTTGCTTGCCTTTGCACTACTTTCTCCATTTGCTCCTAAAATAGCAAATCGGTTTGGTATGGAATTAACGATTACGTTCTCGCTAATCCTGCTTATTATAGGAATTGCAGTACGATCAGTTTCTGGCGTTTTTTATTTATTTGCTGGAACGATATTAATAGGGATGGCCATATCAATTGGTAATGTTCTGATACCTGGTATTGTGAAAATGAATTTCCCGCAGAGAATAGGTTTCATGACCGGTATATACGCTATATTCATGAATCTCTTCGGTGCACTAGGTTCAGGAGTCAGTGTACCTGTCGCTTCTATGGGTAACTTAGGCTGGCAAGGAGCACTTGGTATATGGGGAGTGTTGACCATCATATCCTTACTACTTTGGCTTCCACAGCTTAGTAAAAGTCAGAAGGGCGAGAAAGTAAAAGTCAATGTGAAAACAGAGAAGAAAAGTAGTTTGTGGCGTTCGCCACTAGCATGGAAGATTACGATATTTATGGGTGGACAATCACTTATGTTTTATACGTTAATTACATGGCTGCCCGATATCTTACGTGTGATCGGATTTAACTCAAGTACTGCTGGATGGATCGTATTTATAATGCAGCTTTCCATTATTCCTGTGACGTTTATTGTTCCCATCATAGCGGAAAAATTGAAAAACCAAGTTGGACTGAGTATCATAACGATTACTTTGTTTATCCTTGGCTTTGCAGGACTTCTACTAGGAATTCGTGTGCTCATTCCTGTATGTGCCATCATGCTTGGCGTTGCTGGGGGAAGTGCCTTCAGTCTAGCTATGATGTTCTTTACATTGCGGACAAGGAATGGGAAAGAAGCGGCGGAATTATCAGGGATGGCACAGTCCTTCGGGTATCTTCTAGCAGCTGTTGGACCAGTTCTTGTCGGTACACTTCATGACTTGACGGGTGGATGGACAATCCCTCTCATCCTCCTTATCTGCATCTCATTCGTTCTACTCATAATGGGGATTGGTGCTGGAAAAGTTGGATATGTTACAAATGATGTTGAGTAACCTTGTGGAAGATTAAAAATAAACAAAAGCCTAGAGATCCTTATCCTTGGATTTCTAGGCTTTTTCTTATAAAAAGTTATTCCATTGAAGCTACTTCTTCTCCTAATAGAGCAAGTAATTCGTCCAGCGTCTGGACTTCATAAGTGCTTTCAATACCGTTATGAGGTGCTTTTGTTGGGTTCATCCATACAGAATCGATGCCTGCGTTTGTGGCACCTTTAATATCAGAAGAGAGACTGTCACCAATCATTAAGGTATTTTCCTTCGTCATAGCTGGGTACTTCTTGAAAATTGCTTCGAAAAATTGCGTATTTGGTTTTTCAAATCCCACTTCTTCCGAAATGAATAAATCATCAAAGAAGTCGATAATCTTTGCGTCAGTCAAACGTTGTCTTTGTGTGATGCCGATGCCGTTTGTTCCAGCGACAATGGTGTAGCCGTGATTTTTTAAAGCAGTTAAGAGGGCAAGAGCACCATCAAGCATTTTGTGTCCTAGGTTTAAGAGCGAACGATATTCCTTTTCTGCCAATTGGCCATCTACTTTTTTTTCATAGAGTTCAAAGAAAGCGGCGAATCGTTGATTAAGTAGGTCAGCTTTGCTTAAACTGCCTTTTTCTATTTCAGCCCACAACTTCTTGTTCATCGCTTTATAGGCGCTAACACTTTCTTCGTTAAAAGGTACTTCATATTTTTTGAATAGCGATTCTAACGCTTTGATTTCGGTATCCTGAAAATCTAATAATGTATCATCTAAATCAAAAATTAAAAAATCATATTTTTTCATTGGAAACACCTCTTTAGTTTTTAATCGTTACACCGAGCATAGCCGCAATGGCTGGGGCTTGGTCAAAACGGATGGAGAGGCCTTTTGCTAAACTAGGGGTCAGCTTAATGTCCACGAAGTCAGAGGAGGATAGATTCACTCCCTTTAATTTGCTCTCTGAAAAATCCGCTAGCTGGAGATTGCATAACTCAAAACTGGTTTGCTGGAATTTACAATTGTGAAAGAAAGCTTCTTCTAGCTGGCTTTCTCGGAAGCAAACTTGATTCATTTTACCTTCAGAGAGGATAGCGTAATTCATCAAGCAATTCAGCCAACTCACATCTTTACATGTGCTTCCTATAAATTGCGTCCCGAGCAGTTTGCAGGTTTGGAATTCACAGCGATAGAATATAGACTTGTTGAAATTAAAATTAGACAAATCACATTTTTGGAAGATAACATCTAGGAATTCCGTTTGTTTATATTCGGCTGTGCTGAAACGGCAATTCTCAAATTTTACTTCTTGAATTTGTTTCCTGCCAAATTGACAATCAATCTCACAATCAATCAGAAGCGTGTTATCTTCTATTTCTTCAAAAAATACATACTCACTTTGGATGGTTTGAGTGTAATGTGCAGAAGGTTTTTTCATTTTTGGTTAGCCTCCTCAATGCTTTCTCCTAATGATGTCATATATGAAAGCTAAAAGTAAATGGTTTAACATGATATGCGAACCGTTTTTCTATAAAAGTGAATTAGTTACGAACTATTATTCTATGTATATATAAATTGTTCGTAAATTTCTATTGAAACTCTAGCTGTTGCATGCTATATTATCGAAGTAAATTAAATAAAGTCGTCGTATAATGTCGGGAATATGGCCCGAAAGTTTCTACCGAGTTACCGTAAATGACTTGACTACGCATATATATAAAAGGGGAACCTTTTATTTCATTAGTTATGGATACTAGTGAAATTTGCAGACAGTCAGCTCATCGGGAGTTGACTGTTTTTTCTTTTCTGGCGTATAAGGCGGCATATGGAGGATTAACATGAAGAAATATTTTCAATTTGAGGAGCTTGGCACTAACTATCGTCGAGAGATAATTGGCGGTATTACAACATTCTTAGCAATGGCCTATATATTAGCATTAAATCCACTCATCCTGACACTAGCAGATGTAAAAGATTTGCCAGATGCCATGCGCATGGACTATGGTTCTGTATTTGTAGCTACAGCATTGGCTGCAGCAGTGGGTTCGTTCATTATGGGATTTGTCGCAAGGTATCCTATCGGCTTAGCACCAGGGATGGGGCTTAATGCGTTCTTTGCATACACTGTCATCTTGACTTACCATATCCCTTGGCAAACTGGCCTGACGGGCGTATTTTTCTCAGGTGTTATCTTTATCATTCTTTCATTAACAGGCATCCGTGAAACGATTATCAATGCTATTCCTGTTCAGTTGAAATATGCCGTATCAGCAGGTATTGGTTTCTTCGTAACATTTGTAGGTTTAAAAAATGCTGGAATCGTCGTAGCGAGCAAAAGTACTTTTATTACATTAGGCGATTTTACAGATGGTAATGTACTACTAGCGATTATCGGGATTGTTATCACGGTAATCTTAGTAGCACGTAAAACGAAAGCGGGTATATTCTATGGAATGGTCATCACCGCTATAATCGGTATGATCTTTGGGTTAGTGGAGGTTCCGAAAGCGATTGTTTCAGCTATTCCTAGCGTTGCGCCGACATTTGGTGTCGCATTAGATCCGGTTATCAATGATCCAAGTTCTTTATTCAATGTGAAATTTCTAGTTGTTGTCCTGACATTCTTATTTGTAGATTTCTTTGACACAGCAGGCACATTAATGGCCGTAGCAAATCAAGCAGGCTTAGTAAAAGATGACAAATTACCGCGCGCAGGGAGAGCCCTTATGGCAGATGCCCTAGGCACGACAGTTGGTTCCATCTTCGGGACTTCTACTACAACTGCATATGTTGAATCTACTGCAGGTGTGGCAGCAGGCGCAAAATCTGGTTTCACAGCAGTAGTAGTAGGGATTATGTTCTTACTTGCTCTATTCTTCTCTCCATTATTGAGTGTTGTGACAACAGCAGTGACAACACCTGCATTGGTTATCGTCGGCGTCATGATGGCTTCTTCGCTTCGTTTAATTAAGTGGGATGAATTTGAGATCGCAGTACCAGCATTCTTGACGATGTTCATGATGCCAATGGGATATAGTATTGCTTCAGGTATTGCGGTAGGTTTCATCTTCTATCCTATAACAATGCTTTTAGCAGGAAGAAGAAAAGAAGTTCATCCATTGATGTATGTTTTATTCTTCGTCTTCTTGGCCTACTTTATTTGGGTACGTTAATAGAAGGTTAATAGAAGGAGCAGCTCCGATGCACTTGCATCAGGAGCTGTTTTTTTATATAGAATAGAAAGCTAACATATAGAATCAATGTTGTAATATGAAGATATAGAAAGAAAAATTCCAACATATATGCAGATATTTAAAAGATAGAAGAATAATTTGTGTAAAACTGTTGACTTTAGTTGAATAAGGGCGTATATTAGATTTCATGTTGTTGCGACAAAGCACGACAAAATATCTCAACTAATTTATTTAAAAAAAGTTATTGACTTTTAAATAAAGAAGCTGTAATATAGATTAAGTCGTTAACGCGACAACGAAATGAACCTTGAAAACTGAACAAGCAAGATGTTAATCATTTAAACTTACTAACAACTGTTAGTTTTAAAGACATCATCGTAAAGATGATGCGCTAGTGAAATTTTGAGCAATCAAACACTTTTATG
>NZ_VVIR01000005.1:0-188997 GCF_008638315.1 Rummeliibacillus sp. TYF-LIM-RU47 | reverse complement strand
ATCCCTCAAAGACGATGAGGTAGATAGGTTCGAGGTGGAAGTGTGGCGACACATGGAGCTGACGAATACTAATCGATCGAGGACTTAACCAAATTCTTAAGAATCTTTAATTCACGTTTATCCAGTTTTGAAAGAACAACTTTCTTTCAATAGAGGATTTCAAGACACGAGCAATACAAGGAAATGAACGAATGAACACCGGAGTGTACTTATGTACATGAGGATGTGAATGAGTGAAATTGACGCAGTAGTGCGATGTGTATGGGAAGCCGTAAGTCTAGTAATGATGGCAAAGAGGTCACACCCGTTCCCATGCCGAACACGGAAGTTAAGCTCTTTAGCGCCGATGGTAGTTGGGGGCTTCCCCCTGTGAGAGTAGGACGTTGCTAGGCATACTAAGACACTGCTGATTCAATCAGTAGTGTCTTTTTTATTATATAAATTTGAAGGTTTGTTATCGTATAAATAGCCTTGAGATAGTTTTCTAATCATCACTTATTATTTAAAAAATACTTATCCTATAGAAAAATAATTTATTTAGTTAAAGTAAGCAAATAGTTTTTCATTATATTGTTGACAAAAGATTGTATCCAATTTACAATTAAAAATGTCTTTGCCATTAGGATTAATGTCGTACTATAATCTAATTTATGCTTCCATAGCTCAGTAGGTAGAGTGCTTCCATGGTAAGGAAGAGGTCACCGGTTCAAGCCCGGTTGGAAGCTTATTTATAAAGGTTAAACTTTTTTGGTTGAAACTATTGCTTTTTATAAATTAGTATGGTAAAATAATTCTTGTCTTGTTAAAGAGATATACATAAAGCGGATGGCCCCTTGGTCAAGCGGTTAAGACACCGCCCTTTCACGGCGGTAACACGGGTTCGAATCCCGTAGGGGTCACCATCATATATAACTAATATTGTGGAGGATTAGCTCAGCTGGGAGAGCATCTGCCTTACAAGCAGAGGGTCGGCGGTTCGATCCCGTCATCCTCCACCATTTGTCGGAGGGGTAGCGAAGTGGCTAAACGCGGCGGACTGTAAATCCGCTCCTTCGGGTTCGGCAGTTCGAATCTGCCCCCCTCCACCATCTATTGGGGTATAGCCAAGCGGTAAGGCAACGGATTTTGATTCCGTCATGCCCTGGTTCGAATCCAGGTACCCCAGCCATTTTGAGTCATTAGCTCAGTTGGTAGAGCATCTGACTTTTAATCAGAGGGTCGTAGGTTCGAATCCTACATGACTCATTTCTTATATAAAACCTTCTTCTATTATTAGAAGAAGGTTTTTTGTTGTTTCTAAATAAGTATAAATTCTAGTATTCCAGTTTTCTTTTTGAATAAACATACAAAAAAATGTGACGTTGAGCCATCCCTATAAAAGCGGTTACAATATTAGCAGAATACAAAGGGGGTATTTAATAATGAATACATCATTAAACATCACAATGATTGGGGTACCAATGGACTTAGGCCAACAACGCAGGGGTGTAGACATGGGGCCAAGCGCTATCCGTTACGCAGGCGTGCATGAACGTTTAGAAACGATCGGTCATACGGTAGAGGATTTAGGAAATATCGTCATTGAACCTGCAAAAGAAGAGCCAAACACAAAACTACGCAATTTATCAGCTGTATTGAAAGCGAATACAGAGCTAGCTAATAAAGTGAATGAAATGGTTAAAGAAGAACACTTCCCATTAGTATTGGGCGGAGATCACAGCATTGCCATTGGTACTTTAGCAGGCCTCTCAGATCACTATAGCAATTTAGGTGTTATTTGGTATGATGCGCATGCAGATATGAATACAAGCGATACATCACCATCAGGTAACATTCATGGTATGCCACTTGCTATAAGCATGGGTTTGGGACATGATAGCTTAGTAAACATTAGAAACTATGCACCAAAAGTGAAACCAGAAAACATCATTATCATTGGGGCACGCTCAGTGGATGAAGGCGAAAAAGAACTTATCCGGGAAAAAGGCATTAAAGTGTATTCAATGCATGAAATTGATCGTTTAGGCATGACATATATTATGCAAGATGCAATCAACTACTTAAAGGACAGAAATGTAGATGGTGTTCATTTATCACTAGATCTAGACGGTATTGATCCAATCTATACACCAGGTGTAGGTACTCCAGTTCCAGGCGGTATTACATATCGAGAAAGCCATTTAGCAATGGAAATGCTGCATGAATCAAATCTTATTACTTCAGCAGAGTTTGTTGAAGTAAACCCTATTTTAGATGAAAAGAATCAAACAGCAGAAGTAGCGGTAGCGTTAATGGGTTCTTTATTTGGTGAAAAACTAGTATAAAAATGGGCGACTGCCCATTTTTTTTTATTTTAATTTACAAAATGGAAAACATAAATTAAAAATGTTGGATATTTCCTTCCTGATTCTTGTTATAATAAAGTGATGTAACAATCAAAGAAGATTTTTTAACATCATTATTATTTTATCTAGGTTTCTATGTGGAATGCTAAGAGACCGTATGAAACTGATTGCTAGTTTCAAGAGTATTTGGACTGTGGGTTTCTTATCTAATCATCACATGTCCTATAAGTTTTATGATGGAAACACGCAAGGAGATAAAAATTAATGATGAAAAATGAAACCAAACAAGACTGCGATACGTATAGTATGTAGCCGCATGGCGGAGGGGAATTCACATGGACTCGATCACGAACAAAAGAATAAAGCAAGTACTGAAAGGTGACCAGCATGCGTATTCCGAAATTGTAAGCCTCTATCAACAGAAGGTCTACCAAATATGTTATCGTATGCTTAATAATCAGCATGAAGCAGAAGATATTGCGCAAGAAGCTTTTATACGGGCCTATACTAATTTACATACGTTTGATCTCAATCGGAAATTCTCAACCTGGCTTTTCCGGATTGCTACAAACTTATGTATAGACCGTATAAGAAAAAAGAAACCTGACTATTATTTAGATGCAGAGGTAGCAGGTACAGACGGGCTTGATATGTATTCTCAGATTTCTTCACCGGATCGATTGCCGGAAGAAGAAGTAGAAGGAATGGAATTGCAAGAGCGCATTCAATACGAAATCAGTTGTTTATCCGAAAAATATCGGACAGTGATTATCTTAAAATATATCGAAGAACTGCCGTTGCAAGAGATTAGTGAAATTTTGAATATACCGCTTGGAACGGTTAAAACACGTATACATCGCGGACGTGAAGCTTTAAGAAAGCAACTAAGCAATTTGTAGGAGGGGTTTCACAATGAATACATGCCCTAAAGAGATTGTGCAATATATGCATGAATATCTAGATGGGGATATTGCCAGTGAGCATGAGCAAGAGCTTCAAAAACATTTGTACAATTGCTCAGATTGCCGAAAGCATATGCAAGAGTTGGAAGATACAATCGCAATTGTGAAAGGCGCCATCGCTATCGCCACTCCTCCCCGTTTTGTAGATCAGGTTATGCAGCGGCTTCCTAGGAGAAAAATGAAATACGGATTTCAACGTTTTATCCGCAGACATCCAATTGCTATTGCTGCCGCTTTATTTTGCATTTTTATGAGCGCATCCTTTCTGTCGGGTTATAAAAATGATCAACAGTTTTCATATACAAAACAGCCAAACTTGCAGGTTGAGGGGCAAACGGTCATTGTGCCTGAAGGTGAAACGATAAAAGGAGATCTTCTTGTCAAAAATGGAGATATTCTTGTGAAGGGTGCAGTTGATGGCGATATAACCGTGATCAACGGAAAGTATATGGCGTCCTCTGCCAACGTGACAGGGCAAATTGAGGAAATCGATGAAATGTTTGAGTGGCTATGGTATAAGATAAAAAACAGTGCTAAAAAAGCATGGTCTATTATAGATAATAATGAATAAACTAATGATTAAGTCTGCTATCACAGTAGGCTTTTCTGCTTTATCCCGTATTATTAAGCTACAAGTGACTTACTTTAAACTTTAATAACCTGAATACTGTTCGTAAAGGCCCAAATGGCAATGGGGCTAAAAGAATGTCATTGCTTGTAAGGTCACTTCATCCGGGCAGAAAATAGAGCAGTTATGCTATACTTGATATAAACGTACTCGCTAGAAAAGTGGGGGATCCACATGTCTTTTATTAATGAATTTACACAGTTTACAAACAATCAATGGGTAAGAATGGTTTTAAACGTCATCGACATTCTGTTGGTCTGGTTGGTTATCTATAATATTCTTATATTAATCCGTGGTACAAAGGCCGTTCAGCTATTAAAAGGCATATTCGTCATTATTATCATTCGGATTATTACAGTTTATTTTGGATTGACTACACTTGGCTGGATGACAAAACAGGTAATTGAATTTGGATTTTTAGCCATTATTATTATCTTCCAACCTGAATTGCGTCGAGCACTCGAGCAATTGGGGCGAGGTAAGTTGTTTGCTAGGAGTAATATGCAGGAGGAAGAAGAACAAACTCGGCTAGTTACTGCTATGTCCAAATCAGTAAGCTATATGGCTAAACGAAGAATTGGCGCCCTTATCTCCATTGAGAGAGAAACAGGTCTGAATGAGTATATCGAGACAGGGATACCGATGTATTCTGAGATTTCTTCAGAATTAATTATAAATATCTTTATCCCAAATACACCGCTTCATGATGGAGCAGTCATTGTACAAAAAAATAAAGTTGCAGCCGCCGCTTGTTATCTTCCGCTTTCTGAAAGTCCTTTTATTTCGAAGGAACTGGGAACGCGTCATCGTGCTGCGATAGGCATTAGTGAAGTAACAGATGCAATTACTGTTGTTGTCTCTGAGGAAACAGGAGCTATCAGTTTGACGATCAACGGGGACTTGCACCGTGACTTATCAATTGAAGAGTTTGAGGTCCGCCTGCGAAATGCTTGGTTCGGAGGAGCTACTAATTCAGTAGGCACTTCTAAATGGAGCTTATGGGGGGATAAAAAATAATGGATAAACTTTTTGAGAGTCCATGGTTTCTTCGTATTATGGCGCTCCTGTTATCACTATTAATATTCTTCACTGTTAAGTCAGAGACGAGCACAGACAATTACACAACAACGACATCTGACCGCCAAGCGGAAGTGATAAAGGATGTGCCAGTAGAAGTTCTTTACGATAGCGAAAATTTAATTGTTTCTGATGTTCCTAAGACAGTGGATGTATCTATTAAGGGTCCGCTTGCAGTTGTGTTGCAGACAAAAGCATTTAAAGATTATCATGTTTATTTAGATCTCAGCAAAGAGACAATTGGAGAGCACAAGGTTAAATTTAAATCCAAAGGTTTCTCAGATAAGCTGAATGTACAAATTGAGCCTTCTACCATCAATGTATCAATAGAGGAAAAGGTAACAAAGACATTCAAAATTGACCCTGACTTTAATGAAAGCAGACTATCGCCGAATTACTTCATTAAAACGATGACGGCGAACCCAAGTGAAGTGACTGTCACTGGTGCCAAAAGTGTTATTGACAATATCGCCTATATTAAAGCCATGTTATCTAGCGACGGCAACATTAATGAGTCGTTCACAAAGGATGCTCCTGTTAAAGTACTGGATCGCGATATGAATAAGTTAGACGTCTCGGTTACTCCAGCTACAGTATCAGTTAAAGTTGATATTGGTGAATACAGCAAAGAAGTTCCTCTATCACTTAATATAAAAGGATCGCCAAAGGGTAAGAAAGTAAAATCGATTAAAGCAGAAGAAACGATGATTACATTATTCGGTTCTAAAAATGACTTGGAGAAGATTCAATCTCTTCCTGTCGATGTTGATGTTACTAAACTTAAAAAATCCGGCGATATATCCGTAAACTTGGATAAGCCCAATGGTGTGACAAAGTTATCATTCAATCAATTACGTGTACATGTAATAGTAGATGACACATCTTCATCTTCTGGTTCAGATCAAAATCAAGAGAAAGAAAAAGAAGACAAAAATGCAGACAATGAAGAAACAAAAGTAACAGAAGCACCCGTTTCTACCTCTACTGTTACATTAAACGATGTAGCCGTTAGCATAGAAAATTTAGACACTGACCAGTATGAAAT
This sequence comes from Rummeliibacillus sp. TYF-LIM-RU47, assembly GCF_008638315.1. Lineage (NCBI taxonomy): Bacteria > Bacillati > Bacillota > Bacilli > Caryophanales > Caryophanaceae > Rummeliibacillus > Rummeliibacillus sp. TYF-LIM-RU47. The sequence goes on along the minus strand of NZ_VVIR01000005.1, from coordinate 182,940 downwards.
AGAAGGCAATGCCAACCATTTTGTATCTGTTCTTGTGACTGGCGAAAAGCAACGACTTGCCAATATAGCCAAATCAGATATTCGGTTATATGTGGATGCAAAAGATGTAAAAGAGGGTATAAACAATCTGGAGATTATGGGTGAAAGCCCAAAAGGAACTACATGGAAGGCGAATCCAAATACAATGAAACTAAAAATTAGCCAAATTTCATAAAGTGAAACTCCATAAAAGCAGGGGTTTCTTCTAGTTCATAAAATTGCATTTAGAGTTTTGAAGGAGAGAATACACAATGGGTAAATATTTCGGTACAGATGGCGTACGCGGAGTCGCCAATAGTGAACTAACACCAGAATTAGCATTTAAATTAGGGCGCTTCGGCGGTTATGTTTTGACAAAGGAAACAAGAGAACGCCCTAAAGTTCTAATTGGACGAGATACGCGTATTTCCGGGGAAATGTTAGAAGGTGCACTTGTAGCAGGTCTCTTATCAGTAGGAGCAGAAGTAATGCGTTTAGGTGTCATTAGCACGCCAGGAGTCGCTTACTTAACTCGTGCGATGAGTGCGCAAGCAGGCGTTATGATTTCTGCATCTCACAATCCGGTAGAGGATAACGGCATTAAATTCTTTGGTCCCGACGGCTTTAAGCTATCTGATGCGGAAGAAGCAGAGATCGAAGCATTACTTGACCAAGAACATGATGATTTGCCACGTCCAACTGGTGGAGCACTTGGTACTGTCAGCGACTACTTCGAGGGCGGTCAAAAGTATATCCAGTATTTAAAACAAACTGTATATGAAGAATTTACAAATATTCATATTGTGTTAGACTGCGCGCATGGTGCGACATCTTCACTTGCAACTCATCTGTTTGCTGACTTGGAAGCTGACCTTTCTACAATGGGTTCATCTCCAAACGGCTTAAATATTAATGATGGAGTAGGTTCTACACATCCTGAGAAACTAGCACAGTTGGTTGTAGATAAAGGGGCAGATATCGGTCTTGCCTTCGATGGTGACGGAGACCGCTTGATTGCTGTAGACGAAAATGGAAATATCGTTGACGGCGACCAAATCATGTATATCTGTGCCAAACATATGCATGAAGAGGGAAAACTGAAGCATGATACAGTTGTATCTACAGTCATGAGTAATATGGGCTTTTATAAAGGATTAGAAGAACACGGTATGCATAGTGTTCAAACAAAAGTGGGTGACCGCTATGTTGTAGAAGCAATGCGCGAAGGAAATTACAATGTCGGTGGGGAGCAATCTGGCCATATTGTATTCTTAGACTACAATACAACAGGTGATGGCATGCTTACTGGTTTACAGCTTGTCAATACCATGAAAGTCACAGGCAAAAAGCTGTCTGAATTAGCTGCAGAAATGACGATTTATCCTCAAAAGTTGATCAATGTACGTGTAACAGATAAGCATGCTGTGACAGATAACGCTAAAGTAGCGGCCACTATTGCTGAAGTGGAACAAGAAATGAACGGCGAAGGTCGTGTCCTTGTACGCCCATCTGGTACAGAGCCATTAGTGCGTGTCATGGTGGAAGCACCAACAAGCGAAAAATGTGAAGCATACTGCACCCAAATTGCTGCTGTTGTCAGCGAGGAAATGGGTTTAAAAGAATAATAAAGCAAAAAAGGAACTCGTATACGAGTTCCTTTTTTTGTTTAAAATTTGGCGATTGTGGAAAAGTACAGTAGAGGCCAATAACGGCCCTATCTATGAAAAGGAGATGTTATCATTGGCTAAAGTAGCAACAGTAGTAACAAACCTAGTAGAAGATGTAGAATACACAGAACCTGTTAAAGCCCTTCGTGATGCAGGTCATGAAGTCGTAACAGTTGAAAAAACAGCAGGCGGCGAAGTTGAAGGGAAACATGGCACTAAAATTCAAGTCGACAAATCAATCGATGATGTAAAAGTAGACGACTTTGACGCATTATTGATTCCTGGTGGTTTTTCACCTGACCAATTGCGTGCAGACGAGCGTTTCGTGAATTTCGCAAAAGCTTTCATGGATGCTAAAAAACCAGTTTTTGCGATTTGCCACGGACCGCAATTATTAATCACTGCTAAAACATTAGATGGTCGTCACGCAACTGGCTACAAATCTATCCAGGTAGATATGGAAAATGCCGGTGTCAATTTCCAAGATAAAGAAGTGGTTGTATGCGAAAATCAATTGGTAACAAGCCGTACACCAGATGATATTCCTGCATTCAACCGTGAGATTGTCAATTTATTAAAATAGCCTAGACTGATACAATAGGAGCTAATCGAAAGAGCCTTCTTTCGATTAGCTTTTTACATTACGTTTATAGTAAGCAACTAAAGGGTAATAGTGACATATGATAGTTATATCATCAAACTTGCATTTTATAATTGACTAAAAAAAGACTTTTCAAGTATGATGAACATGCTGATTCTTTTAAAGTTAAGATCAGCGTACGCTGAGGAGGATTGTATGTAAGCAAAAATCGGAAAAACAGTTATAGCGCCAGTACTGAAGAAATCGTGAATCTTCAGTAGACGAGGTGGAGGAGTATCGAAGTTTTCGGCGGATGCCTCCCGATCGCAATGCCCGATCGTTATCTTGCTTTTAAAGGACTCAAGTGATTGAGTAGACAGGGAAGCAAGAAGGCAAATTAGCAGCTGCATATGAATGACTTCGCCTGTAATAGGGGAAGCTTATTTACACGCGGCTAATTTGGCAAAGTTCGGAGGAAATATAGTTATGTGTGGTATTGTTGGATATAATGGTTTACTTGATGCGAAAGAAATTCTATTAAAAGGATTAGAAAAACTAGAATATAGAGGTTATGATTCTGCAGGGATTGGCCTATGCACAGAAGATGGAGTTGCAGTCTTTAAAGAAAAAGGCCGTATCGCTGACTTACGCAGTATTGTCGATGAAGAAGCAGCTGCTACTATGGGCATTGGCCATACACGATGGGCAACACATGGTGTCCCAAATCAGCTGAACGCTCATCCTCACCAAAGTGCGTCAGGCCGTTTTACATTAGTGCACAATGGTGTATTAGAAAACTATCATCACTTGCAAGATGAATACCTAAGCGGAGTTCAGCTAAAATCTGATACAGATACAGAAGTGCTTGTCCAATTGGTTGAGAAATTTGTAGAGGACGGCATGGCAACAGAAGAAGCGTTCCGCCATACGTTAACACTTGTGCACGGATCTTATGCACTTGCTTTATTAGATGCAGAAGAATGTGACACGATTTATGTAGCTAAAAACAAAAGCCCGCTTTTAGTAGGTGTAGGCGAAGGGTTTAATGTAGTAGCATCTGATGCGATGGCAATGCTACAAGTAACAGATCAATTTATCGAATTGCATGATGAAGAAGTTGTCATTGTTCGCAAAAACTCTATCGTAATCAAAAAACTTGATGGCAAAGTAGTAGAACGCGCACCTTACACTGCAGAGCTAGATATGAGCGATATCGAAAAAGGCACATATCCACACTACATGCTAAAAGAAATCGATGAACAACCTGGCGTAGTTCGCAAAATTGTTCAAAACTATGAAGATGAAGAAGGCAACCTAGTGATTCCTTCTGACATCGCCAATGCTTTACATGCTGCAGATCGACTTTATATCATTGCAGCAGGTACTAGCTATCATGCAGGCCTTGTTGGCAAACAATACTTTGAGAAAATGGCAGGCATCCCTGTCGAAGTGCATATCTCAAGTGAATTCGGCTATAATATGCCGTTACTATCAGAAAAGCCATTCTTTATTTTCATCTCACAATCAGGCGAAACAGCAGATAGCCGTCAAGTGCTTGTGAAAATTAAGGAATTAGGCCATCCGATTTTAACTATTACGAATGTACCTGGCTCTACTTTATCACGTGAAGCGGATTACACATTGTTATTGCATGCAGGCCCTGAAATTGCCGTAGCCTCTACTAAAGCATATGTTGCACAAGTAGCCGTACTTGCAATCGTTGCTTATGTAGAAGCACAAGCAAAAGGCAAAGCACTGGACTTTGATTTAAAAGCAGAGCTTGGCATTGCAGCAAACAACATTCAAACGATTGTTGATCATAAAGAAGACATGGAACATGTAGCAGCAGATTTCTTAGAAATAACACGTAATGCTTTCTTTATCGGCCGCTCAATGGACTTTTATGTCAGCTTAGAGGGCGCGCTCAAACTAAAAGAAATCTCTTATATCCAAGCGGAAGGGTTTGCTGGAGGAGAGCTAAAACACGGTACAATTGCATTAATTGAAGATGGTACACCTGTATTTGCGCTTATTACACAAAAAGAAGTAAGCCTTAACCTAAGAGGTAATGTGAAAGAGGTAACTACTCGTGGTGCCAACGCTTGCATTATTTCGATGGAAGGCATGGAAGAACCAGGCGACACAATCGTCCTTCCACCTGTACACCCGCTTCTAACACCGCTTGTATCAGTTGTTCCATTACAATTGATCAGCTATTATGCATCTCTTGCACGTGGCTGTGATGTGGATAAACCAAGGAATTTGGCTAAGTCGGTTACAGTGGAATAGTTGTATTACTAGTGAGTGAGTTATACCTAATCCTGTCACAGCTTATAAGTATGTTTGTCATATAAATATAAGTTGTTGTGACACATAGATTCACCTTGATACTGCGATAAACCTTTCAGTATCAAGGTTTTCTGTTTTTTATCTCCAATAGTATTTAGTAAGTGTTATTCACTAAAAATAATTAAAGTAACAGTTAAGGTTTTATAATTAATAATGACATTATTCTATTCGTCTAGGGTTTTGATTGTGATTTAAATAGAGTTGTACAAAAAATGTTCACCTATATTAATGTTAGTAACTATACAATAATGTAGTAACTCAACATTAAACTAGGTAACTGAACTTTTTTTGAAGTATAAATTGTATAGAGCAAATAAAGTTCGATTCGATTTGTTTATTATCGTGTTTAAGAGGATATCTCTTAAACACGATTTTTTTGTTGCTTTTAAATAAAGTACGATGTTTTGCCCCTTTGGATCTGTTTATCTAAGGGGGTGTTTTTATAGTGAAAGAAGATCTGAATTGAAAGGTGGATCAAGGAATTGTTGAGTATCAATAAAGTTACTCAATTAAAGGGCCATTTAATTGAATAACTCTTAAAAGAAAATTGGATAGTATTGGGGAGTTTAGAAGGGGTTGTGAAGTTATGTACTTAAAGTAACGGGGAAGGATAGTTGAATAAGATTAGTCATGATTAGGAGTATTTTACTTTGAATATTGAACTAGTTGAAAATAGATAGTAGTTATTCGAAAGCAAAAAGGACTATTATTCGGTATTATATACCTAGACTACTATCGATAATAAATCAGAGGAGAATAGATGAGAAATATACCTCCTAAAGTGGAATACAGCCTTACAAATAAAGGAGAGATGCTATTACTTGTTTTAGAGCAGTTATGTGAACGGGGGGAGAATGGTAATAATTAACTTCTGTAGATAATGAAAACCCATTTGGAAATAGAGTGAGGTGAGATTAATTCAGTATTTTATATAGAGAACAGAAAACAGTTATCTAATTGGCAACTGTTTTCTGTTCTAATAGTCGTGCCAGTAATCCTGTAGTAAAAAGTAAAGAAGCTCTACTTATGTTACAACAGGACAGAATCCCTATATTAAATGGGTTAGCGTCAGAAAAATTCGGATTTCAACGTAAGTAGATTTCAAGGACGCTACCCCCGTTTTTAACTACATTAAGGAAGCTTTAATGTTCTTAAAGAATCTGTCGAGGCCATCTACTTAGAATTAAAATAGCTAAATTTTAGTACAACAATAAAATACCTTACATATAAGGTATTAAGAAGCCTCTTCTGGTTGTGCGATTTCATATTCACCTTCTGCATACTCTTGCTCCGCATAATGGCTTCCCCATTGACAGAGCTCCTGCAAGATAGGTTTAAGAGATTCTCCAAGTTCAGTGGATGAATATTCAACCTTCGGTGGTACTTGATTATACATCTTTCTGCTCACAAGTCCACTGTCTTCAAGCTCTCTAAGTGTTTGAATCAGCATTTTCTGAGATATATTTGGGACAATGCGCTTTAATTCACTCGTTCTCTTTGGTCCATTCATTAAAAAGTGTAATACAAGACCTTTCCACTTTCCGCCAATAACTTCCTTTGTCACTTCAAAACCACAACTATATTTTTTCAAGTCTAAACCTCTCCATTCCACATTTATTACTTTTTAGTTACTATATCACAAAAAAGTGGGTACTTCCGTTAATGTGCTTACTAAAGGATACTATATCTTGTAAGTTGTTCTTCAAGTACTTGGGGAATGGTGTAACGGAATCGCCGCAAAATATAAAATTTATAGGAGGAGTTAATATGACCAATCAACTAGTTCAACTCAATATTCGTTTTAAGGCTAAACCAGGGAAGAAAGAAGAATTCCGCAAGGAGCTTTTTTCTCTAATTGAGGAGATGTCATCCGAAAAGGCATTTATTAGCGCTATTGTTTCGGATAATCTGGATCAACCGGATGAACTGCTCATTTATGAAACATGGAAAGGCACGAGAGATAGCTGGCTTGATGAAGAATTTACTAAACCATACCGCAAGAATTACGAAGTAAGAGTGGATGATTTAATTGTGGAAAGAAGCGTTAGCTGGTTGCAACCTATCCGTGAATGGGGAAGTCATATAACGAATGCATATTAATTTTTATAAATGAGAAATAGCATCATAACTGTACAAATGGGCGAAGTCACAATAGCTGTCTTCGACGATACCTGCGGCAACCTTATTAAGATAATGCAGGAGTAAACTTTATTTATGGTAGAAAAAGTTATGCAATAGAGTGTTTTTATAAACAAATTAACAACAACTTTATGTTGAGACCTACTAGAAGGAGGAAAGAATCATGGCATTTTTCGAAACAAGTGACGGCGTCAAATTGTATTATCAGCAAAAAGGAGAAGGACAACCGATTGTGTTCGTCCATGGCTGGTCATCAGATCATACAGCATTCGATCAACCATTTGAAGAATTGAGCAAAAAGTTCAATGTAGTGTCTTTTGATTTGAGAGGACATGGCGCTTCTGATCGCCCGGAGCATGGTTTGACATTGAAGAGATTCGCTTCCGATTTGGAAGAACTAATGGAGCATCTTAATTTGATGAATGTCACATTAGTTGGACACTCGATGGGGGTTTCTACGACATTCGAGTATGTAAAAAACTTCGGTGTATCCAGATTGAAGGCCGTATCGTTGTTCGACATGACACCAAAATTAGTCAATGAAGAGGATTGGAATTTAGGTCTTTATCACGGTAAATATACGCGAGAAGACTCATTGAATGATTTGACAGTGATCAATAATAGCTTGATGGAATTCGCAAAGCCTTTCTTTAAAGTGACCGTCCCATACTTGGCTGGTGAAATGATAGAAGAGCAACTCAATTTAGTAGTCAACGGCAATACCCCTCATGTATTAGCGGCAATGTGGCATGCGATGGCAGTTGGCGATTATCGTGACGTGTTACCACAAATCACTGTACCAACACAAATTGTGTATGGAGAAAAGAGTACACTTTACTCAAAAGAAGCAGCGGAATACATGAAGGAACAGATTCCGAATTCTGAAGTGATTCCGTTTGAAAACTGCACGCACTTATTAGTTGCGGAAGATGTAGTAAAAACAGCAAAAGTAATTGAAGAACTTGCAAGTTCTATGGTGAATTCATAAATAATGAAGGGGCTGTCTAAAAAGTCCCTAAAATGAAGAAGGTGGAGAAAAATAAATCGTTTTCTCCACCTTTTTTTTTGATTTTTCGTTTTATAAGGTGGTTTCTGCACAAGAGGCCTACCACTTTTAGCAAGTTATGAGCCATTGCACCTTTTCAGGTCCCCGTGTCGGTTCCCCTTCTCCTTTGTGCACAAAGCCTTCAGTGGACAATCACCACACTCTTCACATTCGTAGATTTTGAAGTCCTGTACAAAGCCGAGGGTTTCTTTTTCTTCATGTACTTCTTGAAGTGAACACGGCGGCCGTTCGGACAAATGAACAAGTTGTCCTCTTCTACATAATCCCAATTCTTTGCATTGTATGGATTGTCCGGTAGTCGGGTTTTTACATCGCCGCGAGCCACATGGCGGGAATGTTCTCCATTTAAACTAAACGGGGCTTTACTTCAATAATGATCTTCAACAATCGTGCGCGTTTGTTGAATAAGTACCGATAAAAATAATCAAGCCTGTAAGTATGGTATAAAGTAATTTTTTATATGTATAAATTATTTTCTATATAATGGTAGAACAGGCGACAACTTTTTAATATATAGGTAGGGCGTATTGGCGAAAATTTATTTGTTTTACTGGTGTTCCAGTCGAGAATTATTTTATCATGTAACATTAGGTTGGCTTTTAATAAAGGACGGATACAAATAATAAGATCTAATGAAAACAACCTCTGTGGGCAAAATATCCAGTAGAGGTTATTTTATTCTCTGAAAGTAGAGGAACTTTTATCCCAGTGAATTCTTCGAATCAATTCATAGAGGCGGTCATACAAGGTGACTGTTGATAGAGTTATTTACACAACAAAACCAGTTTCCTATGTTAATGTTATTATAAGGGTATAAAAAATATTAAACCTTGGGGATAGTGGAGGAGATTGATATTATTATTTGAATATTTAGTAAAAGTTTAATAGAAGAAGGAAATACCTAGTCTTTTGATGAAAATTATTAATAAAGGTGGCATAAAGATGGAAATATTTGAAATGGCAGATAACGTAAATAGTCCAGAAGATTTAATTGAATTTATAAATCAATTAAGAATGGATTTAAAAATTAATAAGGATGAGTGGAAGAATATAACACTTGAAGATTACTTAGAAGCGATGGAAGCTTGTGTTAATGAAATGGATGAATATAATGTATATGATACTCAAATACTTCCTAAGCAACCCTCTTGGAAGATTATATCTCTAATACTATTTGCTGCGAGTATATATGAATGATGCTTGACTATTGGGGAGCTTTGCTTTTGTACAACAAGGATTTATTAAATATACAAAACAATCATAATAAAGGCTTCAGATAAAGGTGGTATTCCCATAATTTTGCGCATTTATGAGGTAATACTGTAGAAAATAATCAAACTACTTTAAATTAACTAAAAAGTGTTAAAGAAGCATCCATATTGATTAATGGATGCTTCTTATTAATCTTAGTGTAAAGGGTTTATTAGGGACTTATTCAAACTTTATCTTAAAGCTACTACTGACATATTCACCTGAAATAAATAATCTAATTATGAACACGATTCAAAATTGGATCGTGCTTTTTACATAGAGGGACGAAAGGGAATAACCAACTTAACTGAAATAATGTAATAATAAAGTTGAGAATACAGATTATAAATGTTCAACTGTTTAGATAGTAAAGGGGGAGTTTAATGAAGAATTGGGTTCCGCTTTTAGAAAAAGAAATGGGTCAAATTTGGGACCGGATATATAATGATTTTGAATTCGAACCAAGTACGTCTATATTTCCATCTTTTAATGTTCCACACCCTTATATAACTTATAATGTTTCTGGCTATTTCGGAGATTCATCAGATTTAAGTGCTTATGATGACCTTGAAGAAAAAGTGTTAGATGTATTTAAAGAGTGCACAATGCTTGGAGAATATATACTAGCACTCGATTGGCAACACGAATGTTATTGGATAAATCCACGCTTAGAATTCGAAAGGGATGAATTCGGAGAATGGGTTATACCAATCTTTCCGAATGGTGATTACTATTTCTTTATTCAGAAGGATTTTATGTGGGGCATTTTAGGACATCCTTGGGAAAATAGTATAACTATATTTGGAAAAGAACTAATAGACGCTTTTAATAAAAACAAGCCTAGAATGTTTCGTAAGATTTTAAGACAGGGCTAATTCTTTAACTTTATATAGCATTGTAATAAATGAGTTCCCAACTTTAAGTCATATATAAAGAGATACGAAAAATGCCAATAAGGCATAGATAAAAAAATCTAATTGGGGGAAAGGGATTTGATTAAAGAAATTGATATGACGAATTCGAAATTTGCTAATGAAGTATTAAACGTTCAATTGTTATCGTATAAAGTAGAAGCAGAGTTAATAGATTTTTATGAACTGCCGCCACTTAAAGATACAGTTGAGAGCTTGCAACAAAGCGGAGAAACTTTTTATGGTTTTTATATAAAAGAAGAGCTAAGCGGAATCATTTCTCTAAAGATAGAAGAGGGTGTAATGGATATACACCGATTATTTGTCCATCCTAAACATTTTAGAAAGGGCATTGCTAGGGAACTATTAGATTTTGTTCAAAGCATTCGAAAAGAATTTCAAACAATTATTGTTTCAACAGGCTCTAAAAATGCACCTGCAATAAACTTTTATAAAAAGAATGGATTTGTAGAATTAAAAGAAATGATGGTTGATGGTGGTCTAACGTTGAGCATGCTTGAGAAGAAAGTATAAAGTGAAAAAATTCTACTTTAGGATGTGCAGTAGCATATCCTGAAGGGTCACTCCCGTTCTGAATTAATTTATTCAAAACGGGTTTTTTATTGAAAAATAGAGTGCTTTCATGTTTTTTCAATTATTCTTGTAGAAGTTGAATAACAGCAATAATCCTTATTTCTCCAATTCCCAATTCAGCATATTGTTTTTAGGTTCCGTTCTTTTCATTTGCAGTTTTTCTAAGACCCTTATGGAAGAGTGGTTATCATGCAAGCATTCAGCGACTACTTTTTCTACTTTTCCAGTGGAGAAAGCCCAGTTAATTATTTCTTTCACGGCTTCTGTTGCATACCCTTTCTTTTGAGCGGAGGGGATAATTGCATAGCCTACTTCCACTGTTTTTTGTGAATCGGGTTTTCCTTTAAATCCCATATCGCCAATAATCGTATGATCTTCTTTATTGATCACAAGCCATACACCCCATCCTGAAAGAGAAGGGTCATCTTTTAATGCTAACAAATACATATCTACATGTAGATTGATTACATATTCTTCGGTTTTGGAAAACTCCTGTAATGCCTCTTTAGTGCACGGTGTGATTATAAGTCTTTCAGTTTGTAGTTCCATTTATATCTCCTTTTAATTAAACTATCGGGAGCTATATAATCCCGAATTTTTTTAAAGCAAAAGATATACCATCTTCGCTAGACTTTTTAGTCACAAAATCTGCAACCCTTTTCAATTCCTCATTGCCATTCTCCATGGCAATACCTAGTGCTACTAATTCCAACATATCAATATCATTCTCTCCGTCACCGAATGCAATGGCTTCTGACTTATCAAAACCAAAATAATTTAAAACTTTATTAATCGCTAATGATTTGGAAATGTCTTCTTGTAAAACATTCAATATAAAAGGATGCCATCTTTTCAATAGTAGATTTGGGAATTTTAATTTATAGCTATTCATCATGTCATCGTCTGCGAAAAGGCACATTAAGTACACTTCAAGATTATGTATATGTGGGTTTGAAGCAGGATAATCACTCAATGTTAAAGTTTCCTTTAAGGCCTTTAATATGTTTTCATTCTTTACGCCATTCATACTGAAATCCTCCGTATAGAATGATAGGGCATGATTTTCAGTAGCGGCAAATTCAATAAAAGAGCGCAAAATGTCTTGATCCATAGGTACTTTATGAACAACATGTTCTTTATGTTTCACATATCCACCATTAGCAGTTATAAAGGTATCAATGCCTAACGCCCTTAACTCGTGACACATGGATAAGGGTCTACCTGTTGCGACGACAACCTTTAAACCCTTTCTTTTTAAAGCTAAGATGGCCTCTTTAGTGCTCTCTGAGATACTGCCGTCTCTATGGTCTGTCAAAGTTCCATCCACATCAAAAAATACAATCTTATAACCCATCGGAAGCCTCCTTTCGAAAGATAAAAGTCAGTATACTTAATTATATAAAAAAACTATATATTAACAAATCGAAAAATTGCGTCATCTTTTAATTATAAGTAATTAAATAGTAAGCTGAGTGTCACGTATTTTATACTCTTGCATATTTTAATAAATAAGCGTACGGTTATATAAGGTAATGCTTATATATAAACGAGGTGATGAGTATGGATTTACAATTGATGGAGAAGCAGCTCAAAGCGGTGAGTGATTCTAATCGATTAAAGTTGTTAGCCAGTTTGAAGAATGGTGAGGTTTGTGTATGTGATTTGGTTGATATATTGCAAGTTTCACAACCAGCTGTAAGCCAGCAGCTACGTAAATTAAAAGAAGCTGATATTATTCTAGAAAGAAAAAAAGGGACATGGAAGCACTATAGATTAAATGATAGTCAAACGCCTTATATCCAAGCCATCATTGATGAATTGGCGCCTATCCCATTGAAAAATTGCCTTTGCTCGATTAACGAAGGGGAGGCATAAATGTGAGAAAGCCATTAACAAAACAATTATCATTTCTCGATCGTTATTTAACAGTATGGATTTTCGTAGCGATGGGTTTAGGGATTGTGCTGAGCATGATTGCTCCTTCGTTTAAGGATACATTAGATAAATTGTCTGTCGGTACAACATCTATTCCGATTGCCATAGGCCTTATAGTGATGCTGTATCCTCCACTGGCAAAAGTAAAATATGAGGAAATGTGGAGAGTATTTAAGGATTGGAAAGTATTAGTCCTGTCCTTGTTGCAAAATTGGCTTTTAGGTCCATTTTTAATGTTCTTCTTAGCGATCATATTTTTACATGACTATCCAGAGTATATGGCTGGATTGATTATGATTGGCATTGCACGGTGCATTGCTATGGTTATAGTATGGAATGATTTAGCAAGAGGGGACAGTGAATACGTAGCTGGTTTAGTAGCATTTAATTCTGTATTCCAAATACTGTTCTACTCAACTTTTGCTTATTTCTTCTTAAATGTTATGCCTGGTTGGTTTGGTATGGAAAATTTATCGCTAACAATCTCCATGTGGGACATCACTAAAAGTGTCCTAACTTATCTAGGTATTCCATTTGCTGCCGGCATTTTAACGCGACTTATCGGTATTAGATTGAAGGGGAAAGAGTGGTATCAAGAGAAATTTATCCCTAAGATTTCACCTCTTACATTAATTGCTTTGTTGTTTACAATCATCATGATGTTTTCATTAAAAGGGGACAAGATTGTTGCCTTACCATTCGATGTGTTACGTATTGCAGTACCATTATTGATTTACTTCTTAATTATGTTTGTAGTGTCATTCTTTGCTTCTAGGAAGGCTGGAGCAAGTTATCCAGTGACATCAGCTCTCTCCTTTACAGCTGCAAGCAACAACTTTGAGTTAGCTATTGCAGTGGCTGTAGCTGTATTTGGTATAAATAGTGGTGAGGCATTCGCCGCAGTTATCGGACCGTTAGTAGAAGTGCCTGTTCTCATAGCGTTAGTAGGTGTTTCGTTGAAGTGGAAAGACAGATATTTTAAGTGCTGATAGAAGGGTCTTAAACATAAAAATATATAATTTTAAAAACAAATACCTAGAGCTTCTAGGTTTTGTTTTTAATTTAAATATAAGAAATTGCTTATGTAATTTAGAGAATTATTTTAAATGAATGTTAGGAGATTATAAATGATTGTTAATCATGCAAGTACGTTATCAGTAGAATATTTTATTCAATATCTAGAGTTAGTGATGAAGTCGAGACAAATTCCTTTAAAAGAAGCAGAACAATATATGAGCGAGCAATTTTTTAAAGGAAACCCCCAGTTGTATGGAGAAAGCACAGCATCGCATTTTAGAGAAGCAATCAATCGAACTGAAATGAAGAGTTGAATTCAATTTGTTACTGGTGAAGATCTGTACCAAATCATTAACCTAGAGAAAAAGAAAAGAACTGAAGTAGAGCGTATCAGTTCTTTCTTTTTTAATGGATATTTAGACGGCTTTATGGGGCAGTTACCATCCAGGTAACCCCGTATTTATCTACAAGGTCTCCATAGTATTCGCCCCAAACTTGTTTTTCAAAGGGATGCTTAAATTCGCCGCCTTCGCCAAGCTTTGCATATACCTCTTTAGCTTCATCCTCACTATCATATGTTAATGCAAGACTGATGGTGGTATTAAGAGGTGCCTGTTCTAAGGTATCTGACATCATGAGGATATTCCCTCCAGCCACCTTCACTGCTAGATGCATCACCTTATCCTTTATTGCTTCCGGAGTTCCTGGTGTTTCACCGTATGTTTTAAGTGTTAGAATTTCCCCACCGAGTGCCTCTACATAAAAGTTCGCCTGTCCTTTTGCATCTGTAGACATTAGATAAGGGTTTAATTGTATTCCCATTTTTAACAACCTCTCCAATTATAAATTTTGTGTTGAAGGTTAAAGATTCTTTTAATCTATATACGCCCATTTTGCTTTAATATCCTTCAAGGGTGTATAAAATTTTTAATTATAAGAAGAGGGAACTGTTTTCAAAAATAAAGCGTCCAGGTTTGTAATACTTTTACAAAAGAGTAACGGATTTTTACGGTATTATAGGTATGTATCATAATTATTTTTGAATTTACGTACTATAACATAGTGGGAAATAAAGAGAAATTGGTGAAAGATCGAAAGGGGGACAGCAATATGAAAAGGCCTATTAAGAAGTCGGAATATCAATGGTTGAAGAAGGAATTGGACTTTTTTGAGAAAGAAGGTTCCATTCAGGCTGCACAAAAAGAGGAACTTTTAGGGCACTACAAGATAACGGGTGATCCGAATTTTATTCGTATCCTTCTTACAGTGGGTGCATTTTTGATTGGGATCGGTATGTTGAGCTTTATAGCAAGTAATTGGATGTATATGAGTAAAACGGTAAAGTTTTTGCTCATAATTATTTCAGTGATTGGAGTCAATGGTGTCGGACTCAAAATAGAAAACCATAATCCAAAAATGGCCAGAACCTTGTTTTATATAGGCTTTTTGTTTTATGGTGCTGGTATCTTCCTGATAGGGCAAATGTTTAACTTGGGAGGCTCTTTCCGAAATGCATTTTTGGTATGGGCTTTAGGAGGGCTACCTTTTGCATATGTCTTGAAAGATAAGTTGCTACTCATATTCATAACAGCTTTACTATTTATCTATCAAATGAATTACATGTTCGATGGTGAGACTTCTCTGCCATATATTATGCTAGTTATCCTGCCTATTATGTATCTTATCAGTAAGCATATCCACTATCCAGTTCCTTATATATTCTTTATGAATATATTAACGATTCAATTTGCTATTTTACTGGCATTTACTTTTATAGACTATGATAGTCCAATAGCCGTTCTTGCTATTTTATTTATATTTTTAATTGGTATCGCTATGCTGTTTATTCCTGTAAGGGAGAAGCTGAAGGGCATATTTGAAATTCAAGGACACCTAATTCACGGTGTCAGTGGGATCATCCTAACATTTGGCTACTTCTGGAGAAATTCATTGTTTGGGGAATCATTTTATATTGTGTTCAGTTTGGCGTATTTAGTACTAGTGCTCTTCTTTATTAAGAGAGGTAGCCTGCTGAATATTATGATTTTGTGCGTGTTAATCCTTCGTTTTTATATAGATATTTCTTATGACTTTTTACCAAAATCATTGGTATTTGTCATAGGGGGAGCCATATTCATTGGCTTCGGTATTTATATAGATAAGCAAAGAAAGAAAGGGGGAAAGTCATTTGCTGAAGAATAACTGGAAGAAGTTAATTGCCTTTTCACTACCTATTCTTATATTGATAGGAATGTCTATTCCCCCATTTCTAACGATAACTACAGGAAACACGATAAAGCTAGAAACAAGACCGGTGGATCCCACTGATTTGTTCAGAGGGGATTATGTTAGGTTAAACTACAAAGCAGAAGAGGTAAATATTTCAAAATTAGACAAGGAATTAAAAGATTATTTTAAAGTGAATAATTCTTCTTTTTATGATAAGCCAGTAGTTGTCTATTCAGTCTTAGAGAAAAATGAAAATGGTATCGATATTGTGAAGAAGGTAGTAAAGGATCAACCTGAAGAAGGTATTTATTTAAAAGGGGAAATCAATTATTTTCCTTTGAACTCAAGCAATGAACCTGATAATCAAGTTGTAGAAATTAATTATCAATTAGATAAATTCTTTGTCCCCGAAAATACAGGGAAGGGCTTAGAGAATGCTATTAGTCAGCCGGCAAATAAGACTTCTGCCATAGCAACTATTAAAGTCCGAAAAGGGCATGCCATTTTAGACAAAGTGGAAGTTCAGTCGACGAAATAGATTAATTTAAAACGCAGATCCTCTCAGTGAGAGGCCTGCGTGTTTTTAGGTTTCACTAGACTGATGATCAGAAAAATGAGCATTTCTAAACTGCCGGGGAGTTAAGCTCGTGTATTTTTTAAAGGTTTTTATAAAATAACTTTGATCATGGAAGTTTAGCCAGGTACCAATATCTGAAATAGAGTAATTTGTTAAAAGTAATAGTTTCTTTGCTTCTTCAACACGTTGCCTTTGCATGTATTCACTTATTGGTATTCCAACTTCTTTTTTGAATAATGATGATAAGTAATTTGGACTTAAATGACATACTTCTGCAAGCTGATCGAGAGTGATTTCCTCGTAAAGATGATCATAAATATAGTGATGACAAGTAGTTATTGTGGGAGAATATTTTTCAGTTTTTATTTGGTTCACCCGATTGGTAAAATCCTTTATCGCTTCTTCCGTTAATTTTAAAATGGTCTTTAAGGTGCCTAATTCCTCAATACGTTGGATATAGAAATCACTTAAAGTGAAGGCAGTTTCATCGTTTAATCCCCCTTCGATAGCCGCTCTACAAACAAGAGCTATTCCCGTTATCATTAAGTTTTTTTCACTTCTAAGGCGATTTCGTTTCGATAACAATCCTAATTCTGCCTCACCGATAATAGAGTAATCAAAAATATCCTGTAATTTATCAATTCGTCCGTTTTTGACATAATCAAGCAATATTTGTTCATAGGAAAGATTAGAATGAAAGATGAAATTTCGCCTTCCTTTTGACAGTTCAAGTTCTGGATTTTCAGTTTCGATGATGTCTAAGGCTAATGCTTTATTATTATGTATTACCATCGATTGATCTAGCTTTTTTTGGTACACCAAATAATAAACCAAGAGACTAATCGTTAGAAAGTGCTCACTGTCGATAATGGGAATGGATTGATAATATTCGATGAGTTTTCTTTTATGAAGCTTTCCTTTAAAAGAATCAAAAATTTTATTCACATCCTCATCCGTTACTTCGGATACAAGGGTCGGTCCTAAAATAATGGTGCCCCAAAATGAATTTGTATTCTTCAGGTTAATAAAGAAAAAATTCAATTTAGAATTTGAAAAAAAGATAGGAAAGTCATGTGGGCTTTCTTCATAAGTGTAGACGCTGATCTGCTTTTTGATTTGATTATAGTATGGGATATCCCTTAGGTTTCTCCCTGAAAATTCATGTTCTATTTCACCAAACTGATTGAGGTAAAAAACAGGTATATCATGAACTTTATAAATCATCTCACATATATAATGTAAATCCTGTATAGCTATTTCCATATAGAATATACTTCCTTTTAAATTTTTATGGAGCGTAGATAAGAACTATTAATCGTAAGATAATACAATATTAATTTTTAAACAAGTAATAAAATCATGGATGTAAGCTAATAAAAGGGAGGAAATGAACATGGAATTAGCAGGTAAAGTAGCTGTCATAACTGGAGCAGGAAGCGGAATTGGAAGAGCAAGCAGTCTAAAACTAGCAGGTAACGGTGCAACAGTGGTGTTGGTCGACTTTAATCAAGAAACAGGGGAAGAAACATTAAATCTTGTAAAAGAACAAGGCGGAGAAGGTATCTTCGTAAAGGCTGATGTTTCAAAAACTGAAGATGTACAAAATTACGTAAAAAGCGCAATCGACACATACGGCCGCATTGATATATTTTTCAATAACGCAGGTGTTATTCAACGATTCGCACCTTTTACTGCAGTAGAAGAATCTGAATTCGATCGTATTATGTCTATAAATGTAAAAGGTGTCTTCCTTGGAATGAAATATGTGCTGAAAGTGATGGAAGAGCAAGGAAGTGGTTCTATCATTAATACAGCTTCTACTGCAGGAGTACGTCCTGAACATAGTGTAGCTGTATATTCTGCAAGTAAACATGCGGTTATAGGTTTAACAAAAGGTGCAGCACTTGAATATGCGAAAAAAGGAATTCGCATCAATGCACTTTGTCCAGGTGGGGTCAAAACAACCTTAACAACTAATGTTGAAGCTCAATTTGCAGAAGGTGGCTATGTTCCTGAAGAGGTTTCCAACATGAGAATGGGACGTTATGCTGACCCAGCAGAGCTTGCTGAAATGGTTGCTTACTTAGCTTCAGATAAAGCAAGCTATATGACAGGTTCAGTTGTTCTTGTCGATGGCGGTTTAACTTTATAATATAAGAGTTTATTTAATCCGTTTGCTTATCATTAGCAGACGGATTTTTTTACTACAGTCAGATCGCGAAATCTTATTTAAACTAATTTAAAGAATGTTGATTTTCTTTTGTTGACAATATACCACGCGGGGTATATTATTGCTTTATGAACAAGAGAACAAAGAGATGAGGAGGGGGTATGAATGAATTCCTATGACGATAAAGTCAAAAATCGGATGAAACGAATCGAGGGCCAACTCAGGGGAATCTTAAAAATGATGGACGAAGGTAAAGACTGTAAGGCTGTCGTCACTCAATTATCAGCTGTGCGCTCTGGTGTTGACCGTACAATAGGAATTATTGTGAGCCAAAACTTACAAGAGTGCCTATTGGAAGCAGCAAGTCAAGATGCTGCGAATGATTCGGTGCAAGAAGCAGTGGATTTGTTAGTTAAAAGTCGTTAAAATACGATTTTTATTTTTAATAAAATTATACCCTACATGGTATGCGAGGTGATTTTCTATGAGCATCTGGATTATTATTGCTATTGTGATTCTGTTTTTCCTTTGGCGGTTAAGGCCTGTTAAAGGAATTAAAACAATAACTACAGTTGCATTAAACAGGATAATAGATGATAAAGATAAAGTATTTGTGGATGTAAGAACACCTGGTGAATATAAAACTCGGCATATTCGTCAGTTTAAAAATATTCCATTAGGAACGGACTTTTCGAAACTTCCGAAAGACAAAGAGATTGTTGTGATTTGTCAAAGCGGAATGCGTAGCGCTCAAGCCTGCAAACAATTAAAAAAACTAGGCTATGAAAACATTACAAATGTTCGTGGGGGCATGAGTGCTTGGAGAGGTTAATAAGTATTGTAGGAGGGTAAACATTGAAAGAAATTACTGCAAAAGAAGTCCAACAACGTATAGAAAATGGTGAAAAGTTAAACCTAATTGATGTTCGGGAGGTAGATGAAGTACAAGCTGGCCATATTCCTGATATCATGCATATTCCACTAGGTTTGCTTGAATTTCGTATGCATGAGTTAGATAAAGCAAAACCGTATATTATGGTTTGTCGTTCTGGTGGACGTAGCGGCCAAGCAACACAATATTTACAAGGCTATGGGTTTGATGTAACAAATATGGCTGGTGGTATGCTTTCCTGGGAAGGTAAAGTTGAGTAATTTTTTAATTTAAAATATACCCCATGAGGTAATAGGAGGTTTGTAAAATGCAAATAAAAGCAGATCAACAGCTAGATTGTAAGGGACTTGCTTGTCCTATGCCAATTGTCAAAACAAAAAGGGCAATGAATGAAGTAGAAGATGGTCAAGTCTTAGAAGTTCAGGCTACAGACAAAGGTTCTATTGCAGATTTAAAAGCATGGAGTGAAGGTGTTGGCCATCAGTATCTTGGGACAATACAAGAAAATGGAGTAATACTACATTACATCCGTAAAAGTTCTCATGACACTGGAGAAGAAAAGAAATTTGAAAATACCATTACGAATGATGAAGTAATTGATCGAGCTAGTAAAGGCGGCATAATTTTGGATGTGCGCGAAGAAGCAGAATATGCATTTGGCCATATTGAAGGTTCTAAATCCATACCGATGGGAGAATTAGAAGACCGTTTAGATGAACTAAATAAAGATCAAGAGATTTATGTCATTTGTCGTACAGGTACACGCAGTGATTTAGCAGCAAGTAAACTTTCTGACAAAGGTTTTACAAAAGTCTATAATGTCCTACCTGGAATGGCTTCTTGGCAAGGGGAAATATCCCGCATAGACGGGTAGTAAGAGCCCACCTTAATTGAGGTGGAGCAATATCAAATAAAAATTTATTGGAGGAATTTTATTATGTCTAACAAAGTAGCAATTATCGCAAGTAATGGTGGTTTATTTGACGCTTATAAGGTATTTAATATCGCAACTGCAGCAGCAGCAACAGAAAAAGAGGTAGCTATCTTCTTCACATTTGAAGGCCTAAACTTAATTCATAAACAAGCAATGCAACAATTGCCAATGCCAGAAGGACGCGAACATTTTGCAGAAGGATTTAAAAAAGCAAATGTACCAAGCATCCCAGAACTTGTAGAAATGGCGCAGGAGTTGGGCGTGAAGTTTATCGGTTGCCAAATGACGATGGATGTAATGGGATTAACAAAAGAAGACTTCATTGATGGTATTGAAGTAGGTGGAGCTGTTACGTTCCTTGAATTCGCGAAAGATGCATCACCATCTTTAACATTCTAGTAGAATAGAAATAAATATGAGAAAACGAGTGGAAGGGTCATCCCTTCCACTATAAAAAACCAAAATAAATACCTATGGGGGTAGTGTGATATGACAATCAATAAAATGACAGCAGCACAGGTTGCTCGTAAGGTAATTGAAAAACAGCCGTTATTTATTTTAGATGTGCGTAACACAGATGCTTATGAAGATTGGAAAATTGAAGGCCAAAACTTTGAGTATATAAATATTCCTTATTTCGAATTATTAGATGGAGTAGATGAAATCTTACCAAAGCTACCATCAAATCAGGATGTATTAGTGGTCTGTGCAAAAGAAGGTTCTTCGAAAATGATCGCTGAAATGCTTTCAGATGCCGGAAGAGATGTATTCTATCTTGAAGGTGGCATGAAGTCTTGGAGTTCTTATCTTGAACCTATTAAAGTGGGAGATTTAACTGGGGGCGGAGAACTTTATCAATTTGTCCGTCTAGGAAAAGGCTGCCTTTCTTACATGGTCATTTCTGACGGGGAAGCAGCTGTTATAGATGCAGTTCGTTTCACTGACATATTTACAAACTTTGCAAAAGAGAAAAATGCTGAGATTAAATATGTTTTTGATACACATTTACACGCTGACCATATTTCAGGAGGACGGCACATTGCAGAGGCAACTGGTGCAACATACTACTTACCGCCAAAAGATGCAGATGAAGTAGTATTTGAATACATGCCTCTAGAGGACGGAGTGACAGTAAAAGTTGGTGCCTCTCAAATTGAAGTAGGTGCTCTTTACTCACCTGGCCATACGATAGGATCTACATCTTTCATCGTTGATAGCAAGTATTTATTAACAGGCGATATTTTATTTATTGACTCTATCGGACGTCCTGACTTAGCGGGCCTTGCAGAAGATTGGGTAGGTGATTTACGTGAGACTTTATATCATCGTTACCGCGAGTTGGCAGAGGACCTAATTGTTTTACCAGCACACTTTATGATCATCCAAGAATTAAATGAAGACGGAACTGTAGCAAAACGCCTAGGTGATTTGTTTGCACAAAACCACGGTCTAAATATTGAAAGTGAAGATGAATTCCGCCATATAGTTACGGATAATTTACCGCCACAACCAAACGCGTATCAGCAAATTCGTCAAGTAAATATGGGGAAAGTCACTCCTGATCAAGATGAACAAATAGAAATGGAGATTGGCCCAAATCGCTGTGCAGTACGTTAGGGAAATCTGAAAGGAAAAAAGCAGGGCAGGAACGAAAGGTGATCCTCTCTTGTCCACAAAATTTATAAGTTAAAGGAGATTAATGGAATGGAAATAAACAAAGTGTTAGATGCAAAAGGATTATCATGTCCAATGCCAATTGTACGAACAAAAAAAGCAATGGATACACTAGAATCAGGGCAAATCTTAGAAGTGCAAGTAACGGATAAAGGGGCATTAGCCGATTTAACAGCTTGGTCAGCTGCAGCAGGCCATACACTTTTAGATCATAAAGAAGAAGCAGATGTATTAACGTTCTATATTAAAAAATCTTAATGATAAAAGTGAGTTGTGGTACGACTCACTTTTCTTTTTAACCAGAAGGATTTCAATGCTTCAGGTTTAGTCGTTAGAAAGAAGGAAACAATATGGATATATATTATGTGCTGCTTCTTTTTGCTATCGGTTTTATCGGTTCATTTCTTTCGGGCATGCTTGGAATAGGTGGTGCCATTGTTAAATATCCGATGCTCCTCATGATTCCGCCTCTATTTAGCTTTCAGGCTTTAACGGCCCACGAAGTTTCTGGCATTAGCGCGCTTGATGTATTAGTTGTATCGATCGCAGGTGTTATAGGTTTTCGTAAAGGGGGCTATTTAAATAAATCGTTAATTACCGTGATGGGGTTATCAGTTCTAGTAGGAACATTTATCGGCAGCTTTGGTTCGCAGAGTTTAACTGAGGAACAAGTCAACATTGTGTATGGTATTTTAGCATTGTTAGCAGCTATTATGATGATTATTCCAAAAAAGGCGAAGGACGATCTTTCCTTAGCTGAAGTGACGTTCAATAAACCGCTAGCAGCTGGCTTAGCGTTCATTGTAGGAATTGGCTCCGGCATTGTAGGTGCAGGTGGAGGCTTCCTACTAATACCTATCATGTTGTTGATACTTCGCATTCCGACACGAATGACCATTGCATCCAGCTTAGCCATCACATTTATCTCATCTATTGCAGGATCAATCGGTAAAATCTCAACTGGGCAAATTGAATACAAAACAGCGATGATTGTAATTATTGCTGGTTTGATTGCAGCTCCTATTGGCGCAAAAATAAGCAAAAAAATAAACACAAAAGTCTTGCAAGGAATCTTAGCCGTTTTAATATTGGGAACAGCCATAAAAATATGGGTAGATATCTTATAAAATAATGGGGGGCTTGATCGTATGGATTTTCACTATACAGTGCTAACAACTAAAACAATAGATGAATCAATTGAATCTATTGAAAAAAACCTAAAAGATAATAAATTCGGGGTACTTTGGCAACTTAACTTAACGGAAACTTTACAGAAAAAAGGTGTCAACAGTTATCAAAAACCTTACAGAATACTTGAGGTTTGCAATCCTGTAGAAGCGGCCCGTGTACTAGCGCATAATCCATTAGTCGGTTACTTTTTGCCATGCAAAATTGCAGTGTACGAAGAGGAAGGGCAAACAAAAATAGGGTTGCCTAAGCCTACAGCAATGATTGGTTTATTAAACGATGACGAGCTAGTTGGCATTGCGAAAGAAATTGAAGAAATACTTATTGATGTCTTAGAGAAAAGTAAATAGCAGTAACGAAAAAATAAAGGGTTGTCTCACCAAAATGGCGGATAACCCTTTTAATAGTTTGAACAGAAAAGAATATAATACATAAAACATACTTTTAAAAGCTATATTGAAACTTCTAGTCCAAAATATTCCTTAAAACCTATCTTCCCTTTGTCTGTAATTACAATTTCACGTGAATTCAATTTAGCCTCTATCCATCCCAGTTCTATATACCTCTCAAATAATCCATTTCCTAAAGCCCCTCCCAAATGATGAGTGCGTTCACTCCAATCGAGGCATGCATGAGAAAAGGAACGCCGCTTTTTAGATAAACCAACTATATCTACTCCTAGGCTATTAAAAAACTCTTCTCCTTTTACTGTTACGATAAATTGTTTATTACTTTTTTCTATGTATCCATTATCTAGCATTATAGTTGTTAATTTAACACTTATGCGCCCTGCTAAATGGTCGTAACAGGTTCTAGCATTTTCTAATCTTTTTAATTGGCTTGATTGTTTTAAAGAACGAACCTCGGGTGGGGAGGATATAGACATAAATACCTCAAGAGTATTAGCTACCTCTTCATTGGCTAATCGAAAGTAACGGAAACGCCCATGCTTTTCACAAATTACAAGACTATTTTCTTCTAATTTTGAAAGGTGAAAGCTGGCTGTCTGAGGTTTTATTGAGGCCATGTAAGCTAGCTCGCTTGCTGTATGAAATTTTCCATCCATTAAAGCCGCCAGTATAGTTGCCCGCGATTTCTCTGTAAGTAAAGCAGTTAGTGCCGTGATATCCGGATGTATACTCAAATTGATCACCTCTGCATTCCATATTTCGATGAATATCGTATTATCTAACTTTTATAATAATACTAAGGAACCTGATCTACAAGGAAGGTAGGGGTTTTTTTATTCACAATGAAATTGAATTGGAGGTTCAGTATAAATGAAAAAATATAGCTTTTTTACATTAATCATCTTGACTACTATCTTAATGGGTTCATCTTTTGCCGTAGGGAAAATCGGATTGAGCTACTCATCTCCCTTGTTATTGGCTGGACTACGTTTCTTTCTAGCTGGATGTATTATGAGTGTTATTGTATTGGTACAAAAAAGGCCACATCCTATTGCGATAAAGGATTGGGGAAGAGTAATAATTATTGGTTCTCTACAAACTGCCGGAGTAATGGGATGCATATTTATAAGCTTAAGAACTATATCTGCCAGTGAGTCGTCTATTTTAACTTTTATGAATCCTCTTCTAGTTATTATTTTCGGGACTATTTTTATGGGCAACCGTTACAAATGGTATCAATGGAGTGGAGTCATTCTAGGGTTTTTAGGAGTTGGAATTACCTTAGGAGGCATTAATGATTTTAGGATTGGGTTAGTCTTTGGAGCATTCGCCGCTATATTTTGGGCTCTTTCTACATTATTAGTTAGTAGATGGGGTGCTGATTTTAATACTTGGGTACTTTCCGCCTATCAAATGTTATTCGGTGGAGGCATTCTTATAATTTTAAGTTTACTACTTGAAGAGCCATTCTTTCATATTAATAAATATTCATTATTTATTCTCTTATGGTTAAGCATAATGTCTTCAATTGTTCAATTTGCAGTGTGGTACTTCCTTTTACAAAAGGGTGATCCAGGTAAAACGAGTTCATATCTATTTTTAGCCCCTTTTTTTGGTGTTCTAACTGGGAACGTTTTGCTAAACGAACATATTTCCTATTCGCTTATAGCGGGAGGCACTTTCATTTTAATAGGCATTTATCTTGTAAACAATAATTTCAAGAAGAAAACAACATTTGATACTAGTTATCCAAAGATAGATTGAGAATCTAACAAGAGTAAATTAAGGAGCGATAAAAGGTGGGAGATAAAACCTGAAAAGATTATTTTAATGAATTAATAAAACATTATTGTTGTATAAATACTTGTCTTTTTAGGTTATATCTCAATCTAAGAAAAACAAATGGAGGGGACAGGGGATGTTTGTTAATACAAAAGAATTTAATCACCCTTATTATGCGGTAATATTTTCTTCGCTAAGAGTAGAAAGTGAAAATGGTTATGGAAAAATGGCTCATGTGATGGAAGAATTAGCTTCAAGACAACAAGGATTCTTAGGAGTTGAAAGTGTAAGGGAGAACGGGTTTGGAATTACTATTTCATATTGGGAATCTTTAACGGATATAAAAAGGTGGAAAGCAAATTCTGCTCATATAGATGCTCAAATAAAAGGAAAATCAGAATGGTATAAGAATTATAATGTACGTATTTGCAAGGTTGAAAGTGACTATTCTTTTGAAAACTAAAGTTAGTTGCTGAATGAAGCCCTTATATTTGATGAGTCATCTTATTTCTAAATAAAAGGGCTATAATGATGTCAAAAATAAATAATAATTATAGAATATTCAGTTTAATTTAATTTTAGTTTATTTATCTTACTTATATACTATTAGAGCTTTCACAATCTCATAATAGTATGTCTTCCAGCTTTTTGTTTTTGGCATTTCTGATTTCCCCTTTGTTAAGATCCTCACAATCATAAATAAATTATCTGCATTTAGGTTTGTGATAATAGTTTTATTTACATCATAATGTTGCCGGACATGGATACGACTGCTGGTCCAGCTACTTCAATAACGGGAGTTCCCTTATTAGACGTAACCGTTATATAGAGAATTCCAGGTCTATTGATAGCATGGCCTTGGCCAATTGTTAATTGATGTGGCTTATTATGAGATAGGATATTTTCTAAATATAAATAGCCAGCTAATGCGCCGTTTGCAGCTCCTGTAACAGGATCTTCCTCGATCCCTATGTTCGGGCAAAAGTCTCTTGTGTAGATATCGAATTCGCCATTGGTATCAAAGGTGAAGAGATGTGTAGTGGATATATGATGGTCGTTATTCAATTTCTTTAGTTCTTTGAAATTCGGTTCTGCACGATCAATGGCTTCACGTGTTTTAACAGGTATGAGAAGATGTGGTACCCCAGTGCTTCCTATTTTTACTGGATACTTCGAATCAATGTCCGATTCGTCAATACCTACAAGTTCTGCAACTAGTTTAGGGTTAATATCTATGTCGTTTACTTGAGGAGTAACTTGTGTCATGGATACGGCTTTTAATTGATTGTTTTCCATCATCCATTTTACTGGGATCTTACCTATATTAGATTCCAACATAATATGTTCTTTTTTGTGTATCCAATCGTATGTTGTAGCCATTAACCATGCAGTGCCTAAAGTAGCGTGACCGCAGAAATCAACCTCTTCTGTTGGTGTGAAATATCTAATCCGATAATCTACATCCGTTTTAGGAGAAGGAATGAGAAAAGCTGTTTCGGAGAGGTTTAACTCATTAGCGATTTGTTGCATTTCCATATCTGTTAAGTTCTCCGCATGAGGTATCACCCCAGCAGGGTTTCCTCCGAAAGTTTTCGAAGTAAAAGCATCTACATAAAAAACCTTTATATTTTTCGTCATTGAGATTCCTCCTTGATTTCTTCATTATTGTATTATGATAGAATAGATTAGTAAAATTAATGTTTTGAATATAAAGCATGAAGAAAATTAATGCATTGATGTAGGGTGGAACTATATGAATCTTTTTCAAATAGAAATCTTTATTAAAGTAGTAGACATTGGAAATTTTACTAAAGCAGGCGAATTGTTAGGAATGACACAGTCTGGCATCAGCCATAATATTTCTTCTTTAGAATCAGAGCTGGGTATTATTCTTTTAAATAGAGGTAGAAATGGCATTTCATTAACGGATAGCGGAGAACGTATCATTAGAAATATGAGAAATATATTAACTGAAGCAGAAAGTATTAAACAAGAAACTGCTTCCATTTTAGGTATTAAAAAAGGGAAGATTAGAATAGGCAGTTTTTCAAGCTTCTCCTCTAAAATGATACCTACAATAATGTCGAGCTTTAGAAAAGAATTCAAGGGTATAGAAATAGAATTTTATGAGGGCAGTTATGAACAAATTTTACGTTGGGTTGAGGATGGTAAGGTCGACATAGGTTTTACATCATTAAACAGAAGTACGGTCGGCTTAGACTGTATTCCTTTAATAAAAGATAGGTTTGTACTCATCATACCTAATTATCATCGTTTAAGAGAGTATGAACAGGTTAAAGTAGAGGAAATTGGAGAGGAAGACTTTATCATGCCTAGGTCAGGGTGTGAAATTAGCATACAGGCATATTTAAAAGAACAAGGCGTCTCTCCCCAAGTACAGTTGAGTGCAGTAGATAATCAAACAATTATTGCAATGGTTCGTGAGGGTTTAGGTCTTACAATCATACCTGAATTGGCTTTGGCCAATGACTCTATCGATTTAATGATAAAACCTTTGGTGCCTGAGCCTTCCCGTGAAATTGTGTTAATTACGAAACCTCATAAAACGCTACCTCCTGTAGTGAGAGCGTTTATAAACACCGTTCAAAAATGTATGTAAAACTTTAAGGAAATTAGTGTGTAAAAAGTTTTTTTCATATTTACTTAAATTAAAAGGGTTATCTCGCCAAATCAATGAATGGCAGATAACCCTTTTTTATTGATAGCCAATCCAACATTAATCTTCAAGGAACTCAGCATCCGGTTTTATCCAAGCTTGGGACCAATTTTCGATTTCTCTTAAAATAGATTCCATGGATTGTCCTTTTTCTGTTAGTGAGTATTCAATGATAACGGGAGTTTCTGGAATAACTTCGCGCTTGATAATATGTTGTGACTCTAAATCCTTCAATCGATCTGATAATACCTTTCCGCTTATGCCAATCGAAGTTTGAATTTCATTGAATCGTTGGGGACCCGTCAGTAATTGATAAATAATTAATGCGGTCCACCTCTGGCTTAACAATGAAATAGCTTTTTCAAATTTAGGGCAAATTGTAGGTAGTTTCATCTTTTAAGTGCACCTCTCTTATAATTGATTTTACCACAAAATGAATTTCAGTTATAATATTAAACTTAATAACTTGACAAAATTTAATAATATAAATAAACTAACTTACATAAAGTAACTTAATGAATAAAAAACAATCGTGCTTAATATAAGGAGGACTACAATAATGATATTTCATACTAAGCCCACTACATTTGTGGGGCATGTCAAAATAAGAGTACAAAACTTGAATCGTTCTTTACAGTTTTATAAGGATATACTTGGTATTGATATTTTAGAGCAAACAGCTTCTGCAGCAAAACTAACCACAGATGGAAACACGAGCTTTCTATCGCTTGAACAACCTGAAAACGTAATTCCTAAACAAGAAAGAACAACCGGCTTATATCATTTTGCCATCTTATTGCCGGAACAGAAGGACTTGGCTAATATTGTTGTTCATTTAGTGCAAAACGGTGTTCGTTTTGGTTCTTCAGATCATCTCGTTAGCGAAGCGCTCTACTTGAATGACCCAGATGGAAACCAGATTGAAATCTATCGCGATCGAGTTCCCTCTGAATGGAAATGGAGCGATAATGAAGTTGACATGGCGGTTGATCCGTTAGACTTCGACACTTTGTTAAAGCATGCCACTCCAGATCAGCCTTGGGATCGTATGCCGAAAGATAGTGTAATGGGGCATGTTCATTTACATGTGTCAGAGCTTATCAAAACGGAAGAGTTTTATGTGAAAGGCTTGGGAATGGAAGTCGTGAATCGTTTTGGAGATCAAGCATTGTTCCTTTCTTACGGAAAATACCATCATCATCTAGGTGTCAACACATGGAATGGTGTAGGAATTCCAGCACCAGCCGAGAACAGCGTTGGTCTCGAATCATTTACGCTTCTATTCGATAACGATGAGGTACGTAAACAAGCAGTAATGAACTTAGAGAAAATTGGTGCAAAGATTCTTGAAGAAGAAAATCAGTATGTGACTGTTGATCCTTCTGGCAATCGTATTGTATTAGCAGTATAAAAGTAAATTTCAACTAGATTATGGAAAAGCTCTTTATGAATGGTTATAGCCTCGGCTATCCGTTCTAAAGGGCTTTTTTGGGTATCTTATTAAGAAGGTGAGAACACATTTTAAAGGGAAATAAAAAAATATCTTTAATTCGAGATATTTTTCTTGTAATTTCTTCACTTGAGGTGTAAAGTGATAGTAACAAAAGGAAGTGAGTCGTATTGAAGAAGAATACTTTAGGTTCATTAATCTGGCTTCGCATTGCTCGTTTCACGCATCAAAGTAATTTATTATCAAATGACTTTTTAAAACAATTTGATATTACGGTTGCAAAGTTTGATGTATTAAATCAGGTTTCGATTTATCAACCTATCACACAAAGTCAGCTCGCTGAAAAAGCAACGTTGTCAGAGGGCGGTATTTCACGTATGCTCACACGGCTAGAAAAAGAGGGATATATCCAACGAAAGAAAGACTGGAAAATAAAATGGATTGTCCTTACTCCACAAGGGGAGCGCAAAATAGAGGAAGTTTTTGATCATCAGCTTGCTTTTCAAACGGCTATTCTTGACGAGTGTTTGACAGAGGAAGAACAGAAAACACTATATATGTTGATGAATAAGCTACAAAAACATACTGAAAACAAATTAGAGAACTAAATGCGCATGGATCTGCGCTATCATTTTTGATTATCACTTAACGTGTTAAGTAAAAGGGGGATTTATTTATGTATAAAATAGCAGGACATCACCATATTTCCATGATCACCAAAAGTGCAAACAAGAATAATCATTTTTATCGGCATGTTCTGGGATTACGCCGTGTAAAGCTAACGGTGAATCAAGATGATGCATCAATGTATCACCTGTTTTTCGGAGATAAGACAGGTAGTCCAGGCACTGAATTATCATTCTTTGAAATTCCACCCGCAGGAAAAACACATCGCGGTACAAATGCCATCACAAGAATTGGATTGCTTGTTCCATCAGAAGACAGCCTGCATTACTGGCAATCACGCTTAGATGAAAATGGCGTGGCTCATAGTGGGGTGGTCACTTACGCTGGCCGTCCTGCCTTGAAATTTGAAGATCCCGAAGGCCTTCGCCTAGTGTTGCTTGCTGCAAACGGTGAAAAAGTAGCACACTGGGAAACATGGTTGAAATCTGAGGTGCCAGCTGAACATCAAATACAAGGGATGGGTCCTGTAGAAATTACAGTGAGAAGACTCGAAAAGTTAGCAAATACTCTTACGGATGTTTTTGGTTATACTACTGTGCGTTATTCAGAGGATGAAGCGATCTTCCAATCCATCAAGGGAGAGCCTTTTGGTGAAATAATCGTGAAATACTTAGATGGTCCTACTGAAAGACCGGGACGTGGCAGTATACATCATTTAGCCATCCGAGCAAAAGATGAAGAAGAGCTTGCTTTTTGGGAGGAGAAAGTACGGGCACGCGGCTTCCACACCTCTGGCATCATTGATCGCTTTTACTTTAAAAGCTTGTACTTCAGAGAATCAAATGGAATTTTATTTGAAATAGCAACAGATGGACCAGGTTTTGCAATAGATGGGGATGTGGAACACTTAGGCGAAAAACTTGATTTGCCACCGTTTTTAGAGGAACGCAGAGCAGAGATTGAAGCACATTTATCTCCGATTGAAGAAAATGAATAGCAGAACGTATAGATCAAATATATAAATTAAAACTATATTCTAGGAGGAATAAAAAATGAACCATCTTAAAGGAATACACCATGTAACAGCGATTACGAGCAGTGCAGAAAAGAACTATGAATTTTTCACTTATGTATTAGGTATGCGATTAGTGAAAAAAACAGTCAATCAAGATGATATCCAAACATATCATTTATTCTTTGCCGATGATAAAGGTAGTGCGGGAACAGACATGACTTTCTTTGACTTCCCTGGTATTCCGAAGGGTATTCATGGAACAAACGAGATATCAAAAACATCTTTCCGTGTGCCAAGTGATGCAGCATTAGCCTATTGGGAAAAACGCTTTGATCGATTAGAAGTTAAGCATACTGGTATTGTGAACCAATTTGGCAAGAATACGCTCTCTTTTATTGATTTTGACGATCAACAATATCAATTGATTTCAGATGAAAACAATACAGGAGTGGAATCAGGAACACCTTGGCAACAAGGACCTATCCCACTTGAGTATGCGATTACTGGCTTAGGACCTGTCTTTGTTCGTATTGCAAACTTTGATTACTTTAAAGAAATGATGGAGAAAGTTCTATTATTTAAAGAGATTGGGAAAGAAGGATCATTTCACTTATTCGAAGTAGGTGAAGGGGGGAATGGTGCATCTGTAGTTGTTGAGCACAACTCTATTCTGCCAGATGCCCGACAAGGATTCGGTACAGTACACCATGCGGCTTTCCGAGTAGAAGACCGAGCTGTACTAGATGAGTGGACGCAACGGATGGATAGCTTCGGCTTCCATACTTCTGGTTATGTGAATCGTCACTTCTTTGAATCACTTTACGCAAGAGTGGCACCACAAATTTTATTCGAGTTTGCCACAGATGGTCCAGGATTCATGGGTGATGAACCGTACGAAACACTTGGTGAAAAGTTATCTTTGCCACCGTTTTTAGAGCCTAAACGCGAAAAAATAGAAAAATTGGTTCGCCCAATTGATACAGTGAGAAGTACAAAAGAATTCATCAAAGAATAAACATGCTTCAAACCGAATGAGAACATTATAATCAAAAAAATAAATGCCCTTTACAAATGGATGCGGTTAGATGGTTGTCCATTGTGTAGAGGGCTAATTTTTATACATGCTGCTCAGATTTATTAGATTACTTGTTGTTTCTGACTAGTCTTCCTTTTAGTATAAAGGGAAGCTTTCATTAAAAGTTTAATTATAAGGTATCCAGCAATACCTCCAATTGTATTTAAAATAATATCATCTATATCAAACTGGCCAAGTTGTAGGAAGAATTGTAGTAGCTCAATGATACATGTAAGCAGAAGGCTGACGATGAAAACTTTGGATAAGGAATTATATTTGTTGAACAAGATGGGCAAAAAGAAGCCTAAGGGAATAAAAATTAAAATGTTTCCTATTGTATTGTGAATAATGATATCTACATTAAATCTATTTGTGCCCGTTATATATTCATAGACATTATGAAATGGAATGATATTAGAATTAAGTTTCCATACTTTAAGATCAAAGAAACTATGTGTGTTTTCAGGATACCAAAAGTATGTATTAAAATATTTATAATTGATGATTCGATCTAGCATTCGTATCAATAATAAGTTCCAAAGTAAGACAAATGAGTACAAACCAAATAGAATCCATTTGCTGATTTTAATTAATCGGTAGTAAGGGAACAAAGAATGCTGTAGTCCCTCTTGAATATGGTTCCCATCTCCAAAACTATATAGCGCTTTTTGTATTGCTACATCCTCAGAGTAACCTTCTTCTAAATATTCCGTTTTTAATAAAGTCAGATGATCTTTGATTTCTTCCTTGATGTCATTTTTTTCTTCTTTGCTGCACTTTAGTCCGCTGACAATTTGGCTGATATAGTTGTCGAATCTTTTATCCATGTCATTCCCTCCGCACATACATTTATCAAATTGTTTACTTTTTCCCATTCCTGTAATTTCCGTTTTACAACTTTTGAGCCGTCATCAGTGATGCGATAATATTTTCTTCTGGCGCTAGACTCAGATTGAACCCAGTATGATTCAATCCATTCCTTTTTCTCTAATCTTTTGAGAGCAGAGTATAACGTTCCTTCGCTCATGCTGTAAAGTTCATTGCTGTTTTCCTTTAAAGTTTTTACTATTTCATAGCCATACATATCTTTGGCATGTATAAGTGAGAGGAGTAGTATATCAATACTACCTTTCATTATTTCTTTATCCATTTGCTCACCTTCCAATTATTCTTAAAAGCATCGTAACACTACTTACATCGTATTGCAAGGTATTTAAAGGGAAATATTAGTAAGAATGGGATTGAATCAGTGGGCGAAATGATTGGGATATCATTTCCGATATAAATAACTGCAGATTGATGCTAAGCAACGATATTACATCACTTAACTTTAAACTTCCTAGGTGGAGTGATATCCTTTACTCAGACAAACCTCATTAGAAATTAGATTCCAGCAACTAAGAATCATTGAAAGACCAAAATCCCAGAGAACGATCATAGTTTTAACAAATAAAGGATTAAGGTATAAAACTAGGGAATGATTAGTTAACGTACGGAAACGAAAATATAAGGGGTCACTATGATGATTAAATTTGAAAATGTATCAAAGAGATACCAAGATGGAACCATTGCAGTCGATTCATTGAACCTGGAGATAAAGAAGGGAGAATTCTTTGTTCTTATTGGGCCTAGTGGTTGTGGCAAGACAACAACCCTAAAAATGATTAATCGATTGATTCCACTGTCCGATGGAACCATATTTTTTGATGAACAGAAAATTAGTGAGTATGACATCCATGAATTAAGGTGGAATATTGGCTACGTACTTCAGCAGATAGCACTGTTTCCCCATATGACTATCGAAGAAAATATCACTGTTGTTCCTGAAATGAAAAAATGGTCAAAAGAAAAGATGAAAGAACGAGCATATGAACTGATGGACATGGTGGGGTTGGATCCTAAAATGTATGCAAATCGGAAACCTAAGGAATTATCGGGTGGTGAGCAGCAACGAGTCGGTGTGATACGGGCATTGGCAGCAGATCCAGAAATAATCTTAATGGACGAGCCTTTCAGTGCATTAGATCCCATTAGTCGAGAGAGTCTTCAAGATGATATGTTGGATTTAAAGAAGAATCTAAAAAAAACAACTGTTTTTGTCACGCATGATATGCAAGAGGCATTAAAACTGGCAGACCGAATTTGTATTATGGAAAAAGGGAAAATTGTTCAAATCGGAACACCTCGTGAACTTGTGATGAATCCCGCCAATGATTTTGTAAAGAAATTCATCGGTGATCAAGCCCACAGTCCTTGGATGGCTGATGTTGATTTAGAGCGAATCATCCAACCACTTGGACAGGGTGAAATGTTAGAAAATCCCGCTGTTATATCTGTATCTTCCTCTTTGAAACAAGTATTGGATAATTTGTCCCAACATGAACAACTCATTGTGGAAAGAGATGGTGAATGGATTGGCAGAATTAATCGAAAGTCCATTATCCAATTGTTATCTGAAGAATGGAATGAAGGGGGTCTGAGCAATGACTGAATTTTTGCATGTGTTTCAAGAAAGAAGAGGCGAGTTATTCGCTGCACTGCTAGAACACATTCAGATTTCACTGATTTCCCTTATTCTTGCAGTCATCATTGCCATCCCTCTAGGTATTTATCTCACAAAACATAAAAGAATAGCAGAAGGAATAATTGGTATCACTTCTGTGATTCAGACGATACCTTCTCTAGCGTTATTAGGTATTTTAATTCCATTATTCGGGATTGGTCGAATACCGGCCATTATTGCGTTAGTTGCCTATGCATTGCTTCCAATCGTACGCAATACGTTTACAGGAATAAATGAAGTGAATCCCGCATTAATTGAGGCGGCTAGAGCCATGGGAATGAACTTCAGAAAACGATTGCTGAAGGTTGAAATTCCGCTTGCTATGCCGGTTATCATGGCGGGCATCCGAACAGCTACCGTGTTAATTATAGGAACGGCCACTCTTGCTGCATTGATTGGTGCAGGTGGGCTTGGTGACATTATTCTTCTGGGAATTGACCGAAACAATACGAATTTAATCCTTCTAGGTGCCATTCCTGCCGCTTTACTAGCGATTCTATTTGATTACCTGCTTAAAAAGCTTGAAAGCTTATCCTTCAAAAAAGCTTTCCTAGCCATTGGCTCTATCGGTGTTTTGGCGGTGGCTATTATATTGGCGCCTTTCATTGGACAGCAAGACCAGAAAATTGTGATTGCTGGGAAGCTTGGTTCAGAACCGGAGATTTTAATTAATATGTACAAGCTATTAATTGAGGATGAGACAGATTTACAGGTGGAATTAAAGCCGGGACTTGGTAAAACTTCATTCGTGTTTAATGCCCTCAAATCTGGCAGTGTGGATGTATATCCAGAGTTTACAGGTACAGCTATTTCTGAATTTCTAAAAGAAACCGCAAAGAGTACCGATCGGAAAGAAGTGTACCAACAAGCCAAAAATGGATTATTGAACAAGTATGAAATGGTACTGCTGAAGCCCATGCAGTATAACAATACTTATGCACTGGCTGTGTCAAACCATTTTGCAAATCAATATGGAGTCAAGTCCATTTCTGATTTAAAAGGAATACAAGATAAAGTTCACGCAGGATTCACACTGGAATTTTCCGATAGGGAAGATGGATATAAGGGAATTCAATCATTGTATGGCATTCATTTTTCTTCACTTGTAACAATGGAGCCGAAATTGCGCTATAACGCTGTCAAATCGGGTGAAATTAATTTAGTTGATGCTTATTCTACAGATAGTGAATTAAGACAATATAAACTAAAGGTACTGGAAGATGACCAACATTTATTCCCACCTTATCAGGGAGCGCCTTTAATGAAAGAGGCAACTGCCAAAAAATATCCTGAAATGCTCAAGGCATTAAATAAATTGGCCGGAAAAATAACCGATGATGAAATGCGGGCTATGAATTACGAAGTGAATGTAAAAGGGAAAAGTCCGACAGAAGTAGCGAAAGAATACTTGCAAAAGAATGCTCTGTTAAGTAACTCTAAATAAGTAAACAGCAGGAGAACTTTTGAATCTCCTGCTATTGGTTTTAGGCTATTGCAGAACCTATGATAGGAGTTGAAATGAATAGTAATGGCAGAATGGGATATATCAAGTATTCAAAGTTTTGATAAAGTAATCGAAAGAAAAATCCGCTATGATTCAACAATAGTGAATCATCATTGCCTTGTGTTGGAAGCGGATAGTCAATCTATAGTCCTTTTTCATAAAGTAGCTACCTCCTTTACAATGGTAGCTGAACAAAATGAATTAACCATCCCGGAAGGCAGTTATACAGTAGCATACTACTGGAGGGATCAGCCGTTTAATTTATATATTTGGAGAGATGAGAACGAAAACTATTTAGGCGCTTATTTTAATATCGTTAAAAATACAGGTTTCAAAGATAATGTCCTATTCTTTGAGGATTTGATTATTGATGTTGTCATTTTTCCGAATGGGGAGTACTTTATACTGGATGAAGATGAACTACCGCAACCATTAGCACAAATGGAAAACGGCTTTGTCTTACAATCATTAAATACACTAATTGAAAATATTGATTCATTCCTTTCCCAGCTAATTCATGATGCTAACATGAATTTTCGACACAAAGAGATAATTCCCTTGGTTAACACAAAAAGATTCATAGGGAAAAATTGATGTGTAAGGTGAGAGAATAAATTGTGAAACGTTAAATTAAGAAAAGGTGTTGAATAAAAATGGGTATGGAAAAATACCGTATTGATGAAAGTAAGGGAATGGAGTTCGGGATATATACGTTGGGCGATCATTTAGCCAACCCGCATACAGGTGAACGCATTTCAGCCAAACAACGTGTTCAAGAAATCATTGAAGCAGCAAAGTTAGCGGAGCAAGCAGGAATTGATTTCTTTAGTGTAGGAGAAAGCCATCAAGAATATTTCGCTTCGCAAGCACATGCAGTGATATTATCAGCGATTGCACAAGCAACGGAAAAGATAAAAATCGGCAGCTCTTCTACGATTATTTCTACTTCTGATCCTGTTCGCGTGTATGAGGATTTTGCCACGATTGATTTGATATCTGATGGACGTGCAGAGATTATTGCCGGCCGTGCTTCAAGGATTGGGCTCTTCGAATTGTTGGGCTATAATGTTCAGGATTACGCAGAGCTCTTTGAGGAAAAGTTCGAATTGCTGCTTCAAATTAATGAAAATGAAGTGGTGAATTGGAGCGGAGACTTCAGAGCTCCTTTAAGAAATGCTGTCGTGCTACCACGTCCTAAGAACGGTTCTTTACCGATTTGGCGAGCTGTCGGCGGTACTCCAACTAGTGCGGTTAAGGCGGGTCTTCAAGGCGTACCGATGGCTTTAGCAACGCTCGGCGGTCCAGTTTCCCATTTTAAAATGTCTATCGATGCGTATCGCCAAGGATTAATGCAAGCAGGGCACCAACCAGCTGATTTTCCAGTTGCAACGACAGGCTTTTTCTATGCGGCAGAGACGACTCAGCAAGCACTAGCGGAATATTATCCGCACATCAATGAAGGAATGAAACGAACAAATGGATCTGGTTTCTCACGTCAATTATTTGAACAAGGTGCAGAGCGTGATAGTGTGATGCTTGTCGGCAGCCCGCAAGAAATCATTGAAAAGATGTTATATCAACATGAACAATTTAGCCACCAACGATATATGGGACAGTTAGAGTTCGGTGGAGTACCGTTTAATAAAATCATGAAAAATATTGAATTGATAGGTACAGAAATTCTTCCTGCTATTAAAAAATATACAGCTGAAAAATAGGGCGGGAGGGTATACCCCCCACTTGAATACACTCAAATAAGCTGCATCTACACATAAAAGTAGATGCAGCTTATTTGGCATGAAGGAAAGTAAGACCCCAATAATTTCGATTTTTTATTGCAAATGCAACAAAATTACGCTACATTTAATTTAACTTAATTTTTGTTGTATTTGCAACAATATGAGGTAAATGAGGTGTTTATAATGAAAGACATTCTTCGAGAAATTGGAATGATAGCAAGGGCTTTAGATTCGATTAGCAATATCGAGTTTAAAGAACATGATCTTACGAAGGGACAATATTTGTACCTCGTCCGAATATGTGAAAATCCGGGCATCATTCTCGAAAAGTTAGCAGAAATGATAAAGGTAGATCGAACGACTGCATCCAGAGCCGTAAAGAAATTAGATATGAATGGCTTTATTGAGAAGAAGGGAGATCAGCATAATAAAAAAATCAAAAGACTTTACCCGACAGAGAAAGGGCAAAGTGTTTATCCATTTATCATTCGGGAAAACAATCATTCCAATAAAGTGGCATTGGATGGCTTTTCTGAAGAGGAAGCGGAGCGGGCATTACAGCTTTTGCAAAAGGTAAGAATGAACATCGAGAAGAACTGGGATTATGTGAAGAAGGGTAATAAGCGTAATTATTAATACAAAGGGGCGTATGGATAATGACTCAAAAAATAAGACAGTGCAATCTTAGTGATATTAAAACACTTCAAGAAATAAGTATAGAAACATTCAATGATACATTCAAGGACCAAAACTCACCTGAGAATATGGCAACGTATTTAGAAAAAGCTTTTAATCTAGAACAACTTAAAGATGAATTAGCTACAGCAGCATCTCAATTCTTTTTTATTTATTTGAATGATGAAATTGCAGGTTATTTAAAGATCAACATTCTGGATGCGCAATCTGAAAAAATGGGTGATGATTCACTCGAAATTGAACGGATTTATATTAGATCATCATTTCAAAAGCATGGTCTTGGCAAATCCCTATACCAAAAGGCTATTGCATGTGCGAATGAATGGGGCAAAAAGAAAATATGGCTTGGCGTATGGGAAAAGAATGAAAATGCTATAGCATTTTATAAAAAGATGGGTTTTGAACAATCAGGTTCCCACTCATTCTATATGGGTGTTGAAGAACAAATTGACTTAATCATGGTGAAAAGTTTAACCAATTCATTCGAAGGGTGAGATGAATATGTATATCCCAAAGTATTATAAGGAAACGAATATGGAAGAAATTAAAGAATTTATTCAAGGGAATTCTTTTGGGACGGTCGTATCAACAGAACAAGGAAAACCCATTGCCACCCATTTACCATTGGAGCTACATAAAGAGGATAATAAATATTACATAACCGGGCATATGGCATATGGCAATTCTCAATGGAGAACGTTTGAGAATGAAGATGATTCAATACTTGTTATGTATCAAGGACCAGATGCTTACATTTCTTCTTCTTGGTATAAGCATGAAAATGTTCCAACTTGGAATTATCAAGCAGTCCATGTATATGGCTCTGCCAGCCTGATGACCCAACAAGAATTAGAAGAGGATCTTATTCTCTTATTACAAAAATACGAAAACCATCGCCAAAATCCTGTGTTATGGGAGAATCTTTCTCCTCAAGCGAAAAAGCAGATTAAAGGAATTGTTGGATTTAAAATTGAAGTAAAAGAAGTGCAAGCTGCTTATAAATTAAGCCAAAACCGCAATGAGGAAGATTATAATCGAATTGTTGAAAATCTACGGGATGAACAACAGAAAAGCTCCATACAAATGGCAGATTTGATGGAGAAGAGAAGAAATAGTAATTGATTTTAATGTTAGCCTGAATAACTTGTCAGTAGCTGTTTGCGGTTGCTGGCTATTTTTTATGTCGAATTTCTACGGAAGCGTAATAAAAAAATACGCAGATTTTTTAAATATGCCCAAACAATTTCATTGACATTAAATACTATAGGGGGGTATAGTATAGAAAAACAGAATATAAGGAAGTGGTTCATTTGGATAAATTCTTGCACGATAAACCAAGCCATCCAAGATCAAAAGATGAGAAACAAGCGGTGATTAACCGATTAAAGAGAATT
The DNA here is from genome assembly GCF_008638315.1 of Rummeliibacillus sp. TYF-LIM-RU47. Classification (NCBI taxonomy): domain Bacteria; kingdom Bacillati; phylum Bacillota; class Bacilli; order Caryophanales; family Caryophanaceae; genus Rummeliibacillus; species Rummeliibacillus sp. TYF-LIM-RU47. The sequence continues at coordinate 142,817 of NZ_VVIR01000005.1, read as the reverse complement.
GAAGGACAGGTGCGAGGAATTCAGAAGATGGTAGAAGAGGACCGCTACTGTGTTGACATACTCGTACAGATTAGTGCCATCCAAGCCGCATTAAAAAATGTAGGTTTTACAGTAACCGAACGGCATATGAACCATTGTGTCACACACGCAATTGAACAAGGTGAAGGTAAGGATATGATTACAGAGCTGATGAATGTATTAAAACAATTTTCTAAGTAAGGAGGATGTATGATGAGCGAAACAAACCATGCCACATTAGGCATAACAGGCATGACCTGTGCAGCATGTTCAAATAGAATTGAAAAAACATTGAATAAAATGGATGGTGTAGATGCTCAAGTAAACCTAACAACAGAAAAGGCATCCATTGATTTTGATCCAGGCAAAACATCTCTTGATGATATATCTAAAAAAATTGAGAACATCGGATATGGTGTTTTAACAGAGAAAGTGGACCTTGATGTATTTGGCATGACCTGTGCAGCATGCTCGAACCGTATAGAAAAGGTATTGAATAAACAAGCAGGCGTATCTAATGCTACTGTCAATTTAACGACAGAAAGCGCAATGATTGAATACAATCCGGGAATGGTTGATGTAGATTCTTTGATTGAAAAGATTAAAAATACCGGCTATGATGCAAAACCAAAAGCAGAAGCGGAGGAAAAGCAAACCCATAAGGAAAAAGAACTCCAAGGCAAGAAATTGAAATTAATTGTTTCAGCCATTCTTTCCGCTCCACTTTTAGTTACGATGTTAGTTCATTTATTCCATATAAGCATCCCAGGTATATTTATGAATCCATGGTTTCAGTTTGCGCTAGCAACACCAGTTCAATTCATAATCGGATGGCAATTCTATGTAGGAGCCTATAAAAACCTTCGCAATGGCGGGGCCAATATGGATGTACTCGTCGCTTTAGGAACAAGCGCAGCTTATTTCTATAGTTTGTACGAAGCAGTCAAAACTATTGGCCATCCAGCCTATATGCCGCATTTGTATTTTGAAACAAGCGCAGTTCTTATCACTTTAATTTTGTTTGGTAAATATTTAGAAGCAAAGGCTAAAACTCAAACTACTAACGCAATTTCAGAATTGCTCAATTTACAAGCAAAAGAGGCTCGCGTGGTCAAAGATGGAAACGAAGTGATGATTCCAGTAGAGGAAGTAAAAGTTGGAGATCATCTAATTGTCAAACCAGGAGAAAAAATACCGGTAGACGGTATAGTCGTGAAAGGTAAAACATCTGTTGATGAATCGATGCTAACAGGTGAATCTATCCCGATTGAAAAAGACCCGGGGGCCAAACTGATAGGTTCGACAATCAATAAGAATGGTTCGATTGAAATGGAAGCAATCAAAGTAGGCAAAGATACAGCACTTGCATCTATCGTAAAAGTGGTTGAAGAAGCGCAAGGATCAAAAGCGCCAATTCAACGTTTAGCGGATGTAATATCAGGATACTTCGTACCTATTGTTATTGGTATTGCGGTGGTGACCTTTGCGATCTGGATTCTATTTGTAGAACCTGGCCAATTTGAACCGGCATTAGTCGCAGCGATTGCTGTACTTGTTATTGCTTGTCCATGTGCATTGGGACTCGCAACACCAACTTCTATCATGGTAGGGACAGGAAGAGCTGCCGAAAGTGGAATTCTTTTTAAAGGTGGAGAGCATTTAGAAAGAACCCATCAATTGCAAGCGATCGTCCTAGATAAAACAGGAACCATTACAAAAGGGAAACCTGAAGTAACTGACTTCTATGGTGACACAGAAGCATTGCAGCTGTTAGCAAGTGCAGAAAAGGGTTCAGAACACCCGCTTGCAGGCGCTATTGTAGCCTATGCGACAGAGAATGATATTGACTTTGTAGATGTAGATGCATTTAACGCAATTCCTGGTCATGGGATACAAGCAGAGATAGCGGGAAAACAAGTACTAGTCGGAAATCGAAAATTAATGACTGATCATCAAGTTGATATTGAAGGCAAGGATGAAAAATTAACCGAATTCGAAACAGAAGGCAAAACAGCGATGCTTTTGGCGATAGACGGAATGTATCGCGGTATTGTAGCAGTGGCGGATACAATTAAGGAAACAGCTCCACAAGCTATTAAAGAGCTAAAGGAACAAGGTCTGGAAGTTATTATGCTGACAGGCGATAATGAAAGAACAGCAGAGGCTATTGCGAAACAAGTGGGCATTGATCATGTTATCGCGCAAGTACTGCCTGAAGAAAAAGCAGATAAAGTCAAAGAAATCCAAGCACAGGGCAAAAAAGTAGCAATGGTTGGCGATGGTGTTAACGATGCCCCTGCCCTTGTGACAGCGGATATCGGGATTGCGATTGGAACAGGTACAGAAGTGGCTATTGAAGCAGCCGATGTGACTATCCTAGGTGGCGAGCTGCTGCTTATACCAAAGGCGATCAAAATCAGTCATGCAACCATTCGCAATATCCGCCAAAACCTATTTTGGGCATTCGGCTATAATACAGCTGGCATTCCGGTAGCAGCCATCGGATTACTAGCTCCATGGATAGCAGGTGCTGCTATGGCATTAAGCTCAGTCAGTGTTGTGGCAAACTCGCTTCGATTGAAACGGATAAAATTATAAGCGGTACACTTTGAAGGAGGTGAATACAGAATGGAAACGAAAACATTAGCCGTACAAGGTATGTCTTGCGGTCATTGCAAATCTTCAGTAGAAGGTGCTTTGAATCAATTGGATGGCGTATCATCAGCTGAAGTGAATTTAGAAGCTGGTAATGTAGCTGTAGCTTATGATGATTCAAAAGTAACGCTTGCTGCTATGAAAGAAGCGATTGAAGAACAAGGCTATGATGTGGAAGCATAATGCAAAGAGAAGAAGCTGATTTCCTATATGGAAACCAGCTTTTTTGTTTTTATTAAGAAGTGTTAACTTCTGATAAATAGTGGGAAAAGGCAATATCACATTAGTTCAATGGAAACAAACGCAAGAAGACATAATACTCAGTGTGAGAAATTGGTAATAATACATATGTCACCTTCCTTTTATTCCATTGAAATACAAATAATTTAAAAATAGTAAATATGGTTGACTGCATTTTTTAGTGCTTCCTTTATACTAAATTGTAGGACGAAATATAAAAGAAGGAAGTGGAAGTGTTGAAAAAAATCCTTTCCCTTACAATGGGATTACTTTTGGTATTTATGCTAGGAGCATGTAACTCAAAGGCAGAGCCTGAAAACAAACAAAATGGTTCTACTGCCAAAGCTGATTCAGGTTTATCATTAGAACAAGTATTTAAAAAATCTACTGAAGCCTCTAAAAACTTAAAAAGTTACAGAACAAAAATGGAAGTTATACAAAATATTAATTCTGGACAAAATAATGTAGAGACAGATACAGGCATCATTATGGATGTAGTTCAAAATCCTATGTCTTTCTATCAAAAGTTAATGATGAAGGCTCCAGAGTCTGACAAAATGATTCAAACAAAAAGCTATTTTACAAAGGACGGTATGTTTACGTATGATCCAAATTCAAAAAAATGGATGAAGTTCCCTTCAGAAATGGCGGATCAATTAGCGCAAGCTTCCAACCAACAAACAGATCCTATGGCGGAGATTAAACAACTGAAGAAATTCGTCAAGGACTTTAAATTTAAACAAAATGATAAAAACTATATCCTATTATTAAATGCTTCAGGTGAAAAGTTCACTCATTTCATTCAAGAAAAAGTTCAAAAAACATTGCCAGCTGGAATGGCTAGTTCTGCTGAATTGTTGAAAGATATGAAAATCAACAAAGTAGATTATGAGATTCATATCGATAAAAAGACGTTTTACCCAACTATGTTGAATCTCAACATGGAAATGTCATTGAATGCTCAAGGTCAACCGGTAAAGATAGAGCAAGAAATCATGAGCAAGTATGAAAAATACAACCAAATTAAAGAAATAGTAGTGCCGGAAAAAGTAAAGAAAAAAGCGGTTGAAGTTAATTCATAATGAATAGAATTCAATATGGTGAATAGGCGATTTTAGGAATTAGTAGCAGAATCAATGCGAGTAAGATAATTTGGCAAGCGATTGTTTAGTAAATTGTTCTGCGGGGTAATAAATATATGTAAATAAATTTAAATTATCTGCAGAAAGGATGTTTGCGATGCTTTGGACGCTAATAGGACTCCTAGTTCTTTTCTGGGTATTAGGCCTTATATTCCATATTGGCGGAGGATTAATTCATATCCTTCTTGTCATAGCGCTGATTGTCTTTATTGTTCGCCTATTCTCTGGAACAGCACGAAGGTGACCGACGTAGTATATAAAAGAAAATAAAAAAGAGTGCCTTAGAAGAAATGCTTCTAAGGCACTCTTTTTAAAGTGACTAAGATTAATAGCTTTCTTTTTTGTTTTACTAAGTTTATAATGATTTCGAATAAAAGAATATTCCTTCGGGGTCGGGTGAAATTCCCAATCGACGGTGATGAAGCAATTCTAAGCCCGTGAGCCTTTTTTAAAGGCAGGATTTTGGTGAGAATCCAAAGCCGACAGTATAGTCTGGATGGGAGAAGGATGTAGAGCAAGCTTAATGCCTTGTGAAGAAAAATATACTTCAATAGGCTTATTTAGTGATGACTTTTACATATGAATTCCAACACAACCCCGTAGAGAAATCTATGGGTTTTTCTTTTTTCTGAAACTCATACACAATTTTATATGGTTGTCCTTCGGGGTCGGGTGAAATTCCCAATCGACGGTGATGAAGCAATTCTAAGCCCGTGAGCCTTTTTTAAAGGCAGGATTTTGGTGAGAATCCAAAGCCGACAGTATAGTCTGGATGGGAGAAGGATGTAGAGCAAGCTTAATGCCTTATGAAGAAAAAAATACTTCAATAGGTTTATTTGGTGATGTCTTTGCAGCTAAATCATTCCACAATGTACCCCGTAGAGAAATCTATGGGTTTTTCTTTTTTCTAAAGCTCATACACAATTTTATATGGTTTGTCCTTCGGGGTCGGGTGAAATTCCCAATCGACGGTGATGAAGTAATTCTAAGCCCGTGAGCCTTTTTAAGGCAGGATTTGGTGAGAATCCAAAGCCGACAGTATAGTCTGGATGGGAGAAGGACGTATGGTGAGTGGTACCAGCCTTTGGAAGAAAAATACACCTTCCTAGGTTTATTTAGTGCACCCATTTTTACATACAATCTCCTAAACTCCTTAGTTGACAATAGCTAAGGGGTTTTCTATTTGTAATGAACTACAGCAGATAGGGAGGAAAGAAATGACGGATGAATTTTATATGAGCCTTGCTTTAGATTTAGCAGGAACTACTAAGCAGCAAACGTCGCCAAATCCAGCAGTAGGAGCCGTTATTGTTTCAAATGGCGAAATAGTAGGCCTTGGCGCACATTTAAAGGCGGGGAGCCCGCATGCTGAAATTCATGCCCTACGAATGGCGGGATCACAAGCGAAAGGAAGCACTGTTTATGTAACGCTAGAACCTTGCAGCCATTACGGAAAAACACCTCCTTGTGCTAACGCATTAATTGAAGCAGGTGTAAGTCGTGTAGTCATCGCTGCACAGGATCCCAATTCATTAGTTGCGGGCAAAGGATTGCAGCTTTTAAGAGATGCTGGGATTGAAGTAACGACAGATATTTTGCTAGCAAGAGCGCAGGCATTAAATAAAGAATTCTTTGCTTATATTCAACAACGAAAACCGTTTGTTACTTTAAAACAGGCCATCACATTAGACGGTAAAATAGCAGCAAAAAGAGGAATCGGGGAGCAAATTACAAGTAAGGAATCACAGGTGGATGTTCATAAGGATCGCGAAAATCATGATGCCATCTTAGTAGGAATCGGCACGGTATGTTCAGACAATCCACGCCTTACCAATCGACTTGGAAATACAAAGAAGCAACCGATTCGAATAATTTTAGACACGCATTTAAGGATTACGCCAGATAGATTGGTGATAATGGATAGTTCCGCGCCAACGTGGATTGTAACGGGTTCAAAAGCTTCAGCAGAAAAGATTGCACAGTTAAGCCAGATATCACATGTGGAGATTCTGCAGCTTTCAAATCCTTTAATTGATATAGAAGAATTATTACTAGAGCTGGGAAAACGCCAAATTATGAAGCTGTATGTAGAAGGCGGCCAAACGGTCAATGCAAGTTTTTTGAAATCCGGTTCAGTAAATCAATTAATCACATATATAGCGCCTAAAATTGTCGGTGGGACAAACGCTATTTCAATGTTTTCTGACTTAGGAGTGAAACAAATGGAGAATGCTTTTGAACTCAGATTGCAGGAAATCAACAAAATCGGTGAAGATTTGAAAATAGTATCTGTATTGAAATGAGGTGGAATCCATTTTTACTGGAATAGTAGAAGATATAGGTAAGGTCAAAGCAATCAAACGTGGCGGTCAAAGTATGCAATTAACAATAGACTCTCGAAAGATAACAGATGACATTCATTTAGGTGACAGCATTTCCATTAATGGGGTTTGTTTAACGGTTACTTCTTTTTCGGGAAGTGCCTTTACGGTTGATGTAATGCCGGAGACAGTGAAAGGGACGAGTATTCAATCATTGCAATTGGGTCATAGTGTCAATTTAGAACGAGCAATGCCAGCAAATGGCCGTTTTGGCGGGCATTTTGTATCTGGACATGTGGATGGTACAGGTATTATTTTGCGCAAGCGCAAAGTGGAGAATGCGATATATATTGATATTGGCATTGCAGAGGAGCTCAGTAAATATTGTATTTTAAAAGGCTCGGTAGCTATTGATGGCATCAGTCTAACTATTTTCGATATTCAGCCACGTCAGCTCACAGTTTCAATCATTCCACATACTTTAAGTGAGACAGTGTTAGGTATAAAAAAGGAACGGGATCTAGTCAATATTGAAAATGATTTGCTTTGCAAATACGTGATTCAGCATGCTGAGAGGCAACAAAAAGAAACGCCAATGACGATGGATTTTTTAATGCAAAATGGATTTTAAAAAGAGGCGGTGTTTAATATGTTTCATTCAATAGAAGAGGCAATACAAGATTTGAAAAAAGGAAAAATGATTATTGTAGTGGATGATGAAAATCGTGAAAACGAAGGAGATTTACTCGTCCTTGCGGAGTATGCAACACCAGAAAACATCAATTTCATGGCAACCCATGGAAAAGGATTAATTTGTACGCCAGTTTCACAGAAGCTGGCGGAACACCTTGAACTTTATCCAATGGTTCACAACAATACAGACAATCACCAAACAGCCTTTACAGTGAGCATTGACTATAAGGATACAACCACAGGCATTAGTGCATTTGAACGTTCGGAAACCATTATGCAGCTATTAAACAAAGATGCAGGTGAGGCTGACTTTCGGCGACCGGGACATGTTTTTCCGCTCATTGCTAAAGAGAATGGAGTTCTCGAACGCCAAGGGCATACTGAAGCAGCAATTGATTTTGCAAGAATTTGCGGCAGTGAACCAGCAGCCGTTATCTGCGAGATTATGAGCGATAATGGTGAAATGTCTAGAGTACCGGAACTACTAGTGTTAGCTGAAAAATATGATTTAAAAATCGTTACTATTGCAGACCTCATTCGCTATCGTTATATCCATGAAAAACTAGCAAAACGCGAAGCATCTGTGAAAATGCCTACAACACTTGGTGAATTCCAGATGGTTGGCTATTCAAACAAAGTAGATAGCAAAGAGCATATAGCTTTGATAAAAGGGGAGTTGCGGGAGGAAGATGCTCCGTTAGTGCGTATTCACTCGGAATGCTTGACGGGAGACGTATTTCATTCAAAACGGTGCGATTGCGGACCGCAATTGGAGAAGGCGATAGAAAAGATTGAAGCTGCTGGTACAGGTGTCATTCTTTACATGCATCAAGAAGGCAGAGGGATTGGGCTGTTAAATAAACTTAAAGCCTATGAGCTTCAAGAACAGGGCTTGGATACAGTGGAAGCAAATGAACAATTGGGCTTTCCAGCTGAGATGCGTGATTATGGTCTTTGTGCCCAAATGCTCCGCGACTTGGGTGTAACTAGGGTTCGATTAATGACGAACAACCCAGAGAAAGTGGAAGGGCTAAGGAAGTATGGAATTGAGATAGTAGAACGAATAGCGCTTGAAACTGAGGCTGTTGCTGAAAATCAATATTATTTACAAACGAAAAAAATAAAAATGAATCATATTCTTGCATAGGGAGTGTTAAAACACATGGGACAAGTATTAGAAGCACAATTAATAGGAACAGATTTAAAAATAGGGATTGTTGTAGGTAGATTTAATGAATTTATAAATGCCAAATTGCTAGGCGGAGCAATGGATGGTTTAAAACGCCATGGCGTATCTGAAGATGATATAGATGTAGCTTGGGTGCCGGGAGCATTCGAGGTGCCATTTATTGCAAAGAAATTGGCAGATACGAAGAAATATGACGCCATCATTGGTCTAGGTACGGTGATTCGTGGCTCCACATCTCATTATGATTATGTTTGCAATGAAGCGGCTAAAGGAATTGCAAATGTTGGATTAACTACTGGAGTGCCGGTTATCTTTGGTATTGTTACAACGGAAAACATCGAACAAGCAATCGAACGTTCTGGCACTAAATCAGGAAATAAAGGATATGATGCAGCTGTTTCTGCGATTGAAATGGCTAATTTAAATAGTTTGATTGAAGAATAAGCAATTGTAAATGGTAAGAGGCTTAGCATTTTAGCTAAGCCTCTTATTTTATTGGAAAAAATCAGGATGTTTAATGTGAGGGAAGTACGGGAATAGAATTATGAAGATGAAAAAATATCATGAACAATTTTAAATAGAAAAAACATGAAAACGCTATCATAGAAAGGGAGACTGGTATTTATGAAAATTACAATCGTTGGTTCTGGGCATGGAGGATCTGCTGCAGCAGCAGCGATGGCACAGGAAGGACATGAGGTCAGCATGCTAAAGCTAAGCAACCGACCAGATCAGCATTTTGAAAAGCTAAAAGAAACAAAAGAAATCAAGTTGGAAGGCATCGAAGGCAATGGTACATATCAGCTAGCGAATGTAACAAATAACCCTGTAGCCGCTATTCCAGAAGCGGATATCATTTTAATTTATTACGTTTCGAATTACCACGAAAATTTAGCTAAGGCGCTTGCCCCCTATCTCCAAGCTAAGCAAACGGTTTATATTTGCCCAGGGTATTTGGGCAGTTTACTCTTTAAGAAAGAAATGGAACGAATCGGACGAATTCAAGAAGCCCCACTATTTGTAGAAGGTGAAACACTTCCGTATAGCTGCCGTATTACATCCCCGGGTGCAGTCACTATATATTCTAAGAACTATGGACACCCAATAGCAGCATTGCCAGCGAACCGTATCGAAGAGGCATGCAGAATATTAGAACCAGTACTGGACAACCCTATACCACGCGACCATATAGTAGAAGTCGCTCTCCACAATCCGAATCTCATCATGCATACTGTAGGGATTGCAATGAATGCTGCATATATTGAAAATTCAAATGGAACTTTCTCTATGTATACAGAAGGTTTTACCCCATCTATTTGGAAAGTGGCTAATGAATTGGATCGCGAAAAAATGGCGGTTTTGAGAAAAATCGGTTCATCTCCTCTTTCTTATATCGATGAATTTAAAGTGCGTACTTTTACAGATCCAGATAAATACTCTGAAAAAGAAGCGTTCTCAATCTATGCAGACAGCGTAAGCGATTTGCATACGGATAAAGTTGAAAACCGGTATATTACGGAGGATGTACCAATGGGTCTTGGCTTACTTTATTCGCTTGGTAGAGAGCTTGGTGTTCCGACGCCTGTTGCAAATTCCATTATGACATTGTCTGGCATTATGACAGATTCTGATTACTATAAACAGGCCCGTACGGTAAAAAGTCTTGGCTTCAAAGATGCAAGCGAGCTAATGAATGAAGTGGGCAACAAAGAAGATAAAATCTTTTTACAAACAGCACGTCAAAAATAAAATAAGTAAAACACGTGTATGGCTGGAGAATTTGCAGCATACCGTGTTTTTTATTTGGTTTTAAAGGGAAGACGTTGGAAGCGGTTTTTTACTTTTATGATAAAGATTTATTGTTGACATAATTTATGTACGGTGTTATAAATGTATAGTCTTATTTCGTATACGAAATATACGGAAGCGAATTAAATGTAAGCAAGGGGGAAGAAATGAAGAACGTCTTTAATAATGAGATCATCAATTCTTTCTATAGTATCTACATGCAGGAAAGAAAAATTCTGCAAAGTGACGCAGAGAGAGTGGGTCTGACTGTTGTCCAGTTGAGAGCTCTTTATAAAATATCCGTTCGTCCGAATGTGCGATTGGCAGAACTTGCCGAGCGAATGAAATCGACGAATAGTACGATTAGTAGTGTGATTGATCGGTTAGTGGATAAGGAGCTTGTAGAACGGAAAACATCCGAGAACGACCGCCGGGCTATAACCATTTGCCTTACTTTAAAGGGTGAGGAAAAATTGAGAGAATTTCAGGAGAGTAAATCGGAGACGGTTCAAAAGCTTCAAAGAATTAACGATTTGCCCGCGGAGGATATAAAACGTTTGTTAGAAATTCACCAAAAGATATTAAGTATTTTAAAGGATTAATGAAGGAGGAAGTTTTTTTATGAAGGCCAAACGCATGATTTTATTAAATGTGATTTTGCTTATAGTCTTAGTTGGAGGTGGGTTTATAGGCTATTATTATTTCAATCAATCTATGAACTATATCTCTACAGATAATGCACAAATCGCAGGTCAACAAGTAAATATCGGAGCACCAGGCAATGGCAAATTGGTAAGATGGGATGGCAAGGTTGGAGATACATTTAGCAAAAACGATACAATCGGTACAGTTGATATGCAGGGTACTGATGGGAAATCTGTTAACATGCCAATCAAAGCACCACAAGATGGCACAGTCGTGCAAAGCAATGCTGTAGAAAATGCAATGGTTGCTGCTGGCACACCTCTTGCTATCAGCTATGATTTAGATCATTTATGGGTTACTGCAAACATTGAAGAAACAGATTTAGATAATATTAAAAAAGGCCAAGATGTAGACATTACAGTCGACGCATTCCCTAACACAACATTAAGCGGTAAAGTACAAAAAATCGGTTTAGCAACAGCCGGCACATTCTCATTGCTGCCTTCAAACAATTCATCAGGCAATTACACAAAAGAAACACAAGTAATTCCTGTGAAAATCTCAATCGATAGTTACGGAGTAAAATTAGTTCCTGGAATGAATGTAACCGTGCGAATTCATAAGTAGGTGATAGCATGTCAATTTATATCATTGGTTATATTCTCATATCCGTCATTCTGCTGATTGTTGTGAACTTTATGGTAAGAAGACAAAAGAATAGTAACACAAAAGATGAAAAAGTGACGCAAGGAACAATGGCTAACAAGAATCAAGAGATGGATTCTAAAAAGCCAGTAGAAGTAGAAGAGTTTAACAATGCTGCTCCTCAGCCAGTACAGGAGGAAGAGCATGCAGAAGAAATACAAGAACCTAAAAAAGAAGAGGCTACGGAGGAAGTGCCACCTGTAAAAGAAGAGGCTAAAACACCGCCTGCTAAAGTCATAGACAATAAGGGTAAATTACTCGTTACGATGATGATTGGTGCATTCGTTGCCATATTGAACCAAACATTATTGAATGTAGCTATCCCGCACATTATGAATGATTTAAGTGTATCTGCAAGTACTGTGCAATGGTTATCAACAGGCTACATGCTGACGAATGGAGTTTTCATTCCGATTACTGCGTTCCTAATCACAAGGCTCGGGACCAGAAAACTATTTATATCGGCCATTACGTCATTTACAATCGGCTCGATTATTTGCTCGCTTTCCACCACATTTTCACTATTAATGCTCGGAAGGGTTGTGCAAGCGGCGGGCGCCGGCGTTATCATGCCTTTGCTTATGACCGTATTCCTTACCATCTTCCCGCCTGAAAAACGTGGAGCGGCGATGGGACTATTCGGTGTTGCAATTCTATTCGCACCAGCAATTGGGCCAACATTATCCGGTTGGTTAATTGGCCATTATTCTTGGCGCGTACTATTTGATATCGTTATTCCAGTCGGTATAGTTGCAATTCTAATGGCACTTAAATGGATGGTTGATGTTGTAGAAATCACCAAACCAAAATTTGATACATTCGGTTTTATCTTTTCAACTATCGGTTTTGGCTTCCTGCTTTATGGCTTTAGTGAAGCAGGTAACAATGGCTGGGACAGTAAAGTTGTATTGATTTCATTAGCCATTGGTATCATCGGTTTAATTGCTTTTGCTTGGCGTGAATTAACAGTAGAACAGCCAATGCTAGATTTACGAGTATTTAAATATGATATTTTCACGCTAACTACAATTATTAGTATGATTATAAATATGGCAATGTTCGCAGCCATGCTCTTGCTACCTATTTATTTGCAAAATATTCGCGGTTTCTCAGCGCTGGATTCTGGCTTGCTCATGCTGCCTGGCGCGATTGTCATGGCGATTATGCTACCAATCTCAGGGAAACTATTCGATAAAATGGGAGCAAGATGGTTGGCAGTCATTGGATTGGTTATAACAGTAGTCACTACTTATCAATTCTCTAAACTATCAATGACTACTTCCTATAGCTATATCATGCTACTTTATGTAATGCGTATGTTTGGTATGTCGTTCTTGTCCATGACTGTATCAACAGAAGGGATGAACCAGCTACCTCAACATTTGGTGGGCCACGGGACATCTGCTTCCAATACAGCTAGAACCGTTGCGGGAAGTATCGGTACCGCCTTTTTAATCACAGTCATGACAACGAGAAGTAATTTCCATACAGCAAATTACGGAAATGTCATCTCAAGCGACAATCCATATTTAACAAATCAGTTGCACAGTTTAGGTAGTACATTCTCAGCGATGGCTGGACTTCCTGCACAAGGAGGCCAAGTGTTGGCGACAAGTTCAATTTACGGGCAAGCTGTCAAACACGCGACAGTCAGCGGAATCAACGATGCCTTTATTATTGCGACAGGCATTGCGGCAGTTGCTTTAGTTTTAGCTTTCTTTATTAAAAGAGCTAAACCAAATACAAAAGATTAAACTGTTTAATAGGCTGGATCCTTATTGGATTCAGCCTATTTTTTTGAGAAAATAGAGTATAATAGATTGCGAAAAATGATTATGTACCAATGAGGATGAGAATTTATAAGTGAGTGGAAGAAAAGAGAGAAAGTATCAAAGTAGAGTAAGGAATTGGAAGATTGGTATTTTTCTAGTGATAGAAGCCGGATGGTTTATAATGTTTCGCGAATGGTTTGATGCATGGCGGCATAAGGGGTGGTTATATGCTGCTTTATATACGGCTTTATTTGCAATAGGATGTTTTTATATAAACGAGAAGTTGAGCCCATTAAAGGATGAACGAAAAGAAGAGAAATTCAATAAAAAATATCCTTTTATTAAAGATCTAGAGGAAGAGCAGAATTTCACCATTTATATGAAAAATGGAAAAGTTATAGAAAATGCTAGTCTTATGGTCCATATAAGTATGGAAATCATCGTTGTGACAAATTTAACGTTTGGTGAGCTTGAATCAGAGGTGCATACAATAAAGCTAAAACACATAGAGTCTGTCAGTTTCTAATATATAGCCTTTTAAAAAAAGAACCCTAATCATCGATCAGGGTTCTTAAAGTTTCACCTTCACCTCTGTACCATCTTTTGCTTTCACCTCTACTAGTTGAATCCCCTTATAATTCTTCAGTTCTTTGAGGATTGGCTTCAAGGTTTTTTTATCGATAAGAGGAAAGATAAAGTCTATTTCTTTTCGTTCAAAATGATTTTTTGTCCATTTATTTAGATTCTTATGAAAAAGATTAGATGAAACAACGGTAATAGCAATATTTAAAAATACATAAGGAACTGGGATGATAAATCGGAAGCCTTTTGTTTTTATTTTTACGTATATCATAAGAAATTACTAATCAATGATGACCGAAACGGTATCACCGTTTGCTGATTTGATATCAACAATTTGGCCATCTAGTTCATTTTCGATTGCTTCAATAATCAGGTTTATGTCTATATCCTTCATGTATTTCTCTGATTGAGGAATACTTGCTGCGATGCTATATCCAGCCATCAATACAACTTTGACAAGCTTAATCGGCACATTGACTGTCACATTATCACTTTCAGTTGATACCACACGAACCTTTAACGTTTTATCTAAATAGGTTGTTGGTTTTTCAGTAACCTGATTATTTGGTTCTTCTTTCTCTTTTAAGATGTGGATCAATTCGGCTCCTTTATCAGCATCAATCTTTCCTTCTTGAATCATCGTGATGACTCTAGCAATTTCTTCTTTCATGTGGAATGCTCCTCTCTACTCTTTTAAAAGCTTAATGGCTTCTTCTGGTGTAATTTCACCGTTTTCTAACATGGTAACAATTTTCTTTTCGTCTACTTCATTTTTCTTCTTCTGTTCATATCCAAGGGATGCGATGATGTCCGATAGCTTGCCTCGAACTGTCGGATACGAAATGCCCAGTTCTTTTTCAACTTCTTTAATATTTCCTCGGCATGTCAAAAAAACTTCTACAAATTCTAGCTGCTCTTTAGATAACGATGCCAGCTTTGATAATTCAAACTCATTTTCAATCGTCGTTTGGCAGTGAGAGCAATGTAATTTTGTGATTTTCATTGTATTGTTGCAAACAGGGCAATTTGTGATTACTTTATAGGCCATAATGAAATTCCTTTCTTTGATTGATTTGATTATATAACAAGGATTAGAATGTTTAAAGTTATAATTTTAATTTTTATAGATAAAAATTTAACTAATATCAATTACTTTATTAATAAAATTAACTTTTAACTTTATAATTTGCAATCGATCTTAAATGGAGGAATTGGGAAAAGGGATAATTAAAAATGAAATAAAGCGAAAGCAGTTGCTTTCGCTTTTTTAGTATTTATTTTAGAAGACTTTTAGCTATTTTGCGATTTTCTCTATCTTTAGATTCTTTAGCCACTCGTTTGATGTGGGAAAGAATTGTAGGAGTATTCCAGTAATCTGTATCCCATTCACAAAAGGCGTTTAAAGCCATGTATTCAAATCTTCTATTATTTAATTGCATACATTTTTCTATAAAAGAAAGGCCTATTCCTTCATAATCACTTATATAAGAAATCGCTATATCAATGCATTCTTCTTGTTCAGGCGTCATGTGTTGTAAATCAATTGCTTGCTGAATAAATTGGATAAGCTTTTCTACTACCTGCCGATTATGAGATTGCATGATGTATATGTAGAGCGATTTATCATAGTTCCCATGCATGATCTTCTCCAAAAAAATATGAGATAAATCAAATTGTATTGCCTGTGCAACGCGTATAGGAATATAAAGGTCAGGCTCTACATCTAAAGACTGTACTATAAGTGGTTTCCATTTAGAATTTTCAAGGATGGATTTAATCTCATTTTCAAGTGAAAGTTTTTCTGCCAGTGTTCCGTTATATTCTACGTAATCCCCCTCTACCACACCCGTGATAAAGCATTGGATGACGGCAACGGGGTACAGTTTTTTAAGGGTAGTGGCATGTTTTTTTGCATGCTGAACATAAGAATTTAGAACATCCCTAGCATGAGGATATTCTTCAATTGTATAGGATGGCCCTTCTTCTATAAGACCTTCTATTATTTGGCCTGCTCCGTTGTACAAGGATTCGGATATCGTAGGCTGTGCCAATGCCATATCTAGCTCGCCTTTCATAGCGCAGCTATAGGCTAGATAGTGATTCATAATTGAATTTTCACAGCCCTTTGTTAAAAGCCATTCTTTTATTTCGTCTGTTACAGGCTCCAAACGCTCCACACAAGCAATCTTGCCCCAACCATTTACTTCTTTTGCTAGCAAATATAAATTTTCATGTGGATTCTTTGTACCCTGCAAAAAAGCATCTGCTACATATAATGTAAACTCTTCATGCAATCCTATTGTGTGTAAAAGTGTCAAATCTTCTTCACAATTTGAAAAACCAAGAATCATAATACCAAATTGCATGGCATACCGATGTGACGAGTGGTGAATAAACCAAAGTGCTTCATTGTGCAATGCTTCTCGATCTATCCCTTCTTCTTGTTTTAATAACTCCCGAAAGATTCCAACATATTCAGCAAATTCCTTATCTCTTACTTTTTCATAAATAGCTCTGCGGGTTTTATGGTTAGGTGTATTTAATTGTTTTAACAGTAATTTCAATAATGATTTTGCGTCAGAGGAAAAGCCGTATGTATCATCTATCAGCTGATCGGCTGCGCCAGGAGCAAAACGAATATCATCGTCTTCTAAAAAATAATAAGATTCATCCGGCAATGTTTCATTCACAACTTTACCGTTTACTTTCATCTGATCAATGATAAAGGGGAGGATAGCTTGTCGATATTCTGATGGATTGAAGTCTAATACTTCTTTTTCTTTAAAAATAGTTGTGCCATCCACTTTTATAGTACAAACATAGGATTTAATGCCTCCGATGTCCGCGTCAATGATATAAGTTTCACCATCTATTTCAACTTTCTCTTTTAGTTTCTTGAATGTATAGAAGTGGGAAACAAAGCTTGGATATTGAACTTGTTTCACTAATGTTTGATCTACAAATAATTGTTTTGCATGAATATCCATAACGACTTTAATTATATGTCCCTTATAGTCTGTTTCCCATTCATAGTGAATGTCCTCTTTAAATTCTTCTTTAAAATTTTGCCACTCTAAACGCATGAATCGCTTAAATTTTGACATAGGTCACCTCTTTAGCTCTCTTAATATACTGTCTATCATATAATAAAAGCTTATTGGTTTGTTAAATACATTTACCAAAAAGGTAAAATTATGCTATATTGGTTGAATTCCTTATGACATAATGATGTATATAGGAAGCAGGGACATCATCCAAAAATGACAAGCAGAAAGGGGAGAGAGTGTGGTTACAATTGATTATTCATCTATTGCTATTATACCTGTCATAACTCTAATTTTAGCATGGTGTATCTGTGGTTACCTTTTCTACCGTAACTATAAAAAACATGGAGGCGTCATTAAAATTTGGAAGGCTGCACTTGTCCTATTTATTGGCCTTTTTTCTTTTTCTATCAACTTGAACATCTGGAACACAGCGCTAAAACTATCCATTTTGCCTTTAGGGGTATGGATTTTATATTTTGTGTTGAAAGGCAAAAATCGTTGGCAATCGTATCGCTCTTTTGCTTGGATGGGATTTGGCTTCAATTTTATTTTTCTAGTAGCTTCACTTGTAACAATACCCTTTCAACATTGGATTTTTCCAGACAAAAATCCAACTACCTTTATGGCAAATTTAGAAAATGCAAAATTAATCACTATTCATCCTTCAGCAAAAAAGAATATAGTGTTAGATAGAAAGAAGCTAGCAGGGAAATTCACACACTTGAAACAGCGGGAAATCTATAGTGATAAGTGGTTTTCAAGCCTTTATGAGATGAGTCCCTCAGAAATTAACAAAAAAGAAGAACATTTTCCTTATCAACTTGTAGGAGTAAAGCCGAAATGGGGAAGTGGGCTTCCCTCACCGGTTCTGTACATAGAAAAAGGCGGAAAAGGAATTCTGATAACTACGTCTCAGCATCAGCTTTACTACCGTTTAAATGATTCAGTGCTAAGGGAGGAGCATTAGTATGAAGAAAAGAAAAGGAATGTTTGCTCTTTTAGTGGTGGTTATTGGTATTATAGGTCTATTCTTCTATTATTCTTATTCAAAACCAGCGCCTTTTCCAACAGAGGAAGCGCTGAAAAAGGATATAAATCAGACCTTCCCTGAGGCTAGCGTAAAAATAATACAAGACATAATCCATGTTGATGAACGCCATAAAGTGGTTCCTTTTATTTCTTTGAATAAAGACTATGGACTTAGCTATTGGATTTGGAAGAAGAATAAATGGCGAGTCGCTGAAGTGGATAATCGCGAAGAACCGATGATATGGAAGATAGAAGAGGGAAAACGGCCAAAGTATGTATATGTGTGGAATATTTTTCATAAAAATAAGGTTGATTCATTTACATTTTATCTAACGAGACAGCGGGATTATATCACCTGGGATAGGAAAGGCCTTTATATTCCACCAGTTCAAATGACGGAGAACGTGCGATTGCATAATAAGACATATGGGGTTTTCCCTATTCCAGAAGATTGGGCTACGATCATCGATTATGCTAGACCTGTTCAAATGGATTGGCTCTTCTCAAATGAGGAGGATGGAGATTCGCTTAATTTTGGATGGAGACCGAATGCCAAGCCTGGTGTAAAAGAGCCGATTGATTTTACTAATAATGGAGAAAGCTTTTCAACCGGGGATATCATTTTACGCTTTCCAGAACGTTTTGAAAAGGGAAGTCGTGATCTTTATGAATGAGTATCGATAATCTAGGAGGTGTTTTTATGAAAATGATAAAAAATTTAAACTCAAAAGATGAAATTATGGATGCCTTTCCGGTCATGAGCCAACTCAGAACACATTTAGATATAAACACATATGTAGAATTAGTGATGGAAGCGATGGAAAAGGAACAGTATAAGCTCTATGCACTCGTTGACTCTGATGAAATAGTTGCGGTGGTCGGATTCCAGCCAATGATTACACTTTATTATGGAAGATATATATGGGTATGTGATTTAGTGACAGATGCATCTAAGCGCTCGTTCGGTTATGGAGAAGAGTTGCTTGTATTTGTAGAAGAATGGGCTAAAGAATATAAGTATGAGTGTGTGGCCTTATCTTCTGGGTTGCAACGTACGAAGGCACACCGTTTTTATGAAGAAAAGATGGGGTACGACAAGGTAAGCTATGTGTTTAAGAAAGAATTCTAATATGTTGTAAAAAGCTATGCTTGTTTTATCCTTGAATGGCATCCAGTTGAATGGTACGATGAATATAACTTAAATATTTGCAGGGGGACACGAAAGTGTTGAGAAGGTTTAAGCCTGACCCTTAGAACCTGTCAGTTAATACTGGCGTAGGGAGCAAAGTACATATGATCGTTTTGTACAGCAGCTCTCCGTTTATGGGAGAGTTTTTTTGTACCCAACCAAATATTTTAGTGCGGGGGGACACGAAAGTGTTGAGAAGGTTAAAACCTGACCCTTAGAACCTGACAGTTAATACTGACGTAGGGAGCAGATGAAGGTATGAAATCTCTATGTCTACTCATAGGGATTTTTTGCGTCTACGTCCACTTTAAAGGAGGACGAACAGTGAGATTTGATGAAGTTGTTAGAGAAGAAGCAGATGCATATTGGGATGATAGCATGGTACACCCATTCGTGAAAGGGTTAGTACAGGGCACACTGCCAATGGAGAACTTTAAATTTTATATGATGCAGGATGCCATTTATTTAAAGCATTACTCAAAAATATTGGCAATAGCAGCATCCAAATCAGAGACGAACCAGGAAATGGCCTATTATCTTGAATCAGCTAGAAGTATAAATGAAGCAGAACTTGAGCTCCACCGGACTGTTTTCAAAGAACTTCATATTGGAGAACAGGAACAAGCGGAGCTTATTCCTGCGCCAGCCAACAATAATTATATTAACCATATGTATAACGCCGTTCTAAACGAAAGCCTGCCAGTTGCATTTGCCGCGTTGCTGCCATGTCCTTGGTTATACCAAAGTATTGGTGAAGAGTATAAAGATGAAAAACCGACACAGAAGTTATACAGAGATTGGATTGAATTGTATAGCGGTAAAGAGTTTAAAGATCAACTGGGTATCCAAAAGCAGATGCTCAATAAGTATGCGAAAGAAAACCCAGCTGACCATCAAAAGATGAAAGCATTTTTCCAAATGAGTGCCTATTATGAATGCAAGTTTTGGGATATGGCCTGGTCTTTAGAAAATTGGAAGGACCTTTCACCTTATGAGCTTGCTTAAAATAAATCAGGAAAATCCTTTAATCCACTGTATAACAAATTATGTAGTAGCAAATTTTACAGCAAACGGACTGCTCGCGATTGGGGCATCGCCAGTTATGGCAGATGAAATTGCAGAGGTTGGAGATATGGTTTCTGTTGCAAGTGGTTTACTTGTTAATATTGGTACCATTAATGGCCGAACAAAAGAAGCAATGATTGTAGCTGGGCGCAAAGCGAATGAAGTGGGAATTCCTGTGGTCCTTGATCCGGTAGGTGTAGGTGCCACTGCCTTTCGCCGCGAGACGGTGAAGAATCTATTGAGAGAAATCAAATTTGATCTTATTCGCTGCAATACTGGAGAACTTGCAGCTATCGCAGGTGTCAATTGGGACTCAAAGGGAGTAGACAGCGGTGTAGGAGAGATGGATATCGAGCAGACAGCAAAGGCTATAGCGAAACAGTACAACTGCTTTGTCATTGTCACGGGCGAGGTGGATATTGCCACAAACGGTGAAAGTATTGATTATATAGCAGGCGGCCATGAGCTCATGACAAAGATAACAGGAACAGGTTGTTTGCTTAGCGCCATCTGTACAGCAGCCTTAGCAGTAGAAAGAAATGATCTTTCTATCTTAGTCGACGTTCTGAAAGACTATAAAAAGGTTGCGGAGAAGGCTCGCCAGAAGGAATGGTTAGGCACTGTTCAACAAGAGGTGCTCAATCAATTGCACCAGATTGCAGGAGGGCGAGCATAATGAATATTGCCATGACTATTGCCGGTTCTGACAGCGGTGGAGGAGCAGGTATTCAAGCAGATCTAAAGACTTTCCAGGAGCTTGGCGTTTTTGGCACATCGGCTATTACAGCATTGACTGCGCAAAATACGCTAGGTGTTGAGGGCATATTCTCTGCCGATCCCTCATTTGTTCAGCAGCAAATCGAAGTAGTGATGAAGGATATGCCGGTAAAAGCGGTGAAAACGGGCATGTTGTTTTCTGCCGAGATTATTGAAGCTGTAACACATAGTTTGCGAGATAAAGAGACACAATTGGTAGTAGACCCAGTGATGATTGCGAAAGGTGGAGCATCTTTGTTGCAACATGAGGCAGTGACTGCGCTGAAAAAAACCCTATTGCCGCGTGCAACTGTTCTTACACCAAACATACCAGAAGCAGAGGTAATAAGCGGAATCGAGATAAAAAGCCCAAAAGACTTAGAAAAGGCTGCAAACGCAATGCTTGCAATGGGTGTTTCATGCGTCATTATAAAAGGCGGTCATTTAGAAGGTAAGGATGCAGTAGATACTGTATATTTTCAAGATGATTCGTTCTTTTCAATGCAAACGAAGCGAATTTCCACTGTTCAAACACACGGTACAGGATGTACATTCTCAGCAGCGCTAACCGCTTTTTTGGCACAGGGCTTCTCTTTAAAAAGTGCCATAATAGAAGCGAAAAAATTTGTCCATTTAGCTATTCAACATCCATTAAATATAGGGAATGGACATGGCCCTACAAACCATTTTGCGTATAAAAAATTAAGCGGCAACTGTGAGGTGACAATTAGTGAGGAAAGAGAATTTAGCAGTTTATCTAATTATGGGCACGCAAAACTGCATTGAACCACCCCTCGAAGTGCTCGAACAAGCATTACAGGCTGGTATCACAATGTTTCAGTTGCGTGAAAAGGGTGAAGGGGCATTAACTGGCAAAGAACTTGAAATGTTCGCGAGTGAGTGCCAGAAGCTATGTAAACAATATGAGGTCCCATTTATTGTGAATGATCATATCGATTTGGCTTTGAAGATAGAAGCGGATGGTGTACACATAGGACAGGATGATATGGCTCTAGAAAAAGTACGGACGAAATTTAAAGGGAAGGTAATTGGCGTTTCCGTACACACAAAAGAAGAATTGGTGCAGGCTGTGAAACAAGGTGCAGATTATGTTGGAATAGGACCTATTTATGAAACGAAGTCCAAACAAGATGCCAAAAAGCCTGCAGGAGTAACATTTTTACAACAGGCTAGAATGTTGTATCCAAACCTCCCTATTGTGGCTATTGGTGGTATTACCGCTCATAATGCACAGCCGTTAAAAAAGAGCGGAGCGAACGGTGTCGCAATCATTTCAGCGATATGTCAAAGCGAAGATTGCAGGCCTGTGGTAAGATCTTTTCAATCTATTTTTGAAGCATAATAAAAGCTGCATGAACTGTCTTAATGACAACTTCATGCAGCTTTTTTAGATTGTATATTATTTCGTTTCCTCTTGATCAATCCAGCTATAGCTTAGTTCCTCTGCTTTCCCTTGATCGTCTGTTTCAATCCGAACCATTTTGCCTTCCAATTTGGTTTGAGATCTCGCTTCATCATCCAATTCAAAGTCATGCGTTTTCTGGAATGTATTATTGCCATTTGGCGTTTGAAGAGTTATTTCATTTGAATCATTCTTAATGAGTTTACCAATGATCTCTTTTTCAACACCATCTCTATCATATACACCATCCTGATCTGCGAGGGTTTTGTCTGTTGGCTTAACACTTTCTGCAACGGCTTTATCCGTGGATACTTCCACAACGACTTGTTTATCTTGCAAATCACCTTTCATACCTTTTTTGTCGCTTTCAAAGGATGAATTCTTTTGAATGGCTACTTGTTTTCCGTGAATCTCTAGGGTGATCTCATCGTCATTTTCTTTCACATATTTGCCTACTAGATCAAAGTCACCTTCTGATGAATCATTTTTATCTGGATCCTTTGAAAGGTTCTTTAGAGTTTTTAATTCGGCACTTTCATTAGGGCTTGTACTTGTATTACTGTTCTCAGTTTGTTTAGGCTGAGAACTGTCTTTTTGAGGGCTTGTGTTTTTGGTATCATTGCCGCACCCTGCTAAGATAACCCCTGCTGCCAGAAATAGTGATGCTTTTGGTAGATACTTCTTCATATTATTGTTCAATTGACTTCACTCCCTAAACAATAGTATTTCCTTTTTCTTTAAAAGTGAAACGTATAAGTTAGATTTAACAACAGATGCAGGAAATAGTATGTGGTGGATAGAAGTTAACTAGAAAGAATTATATATAGAAGGGAGTTCAAAAACATGAAGTTAGTAATTCGGAAAATGAGTTATCCAGATATTCAAGAGGTACAAGAAATCGCGCAGACGAGTTGGCATTCAACATATGATGGAATCATTCCAAGCGATGTGCAGAATCGCTTTCTTGCGCAAGCATACAACCCAGACATGTTAGAAAAAAGATATTCAGGGTCACCTTTTTATGTGGCAGAACAAGAGGGTGTAATCGTAGGCTTTGCCAATTACTCGAATATACAGTCTGGCCAATGGGTTGAATTGGCTGCCATCTATCTTCATCCTGAATATCAGAAGCAGGGGATAGGGACTGCTCTTTTACAAAAAGGCATTGAAGATTTGAAGCCAGCGTATGTATGCATAAATGTAGAAAAAGATAATACAATCGGTATGAACTTTTATAAGGCAAAAGGATTTAAAGTAATAGAGGAATTTGAAGAAGATTTCGACGGGCATCAATTACAAACGGTCCGGATGAAGTTAGAGGTTAAAGAGGGAGAAACATATGAAGAATCATCAGTCCAATAAGCTGGATTTTCAAAGAATACAAGAGAATGAGCGCGCTAAGTATGTATCCTATTTGATGCTAGCCGATGAGGAAGCAATAGTACGTACTTATTTAAATAAAGGTGTACTTTATGCCATATGTAGCAATGAGGAGACTATTGGAGTGGCATTATTTATAGAAATAGATGAGCATACGATTGAATTAAAAAATTTGGCATTAGAAAAGGCTTGGAGAGGGAAAGGGGTAGGTAAAGAAATTATAGCTGAATGTACGTTGCTGTTCACAAAAGCTGGTTTTAAAAAAATGATTGTGGGAACGGCTAATTCTAGTATTGATAACATTGCTTTTTACCAAAAATGTGGCTTTCGTTTATCTGGGGTGAAAAAAGGCTTTTTTGCTGCTTATCCTACCCCTATTTATGAAAACGGGATTAGAGCGCTGGACATGGTGATGTTTGAGAAAGAGCTATGATAAGAATTTGGGGGTTATAACTATATGAAAGTGGGCATAACGGGCGGGTCCGGATTTGTAGGGAAAAAGCTAGCAGAGCTGCTACTGGAAAATGGCCATGAAGTCTATATCTTAACAAGAGGGCATGCAAAAAAAGAAAATGGAATGACCTATGTGAAGTGGCTTGGTGAAGATGATGCTCCTGAAAAGGAATTAGATTCAATCGATGCATGGGTTAACTTGGCCGGAAAATCGATTAATGATGGACGTTGGTCAGAAACGCATAAAAAAGAAGTAGTAGATAGCCGTATGTTAGCCACGGAGGAATTGATCCGCATTATCAAAGCAGTCTCATATAAACCGACTGTACTTGTTAACGCAAGTGCGATTGGCATCTATCCAGCTTCTACGACAGCTAGTTATACCGAAACATCTACAGAAAAGGCAACAGATTTTTTAGGTGAAACAGTTCAAAAATGGGAAGGTATGGCGAATAGGGCAGAAGAGGCAGGCGTAAGGACAGTCCTAGCCAGATTTGGCGTGATTCTTGGGGATGAGGGCGCATTACCGCTTATGACATTGCCTTATAAGTTATTTGTAGGCGGTACTGTAGGAAGCGGAAGACAATGGGTTTCCTGGGTTCATGTAGACGATGTTGCTCGTGCTATCTTATATGCAATTATCACTTCATCTTTAAATGGGCCAATTAATGTTACAGCACCCAACCCCCTTAGAATGAAAGATTTTGGTCGTGCAATTGGTGAAGTTTTAAGGCGGCCTCATTTTCTTCCTGTTCCAAGCTTTATGATGAAGCTATTGCTGGGCGAAAAAAGTACAATAGTACTTGAAGGCCAAAACGTGCTCCCTCAAGCGTTGTTAGATTCAGGGTTTAATTATAAATACCCAACGGCAGAAGAAGCGCTAAAAGATATAATGGGTATATAATACTACATTATTTATTTGCCATAAGAGTGTAATAGGAATTACGTTATGGTATAATTTATTAAAAATAAAATCAATAAGTACTATATTAATGGTGAAATAAAAGGTGATGACAGTATGCTAGATTTTATAAAAAAGAATAATGTAAAAATAAATGGTGAAGGAGAACAAGCTATCATTTTTGCCGCGGGTTTTGGCTGTGATCAAACTATGTGGCGCTATGTTGCACCGCAATTTGAAAAAGAATACCGCGTCATTTTATTTGATTATGTAGGAGCGGGAAAATCTGATTACTCTGCATATCAATCTGAAAAATATAAAACCTTAGAAGGCTATGCGCAGGATGTAGTGGAAATGTGCAAGGAGCTAAATCTGAAGGAAGTTATTTTTGTTGGACATTCTGTCGGCGCTACGATAGGTATGCTTGCATCACTACAAGACCCGGCGCTTTTTAAGCAGCTAATCATGCTTGGGCCATCCCCTTGCTATATAAATGATTTACCTTCCTATAAAGGTGGATTTGAACGAGAGGATTTAGATGGGCTTTTTGAAATGATGGAGCTAAACTACATTGGCTGGGCTAACTATCTTTCTAAAGTAGTCATGAAAAATTTGGACAGACCAGAGCTTGCTGCTGAATTGGAGGGAAGCTTTTGTTCCACAGATCCACTGTGTGCAAAAGAGTTTGCAAGGGCTACTTTTTTATCTGATTATCGCCATGTGCTTCAACAAGTAACTGTTTCAACGTGTATTTTACAGTGTGAAGACGATTCAATAGCACCGAAAGAGGTAGGTATTTATATGAATGAACATATAAAAGAAAGCGCTATCTTTTTTATGGAGGCAACTGGACATTGTCCACATGTAAGTCAGCCGGAAGAAACAACGCAGTTAATTTTCACATGTCTAGCGAATATTTAAGAGGTAGATGATTAAGTATGAATGAACAATTAAATTATGCCCCTTGTAGTTATTTACTGCTTGCAGAAAATGGGCGAATTTTGGATGCTAATTTTATGCTACTTCAATTGCTTGAATTTGAAATGTCTGAACTCAAAGGAAAGTCCATTCAGTCCCTTTTGACGGTTCCAAGCCAAACATTCTATCAATTATTTGTATTGCCAATCGTCGAAATGGAAGAAAGCGTAGAAGAAGTGTACATATCTTTAAAGTCAAAAACAGGCAGAGAAGTCCCTGTTATTATGAATGCAATAAAGCAGTTAAATGATGGGGGAATAACAATTTCGTGTGCCATGATAGCAATAAAAAAAAGGCGTGAATACGAAAAAGTGCTATTAGCAGCTAAGAAGGAAGCTGAGGAAAGAAATATCGCTAAGAAAAAGGCTATCCAGGAACTAAACGGATTACGCAAGGAACTGGAGAATAAGCAACAGGAGTTAATCGGTATGAACACCATGCTTCAAGAGCTGGCGATGACAGACGAGCTTACAGGTTTGCATAACCGAAGGGGTTATTCAGAGAAGATGGTAGAATGTATCAGCCAATTTAACAAAACAGGCAACCCTTTTTCTCTATTAATTATCGATATTGATCATTTCAAGAAAGTGAATGATACATTTGGCCATCCGATAGGTGACCAGGTGTTAAAAACAATTTCCCAAATGATTCAAGAGAAGATAGGCGGCGAAGATGTTGCGGCTAGAATCGGCGGAGAGGAATTTGCTGTAATTTTGGGAGAGGCCAATCAGAGAGAGGCTTTAGAGGTAGCAGAGGGTCTACGCGAATATGTGGCTGGTTCATTATGGACGATTCCTACCGTCACGATCAGTATAGGAGTAGCGACGGCGACAATGGACGTTACTGAGCAATCAATTCAAGCGCGTGCAGATGAAGCGCTTTACGCATCAAAAGAGAAAGGGCGCAATATGGTAACGCATGCAACAGAGATTTATATGTAAAAAGTGAAAAGACGATTTTTTTGTGATCATGGAGGCAAAAAAATCGTCTTTTTATATTAATAGGAATGGTAGCTGTCTTATTTTTTAAAAGAGAACATTTTAAATAATTGTAATCTCTTTTTATCAATAATTTGTAATTCTTCTTTAATGATATGGTGTTCATGTTTGGCTAACCATTGTTTTAATTCATGTTTATCCTTGCAGTTCGTTAGGTAAATTTGTCCTTCTGTACCAACAGCATTTACGGTATATCGGTTGTTTGTTTGTCTCATGTTAGCCACCTTTAAAGAGTAGTTATAGGGAACTTGTAAGTCGCTGCCTTTTTCTTCGTAAATCAATCTGTCATGTATAATATATGATATTTGAAGTTATTGTCAATACCCAAATGATTGATATAATCATATGCAGTTAAAGTAAAATTATTCGCATAATTCTAGTTAGCATGTGGTAAGATATGAGATAAATTTAAATCAATCCGCGTTTAAAATAGGATTGCGGAAATTACAACGAAAATAGGAGTAGCGATAGTGAAAATAAAGAGAAATATAAATCCATCTAAAACGTTGGTGCTAGGTTTTGCGATTTTAATTTTGGTTGGCGCAACTCTTTTATCTTTGCCAGCTGCAACGGAGAATGGTGAGGGATTGCCCTTTTTGAAGGCCTTATTTACAGCTACGTCCGCGACGTGTGTTACAGGCTTAGTTGTCGTAGACACTGGGAGTACATTTTCTCTTTTTGGCGAGTTAGTCATTCTTTCTTTAATCCAAATTGGCGGACTAGGATTCATGACCTTCGCATCTTTTATTTTTATGCTACTAGGAAAGAGAATTTCCTTAAAAGAAAGGTTGGTATTAAAAGAGGCTATTAATTTAAATGACTTTACAGGTATTGGGATTTTGGTGAGAAGGATATTGCTTTTTACAGGGGTAATTGAATTTTCGGGCGCTCTTCTTTTAGCGATTCGTTTTTCGTACGATATGCCAATTGGAAAAGCTATTTATTATGGAGTCTTCCATTCCATTTCAAATTTTAATAATGCTGGTTTTGATTTATTGGGAGGATTTCGTAGTTTGACATCTTATGTGGATGATCCCGTCATTGTTCTAACCATCTGTGCTCTCATAACACTAGGGGGAATCGGCTTTATTGTAATGAATGATTTGTATGAGTATAGAAAAACAAGGAAACTATCCTTGCATACCAAGATTATGCTAATCACATCTATATCTCTTACGCTTTTCGGAACAATAGCTATATACTTACTTGAACTTGGCAATACCAAAACATTTGGTCCTCTTTCACCATTAGGGCAAGTATTGGGTGCGTTATTCCAATCTGTAACATCTCGTACTGCGGGCGCCAATACATTGCCTATAGGAGATTTAACGCACGCAACGTTGTTAATTATGATGTTTCTTATGTTCATTGGAGGAGGATCAGGTTCGACTGCAGGCGGTATCAAAGTAACAACCTTTGTCGTCTTACTTGCAACAGTTTGGAGCCAAATAAAAGGACGCGAAGATATTGTGATTTTTAAGAAAAGACTGGTAAAGGAAATAGTATTTAAAGCATTCACAGTAGCAATGTGTGGTTTTGCTATAGTTGCTTTTGTCACCTTCATATTAAGCATTACAGATACAGGGCATCACTTTATTATGTATTTATTTGAAGCAACATCAGCATTTGGGACAGTAGGTTTGACCATGGGTTTAACAACTGAACTTTCACCGATCGGCCAACTGCTCATTATACTAACGATGTTTGCAGGGAGACTAGGTCCACTTACAATTGGTATTGCTATTACACGGAGACGCCAAAAAGAAACGTTCCATCGACCAAAAGGTAATATTATGATCGGTTAATGAATAGGAGTGAAAATGATGGTAGTTAGACAATACGCAGTCATTGGGTTAGGTAGATTTGGAACAAGTATCGCACGCAGGCTGCATGAGGCTGGCCAAGAAGTGTTAGGTATCGATATTAATGAAGAACGAGTCAATGATGCTGAGCAATATGTAACAGAAGCTGTTATTGCAGATGCTACGGAGAAGAAATCGCTTGTTTCATTGGAAGTTGATACGTTTGATTGTGTCATTGTAGCAATTGGTGATGACTTACAAACAAATATATTAACAGCGATGCTTTTAAAAGAGTTGGGTGTTAAAAAGACGATTGCAAAAGCCCTTGGCCGACGTCATGGAATTCTTTTAGAAAAAGTAGGTGTTGATTGGGTTATTTATCCGGAACGAGATATGGGCGAGCGGGTAGCAAACCAACTGTTATCACCTAACATGCTAAATTATATTGAGCTCTCTAAAAACTATAATATCGAAGAAATAGTCATACCTAAGCACATGGAAGGTAAGACATTAAGGGAACTTGATATCCGTGCGAAGTATAATTTAAGCGTTATCGCATTGTTGCGAGACGGAGAAATCATTGTTACACCACCTGTTGATCAAAAATTCGAAAAAGAAGATCTCCTGGTAATGATTGGTCATAGAGATGATTTAGCGAAATTTTCAAGTTTATAAGGCGGACGTGTTTTGTTTGAAATTCGAAGAAAGTAGGTAAAGGTAGATAGAACTACTAGAAAGGATGATAAACATATGGCACAACAAATAACAATACAGCTGCAGGATGAAGAGATGACACAACTTAATGCGAAAGCCAAAGAACAAGGCTTGCCACTAGAAGAGTATGTACGTCGACTTGTTGAGAACAATCTATTAGAAGAAAAGCAGTCTAATCCCTCTGTAAGCGGTACTAGTGATGGCGACCAAATCGAAATTGCTGCAAATGAAGCGGTTTCTTCTGAGGGCAAACGTCGACAAGCATTAAGCAATGAAAATGATGTAAAGTTTAACGAATATTCTAGTACAGATGGAAGAACAAATCCGTAAAAGAACTGCAGGCTATGGCTTGCGGTTTTTTATATAATGAAGGACGTTCCTATGAAGACTTGTTTAATAGAAAACGATAATAAAGGGGGAATCAGAAAGCAATATAATTACTAATTAAGCGATAAGTATATAAATATCTAAAAAATTTCAAAAAAAGAGTTTAATAATTTGGTCCGCGGGAATATAAATAATGAGCTTAACTAAGAAAGAATAAGTTCAAAAAAACATCAAAATACCAAACATACTAGGAGGAATTTAAAATGGCTAAAGACAATAAAGAACGTAACGATGGAAAAATGACAGTGGAAGAAGCAGGACGTAAAGGCGGAGAAACAACAGCTGAAACACATGGCCGTGAATTCTACGAAGAAATTGGTAAAAAAGGTGGAGAAGCAACAGCAGAATCACATGGCCGTGAATTCTACGAAGAAATCGGTAAAAAGGGTGGAGAAGCAACAGCTGAAAACCATGACCGTGAATTCTACGAAGAAATCGGTAAAAAAGGCGGAGAAGCAACAGCTGACAACCATGATCGTGATTTCTACGAAGAAATCGGTAAAAAAGGTGGAGAAGCTACTTCTAAAAACCATGACCGTGAATTCTATGAAGAAATTGGCCAAAAAGGCGGAGAAGCTCGCAGCAACCAACGCTCTGATAGCGATGACAACGACGGCAAAATGAGCCGCGAAGAAGCTGGCCGTAAAGGCGGAGAAGCTCGTGCTCGTAAAAACCGCAAAAAATAAGACAGAGATTAA
Organism: Rummeliibacillus sp. TYF-LIM-RU47; assembly: GCF_008638315.1. Taxonomy (NCBI): domain Bacteria; kingdom Bacillati; phylum Bacillota; class Bacilli; order Caryophanales; family Caryophanaceae; genus Rummeliibacillus; species Rummeliibacillus sp. TYF-LIM-RU47. The sequence continues at coordinate 112,247 of NZ_VVIR01000005.1, read as the reverse complement.
TCAATAATTAATTAATCTCTATCATTACTAGGTGTATTTATTTTAGCACACAAAAGTGAAAATTACTAGGTAAGAGTGTTTGTGAGGATTTATTCTTCACAAACACTCTTTTTTTGTGTCAAAAATAGTATTTTTTAATATTTAGCATGTTTTTTTTATTGTGATGAATATTTTTCCTTGAATTTACATATAACTTCGTATATATTAAATCAAGTTTGATTTTTATTGACGGGCTTTGCCCATTTCTTGCGAACGAACATTTTGAGGAGTTAATGCATTATGCAAGCACAGTACACATCACAACATTTTCAAGAACTTATTCAATCAATTATGGAAGTAGTTAATATAGGAAAAGAACTTAGAGAAGATCAATCAGGAATTAATATGAGCTATAATTTTATTGGAGATTATGTTAGCTTTGATCCATCTCGTTTGTTGAAGGCAAATGATGAACTATCACATAGAGTTTCAATTGAAGAATATGTAAAAGCCATTACGATTCATGAACTCGGCCATGCTATGGACAGGGATGCTTTGCTAGCATCGTTGACTAGAACTTTTGAGATTTTTGACTTAAAGGAAAGCCATACTTTTGATGAGTTTTATGCTGATCAAACATTAATGAGTGTGCTAATTGAAGAGCACGAAATGAATATAGTATTTGAAGAAACAGCATGGAAGAACGCAGAAAAGTTAAATCGTCTTTATCAACTTGTTGAGGAAGAAAGCTTTCATCTAATAAAAGAACATAGTTTATCTACTTATCGAAAATTATATCAGGAAGATTTGGAACACTTTCAAAAACTTCAAAGTGTGCCTAGTTTACAGCCTGCCTAATGAAAAAAAGCCCCCATATGGAGGCCTTTTTTATTGTAGAGAAATAATTATCCTTTTTTAGATTCCACATTCGTAAGAATAATTTTGCTCTTAGGAATGCTCGGAATGTCTGACATGCTATAGCTTAAATCTTGTGGGGGCATTGTATATGTTAATTTGTTTACTAGATAATCAAGGCAGACCTTCAAAATCTCTACCGTTGCCCATTCACCAGCACAGCGATGTCCCATTACAAAATCACCGCCACCTTGTGGAATAAATGAAAAAGGACTTTCCTTCCAATCTTTAAATCGTTCAGGTAAGAACTTATCAGGATTTTCCCACTCATCAGGATCATGGTTTGTTCCATATAAATCTAATAGGGTAAGTGTACCTTCTTCAAAGTCATATCCCTTCCACGTAAAGCTTTCTTTTGTTGTGGCTCCTGTGAACGGGAAGAAAGGATAAAAGCGTCTTACTTCTTGAATGAACATTTGCGCATACGCTGGGTCACCTGTTTCAAGCTTTTTTCGGTCTTCTGGATAATTGTGCAGAGCTAGAGCTAAAAAGTTTACAAAAATAGAAACAGCTACAATTGGGCGCAAGATGTTTAATATTTCGACCGCAACCACATGCTTATCCAATAAGTGATTATCTAGATCACGATGTGTAGCAAAAATCGATAAAATAGAATCCGCTGAAACGGTCACCTTTTCTTCCCGAATAGCCTCTACTAACTCAATGAGTGATTTTTCAATTCTATTACGTGACATTCTGCCACCCCAATTACGAGGGCCTACTGCTGCTGGTGTCTCAAATAAAGATGTTAAATCCTTCGAAAGCTTTTGTATTTGGTCTTTTGATAGAGGTACACCTGCCCACTCACATGCAACTTTGGTCAGAAGTAATTGCATTTCTTCAAATAAAACGACCTGTTCTTGGCTTCGCCATTTGTCTACAGCCATAGCGAATTGCTGGCCGGTGATATCTGCAAGCTGTTGTAGCCGTTCCTTTGTCATAACGGACATAAACATTTTTTTTCGATGTGTATGCTCTTCACCATCAAGACCTTGTACACCGCCTTTTCCAAAAAGGGTTTGAATAACTCGTTCGGGTACGACGCCGTGACGAATAAATTTTTTATTATCGTAGAATAATTCCGCTGCTTCTTTGCCGCTTAGACAAATTGCCTTTTTTCCAAGTACTCGGGTCTCAAAAACTTTGGAATTCAGCGTATTACGGCGATTAGCTAAAAATAGATAGCCTTCTTTTAATAAACTGAGAGTGTGATCAACGCCTTCTTCTTTGGGTAAAGCTTTTTCATTTGGCATCCGTGAATTCATCCTCCTAAAACGCATGATTACTTGTATAAAGTGTTCCCTTTTTTACATAAAAAAAACTGCATTAAACTTATTTGAAGTGAATTTTTCTATGTCTGTTTTGAGGCATAAATTATCGCTATCTGTAAATAGTAATTATAAATGCTTTGGAGGTGATGATGTGACAAGGAATAAATTTATATGGATTGCTGTTTGTGTTCTAGTCATCTCCATTGGTTACGCTACCTTAAGCAAAGCGGAAAATAAGGGACGGGAATACTATGAGAAAACAGGGCAAGTGCTGTGGGATGTGGAAACAGATGAAAAAATGATTGCATTAACTTTTGATGATGGGCCAGATCCAACATACACGCCGGAGATTTTAGATGTGTTGTCAAAATATAATGCGAAGGCCACCTTTTTTGTTCTAGGCAAAAGCGCAGAAAAGCATCCAGATATTATTAAGCGTCAATACGCTGAAGGACACGAATTAGCAAACCATACTTATTCACATCCGTATAAGGTCAATAGCAAGGCATTAGTGGAAGAATTGAATCAAACGAATGATATAATTCACAATATCACCGGCTTTTCGCCAAATCTTTTTCGACCGGTTGGCGGCAATTACAATGACCAAATGATACGGATAGCGCAAAAAGAAGGCTATAAAGTCGTGATATGGTCATGGCATCTAGATACACAAGATTGGAAAAATCCTGGTGTTAACAAAATCACTAAAAAAGTATTAAATGGAGCAAGACCAGGCGATGTTGTACTATTCCATGATGGAGGCGGGAATCGGAAGCAAACTATTCAGTCTCTTGAGGTCATCTTAAATAAATTGCAGAAAAAAGGGTTCAAGTTTGTGACAATATCAGAATTAATGGGTAATATAAAGAAGGAAAATAATGAAAAGAGTTTAGAGGAGGAATTAAAGTGAAAGTCGTAGCAATTGTCGGAAGTATTCGAAAAGAGTCTTATAATTTAATGTTGGCACAATATATCGAGAAAAAGTATTCTAACCAATTTGATTTAGAAATTTTACGTTTAAATGATATCCCAATGTACAATCAAGATACAGAAAATGAGCCACCACAATCGGTGATTGATTTTAAACAAAAAGTAAAAGAAGCAGATGCTGTTCTTTGGGTAACTCCTGAGTATAATGCTTCTATTCCAGGTGTACTTGGTAATGCGATTGACTGGTTATCTCGTGTTGACCAAGTAATGATTGGTAAACCTTCGCTTATTATGGGTGCTTCTATGGGTAACTTGGGCACAGTTAAAGCGCAAGGACATCTACGCGATATTTTATTTGCCCCAGGCTTAGGTTCTCCAGTTCTTCAACGAAATGAAGTGTATGTGGGAGCAGCGCATAATAAATTCGATAGCAATGGAAACTTAACTGACGAGAGTACAGTGAAGTTTTTAGACTCTGTTATCGAAAACTTCGTAGAATGGATGAAATTATACGTATAACGTTTAAAACAGCATAAATTTGCCTTTATAGATTCTAAAAAAGATCCCTCGCCTATATATAGTAATAATGAATATATAGTAGGGGGATTTTTTAATGCTTAGAAAATATTCAGCTCTTGCTATTCAGTTGCTCTTGTCTGTTGGCTTTATGTATTTTGGATATTTGAAGCTGACCGCCCACACCATGCATGTTGCAAACTTTTCGGAAGTATTTAGCTACGGAAAAGTAATCATGTACGGCGTGGGTGCACTCGAAGCAACTTCAGGGGTCGGCTTATTGCTTGGCTTCTGGAAAAAAGGTTTTGTGCCAATTTCTAGCTGTATCTTGGCTGCATTGATGGCAGGTGCCGTTTCCACACATTTAATGGTTGGACAAGGACTGGATGTCGCTATTAAACCGTTCATCTTTTTTGTCTTATCTGCTGTCGTTTTTTTAATAGCTACGAGGGAAATTCCGAAAGTGTAGAGCTGTCCTATGACGGCTTTTTTTATTGGAAGCAGGAGACAAGGCAACGTTTAGATTTAACAAAAATGGGAAGTGATATAATGAGACAAAAAAGGAGAGATGCCAACATGAAATATTCTGCAAAAATTTTAAGCTGTTTTGTCGCTGTTGGCTTGCTGACGGCATGTTCAAGCAATACTGACAAGAGTGCAGATCACCAAAACGATGATGAAAATACTCAAAAAACAGGACAAGTAGCAAAAAGTGACAATGATAAAAAAACAAATGAAACAGGTAGCACAAACACATTAGGTGGCACAGAGCCTGAGGCCGATACGGAAAAGGCGAATAAGGTAGAAGGGCAAGGCAATAAATCGAGCGATGATTCTTCCTCAAGTACGTCAAAAACGGGGAAAGAAGTAGATAATACAAATAGTACAGTGGTTGAATCCATCCGAAAACAAATAAAAACAAACTTACCAGTGATGCTGCCAACCAATTTACCAGTAGAAGGCGGTAAATATTTGACTGCAAAAGTGCAATCAAATAACAATAATTACTCAGTTGTCTATTACCAAACGGACAAAGAAGTACCGATTAATGATGAATCTGTCAAAAAGTTAAGTAAAGACGATGTGATCGCGAAATTTACAGGACACCAATATGCGAGCACTGGAGAGGCATCCGACCAAATCGGTTTTGAAGAATACAGTAAAGCCGGTGGAGAAAAAGTCGATTTAGGACATAACATTACAGGCTACCAAGATGCAGGTGCAGGTTCATTGTGGATTGGCTGGAATGAAGGCAGATGGTCACTTGCTGCTCGTACGTCAACAGACAAGCCAAAAGATGGCCTTGAACTCGCAAAGAAAGCAGTAAATTATTTAGAAGACAATACGTTGCCAGCACCTAAAGACCACGGTATGATTCACCTGTCTGCCAAAGAGTCATCAGGCAACTTTGTAAAATGGCAAAATAATGGTGTCGTGTATTCATTAGAAAGAATAGAAGATTCAATGGATATGTTAAAAACCGCTACATCAGTGAAAAAAGACTAGAAAAAAGGGGGAGGCTCATACAAATGAGTCTCTTTTTTTCTTCAAAATAACCTATTTACTTTTGATGAAAATGGGAGTAATATAACGGCACGCTTCATAATTTGATTGTCAGGCTACGAGCTAAAAAGGTAATTCTGCAGAGCAGCAAAACTTGCTGTAACACTTTTTCTAGGTTGGGTCGGCCATCTTAATAAAGAGAAACTGAGGCTTGCATGGATGCATAATGCCTATAAAGGATTTATGCGCCTGCAGGTTATTTCTGCCTGCTTATAAAACAACGTTATGAAGCGATACGCATCCAAAGTAGGTGTTTTTATTGAGAATTTCAGTAAAACGAATGTTAATTGGCAAACCACTAAAATCAACAGAGCTAGGTGAGCAAAAACTGAGTAAAACAAAGGCGCTCGCTATTTTGTCATCAGACGCGCTATCTTCTGTTGCTTATGGGCCTGAACAAATATTAATTGTTCTAATGGCATTGGGGGCAGCAGCGTTTTGGTACTCCATCCCAATTGCCGTGTTTGTCGTGGTTCTCTTAGTGGCGCTTATTTTATCATACAGGCAAGTTATTTTTGCCTATCCGCATGGTGGGGGGGCCTATGTTGTTTCTAAGGAAAACCTAGGGATAACTGCGGGCCTTATATCTGGTGGTTCATTATTGGTCGATTATATTCTGACAGTAGCTGTAAGTGTATCTGCAGGAACAGATGCTATTACATCGGCATTTCCAAGCTTGCATGAATATAATATAGAAATCGCCATACTATTTCTTTTGTTTTTGACAATCATCAACCTGCGAGGAGTAACAGAATCTGCTTCAATCCTTGCATATCCTGTGTATCTCTTTGTTGCTGCCCTTATTATACTAATTGTCACAGGTATTTATAAAATCTTGACTGGGCAATTTTCGCCTAATCTCCATACGGCAATTGGTACGCCAGTTGCAGGGGTCAGCTTATTTATCCTGCTGAAGGCTTTTGCTTCAGGTAGTTCCGCTCTTACAGGAGTTGAAGCCATTTCAAACGCGATTCCTAATTTTAAAAAGCCTGCTCCTGTCAATGCAGCCAAAACTTTATTGGTTATGGGCGGATTGTTGGCTGTGCTGTTTGCCGGAATTGTATTCTTGGCTTATTATCTAGGGGTTGCGCCGGATCCAAAGGAAACTGTTGTCTCCCAAATGACAAGAGAAGTCTTTGGACGGTCATGGCTATACTTCTTTATCCAAGGAATTACAGCGCTCATTTTAGTATTAGCGGCTAATACAGGCTTCTCAGCTTTTCCGCTATTAGCAGTCAATCTTTCGAAAGACAAATACATTCCAAGAATGTTTCAAGTAAGAGGTGACCGTTTAGGCTATTCAAACGGCATCATTATGCTGGGCGTATTTGCCATGTTACTTATTCTTGTTACACAAGGTTCTACAGAAAAATTGATCCCTTTATATGCAGTCGGTGTGTTCATACCGTTCACATTGGCGCAAACAGGTATGATGGTGAAATGGTGGCGAGAAAGGCCTAAAGGATGGCAAGGGAAATTTTTGATCAATACGGTCGGCGCCTTTATTTCATTTGTTGTTGCGGCGATCTTCTTCTTAACGAAGTTTGATCATGTGTGGCCAGTGCTCATCTTTTTGCCAACATTGATTTATATTTTCCATAGGATTAAAAATCATTATGATTTAGTTGGCGAACAATTACGCGTAAATAAATTAACAAATGAACTTCCACGTATTGATGGAAATGTTATTTTAGTGCCGGTTGGAGGCATTAGTAAGGTAGTAGAACATTCTATCAGCTACGCAAAGTCATTGTCTCCAGATCTGTTAATTGCCATTTATGTAGCATTTGATAAAGAAGAATTGCATGCATTTGAGAAAAAATGGGAAAGTAGATTTCCGGATGTTAAGCTTTTAGCTCTTTATTCACCATATCGGAGCATCGTTTCCCCGTTAACGAAAGCCATTGATAAAATTGAACATAAGGCTAATTGTGAAAACCGACAAGTGTCGATCATTATTCCACAGTTCATACCGAAAAAAGGGTGGCAAAATATATTGCACAACCAGTCTAGCCTATTGATCCGAACATGGCTTTTGTATAAACGAAATGTAGTGATTATTTCAGTACCTTATCATCTGACTAAATAAGAAAAAGTTTCAAATGATAATAATAGGGTATATATAAGCATCTGAAATTTTGGGCATATTAAGTGAAGAAAACGTATAAAGCGCAAGGATACACTTTTCGCCACAAGTAAGGAGGCTTTACCCAATGAGATATTTATTGTTTTATGCTGGCCTTCTCTTATTGATTATTGGGCTGGCACATCCGCTTGGTATTGTTGAAGCTAATCTATTTAAATATATGTTGTACACCGGCATTATAGCGTTCGGTATAGGTGTACTATTATTGCCAGGTGAAATGGAAAATAGAGAGTAGGGCGATTGAGCGCCTTATTCTTCTGATAGGAAGAAGCTGCTGAGAAAGCAGCTTCTTTTTTGTGTCTTCACTATAAAATTAGTAGTATAGTTATTATAACATTCAGTCAATTGGGAGGGGAGAGAAAAGTTGAATAAATCTGCAGCGGTAAAAATGGCTATTTCTATGGCCATTTTTGGATCAATTGGTTTTTTTACAATTCATACAGGCATTCCTGCTGAGGAGCTTGTTTTTATCAGATGCATTTTTGCGACTCTTTTTTTAAGTGCTGTCTGGGCTTTAACCGGCAGCTACAAGAAAGAAAAGTGGAGCAAAAAAGAGATGCTTTACACGATTATATGCGGTGTATTTCTCGTATTAAATTGGGTTTTTCTATTTAAGGCTTTCCATGATATGGCGATTTCTCTCGCTATTTCTATCTATAATGTAGCACCCATTTTTCTGCTTCTTTTAGGAAGTGTTTTTCTAAAAGAAAGAATGTCGGTTGGTGCAGTATTAGCAGTAATTGTCTGCTTTTTAGGAAGCTTTTTAATTGTCGGCACAAAACAGTTTTCGTCATTCAGTATGCTGATAGATTCTGGATTTGTATGGGCGATTCTTTCAGCCATCTGTTATGCGATGACGATGTTTATTGGAAAGGGGATTAAAGAGCTTAGTTCTTATGCTTTAACATTTATTCAAACTTCTGTTGGTATCGTGATACTATTGCCATTTATGGATTTCAGCGTCTTTAGTGGTTTGACCAGTTTAAATTGGTTCTACATTTTAGGGACCGGCATCATTCATACTGGTTTTGTATATTATCTCTTCTTTGATAGTTTACGTAGCCTTCCAGCCATCATTGTGTCTGCCTTAGTCTTTTTAGATCCGCTTGTAGCTATTTTGCTGGATATCACTCTTTTAGATTTTAGCCCAACCATCTGGCAAACGCTTGGCATGATTCTTATATTTGGGGGCATTCTCTATACGCTGAAACAACCAGAAAAAAGTACAGATAAAAAAGAAGCTGTCCAGGAAGCGAGTTGACTTCCTGAACAGCTTTTGTTCATTATAACGGTTTTACCATGAGTACATGCTCTATGCCTGCATCCAAAAAGACGCCTGATTTGACTTCATATCCAAGCTTTTCATAAAAACCTTGTGCTTGCACTTGTGCATCTAATTTTGCTTTTTTAGCGCCCAGTTCTTTTGCTTTGTCTTCACAAGCTTGGATGATTAAGCGCCCGATTCCATGTTCACGGTACTCTTTTGATACGGCAACACGTTGAATCTTTCCATAGTCTTCAAGTAAGCGAACACGTCCTGTACCTACAGCGATATTGTCATCAGTAGTGACAAGAAAATGTTTGCAGTTGCCGCCAAGATGATCTAGATCATCTAGTTCTTCCTCTGCCGGCACCTTTTGTTCGTCTACAAAAACCTTCAGACGGATATCAAATTCTCTTTGCAAATCTTCTTGTGTAGTAACTTCGAATATTTTCATCTCAATTCCCCATCTCCTCTTTTGCTCTATTATAGCTAAAAAAATTTTCAGAATATAGATTCTGCACAAAAAAGAATTAAGAAGCTAGTTTTAATCCGACAGCTGCAGTCAAAATCATGACGATAAAAAGAATACGACGCCAATTGGTCGACTCGCCAAAAAAGATCATACCAACCAAGGCGCCACCAACTGTACCGATTCCAGTCCAGACGGCATAAGCAATCCCCATCGAAACAGTGTTCATGGCATATGACAATAATAAGAGGCTGACACCGAAGCTAATAATTAGGAGAAGAACCGTCGACAGTTTTCGATCTAATTGAAAACGGTTCATCATTGCAACTCCAAAAACTTCACAAAATCCAGCCAATATAATAGCAACCCAAGCCATTATGAATCACCCTCCGTCTCTGTTGATGCTGGCGTGACCATTTTTAGGCCTATTACTCCTGCCATTAAAAGAAGTAGCAGTACAATTTTTATAGCATTAAGTGATTCACCAAATACAAAAGCACCTACGAGTACAGTGCCTGCTGTCCCTAAGCCTGCGAAAACAGTATAAACAGTCCCAACAGGCAAATATTTACCTGCTACTAATAAAAGATAAAAAGTAAAACAAACAGCAATGACAGTCATAATCCATGCAAGTGGCGTATGGGCATGTTTCAGGCCGACAACCCAACCTACTTCAAACAATACTGCGATTAAAACAATTAACCAATGTCTAAGCATAATATCTCCTTTCATGGAAAAAAGCCTGAAGAGTACTGATGCAAACATCAGTAATCTCCCAGGCTTTTCTCCTTCCGTGGCATAGCAATTGCTATGTGATTTCTCTCGGACCAGACCAAATCAAATTGCGGAACCCTAGAAATCAATCATTTATTTAATTAGCCTTATTCTAACAAATCATTTAGCCAAATTCAAACCACAATCCTTTTTGGCACAGTAGCGAAAAATCAGTTAAGATAGAGTAGTTATACAAAGTAGAAAGGAAGACTTACGATGAATCAAACTTCTTCACAGATTGAGGAAATTAGCACATTTAAGTTAATGTGGCAGCTGACTCGGCCTCACACATTAACAGCTACTTTTTCACCAGTCATATTAGGGACAGTACTTGCGCTGTTCGATATTAAAATAAATTGGCTTTTATTTATTGCGATGTTGGTGTGCTGTTTATGCCTCCAAATTGCAACAAACCTATTCAATGAATATTACGATTTCAAACGTGGTTTAGATACGGCTGAATCAATTGGGATTGGTGGCGCGCTTGTTCGTCATGGGACGAAGCCAAGTACTATATTGAATTTTGCCTTGATACTATATGCATTAGCTGTTGTTATAGGCGTATATATCTGTATGGAAAGCAGCTGGTGGCTAGTTGTTATTGGTCTTATAGGTATGGCAATCGGTTACTTTTATACAGGTGGACCTTATCCGATTGCTTATACGCCATTTGGTGAATTATTTGCAGGACTCAGCATGGGTTTTGCGTTTGTATTGATATCTTACTATATTCAAACAGGGGATATTAGTTTAACAAGCGTTCTAGTTTCCATCCCGCTTGGCATTTTAGTCGGTGGTATTAACATGGCAAACAATATTCGCGATATCAAAGAAGACACAAAAGGCGGACGAAAAACGTTAGCAATACTAGCAGGGCGTGAAAAAGCAATTAATATACTAGGGTGGTCATTTATCGTTTCATATCTTTGGATGATCGTACTTATCCTTTGTGGTATTGTCAGTCCTTGGTTGTTGGTTGTGTTGATTAGTGTACCAAAACCTATTAAAGCCATTAAAAGCTTTAAAGAAGCAGAATCTAATCCGCCAAAGTTGGGCCTAGCGATGAAGTCCACAGCTTTAACGAATACGCTTTACGGACTACTTTCTTCTGTAGGCTTATTACTTAGCTATATCACGGGATACTAAAATTTGCCGGGAGGTGTTTTGATGGGAATGACGAAGAAAGAAGCAAGCGCCAATTATATGCGGGAACACCAAGATATATTGTCTTGCCCTCTTTGTCAAAAAGAGATGAAGGTCACAGAGGAATCAACCGTGATCTGCGAAAATCGCCATACATTTGATCTGGCAAAGCAAGGCTACGTTAATTTTATGACTCATCCTGCTCCATCTATGTACGGCAGTGAACTTTTCAATGCAAGAAAAAAGGTTATTGATAGAAATCTCTATCACTTAATGTATGAAACAATCGTTGAGCAGCTGAATCTCTATGAAAAAGATTTGACTGTATTAGATACAGGCTGCGGTGAAGGCTCCCATCTGGTGAAAATAAAAGAAGCTTATGAGCAGTCTGGGACATACAAAATGCACGCTGCAGGAATTGATATTGCTAAAGAAGGTATAGTGGCTGCTGCCAAAAATTACGGTGGAATGATGTGGTATGTGGGTGATTTAGCTAAAAGCCCATTTAAAGACCAAAGTTTCGATTGTATCTTAAATATCCTTTCGCCTGCTAATTATAGTGAGTTCCAAAGGCTTCTAAAACCCGATGGAGTCGTGGTCAAAGTCGTGCCACAAAGCGGTTATTTGAAAGAATTAAGAGATCAATTCTTTGTGGACGAAGATAAAAAGACATATTCTAATGCCAAAACGGTTGAACGGTTTAATGAACAGTTCAAAGAAGTAACGGTCGCTCGCATCACTGCAACCTTGCCGCTTGAAAAAGAACTCGTACCAGATTTAGCCCACATGACACCGCTTGGCTGGCATCAAAAGGAAGATATAAACGAGAAATCATTAAGTAAGGTAACTATTGATTTGGACGTATGTATCGGCAAGTTTTAATGAAATGCTGCGTATAAGCTGAATTAGAAGCTAGAAGAACAAACTTAAAGAGGATAGAAATAGAAGGCGGCGATTTCTGTAGAAATAGCTTGAGCTGAAATTCCCACAGGAACGTAGTAATGAGGAGATTGAAGCCAAGCTCGTGGAAAGTTGCCTGACACGGAACACAAAATAATAAAAAGATAAACCGAACAAATGTGAAATTATCACATATAGTTCGGTTTTTTCATTACCTTATTTTTTTATCATAGTCTCTTTTAATGTGCTTTCTTTTTCGCACGTCGTTTCACAAGGATTGAGATGCCATTCCAGATGAGCAATAAGACAATGGCTCCACTAGTGTCTAAGAGCACATCTTGATAGGAAGCAGTACGTCCTGATGTGAAATACTGATGAAATTCATCTATCACCGCTAAAAGGCATGCTGCCAAGACAGCTAAGACAAAACGATACTTTCTTCTTGGTAAAGCAATATATACAGCAATCCCAATGGCCCCAAATGTAAAGAAATGGGCAGCTTTTCGACATAGGAATTCAAGGAAATAATAGTAGCCTCTTGTATCTACAGAGATATCCATCCCATAGTAATAGAAGTGAAGTTTTGAAAGTAAATCTCTGAATGGTTCATTTGGAAAATATGCTTGCAAGGTAGGGACAATAGTTTGCTGCTCATAGGATTGGCTTGAAGAAATAAAGATAGCCAAAATTAGAATAAGGAGCGGAATATATTTTTTCATATAAAAACAGTAACATACTTATAGCAAAAATTCATAGATTTTATGTAAACTTTCACTAGCTGCCAAAAAATGATATGCTAAAAAAGCTCTTTATTTTTAATAAAGATTTCGGTCAGTAAACCAGCTATAGATTAGCGAAGGCTTGCTGCCGTAAGAGCAGGATAAAGGAAGTGTTAAGAATGCCAGGACGTAATGATCCATGCCCTTGTGGAAGCGGAAAGAAATACAAAAAGTGCTGTGCGCAAAAAGCGGCAATAACAGTAGAAGATGTTTATATAGAAGAATTAGATCGTGTATTGCAAACTTTTTACGATGTGTATCCGTTAAGGAAAGACTATCAATCTTATATACAAATGGCGGATGAATGGAAAAAAAGCCTCTCTCCTTACTTAATTGAGGAGATGACAGAGGCCATTGTAATGGATTATTTCTTTTTCCATGAACGTACTGATATATGGACAAGTTATTTAGAGAAAACTAAAAAAGAAATGGTTCGACCTAAAACGATTGAAGTTCTAGAGACATGGAATCATCCGTATATGATTCTAGCTAGAGTTGTTGGAGTAGAGGACCACTATATTGTTGTTGAAGACATACTGACTAGAAAGCAAGTAAAAGTAAGAAGAGAAGGCGAAAAACCAGTTCCGCTGGATGTCCATGTTTTCTGCTTTATCTTGCCAGATGGTTCTGGAATGGAAGAGAGCTATTTAGCCATTTCAAGCATGATCTTCTTCCCGAAAGACCAACAACAGGTATTTGATACATGGATCGGGAATTTTAAAAAACAAGAGCAAAGTGCAGAAGAGTTCTACAAGGTACATTCAATTGAATTGTGGGAGAGCTTAGGTGAAAATGGCTTTGACGGTTTAGAGTTTACTGATTTCGAAGCAGATGTCTTCTTGAAAATAGAAGCATTCTTGGAAGAACGAAATCGTCCATGGGAAGAACTTGTAGATATAGTAGAAGACTATGTAGTTGAAATTCAGCCAAAAGCCCGAAAAGCCGTCGCCATCGCCGCAGGTGCCATCCGTTTTGGTGGCGAGGCAGGGCTATTCGAGCCTGTTGGAATGACAATCAAGGAAATAGCGGAGGAGTTTGGAGTTTCTGCTTCTTCTCTAAACAAATATTATAACGAATTAAAATCTTACTCAGAAACACGCGTGGCACAATAAAGAAAACTTTCATAAAGAATGTAAAAAAGCCTATTGAAAATATAGGCTTTTTGCATATTATTTTATATACAGAACGGTAGAAGATTCCTAGTGCTAATGATAAGATGAAAAAAATAAATAACAGGAAGTGAGAGCCATGTTAAAAGGACTGCCATTTTATGTAGTATTAATAGCTATCGGTTCATTAAGCATTACGTTCGCTGTCACAAGAGATATCCCTATGAAAATGCAATGGGTATTACTTATAGGTGGAACGTTAATCAATATTATCAGCCTGATTGCACTTATGATTTTTTTGGCAAAAAGTGATCGTCAACCCAAATAAGAATAAACCATTTAGAATATTATCCTAAAAATATGATAAAAGTTATTACACTTTTAGAAAATTTAGATTACAATAGAATGAATGGCAAATAAATAGAGTCAAAACCAACCATTGTTAGTTTATACAATGGAGCAACTTAAATTATAAGAATATTAACTATATTTCAATTTTCTGTAAATTTAATGTTGTATAGTCAATATTCTTATTTAATCATTCCATTAGTTACTTACAATAATTTTAAGAGGGAATTTTTCATCTATGATTATGCAACAATTAGCGGAAGTAACTACTGGCAAGGAAACAGAAAGCCTAATAATTCGATAAAGGAGTGGTCTAGTGGTTACTTCAAATGTATATGACCCACAAGATGAAAATGTAGTACAACAAGAAAATTCACCAGATGCAATGATGGCAGTAAAGCGTAGTGAATTAATCTTTAAATATCGTATGGCTGTCGGTCTTACGCAATCAGAGCTAGCGCAGCAAGCAAATGTAACGCAAAAGACAATTAGTCGGATTGAGCGTGGAGATCGCAATGTAAGACAAACAACATTGAAAAAAGTGTATCAAGTATTAGGTATACCGGATGAGGAGCTAGAGGCACTAAAAGCACAGCTCAATACATAAGGAAGCAATGACCATATTTTAGGTAACATGTACACCGATGTAGCTAAAAGGATTTATTTGGAGAATTATTTGTTTTTTAAATGACAGTTCCTTCTTGCTAGTGGCATAATATGATAGAGTTATTAAAGAAGGCCGCACATATAGAAGGTGATAAAAATGGAAAAAAGAAATATAGGCAAGGAATTGCTGTCATGGGTTTGGCCAATATTGCTTGCAGTCATTATTGCTGTAGTATGCAGACAGTTTTTGTTTTCTCCTGTAACGGTCAAAGGTGAGTCAATGGAGCCTACTTACCATAACAATAATAAAATTATTATTAGTAAGGTCAGTCATATCGATCGTTTTGATATTATTGTTTTTGATTCACCCGTTGAAGATGACCATTACATTAAGCGAGT
This sequence comes from Rummeliibacillus sp. TYF-LIM-RU47, assembly GCF_008638315.1. Lineage (NCBI taxonomy): Bacteria > Bacillati > Bacillota > Bacilli > Caryophanales > Caryophanaceae > Rummeliibacillus > Rummeliibacillus sp. TYF-LIM-RU47. The sequence continues at coordinate 97,136 of NZ_VVIR01000005.1, read as the reverse complement.
TATCGGTTTGCCCGGCGATACAATAAAAGTAAAAGATGATCAATTGTATATCAATGGGAAGAAGTACAAAGAGCCATACCTCAAACAAGGCATTAAGGAATATGAAAGTCTAGGCGACAACTTTACGGAAGACTTTACATTAAAAGAAGTGTCAGGTGTAAAGAAAGTACCGAAGAATTCCTATTTCGTACTGGGCGACAACCGCCAAAACAGTAGCGATAGCCGCGACTATGGCTTTATCAAAAAGTCAGCTGTTACGGGAGAAGTAAAATTCCAATTCTATCCGCTGAAGTTCTAGGAGGTAAATGATGAAAACTAGCGTACTTTTTGTGTGTCTGGGGAACATCTGCCGCTCGCCAATGGCCGAAGCAATCTTTCGCCACCTCGTGGAAGAAAAAGGGTTAACAGACGCATTTGACATTGATTCAGCTGGCACAGGTGATTGGCATATAGGTGAAGCGCCACATGCTGGAACAGCACAGATTCTTGCTCAGTATCAAATACCTGCTAATGGCATGTTTAGCCGCCAATTAAAGCAAGAAGATTATAGTCGCTTTGATTATATTGTTTGTATGGATGACAGCAATATTCAAAATGCCCTGCCGATGCTAGGCGTAAAGGCAAGTTCTAAGGTATTTCGTCTGCTCGATTTGGTCGAAGAGAAAAAAGATGTGCCAGATCCTTATTTTACAGGCAACTTTGAGGAAACCTATCAACTTTGCTTGGCAGGCTGTAAGGCATTGCTTGAGAAAATTGATGCCGACAAAAACAAATGATAAAATGAGATTCTTATTAAAACTGAACGCAAAAATGCAGAGTCAATCGCATTTTTGCGTTTTTTCTATTTTCGCTTAGTGTCTATAGGGGAATAAAAAGGGGTATAAATAGATGGACTTCAATAAGGGCGGGTGATTTTTCTAATGGATTGGAAAGGAAGAAGAGAAAGTAAAAATGTTGAAGACCGTCGGGGGATGAGTGGACCTGCAGTTGTAGGTGGAGGCCTTGGCGGCATTGGTATTATCATCGTGATTATTTATACATTACTTGGAGGCAATCCCCAAGATATATTAAATACTGATACGCAAGCTCCGCAAAGCCAGAGTACCGGCTATAAATCCACTGCAGAAGAGGATGAATTAGCGGACTTTGTTAAAGTCGTTCTCGCTGATACTGAAGATGTTTGGACAGATGTATTTGCAAGAGAAGGAAAAACCTATAAGGATCCAACGCTTGTGCTCTTCACAAACAGTGTCCAAACAAAATGCGGTAATATGAGCACAGCTGTCGGGCCATTCTATTGTCCAGGCGACCAAAAGCTTTATATAGATTTATCGTTTTATCAGGAATTGAAAAACCAATTTAAAGCACCAGGAGATTTTGCCATGGCCTATGTTGTGGCGCATGAGGTAGGCCACCATGTGCAGTATCTGCTTGGCACCTCCTCCAAGGTTAGTGCGCTTGAACAGAGAGCATCAAAGGCAGAGGCGAATCGGCTATCCGTCAAGCTCGAGCTTCAAGCAGATTATTATGCTGGGGTATGGGCGCACTATGTACAAGGTGAAGGATATCTAGATAAAGGCGACTTTAAAGAAGCTCTTACAGCTGCCAACGCAATTGGCGATGATACACTTGAAAAGAAAGCGCAAGGCTATGCAGTGCCAGAAACCTTTACACATGGTACATCGGCTCAACGAATGAAATGGTTAGAGCGAGGTTATAAATACGGTACCATTGAAGATGGCGACACTTTCAATGCGAAAGATCTGTAGCAGCTGTAGATAGATAGGCTAGCTTTTTCATTTTTCAATTATAGTGTATAATACAACAGTAATTTAATGGCTTATTGAATATGAAAAAGCAATTAGCATATCTATCGATTAGAAGAAAGAGAGTGAATCCGATGGGACGTAAATGGAATAACATTAAAGAGAAAAAAGCAGCAAAAGACCAAAGCACATCTCGCATCTATGCAAAATTTGGACGTGAAATCTATGTTGCTGCAAAACAAGGCGAACCAGATCCAGAATCAAACGGCGCTCTAAAAGTTGTGTTAGAAAGAGCGAAAACATACAGCGTACCAAAACATATCATTGACCGTGCAATTGAAAAAGCAAAAGGCGGCGGTGAAGAAAACTATGATGAGTTACGCTATGAGGGATTTGGACCAAGCGGTTCCATGATCATCGTAGATGCACTTACAAATAACGTAAACCGTACAGCGGCAGAAGTGCGCGCTACTTTTGGGAAAAACGGCGGAAATATGGGTGTCAGCGGTTCTGTAGCTTATATGTTCGACACAACAGCCGTATTTGCCCTAGAAAACAAATCAGCTGATGATGTACTCGAGCTATTAATTGAGTCAGACGTTGACGCACGTGATGTATTCGAAGAAGGGGATACAACTATTATTTATGCAGAGCCTGATCAATTCAATGCAGTCCAAGAAGCATTAAAAGCACAAGGGATTTCTGAATTCAATGTAGCGGAGTTAACAATGCTTCCACAAACAGAGGTTGAGCTACAAGGCGAAGATTTACAAAAATTTGAACGCCTGATTGAACTATTGGAAGACCTAGAAGACGTACAGCAAGTGTACCATAACGTAGACTTGTAAAATAAATGGTAGAAGGCCTGGTATAATTAATTGCCAGGCCTTTGCTATAGGGTGCTAGATTAAAAGAGATTTATAGATTCTATTAAAATACATAACAACATATAAAGTATAAAGGAATGGTATGAGGTGAAAAGGAAGAAGATGTGGATTATAGTAGTCATAGTTTTGGTAATCGCTGGCTTTTGGGTATTGACGTCAAAGTGGCTAGCTGAAGGGGAAAAGCCAAGAGCAACAGGTGCTAACAAATATCTAGTGGTCCTGGGGGCAAAGGTGAAAAAGGGAGCGGTTCCATCTAAGTCATTGGCATATCGTTTAGATGCAGCACTCGAATACGCTAAAAAGTATCCTGAAGTTCTGATCATTGTAACGGGTGGACAGGGTCCTGACGAAGATGCGACAGAAGCTTCTGTGATGAAAAACTATTTAGTAGACAGAGGGATAGATGAAAAAAGAATTAAGCTGGAAGACAAATCTACTACGACATATGAAAACCTCGTAAATGCTAAAAAAATAATTGGGAATGAGAGTAAGAAAATCACAATCGTTTCGAATGACTACCATCTGGCACGTGCGAAAATGCTGGCAGAGAATGTGGGATTAGATTGTGATGTTATTCCTGCAAAAACACCGAAAAGTGTCGAAGCAAAATCAAGATTGAGAGAACGTTTAGCACTTTTAAAAACAGTTGTCTTAGGGAAATAAAAAATAGCCACCTCGCAGGTGATATGCGGGTGGCTATTTTTATTAGTGCCTGTTCTTTCTGAAAGAAAGAACAGAAAGGATGGAAAGCCATGTTGGCTGTTCTATCTATTTGTTAATATATTCGCTAATTTGGTCTCGGTATTTGGAAATAGAAGAAGCGGACACAGTGAAGTAACCTGCTACATCTTTCACTTTAACCAAGCCGCCTTCTGGAATTTGACCATTTGCTTGTCCAGCTAAGACAGCGCCTGCAGCAACTGTTTCGGCTTTTTTCGCTTTGATTGAAGTCTCTTCAAGGAAGCGTGTTAGTAATTCAATAAATGCAGGTGCCACTAGTCCATGCTCTGTTAAATAGCAGTCTGTTAATGTTAGTACCTCAGTTGTAAAAGGTGATAAACTCACAGTGCTATCAACTGTCGAAGCTACTTCATCATCTGCGCTTTTTATTTCCTGAGCTGCTTCCTCTACAGGCATTTTTCCCTCTTCTACAAATGATTGATAAAGATCAAGTGAATCTTTATAGCCATTTTGAAGTTTTGAGCATAGAATCTCTGTGACATTTTCTTTATCTTCTGGAATAAATACAACACTGCTAGTAGCAGTAAGTCCATTTTCGCCTTGGCGTGCATCAGGCATAAATATACCGAATAACCAATTGCCGGAGAATGTTTTCGATGGAGTGCCACTCATTACGTAACTTTTGTTTGTCACCATATCTGTAATAGAGATAGTTTCTGGTGTTTGGGCATCCACTTTAGCCAGCATATAAATAGGTTTTAGCCATGAAGTCAAAATATCGCTCACTTGCTTGCGAGTTTGCAATGTTAGCTGTTGATTGATATAGCTTTGCCATAGTTCAAGATGGTCGATGTAAATGTAAGTTTCCATCGCAATTTTATCTATTAATTTAATTGAAAAAGTTTGTTGTAAAGAATCTCGCCAAACTTGATTTCTTTTTTCTAATTGACGGTAATCTGCAGGATGGAAAGATTCCTTCACAAAGCCCTCCACAATACGATCAATCTCTTCGCTTACAAGTGTAGTAATATCGCCTTGAGCGTTTTTACCATGACACTTTTTGTATTTCTTTCCGCTGCCGCATGGGCAAGGATCATTACGACCTATCAATGTATTGCACCTCACTTTAAAAATTGCACATAGAAATAGGTTAGCACAATTTGAAGAAAAAAATAAGTATTATAATTTTTCCAGCGTCAAAAACTAAACAAACTATCAAAAAAGAATGATTTTCATAAGAATAGTTGAAATTTTTCTGAATATAATAAATAATGTAATCAATACTTCGCTTTACGAAGAGTACAAGTACATAATAGAAATGGGGAATAGTAGATGCTTACATTTAATGAATATCAATATACACGCCCAGACTTGGAAGACATGAAGAAACAATTTAATAGTCTTCTACAAGAATTCAATGAGTCAAAAACGGTAGAAGTGCAAAGTGATGTGATTGAACAAATCAATCGTTTGCGTAATGATTTCTCAACGAAATATAACTTGGTTTATATTCGTGCTTCTATCGACACTAACGATGAATTCTATCAAAAAGAGCGAGACTATTTAGATGAAATTACACCCGAAGTGGAAGAATTAACAACGAATTACTATAAAGCTCTTATTGCTTCCCCTTTCCGCAATAATCTAGAAGAAAAGTGGGGCTCTCAATTATTTTCTCTAGCAGATAACCAAATCAAGGGATTCTCACCGGAAATTATGGATCTTATGCAAAAAGAGAACAAGCTAACATCTGAGTACTCCAAATTGGTGGCGTCTGCACAAATTTCTTATGATGGCAAAGAATTGACGCTTGCCCAGCTTGGTCCTTATACAGAGTCTACAGATCGTGCGACACGGAAAGAGGCGAATGAAGCTCGCTTTGGATTCTTCCAATCGCATGAAGAAGATTTTGATCGTATTTATGATGAATTAGTCAAAGTGCGCCATGAGATGGCAGTCAAACTTGGCTATAAAAACTATGTAGAGCTTGGTTATGTCCTGATGAACCGAATTGATTACAACGCAGACATGGTTAAGAAGTACAGAGATCAAATTCGCGATGTAGTGGTTCCTTATGCAACAGAGCTTAGAAAACGCCAAGCAAAACGAATTGGCCTAGAAGATTTAAAGTTCCATGATGAAGGACTGAATTTCTTAAGCGGCAATGCAACGCCAAAAGGAACGCCAGAGTGGATTGTAGACAACGGCAAAAAGATGTATGACGAGCTTTCTCATGAAACATCTGAGTTCTTCCACTACATGGTTGACCATGAGTTGATGGATTTAGTAGCGAAAAAGGGGAAAGAAAGCGGTGGTTATTGCACATTCATCGAAGACTATGACTCGCCGTTTATCTTTTCAAACTTCAACGGCACATCAGGGGATATCGATGTATTGACGCATGAAGCGGGTCACGCGTTCCAAGTATACTCAAGCCGAAAGATTGGAATACCAGAATACCTTTGGCCAACATTTGAATCAGCCGAGATTCATTCTATGAGTATGGAATTTTTCACATGGCCATGGATGGAATTGTTCTTTAAAGAAGACACAGAGAAGTATAAATTTGCGCATTTAAGCGAGTCACTTCTATTCTTGCCTTACGGTGTAGCCGTCGATGAATTCCAGCATGTCGTGTATGAAAATCCGGAAATGACACCGGAGGAACGAAAAGCTGCGTGGAAGAAAATCGAAGGCATCTACTTGCCACATCGTGATTATGATGGCATCGACTATTTAGAAAAGGGTGGCTTCTGGCAACGCCAAGCACATATTTATAACAGCCCGTTCTATTATATCGATTACACACTTGCTCAAGTATGCGCATTCCAATTCTGGAAGAGATCTCGTGAAAATCATGAGGAAGCATGGAAGGATTATATCCACCTTTGCAAGCTAGGCGGAAAAATGTCCTTCACAAAATTGGTGGAAGAAGCAAATCTTGTTTCTCCATTCGAAGATGGCTGTGTAGATTCTGTTATGGTTGCGATTCGCGACTATCTTGATAGTGTAGCGGATGACCAATTATAGAATTATATAATCTGAAAATCCCGTTGCTCTCTAAGAGTACGGGATTTTTTTATTGAGCGTAAGGTGGCTATTTTCAGTTTATAGTTTAATAGCGTATACTGATATAAGAATATATAGTGAAACGTCAATTATTGTAGTTTTTACAGACCGTTATTAATGCCGAAGAGGAAGTGAACCATTTGACAAAGAAACTATGGTTTCAAGCGGGTGTCGGGATTCTATTAGCTCTATTGATTATTAAATATTTTCTAGAGATTAAATCCCTTTTCTATCCGATTGCAGTCATACTAAGTGCTATTTTTATTCCGTTGCTAGCTGGGGGCGTTCTATACTATGTCACAGAACCCATTCAGCGCTTTTTAGAAAAGAGAAAGTTTCCAAGATGGGCAAGCATCTTATCCATACTTGTCATTATAGGGGCTCTTATATATGCGTTTATCGCAATTGTTGTGCCGCCAATCAATAACCAAATTAATCATTTGATTAAGGCAACGCCAAATTTGGCAAATGAGCTTTCAGATATGATTGATTATATCTTGAAGAATCGCGAAGATTTCCCTGACCAGTTGAATGATGCGATTGAACGAATGACCAATTCGATTCAACAATACGCGGTATTTACAAGTAAGTTTTTGGTCCAACTCATTTCAAGCATCGTTTCAGGTGCATTCATTTTAATCCTGGTACCATTTTTCTTCATCTACATGTTGAAGGACCATGAGAAGTTTGCTCCTGCCATCTATAATTTATTCTCAGGCTCACGTCGCCAATGGGTGAAAAAAACGTTAACAGATATTGATGATGTGTTGCGCAATTATATACAGGGTCAAATATTGATCAGTTTTATACTAGCGACGCTTATTTTTATCGGCTATAAAATTATTGGTCTTGAATACGCGCTTCTGCTTGCCATGTTTGCGTTTTTCATGAATATGGTGCCATTTATCGGTCCGTGGGTTGCACTTGTGCCAGCCATCATTGTAGGCTTCCTAGACGATCCTATGAAAGCTGTATGGGTTTGTGTGGTAACACTTGTCGCTCAGCAAATTGACAGCAACTTTATCACGCCAAACATTATGGGTAAGACGCTTGATATTCACCCGCTTACCGTTATTACGATTATCTTAGCTGCAGGCAATATCGCTGGGTTTATCGGAATTTTACTCGGAGTGCCTCTCTATGCAGTCGGTAAAGTCATCGTCAAAAATATCTATGAACATCGGAAAGATATTAAATCTGCAGCTACTAAAAATATATAGAACGATTTTGAAAAGGAGATCATATGCTAACATTTGAAGAAAAACAACATATCATTGAGAGTTTTAAAGAATTAATCCGTAAAGAGATATCGATGGGTCGTTTAAACTACCACTTTGAGGGGAGTCAGTTTGAGAAGAAGATTGTAGTAGAGAAGCTTCATCCAAATGGTAATGGGTTTGTTTATGTTGGCGATTTGCTTCGTTATCCAACAGCCCAAAAAGGCCTTGTGAATATTAGAGATTTCACAGAGCAAGAACTGCGTGAAGTGATCGAGGATTCAATCATGTATCTTTCAGAAGTGGATGAGCCTATAGAGGAAGAAAAATTTGAGCAAACCTGGCTCAATCGAGATAAAGCAGAGCTTTTGCTTGTAAATGATGATCCTTATTGGAATATTTATCATGGAGAAAATTTAGAAGAAAGCTTTGGTACACGCGATGATGCTGAAGACTATTTATATGCAGAAGGATTTAAGCCGTCTGCCCAATAATAATGAATAGAAAAGGAGAAGACTATGTCTGGTAAAAAGATGACATTCCTAATCATTGGAATTGTCCTTGTATGCTTAATCTTAATCTACCTGTCTATTGCGACCTTCTTTAAAAATAATCCTCACCAACCTAATCAGACTGGCCATGCAACAGAGCTACATGTGGATAATAGTATTAGAGGATAAATAAGAAAAGCCGCTCCTAGGAGCGGCTTTTTTGTATAGCAAAATACTATTACATAAATAAGTTAAAAATATAAAAAATCAAAGCGCCAAGCAATCCGGAGATTGGGAGTGTAATAATCCATGTCATGACTATTTTACGTGCCACGCCCCATTTAACGCCTTTTACATTTTGCGCAGAACCTACACCCATGATAGAAGAAGAAATAACATGTGTTGTAGAGACAGGCAAATGGAAATGGGTAGCACCAAAAATAATGATTGCTGAAGATAAATCAGCAGCCACCCCATTTACAGGGCGGATTTTCATGATTTTGCCACCGACTGTTTTGATAATTTTGTATCCGCCGATTGATGTACCCAAGCCCATAGCGGTTGCAGCGCTAATTCTTACCCACATAGGCACATCTCCGCCTTGGTTCACGAAACCGCCGGCAATTAAAGCCATTGTAATGATACCCATTGATTTTTGGGCATCATTCGTTCCGTGTGAAAAAGATTGTAGAGCAGCTGTGAAAATTTGCACTTTTCGGAACGTATTGTTCATACGGCTTAAGTTGCGATCTTTAAATACGAATTTAAACAGCGACATCATAAGGAAACCACCAATGATCGCGATAAAAGGAGAGAAGATTAACGCCTTAAAAATTTTCCCAAATCCGTCATAGTTAATCACGCTGAATCCAGAAGATGCAATCGCTGCACCTGCAAGCGAACCGATTAAGGCATGCGAGGAGCTGGACGGGATACCGAAGTACCAAGTCAGTAAGTTCCAAATGATTGCAGATAGCAATGCAGCTAAGATAATGACAACACCATGTTTTAAAGCGAATGGATCTACAATGTCTTTTGCGATTGCTTGGGCTACCCCTGTAAAGGTTACCGCGCCGATAAAGTTTGCTGTAGCTGCCATAATAACGGCTGTACGAGGTGTTAACGCACGTGTAGAAACGGCAGTGGCAATCGCATTGGCTGTATCATGGAAACCATTAATAAAGTCGAATAATAGAGCAAAGATTACGACCAGTACAGTTAAAATCAGTATTGTATTCATGTATTACTACATCTCCTATGCGTTGCGCATGATAATCGTATCCATTGCATTGGCTACGTTTTGGCAATAGTCAGCCACTTCTTCAAGCTGTTCGTAGATATCTTTAAATTGAATAATGCGGATAGGATCTTTTTCATGTAGGAATAGTTGCTTAATGGAAGTACGCAATACTTCATCGCACTTACGCTCATAATCTTTAATTAAAATGGCATGATCGCGCATATTAATTAGTTTTTTATTTGCTAAATGCTGCATAGCAGCAGCAATTTCGTCGGTGCTTAACACAATGTATTTCAAGAAATCTCTCATATAATCATCGACTTCTGTAAGTGAAAACATTTCAAAGTGGGCAATGCAACCTTCCACTCCATCTAGAATGTCATCCATCCGTACAGCTAATTCCAAAATATCTTCACGCTCGATTGGGGTCATGAAAGACTTGTTCAACATTTGAATAAGGTCATGGATCAGCGAATCGCCATCTGTTTCATATTTCTTCAGCGTAACGCTGAGTTCTTTTAAACCCGCAATGCTTGTAATTTTAAAGTCATCTGCATAATGAGATGCTTCTTTTAAATTCTCAGCAATTTTCAATAATGTTGCAAAGAAGGGATCTTCTTTTTTTGTGCTAAACATACAAAGCCTCCTAATTATAAAAACCGGTAGATGTTTTAAATAAAAACACAACTATAATAATAACAAATTGCGATATAAATCCCTACAAATTTCGTCATGGTCCGATTAAAATTTACATTCCCGTAATATTTAGATTGCACACATTTAAAATTAAATAATCAGAAAAAATGAAACTTTTGACCTCCTGAACCGTAGATATAGATAGTAACGAAGAAAGCGAGCGAAGAAGGGGGTGAATTCAATGGATTTTCACACTTGGTCGATTGAACAGTGGTATTTAAGCTTATTGATTATTTTAGCGATTTGCATGGTCTTTTATTTGTTTTTTGGCGATATGGTTGAGGGCGTAGGAGAAGGTATTCCTTTTTTTAATCCGGCAGTCATACTTGCATTTTTAACCTTTTATACTGCAATTGGGTGGGTCCTTGAAACTTTCACTGCACTAAATAGTATAAGCATTGCCATCATTTCAGTAATAGGCGCTATTATTTTAGATATTCTTTTATATTATTTTGTGCTTATTCCTTTAAAATCAGCCGAAGTTTCCATGGCCTATACAGAAGAATCTCTTGGAGGGCAAGTAGGAAAAGTCATCGTACCGGTGCCTGTTGATGGATACGGGGAAGTTGTGATCGAGACGGTGAATGGCATTATATCAAAAAGAGCGGCAAGCTATGATCTTGTGGAAATACCCTATGACGCAAAAGTATTAGTTATAGAAGTAAAAGAAAGTACTGTATTTGTAAGGGAGTATTGCCCGATTTTCTAAAGCTGTTTTTCAAGTGAAGAAGTAATATTTTTGATAACTACTTGGCTCAACAGGTAAAAATAGGAGGAAAAAATTATGCCTTTAGCATTGATAGTTGGCGGAATTATAGTTGTTTTAGTATTGGCGATTATTGGCGTCTATGTAAAGAAATATCGTACAGCAGGACCAGATGAAGCATTGATTGTGACAGGGAGCTATCTTGGCTCTAAAAATGTCCATAAGGATGAAGCAGGCAACCGCATTAAGATTATTCGCGGTGGCGGTACATTTGTATTACCTGTATTCCAACAAGCAGAACCGCTTAGCTTATTATCAAGCAAACTGGAAGTTACTACGCCAGAAGTCTACACAGAGCAAGGTGTGCCTGTCATGGCCGATGGTATTGCTATCATCAAAATTGGTGGCTCTATTACGGAAATTGCCACAGCTGCCGAACAGTTTTTAGGAAAGCCAAAAGAAGAACGAGAAATGGAAGCAAGAGAAGTATTGGAAGGCCATCTACGTTCCATTTTAGGGTCGATGACAGTAGAAGAAATTTATAAAAACCGCGACAAATTCTCGCAAGAGGTACAGCGTGTAGCTTCACAAGATTTAGCCAAAATGGGCTTAACAATTGTATCCTTCACCATAAAAGATGTACGCGATAAAAATGGCTATTTGGAATCACTTGGTAAACCACGTATCGCTCAAGTTAGACGCGATGCGGATATTGCGACAGCAGATGCTGAAAAAGAAACTCGCATTAAACGGGCGGAATCAGATAAAGAAGCACAAAAGGCAGAGCTTGAACGTGCCACTGAAATTGCGGAAGCAGAAAAAGAGAACCAACTAAAAGTGGCTGAATATCGCCGTGAGCAAGATATCGCAAAAGCGCGCGCCGACCAAGCCTATGAACTTGAAACAGCAAGAGCGAAGCAAGAAGTAACAGAACAAGAAATGCAAATCAAGATCATTGAGCGTCAAAAGCAAATCGAGCTAGAAGAAAAAGAAATTCTTCGTCGTGAAAAACAATACGATTCAGAAGTGAAGAAAAAAGCAGATGCAGATCGCTATGCTGTTGAACAAAATGCAGCGGCTGACAAAATGAAACAACTAGCCCAAGCTGATGCAGAACAATATCGTATTGAAGCTAAAGCGAAAGCAGAAGCTGAAAAAATTCGTTTAGACGGTTTGGCTAAAGCTGATTCAGAAAAAGCCCAAGGGGAAACAGAAGCAGAAATTATCCGCTTGAAAGGTCTTGCGGAAGCAGAAGCTAAACGTAAAATCGCAGAAGCCTTTGAGCAATACGGCCAAGCTGCAGTATTAGATATGATGATTAGCATGCTGCCTGAATATGCAAAACAAGTGGCGGGCCCACTATCTAATATCGATTCAATTACGGTTGTGGACACTGGCGGCGGAGCTGGTGGCGGCGCAAATAAGGTGACAGGCTATGCAACAGATTTGATGGCTTCATTACAAGAATCATTGAAAGCCTCTTCGGGTATAGATTTGAAAGAGATGCTTGAAAACTATTCAGGCAAATATAATATTAGACCAAGCATTGAGCGCTTAGCAGAAAGCAAAAATGACGCTCATACAGCAGCAACTGTAGAGAAATAACACAGATAACCTCATCGGAATTTTTTCCGATAGAGGTTATTTTTTTGAAAGCATCTTGACGTCAATTTGTCATACGACTGTTATACCCTGATAAGGTATAATGAAAGAAAAACGTTTGAAGGAGTAGAACAATTTGAAGAAAAAGTGGTTATCATGTTTATTGGCGGGCACGATGCTTTTAGCTGCTTGTGGCAACAGTGCAGATAAAACAGCGAAAGAAAACCAAGATAGCGAGAAAGCAACTCATTCAGAAAAGACAGAACACATGGCACACCAAGGGGGCCAGCATGAGTTGCCTAATGGTGATTTACAAGAGGAAACAGCATCAAGTGATATTTTGCCGAGTTTCTTGGACAAACAATCAGAGGATTTAAAATTGGTCTATCAGGCAGCAGGCAAAGCGACAGAAGTACTTAAATGGATGCCATGCTATTGTGGCTGCGCAGAAAGCGCAAATCATGAAAGCAATCTAAACTGCTTTATTAAAGAAGTTAAAAAAGACGGCTCGATCGTCTGGGATGATCATGGTACACGCTGCATTGTTTGTGTAGAAATTGCTATTAAATCCATTAAACAAGCACAAGAAGGCGTTCCTTTAAAAGATATCCGTAAAAAGATCGACGAAGACTATAAAGAAGGTTATGCGAAACCAACAAAAACACCAATGCCACCAGCTTAAAGATTAGATAGGTTCTTTCTAGCTTTCTCAGCAATTTGCTCATTCTAAACAGATTAGCAGACAAATAATGGGGAAAACGCTATCATATGAAGTGAGTATTCAACAATCTTAAGAAATGGAGTTGGAGAATTTGGACTATCGTATTGAACATGATTCCATGGGAGAAATTAAAGTACCTGCAGCACATAAATGGGGAGCCCAAACACAGCGAAGCAAGCAAAACTTTAGAATTGGTTCTGAACATATGCCAATCGAATTTATCCATGGCTATGCATTACTTAAGAAATCAGTAGCGAAAGTTTGCGTTGATCTAGGAACCTTGTCACAAACAAAAGCAGATGCCATTGCACATGCAGCAGATGAAATCATTGCAGGCAAATGGGATCAAGAGTTTCCTTTAGTCATCTGGCAAACCGGAAGCGGGACACAAACAAATATGAACGTCAATGAAGTCATCGCACACCTTGGCAATGAGTATCTAGAAGCACAAGGCAGTGATGAGCGTTTGCACCCAAATGATGATGTCAATAAATCACAAAGCTCCAATGACTCATTCCCGACTGCTATGCACATTGCTTCAGCGATTGCGGTAGAGAAGAACTTACTTCCTGCATTGGAACAAATAAAAGTAACATTGAAAACAAAATCTGAAGAATTCATGCAGTTAATCAAAATTGGTCGTACACACTTGCAAGATGCAACACCTCTTACATTAGGCCAAGAAATCAGCGGTTGGCTTTACATGATTGAAAAATCAGAGGAAATGATTAAAGAAAGTGCTAAGCACATGCTAGAGCTAGCAATCGGTGGCACGGCTGTCGGAACAGGTTTAAATGCACCAGAAGGCTTCGATGAAAAAGTAGTAGCTGTTCTTGCGAAAGAGACAGGTTTGCAATTTGTACCATCGCCAAACAAATTCCATGCACTGACTTCTCATGATCAAATGGCTACAACGCATGGTGCAATGAAAGCTTTAGCTGCAGATTTGATGAAGATTGCCAATGATGTTCGCTGGTTAGCTTCTGGCCCTCGTTCAGGTTTTGGAGAAATTTCAATTCCAGAAAACGAACCAGGTTCATCCATTATGCCAGGTAAAGTTAATCCTACACAATGTGAAGCAGTGACAATGGTGGCTGTCCAAGTGATGGGTAATGACGTTACATTAGGCATGGCAGCTTCTCAAGGTAACTTTGAATTGAACGTATTTAAACCAGTCATTCTGTATAACTTCATGCAATCAGTTGAATTGTTATCTGATGTCATCAGAAGCTTTGATGAACACTGCCTGCAAGGCATTACAGCAAATGAAGACAAATTAGAACACTTCTTAAATAATTCTTTAATGTTGGTGACAGCACTAAATCCACACATCGGCTACGAAAATGCAGCGAAAATTGCAAAACATGCCCATAAAAATGGATTAACGCTGAAAGAAGCCGCATTAGATACAGGACTTGTGACAGAAGAACAATTTAATGAATGGGTTGTACCAAGCAAAATGATTAAGTTTTAAAAAGTAAAGGCTGTGGATAAGCTTGCAAAGATGCAAGTTTTCCACAGCTTTATTTATTTCTCTTCAAATAGTCTAAAAATGTATCCGTTGTTTTGGTTAAAAAGGGAGTATTCAGATGGATTGCATGAAAGTCTCGCTGATAATGAAAGTCTTCTCGGCGGATGATTTGCAATTTATTTAGGTGAATTTCATCTTGAATGGTCCATTCAGAAAGCAATGCAAGTCCGAGACCATTCGCAACCGCTTCTTTAATCAGCTGAGTACTGCCAAATACCATCGTATGTGTTGGATTCAATCTATGCTCTTTTTTAAAATTGTCAAAAGCCTCTCGTGTACCCGATCCTTCTTCTCTGATAATCCATGTATGTGCGTCTAAGTTATGCACAGGTTGTCCAGATTTTGCTACTACAACTAAATGATCTGTAGCAATTTTGTGCGATTCTATCCACTTATTGTTGACAGTACCTTCAATTATCCCCAAATCCAATGTTTGATCCACAATCTTTTCTGCAATCTCTGCTGTATTGGCAATACAAATACTCGGCACAACTTGTGGATAAACATCAAGAAAGGCTGCTAGTCTTTTTGGAAGCAAATATTCCCCATAAGAGTAGCTCGCACCTAGCAATAAATCACCGCCCACATGGCTTGTTAAATCATCTAATTTTCGCTTCATGCTTTGGGACAGTGTATCTATTTCTTTTCCGTAATAGGCTACGATTTCTCCGGCCTTCGTTAATTGAACCTGCTTATGGGAGCGATCAAATAACTGGACTCCAAGCTCTTCTTCTAAATTCTTTACATACTGGCTGACAGCAGGCTGCGTCATGAATAATTCCTCCGCCGTACGGGAAAAATTCATATTCTTCACAACGAGGAGGAAAATGCTTAACTTATCATTCATATAACCATCCTTCTATAAGTAATCACTTATGATAAAGATTAAAATGATTAATTATCTTTTTAGGTGAGTACATCTTATCATATAAATAGAAATTATGAACTGGAGATGAGCGTATGAAACACAATAGTGGATTCTATAAAGGAATCTTAATGGTACTCATCATTGCAATAGCATCCTACTTCCTAAGCAAGGTTCCGATGCTCAATTATCTGGGACCTTTAGCTATAGCCATCCTGATAGCAGTGATTATACGTAATACACTACCTTATCCACAAAAGTGGAAAACTGGCATCGATTTTGCCGCGAAGAAGATTTTGCGGTTTGCTATCATTATGTATGGAATCCGCCTCAATATCGCTGTCGTTGCCCATGAAGGGCTGCCGTTAATTGCTCGTGCGGCCGGCGTTATTGTAGGAGCCATTTTGCTAACCATCATTATAGGAAAGCTTTTAAAGGTAGAAGATAATTTAATGATGTTACTGGCATTTGGTACAGGAATTTGTGGTGCCGCAGCCATTGCAGCCATTTCACCAATCCTAAAGGCTAAAGAAGAGGATACAGCAATGGCTGTAGGTATGATTGCATTGATGGGCACCATTTTCTCGTTACTATATCCGGCAGTAGGGTCACTTTTACACTTAGCACCAGCCGTATATGGCTATTGGTCCGGCTTCAGCTTGCATGAAATCGCACATGCTGCACTAGCAGGCGCAGCCTATGGCGACGAATCCCTGACACCTGCATTGCTTTCAAAATTGAGCCGAGTTCTATTATTGTTCCCTGTAACACTTGTGCTTGTAGGTTTCTTGAAGTTTAAAAAAGGGGGAACAGGGCAGAAAGCTTCCTTCCCTTATTTCTTACTAGGATTTTTAGCGGTCTCTGCGCTTGGCACCTGGGGAACACAGCAAGGATTCCTGAGTGCATCTGTAGAAGATGCCATCGCACAAACAGGCACATTTTTCTTAGCGGTTGCTATGGCTGCCCTTGGCATGTCTGTTGACTTAAAGGAATTGAAATCAAGAGCATTGAAGCCACTGTTAATGATGACGATTGTTTCCATTATTCTTAGCGGAGCTGTCTTGTTTATTGTTTAAGCTGCGAGATAGAATAGAATGAAATAAAAAGACTGTAGATTAGCTTTTTCAAGCTGTCTACAGTCTTTTTGCTAAGCAGTTGTTGCATTGCGTTTTTTAAATAGAATCGTAAAGATAATCAGCGCAAGAAGAATGGCCTGGCCGCTAATGGTTTCAATTGTTGGGTAAAAGCCAATCGTAGCCCATACTGGCATATGGCTCATAACATTCGAAGGTACAACATCAGTCAATTGCAACGTATGAATACTTACACCGATTATTTTAAATGCCAGCAAATAGATGAATATAGTCGCTACGGCAAAGAATTTATGAACAGGAATTTTATTTGTCGCACGCAATAAGATGAATGCTACAACAGCTAAAATGACGGCTGCAATCCCGATACCTAGTGAAAATTGGGAAGTAGACATTTTTGGTGCTATTCCCGCATAAAAAATCAATGTTTCGGCCCCTTCGCGGAAGACGGCAAGGAAACTAATGAATGCCATTGCCCACACACTTTGTTTGGACATTGCATGGTTCATCTGTTTAGCAATATACGCATTCCAAGCTTTGACGTTCGATTTGCTATGCATCCAAACACCAACACCAATCATCATGGCTGCAGCAATTAAACCTACATATCCTTCAATCATTTCGCGGCTAGTATTGATTGTAGAGGAGTTGAACAGCGTTGACATTAAAATAGCTGCCACTGCACTACATGCAATCCCGAGTCCTGCTCCAATATAAATCCATTTTTCCATATGACGTTGGTCTGATTTCTTAAGAAATGCAATTAATGCGATCATAATTAAAAGTGCTTCTAAACCTTCACGCAGTAAAATAAGTGCAGAATCCCAGAGTGTATAATTTTGGTCGCCCTGAATTAATTGGATTTGTTGTTTTAGGTCTCCGAGCTTTGTTTGAATACCTTTTGCATCCACCTGATCTTTCATCAAATCACCAGCAATAATGGGCATTTCGCTTTCGATTTTTGTATAAAGGCCAGCATTTTTAGTGCGTATATCGCCTTCTACATTTGGCCAAGTGACGATGAACTGTTTGATAGTGGCGGAAGCCTTTGAATAATCATTGGCAACGATTTGCCCGTTGGCTTTATCAATTAAATCAATGAGCGATTGCAGTGAATATGTGTCTCCTTTAGTAGAAGAAGCCACTTTTTTCCCTAGTCCAAAGTCATTCACTGTTTGTTTTAATACGTTAAACTGGTCTTGCATGGTATCAAAGTTGGGATGTTCGTCAGCTAGCGCAATGCGGATGAACGACATTTGTGTTTCAATCTTGCCGTAAGCAGCAATGTCTTGCTCTCTAACAGGTGTTTCTTTCTTCTTCCAATAAGCGTTGAATGTAGTATATGCTGCTGTCATCTTGGGTACATCGCCTTCTTTAATAGCAGCTTGAAGCTGGTCTAGCGCAGGATTCATCGCTGTCAGGAAGGACTGTCTTTCCGCTTTCTCATCAACAGGGTTTTCTGCTTTTTCTAAAGCTGTTAGAGCCTTAGAAAGAGTAGATAGGGCATCAAGACGTATGTCAGTTGAAGAAGCTGCTTGGGCTTCTTTCAATGCTTGGTCAACTGCTTTCGTTTCCTTGGAATCTTGTGAACGTACTTTCTTCCAATCTTGTGCAAAAGCAGAGAGCGCCTTTTCAGCCTTTTTATCATCGCCTTTTTTGCTGTCCATAATCGCATCGCTGATTGAAATATACAGGTTGCTATAGGATGCGGCTGCTGATACGGGTTTTATGGCAATAAAAGCAGCTAAAGTACATAGTATAAGAATTTGACTACAGCGTATTAAATAATGCTTCACCTATATAACTTCCTTTTTTTATACCTGGGAAGCATGCAAATAAAGCGCTCCCACGATGGGTAATGTATTCATTCATTTTGTCTAAGCGGCCTAAACTGTTCTGTATCTTGATAAATTGTTTAGGATTTTTTTGAAACGAGATAAAAAGCAATCCGGCATCAAACGTGCCCGTAGCATCCATCACGCCAGATGAATAGGAAAATGATCTGCGTAATAAACGCGCATTTGACTTCTTCGCCAGGAACGTATGTGAAGTTTCAGGTACGATCGGATTGCCGTTTGCATCTTTACGGTCGATATCCATCGCTTCAAATTCGCCCTTCTTGCCAAGAGGTGCACCACTGTCGCGATGCCGCCCAAATGTTGCTTCTTGCTCTCTTAAAGCTGTACGGTCCCAAGTTTCTAAATGCATTTGTATACGGCGTGCTACTAAATAAGTGCCACCTGCCATCCATGGCTTCGAATCACCGGGTTGTACCCATACGACTTCGTTCATATCTTTTTCATTATCAGTTATAGGATTTTCTGTGCCATCTTTAAAAGCAAATAAGTTGCGTGGTGTTTCTTTTTTGCCATTTTTTATGGGGATAGAATTAAATCCGGCTTGCGACCATTTCAATGATACTTTACCTGACGCCGCACGAATCAAGTTGCGGACCGCATGGAAAGCTACTTGCGGGTCATCAGCACAAGCTTGAATACAAATATCTCCACCCGTAAATGTTTCCTCTAACTGGTCCTTTGGAAAGTGGGGTAGGTCTTGTAATTCTTTAGGCTTCAGCTGTGCCAGCCCTAACTCTTTTTTCTCAAATAGAGAGGGTCCCACTCCAAATGTGATAGTAAGGTTATTGGCATCTAGCCCCTTTGCTTCACCTGTATCCTTAGGTGGGATAAGCGCATTTTCTGAAGCTGTGCCAATTAAATCGCCATTCATCATTTGGACTGCGAGGGGTGTCCACATTTGGAACAGCTCTTGCAGTTGGGATTTAGAGGTTACTAAAACATTTAATGATGCGAAATAGATACTTGTCTGTACAGCAGTCGCGATGCCTGACTGATGTTTTCCGTAAAAATCAACTTTATTGGCTACAGTAGATTGATCCTCTAAGATATCTTTTCCAAAGGCTTTAAGAACACCGCCCATACCTGAAGCACCGATTGCTAATCCTACTGCACCTGCGCCAGTCATTTTCATCATTTGTCTGCGTGTGATTTTTTTATCTAGTAAACGTTCATCATTTGTTTTAGTCATTGCTTAATCACTCCATAATAATGCCCATTTGGCTTAATGGTTCACCTAAGTGGTTCACTGCTTCAGATAAAGCCTTGGTATCTTCTTTTGTAAGTTTGGTATAAGAGATATAGCCGCCATCTTTTGTTTGATATTTAGCTAATAGATCATTGACTGCTTCGAATTTTTCAGTTAAATCTTTGACTAATTTAGGGTCTTTATTTTCAATTTGGTCTTTCAAGATAGTGAAGATTTTTTCAGCACCTTCGACGTTTGCTTTGAAGTCATATAAATCTGTGTGAGAATAGATTTCTTCTTCGCCGGTAATCTTCGATGTAGATACTTCATTTAGCAAGTCCACTGCACCAGTTAGCATTGTATCAGGGGTTACTTCAACTGTTTCCACACGTGCGCGCAATTCCTTAGAGTCTGCTAGCAGCTGATCAGCTGTTTTTTCATAGCCTTTTGTTTTATTTTCTTTCCATAAGCCATATTCAATCTTGTGGTAACCAGTCCAGTCTTCTACTCCTTGTCCTTCCTCTTTTAAATCTGCCAAACGTGCGTCAATCCGAGGATCAAGGTCACCGAAGCTTTCTGCAATTGGTTCAGAGCGTTCAAAATACATACGAGCCACAGGGTAAATTTCCTTCGCTTTTTTTATGTCGCCTGCTTTTACGGCTTTCACAAACTTATCTGTTTCAACGATGAAATGGTCCATTTGGCCAAGCGCAAACTTTTTATATGCATCCACTTCCTTTTGTAAATTTGTAGAAGAAGTAGTTGTTTCCTCTTTTTTTGCGGCAGAGCTAGTCTTCGTATCATCTGAATTATTGCACCCTGTCATTAAAATGCTTCCTGCAAGCAGGACCGCTGCGAATGGAGTTGCTTTCATTAAAATAATCCTTCTTTCTCATATGGAATAATAGCTAAAAAATCCCTGCCCAATTTGGAGCGGCTATATAAGGGGAGGGGAATAAAAATTAAGCACGAATCTGTTTTCTGTTAGTAATGATAATCATTATCAAAAGAAAAAGCAATAGTTGTTTTTCTGAACTTTTAATAAAAATTAATAGGGGCAAAAATATTTAGAAAGATAATTAGAATTCATTAGATAAAATAACATTATTTTGGTTTTTTTATAAATATTAAAACAGTGTTTCTTCTTATATAATAGCAGTTCATATATTTCTCTTTTAAAGAAACAATATATAAGGATGAATTAAAAAGTTATTAAAACTTTCTACTACATGTGCGACGTCTTTTTAATGTATACACGTGATGATCTAAAGGAGCTCCTAAAATGAAAAGAAAAAAGCAATTGTTCTATGACGATGATCTAGTAGAGTGGATCAGGCAAAATAAAAAACAATTATACTGGCTTGCATACAGTTATGTTAAAAACGAGCAAGATGCGTTGGATATTGTTCAAGACAGTATTCAAAAAGCAATGCAAAACTATCAGCAACTGCTGAACAAGGAAAAATTGAAAAGTTGGTTTTATCGAATTGTTATAAATACATCGCTCGATTTCCTAAAAAAATTTCGCAGAGTTCAAGTGACAGATGACGAGACATTGCGCTATCTCTCATCGTCTAGTGAAGACCAGTATGAAAATCTAGATTTAGCTGGCGCATTAGAACGACTTCCGACAAAGTATCGGGAAATTGTGATTCTTCGCTATTTTGAAGATCTCAAGATTGAGGAAGTTGCCTATATCTTAAATGAAAATTCAAATACCATTAAAACTCGTTTATATAAAGCTTTAAAAATTTTGCGCATCGATATGGAACAGGAAGAAGGATGAGATGATGGACAAAAAGCTAAATGAATTGAAAAAACAATATCAGAATGCCCGCGTTCCAGATGAACTGGATGATATTGTCGAGGCAGCAATAATGAAAGGGAAGAAAGAAAAGATGAAGAATCATAAAAAAATGCCAACGGTCGTAACGAAATGGGTGGGAAGTGTTGCAGCAGCAGCAGCCATCTTTACAGTTGGATTAAATACAAGTCCTGCTTTAGCACAAACGGTTAACGATATACCGGTGATTGGCAAGGTTACGCAGGTTCTAACGTTCCGTGAATATAAGGAAAATGACAAGAACTATGGAGCAGATATTAAAGTCGCCAACGTAAAAGGCTTAGATAATAAAAAATTAGAACAAACACTAAACGAGCGTTACATTGCAGATGGACAAAAGCTTTACAGCCATTATGAGAAAACAGTAAAAGATTTAGAGAAAAAAGGCGGGGGGCATTATAGCGTAGACAGCGGCTATAAAGTACTCTTGAACGATCAACAACTACTAACGATTGAACGCTATGAGGAACAAACTGCAGCTTCTTCTTCGACTACAATGAAATACGATACGATTGATAAAGAAAACAAGATTGTATTATCATTACCAATGTTATTTAAAGACAAAGCTTATGTTGATCACATTTCAAGTTATATAAAAGATGAAATGATTAAAGAAATCAAAGAATCCAACCAAGAAAAAGTATATTGGGTACGCGGTGCAGGTGTGCCAGTTGATGATTTGGCAGAGGATGAACTATTCGAAAGCATTAAAACGAATCAAAACTTCTATATCAATAAAAAACATCAATTGGTGATTGCCTTCGATGAATATGAAGTAGCTCCTGGATATATGGGTGTTGTGAAATTTACTATCCCAACGCATGTGATTGAAAAAGATTTAGTGAGCAATAAATATATTAAGTGATGCAAAAAACCGTAGCATAACCAGGATCACCTGTTAAGCTACGGTTTTTATTATTTAAGGTATTCTTTCAATTCTTTTTCCAAGAACGGTTCGGCAGATAAAAACGCTGTAAAGTCTTCATAACGTTTCCGCTGTTCTTGCTTTGGCTTTGCACCAGTATAGTACGCACGAATCAAAATGTTTTTAGGCGTATGTTCCATATCGATGAATTCGAGCAGTTGCGCATCATAGCCAACAAGCTTTAGAATTTCGGCACGAATTGAGTCTGTGGCAAGGGAAGCGAATCGTTCTTTGATCAAGCCATGCTGCAGCATGATGTCCAACTGAGGTGATTGGAGTTGGCGATTTAATTCATGCTGGCAACAAGGGACGCTTAAGATAACGCTTGCTCCCCATTTTACAGCGCGTGCTAATGCCATATCTGTTGCTACATCGCATGCATGCAGTGTGACGACCATATCAACTGTATTTTCATCGTTATAATCATTGATATCCCCAACTAAAAATTCTAGCCCATCATATTGAAGGTCCTTCGCAATTTGGCTGCATTCTTCAATTACATCTTTTTTCAGATCTAAGCCCGTGACACGAATATCTAAGCCCTGTTCAATCTTTAAATAATGGTATAAAGCGAATGTTAAATAAGATTTGCCGGAACCGAAGTCTAAAATTCGAATGGTGCGATCCTTTGGCAAGTAATCCAGAGAATCATGAATAAATTCAATGAAGCGATTTATTTGTTTGAACTTATCGTATTTTTGGTTTTTTACTTTTCCTTCAGGCGATTGAACACCTAGCCGAATCAGGAAAGGGTAGGGAGTATCAGGGTTTAACAAATAATTTTTCTTTCTGTTATGTTGTAAATCAACTGATTTGGCTTCTGTTTTTTCTGCTTTCCATAACACTTTGTTTTTCTTCGAAAGCTGTACATGTATTTTTTCAGTCGTCATTTCGCCTTGGAATTGGCGGAATTGATCAAATAAGCTGTCTAGGTATGAAGCGATTTGATCCTTCGTTATATTTTCATGCTTAATGGTCTGTGCCGTCTGGTATTCAAGCTGGATATGGTAAATCCCTTTGAGCATTAAAGGCTTTAGCTTCACGCGCTTTAGTTCATTTGATTTTGCGCGTGGCTGGCTGATCGTTGCAGTCACTAGCAATTCATCCGTTAATTGCTCGAGGAGCTGTTGTTTCATTTCATTAAAGTCCAATAATATCGCCTTCTTTATGATTTAATTGCTCCATGTATTGTACCATAAATTTAATTTTTCACCTGCTCCTTTGGCAGATAACTGAGTGTCTTGCCAGTCCAGCCAAATACGATGGTAAGAATAGGTGACAGCAAACAGAACAATGCGAATGGCAAGTAATCAATTGTAGGTACACCCAATACCTTTGTAATAAAGATACCGCACACGCTCCAAGGAATTAGTGGGTTCACGACAGTGCCGGCATCCTCTGCTACACGTGCTAAGTTCTTATTTTGTAAGCCAACTTTTTGAAATTGCGACTGGAATGCTTCACTCGTAAGCAGGATGGACAAATATTGTTCCCCAATTAGCGTATTGATTGATACAGCAGTAAGGGCAGCCCCAGTAATGACGGAACCGACACTCCTGAAAATGGTTTCTACCTTCAGAAGGATTGTTTGGACAATGCCTAATGTAAATAACAAGCCGCCCATGCTGAGAGCCAATATAACAAGCCCAATCGTAAACATCATGCTGTTAATGCCACCACGTGTTAATAATGAGTCAATATCTTGAATACCTGTTTCAGAGGTATAACCATTGAATAGAATATTCATTACATCTCCCGCTCCGTAAGTATGATGGAAGTATGTGATGACTATGGCAACTGCAGAACTGGCTGCTAAGGTCATAATGGCCGGTGCCTTTTTTAATGTTAATAGAAAAAGGACAACCAATGGTATGAATGTGTACCAATGGATCATTCCTGTATCCAATAAGCCTTGCTGGAAGGA
Organism: Rummeliibacillus sp. TYF-LIM-RU47; assembly: GCF_008638315.1. Lineage (NCBI taxonomy): Bacteria > Bacillati > Bacillota > Bacilli > Caryophanales > Caryophanaceae > Rummeliibacillus > Rummeliibacillus sp. TYF-LIM-RU47. Next base: position 72,836 of record NZ_VVIR01000005.1, on the reverse strand, counting down.
TGCGATTTTGGATTTATTATGCAGCGTTGCAGTAGGTGACATTATTGCATACAGTATGAATGATAGGATAAATGCGGGAACTGTTGTCCAGCACATATTCTTTATATGAACAAACAAGTCAACGCCCAATATTGCCGAAGACAAATTGGTAGTATCAGATAGGGGAGACATCTTATCCCCAAAAAACGCGCCGGAAACAATAGCGCCAGCAGTGACAGCAAGTGAAATATCCATTGCGCTTGCCATGCCAATAAACGCTACACCAACTGTTGCTGTTGTCGTAAGTGAGCTGCCGATAGCAACGCCAACCATACAGGTCACAAGGAAAACAATGGCATAAAAGAAGTGTGGCGTAATTAATTCAAAGCCCAGGTAGATAAAAGTAGGAATTGTGCCGCTCATCAACCAGCTGCTAATTAGCACACCAATAAAGAAAAATATAAAGATAGCGCCAAGTCCTGCGGAAGCTCCCTCAATCAGCCCTTTTTCTAAATCTTTATAAGCCACTTTTTTAAACAGCCCATACACCATTAATAACATAATTGATATGAGAATCGGCATATGCGGTGGGGCATCCAATTTTGCGATACATAGAGCCATAATGGCAATAATAACAACAATTAAACTAACTGCCTCTAGAAAACGCGGCATCATTTTTGCTTCTATACGAAACATCTCATCGTTCCTCCTAATCTCTTAATAAAAAATTTTAGTAAGGGACGAAGGGAAACTCCGCGGTACCACCCTTATTGCCAAAGCTTTCTTGGCCACTCTCGGAAATACAAGCATCCATGGTGTAATTCACGATTGGTAAAACCTTGGCTTACATCACCCGCCAAGTTTCTTTTTACTGTACTTACCAATGCTACTTTAATTCCATCACTTGCACTTGTTCACTTTTGCGATTCAACGCGTTGAAGTTATAAAGTATTTTACCACTTTATTTGCTTACGTCAATAAGATTTAGAGAAAAAGAATAAGATGGAAAAATTCGAGTTCAGAAAGGAGTTAAAATAAAAAAAGTAAAGTACAGATATACCTAGTGTGGAAGCGTGTTTTCGTATTTTTATTGGATAAAGTAATATGTTAAGATAAATGAAATTGAATCAATTTTTAGTAGATTCAATGAATTCTTTTTACATATTCCATAGAGCAAGATGTAAATGGAAGAAAGAATGAATATAGTTGAGAAAAAGGAGGAATTTCTATGTCGGATCATATGTATCAATTGCTGGCAATATTGATTTATATGATTGCCATGCTGGTGATTGGCTGGTATGCGTTTCGTAAAACTTCCAGTTTAACAGACTATATGTTAGGAGGGCGCTCACTAGGTCCGGCAGTTACCGCCTTAAGTGCAGGTGCTGCGGATATGTCGGGATGGCTTTTAATGGGATTGCCGGGCGCCATCTACGTAGGCGGTTTGATGGAAGCTTGGATGGCAATAGGGCTGACAGTAGGTGCTTATCTAAACTGGCTATTTGTTGCTCCTAGACTTCGGATGTATACACAAGTAGCGAATAATTCTATTACGATACCGAGTTATTTGGATAACCGTTTGAAAGATAAAACAAAGTTGCTTCGTATTGCGTCTGGATTAATTATCTTAGTCTTTTTCACTTTCTACGTGTCTTCTGGAATGGTAACAGGCGGCGTTTTCTTTGAAAGCTCATTCGGCTTTAATTACCATACAGGGTTATTGGTAACTTCAGGAGTTGTGATAGCCTATACATTGTTTGGCGGTTTCTTAGCTGTTAGTTATACAGATTTTATTCAAGGGCTTGTCATGTTCTTAGCACTTATTATAGTCCCAATTTTCGGATTGTTCCTTACGGGTGGGTTTTCAGACACTGCTCAATCGATACGTGAAGTAGACCCAAAGCGATTAAGCTTTCTAACAGGAGCAACTGTAACAGGGGTCATCTCAGCTGTAGCATGGGGCTTAGGCTATTTTGGCCAGCCACATATTATAGTACGTTTTATGGCAATTAGCAGTGTGAAAGAAACAAAACAAGCGAGACGAATCGGCATTGGATGGATGTTCTTAAGTTTGTTTGGAGCTATCGCCACTGCTTTAATCGGGATTGCTTATTATCAACAAAATGGTTTAGAACTGAAAAATCCTGAAACTGTATTTATTGCTTTAGGCCAAATACTCTTCCATCCATTTATCGCAGGAATTATGTTAGCAGCGATACTGGCTGCGATTATGAGTACGATTTCTTCTCAATTGATTGTAACGTCTTCTGCTTTAGTAGAAGATATCTATAAAGCTGTGTTTAAAACCAATGCAACTGATAAACATTATGTATTTTTAGGCAGAATGGCTGTATTGATTGTATCCCTTCTAGCGATTGCTCTTGCTTGGAATCAAGATAATAAAATATTAGACTTGGTATCATTTGCCTGGGCGGGCTTTGGGTCAGCGTTTGGTCCAGTAATATTGCTTACATTGTATTGGAGGAAGATTACGAACTGGGGAGCACTTGCGGGTATGGTCACTGGTGCCATCACCGCTTATGTCTGGGGATCTATTAAAACCTTGCACAATAGTCTGTATGAAATTGTTCCGGGATTCCTTGTCTGTCTGATCGTTGCAGTTATTGTCAGTTTATTGACATATAGACCAAATCAAGAGATTGATGAAGAATTTGATAATACGGTTGATCTATTAGCGGAAGAGAAAAGAAAATAAACTAAAAGAATGCCTGTAGTATCTGAAAAGCTGCAGGCATTTTTTCTAAGGGGTGTCTAAATATGTTTGAACTCGATCATGTGGTTTATTTTACGAAAAAAACGCCAGAAGAAATTACAAAAGAAGTGACGATTGAAAGTCTACATCCTGTTATTGGCGGACAACACCTTCAGTGGGGAACTCATAATGCATTATTATACACAAGAGATAGTTATATCGAGTATTTAGCAGTTGAAGATGAATCAGTGGCTCGAAAATCTTCCCAGCCGTTAGTGCAACAACTGCTCTATGATTTGCCTGGCGGTGAAGGTTTTTATACGTTATGTCTTAGAACAGATAGTATAGAAGAGAAAAATAGTTACTTTCAGAAGCTGGGGTACCGGACAACGGGTGTCATTCCAGCAGAAAGAAAAACACAAGATGGTGAGCTATTAAGATGGAAAATGCTGTTTATTGAGCAGAGGATAGGGGATGATCTGCCATATCCATTTTTCATCCAATGGGAGCAGCCTTTAGCAGTAAGATATCAAAATCTAAAAGCAACTGGGATGGTACAAGAGGGAAATGAGGATTTAATTATTGAAAGCTGTCTGTTCAATGTAAGAAACACCGATCAAAAAATTACTCAATGGTCGAGACTTTTATCTTTGCCGGTAAATGGCAACACATTAAAACTTCCTAATACAACATTTGTATTCCAAGCTTCTAATGAACAGAAAGAACGTTTGCACAATATTGAATTAGGGAAAATTTGAATCGTAAACATTTCTTGTGATAGGATGGACATAATATATAGAAGAAAAGGAAAAGGAGAGTGGTCTATCTGCTCTCCTTTCTTTTAGCATCCAGTCGCACGAAGGAGGAACATACATGGAAGAATTGCAAGAAAAGGCGGTATTAGTTGGAGTCAATCTACATAATGATTTGCACTTTGACTACTCAATTGAAGAGCTTGGAAATTTAGCGGAAGCATTGAATGTAGAAGTAGTGGGTGTGGTTACGCAAAATTTGGAACGAGTCAATCCTTCACACTATGTAGGGACTGGTAAAATAGAAGAAATCAAAAGATATTATGAAGCAGTCGATGCAAACTTAGTCATCTTCGATGATGAATTATCACCATCTCAAATACGAAATCTTGAAAGAGACCTGGAATGCAAAGTCATTGATCGAACTATGCTCATCCTGGATATTTTTGCAAGGCGCGCCAAGTCGAAGGAAGCGCAAATGCAAGTGGAACTCGCACAATTGCAATATATGCTGCCACGATTAGTCGGTCTTCGCGATTCATTAAGTAGGCAGGGTGGCGGTACAGGCGGTGGTTTCAAAAACAGAGGCGCCGGCGAAACAAAGCTGGAGCTGGATCGACGTAAAATTGAAGATCAAATTGCTAAGCTTCATAAAGAGCTGGAGAGTGTAAAAGAACAGCGAGAAACGCAAAGGAAGCAACGACGGAAAAGCGAAATTCCTATTGTCTCCATTGTCGGCTATACAAACGCTGGTAAATCGACTATCATGAATCAGCTGCTTCAAAACTCAAGCCAGGAAGAGCACAAGCAAGTATTTGAAAAAAATATGCTCTTTGCTACATTAGAGACTTCTGTGAGACAGATTTCATTGCCTGATAACAAGAGCTTTTTGCTGACGGATACAGTTGGCTTTGTCAGCAAATTACCTCACCATTTAGTAAAGGCTTTCCGTTCAACATTGGAAGAAGCGAGAGATGCGGATTTGTTGCTTCATGTGGTAGATGCCTCTAATCCGGAAAATCAATATATGATGGAAGTCACCAATGATACGCTTGAAGCAGTTGGTGTAGTAGATGTTCCAACAATCAATGTCTTCAACAAAGCAGATCTTGCAAACTTGGCCTACCCATACACCAATCACAATCAGATATGGATGTCAGCTAAGGAAAGAAAAGGCATAGATGAATTGCTGCAGCTCATTCGCAGCCATATTTTTAAAGATTATGTTACCTGCACACTCTGCATCCCGTATGAAAAGGGAGAGATCGTATCTTATTTAAATGAGCATGCCCATATACTGGAGACATCCTATGAGGAATCAGGGACAGTCGTCAAAGCAGAAGTTAAGGAAGCTATTATGCAAAAGTACAAGCAATACTTAATTTAGTCCTCATGCTTAGCAAATTCACAAGGGACACTCCATAATAGAAATATAATGAGACTGTAAACGTGCAGGTATTATAAAGCATGCTTACAGTCTTTCCTGTGGAATAGGGATTATGCTACTAAGTCGGACAAGGTTATTTGTATTTATAGAGCATACACGTAAAACTCTATTGTTTTTTTAATATTTTATTTTTAAATATACATATTTATTTAATAATTAATAATGCTATTGAATAATAGGGAAAAACGTGCGGTTACTCCATATGAAATCAGAAAATATAAAATTTTCCACCATGAAAAATTTTTTTGACATAACACAAGTGTGCATGTATAATGGACAACATACTTCACTAAACTTTAAAGTTATGAAAAGAGATATAGTTTATAGTTAGAATTGTTGGACTATTTTTTATATTGAAAGAAGGAGAGTTTCTTATGGCAACAAGAGAGGAAATCGTTAAATCAGTCCCTCAAAAGGGATTCTTTGGTCATCCAAAAGGCCTGTTTAGTTTATTCTTTACTGAATTCTGGGAGCGTTTCTCATATTACGGAATGAAAGCAATTCTGATTTATTTCATGTATGATACCGTGAAAAACGGCGGTTTAGGCCTTAGTGAAACTACTGCCTCTTCCATTATGGCAATCTATGGCTCATTAGTTTATATGTCAGGTATTATTGGCGGATGGGTTGCTGACCGCTTGTTAGGAACAAGAAGAACTTCATTCTGGGGTGGTATATTAATTATTGTTGGACATATCTGTCTGGCGATTCCAGGAGGTTTGCCATTCTTATTCACTTCAATGGTATTTATTATTCTAGGTACAGGTTTATTGAAACCAAACGTATCTTCAATTGTTGGTGAAATTTATGCCGAAGATGACAATCGTCGTGATGCAGGCTTTAATATTTTCTACATGGGAATTAATGCAGGGGCATTTATCGCTCCGTTAGTTGTAGGTGCTGTAAAAGAAGAATACAACTATCACGTTGGTTTTAGTGTTGCTGCTATTGGTATGGCAATTGGATTGTTCTTCTATACACATAATCAAAAGCAAAAATTAGGACTAGCAGGTATGGAACCTAAAAATCCATTGACTGATGTTGAACGTGGGAAAATCATTAAGAATTTCACAATTTCCCTAGTAATTATAGCAATTTTAGTTGTTATTGCGGCAATGGTTGGCCTCATTACAATTAACAATGTTGTAAACTTCTTTACAGTCATTGGTTTATTAGCACCAATTTGTGTTTTCATTTGGATGTTTACTAGTAAGAAAACAGAAGCGAAAGAAAAGTCTCACCTTCTTGCATATATCCCTTTGTTTATTACTGGTACAATGTTCTGGGTTATTCAAGAGCAAGGTTCTACTATACTTGCTACTTATATTAAACAGCGTACAGATTTATCAATTGGCTCCTATAATATCCCGGCACCATGGTTCCAATCATTGAACCCATTATTCATTATTACAATGGCACCAATCTTTGCAGCTATTTGGATGAAGCTTGGCAATCGTCAACCATCTACGCCGATTAAATTCTCATTCTCTTTGTTATTTGCAGGGGCATCTTTCTTGATTATGATTATTCCAGCAATCTCTTCAGGCGGTACAGAGTTAATTAGCCCATGGTGGATCGTTATTTCGTTCTTCTTAGTAGTAGTAGGTGAGTTATTAATGTCACCGGTTGGTTTATCGGCAACAACAAAATTAGCTCCGGCTGCATTTGCTGCGCAAACAATGTCACTATGGTTCTTGACTAGTACTGCAGCACAAGCATTGAATGCTCAATTAGCTAAGTTGTTTGATAAAATTTCTGAGGTACAATACTTCGGATTCCTTGGCGGTGCTTCCGTTGCATTATTTATCATCATGTTAATACTAAGTCCATGGATCTCTAAAAAAATGGGCGATATTAAATAAAATTGAAATTCGCTTTATAGCGATTTTAAAATAAGCTTGCTTGTAAATCAGTTTATATGGTTTGCAGGCAAGCTTTTTATTTTATTTCCATTAAGACAATATTAAAGCCTAATTTCCATATTTAGAAATTAGGCTTTAATGATGGAGCGTTTATTCGTCTTTTGAATTCTTACTTTCTTTCTCCATTTTCGCTTCAAACTTTTGCAGTTGGCGACTAGCAAATTCTCGACCGCCAAGCCCAAATGATAGGGCAAATGCCACTGAAAGGCCAGCTATGACGAACAAGAAGGCTAGATTGACAATGCTTGTACCGAAGTGCAATTGTGAAAGGGCCATAAAGATTGCCATGATAAGAATGGCATACTTAACTATGCCGCCAAATAAACGATTGCCTGTAGCTTGGCGAATATAGTTGCCAAGAAGGGTAGAGCCAATAAAGCCAAGCAAAATAATAACGAGTGCACTTAATAGAAGTGGCAAGTAGCTAATAACAGCCATACCGATATCTTGTAGAACTTCTAGATGCAAAACATTGAGTCCTTCAACTGTAAAGAATATAATAATAAGTACTTGCACGACTTTACCAATGATTGTGGCAATATCAAATGATGGCATAGATGATTGTTGTTTTTGATTTAAATATTTTGATACATCGTCGATGCCTGTACCTTTTAATAGATTGCTAAGCAATTCTCCGATAAAACGTGCTAGAACGATACCTATAAGAATTAATATAACCGCTACAAAAATATTTGGAATCATATTGAGCACTTCATTTAACATAGCAGTAACTGGACGTGTAATGGAGTCGATTCCAAGTGTTTCAAGTGCAACAGTGACAATCGGAATCAGGATTAAAATGAAAACAACGTTGGACAGTACATTGGTAAGCGTAGTTTTACTATCAGGAGACATTACTTCTCCGTTTCCACGTTTGGTCAATTTATTGAACCATTTATCAATATTGATTGTTCCTAAAATCATAGAAACGATGTTGCGAACAAATTTGGCTACAAAATAACCAATCACTAAAATAATAGCAGCCATGAATAAGTTAGGTAGGAAATCGAGCGTTTTATCCATCATATTAGAAATAGGATTCGCTACTGAATTCATTCTCAACTGATCTAATACGCTCGGCAAGAACAATATGAACACAAGATAGTAAAGTATCTTACCAATAGAATTGAGCTTATTGTAGGCGTCCCTATCATCAGTAGCCATATGAGCTCTCGTCATTACTCGTGATGCGCCGATTTTTTTGAGGCCTTTTGTAAAAATAGCTTGGATAAGAGTTGCAACAAGCCAAGCTACGACCAGTAGCAGAATAGCTCCTAATATATTGGGAATAAAGTTTGCTACTCTGTACCACATGTCATGAAATTCACCTGTAAATCGATTGACCATCTTTTTACCTCCAAATATAAAATATTCCTGTTGATATCGACTTTATTACCCTTGTCTACTAGGAATAAACATATTGTCGAATAAAGAGATTTTTCAATTCGTAGAGGTTTAAGCATTACTTTACGTACTAAGATAACGAAAGAAATACTAATCTATAATATATAAATCCTTTTGATAATCATTTTCAATTAACGGTTGAAATATAATATTCAGATGCTATAATTAAGTAGGAGCAAGTGATAATGATTTTCATTTGCAGATGTATCACCTAATAAAGGAAGAGGAAGTAGACGGGATTGCCATGAAAAAACGATATTTATTGATAGCACTTGTTGTGTTGTCTCTTATCTCTCTCTTTGTGGGGGTAAGTGATATCACACCAAAGGACTTATTAAACTTACATTCAGAAAAGACACAAATTTTCCTCATCAGTCGCGTACCAAGATTGGTTGCGATTATTTTGGCGGGCTTTGGGATGAGTATTGCAGGCTTAATTATGCAAAGTTTGAGCCGCAATAAATTCGTATCGCCTACAACGGCTGGTACACTAGATGCTACTCGTTTAGGGATTCTTGTATCGATGCTGTTATTTGCAAACGCTTCGATGCTTGAAAAAATGGCGGTATCCTTCGTATTTGCGCTTGCCGGCACATTATTATTTATGCAAATATTGGACCGCATTAAATTTAAAGATGCGATTTTCATACCGCTTGTCGGATTGATGTTTGGGAATATATTGTCTTCTATCACGACGTTCTTTGCTTATAAGTCCAATGTCATCCAAAATATCTCCACGTGGCTACAAGGTGACTTCTCGATGATCATGAAAGGTCGCTACGAACTGCTTTATATTAGTGTGCCTGTATTGATTATCGCCTACTTCTATGCCAACCGTTTTACAGTGGCTGGAATGGGTGAAGATTTCGCAAAAAACCTAGGGCTTGCTTATAAACGTATCGTTAATTTCGGCTTAATCCTTGTTGCTTTAGTTACTACTACTGTTGTTTTAACAGTTGGTATGATTCCATTTTTAGGATTGATCATTCCCAATATTGTCTCCATTTTTAAAGGAGACCACTTGCAAAAAACACTGCCACATACTGCGCTTTTAGGGGCTATATTCCTCTTAATCTGCGATATATTAGGCCGTGTCCTTATCTATCCATATGAGATTTCTATCAGCTTAATGGTAGGCGTCATAGGCAGTGCAGTCTTCCTATTCTTGTTGTTTAGGGGGAAGGCGTATGCGTAATAGTATTAAATTAGCAATATTGCTAGGCGTTGCGCTTATATTTAGCGCACTGTATATTTTCCAGGGCTTGAACGGCAATTATGATTACATATTGCCTCGGAGAGTAATTAAGATTTTGGCAATGGCTTTGACAGGTGTTTCTATCGCTTATTCAACGGTCATTTTCCAAACGATTACGCATAACCGTATTTTGACTCCAAGTATTATGGGGTTAGATTCTCTATATTTGCTTTTGCAAACGTTTATTATTTTCTTTTTTGGATCTGGCCATATTGTCATTATGAACGCGCAAGTGAACTTCTTTGTGTCAGTTGTCGTTATGATAGGCTTTGCGCTAATCCTATACCAATTTTTATTTCGCGCTGGTGGGAGACCGATTTACTTTTTGCTTTTAGTGGGCATAATTGTGGGGACGTTCTTAGGAAGTATCACCACTTTTATGGAAGTTTTGATTGATCCAAATGAATTTACCCGCGTACAAGACAAAATGTTTGCTAGTTTCAATAATGTCAACGGTGATCTCGTATGGCTGGCATTAGTGGTAGTTGTGATTGTCATGATTTATGGGGTTAGAATGATCAATCAACTAGACGTTCTATCACTCGGCCGAGATACAGCGATTAATTTAGGTGTGCCTTATGATAAAGTGGTCAAGCGCATGCTGATCATCTCAGCGATACTTATTTCAGTATCAACGGCACTTGTTGGGCCTATTACATTCTTCGGTTTGATAGTAGCCAATTTATCTTATCAATTTTTCAAAACGTATAAGCATTCCATTTTGATTACGGGTGCGTCATTTATGAGTTTAGTTGCATTAATCGGAGGCCAATGGATAGTTGAGCGAGTATTTACATTCTCAACAACATTAAGTGTTATCGTCAATTTCATCGGTGGTATCTACTTTATTTACTTATTATTGAAGGAGAGTCGATCTGCATGATCCAAGTAAAAGAGATTTCCAAGTATTTTGGAAAGAAAATGGTCGTTGATAAGGTAAGTGTTGATATACAAAGAGGTAAAATCACTTCCTTTATTGGCCCAAATGGCGCCGGAAAATCGACGCTATTGTCGATGGTAAGCCGTTTACTTGATGCGGATACCGGTGAAGTATTGTTAGACAGCACTGATGTAAAGAGAGTGAAGTCCAATGATTTCGCAAAACGCGTATCTATTCTAAAACAATCCAATTTTATGAATGTTAGATTAAGCATTCGTGAACTCGTTTCTTTTGGACGCTTCCCATATTCCCAAGGCCATCTTACTGAAGAGGACCAAAAAAAAGTTGATGAAGCCATTCATTATATGAACTTAGAGGATATCCAACATGATTATTTAGATGAATTGTCTGGTGGGCAACGACAACGCGCATTTATTGCGATGGTTATTGCTCAAGATACCGAATATGTTTTGCTAGACGAACCATTAAATAATCTGGATATGAAACATTCTGTTCAAATCATGAAGATTTTGCGTAAACTTGTTGATGAATTGGGCAAGACTGTAGTGATTGTACTTCATGATATCAACTTCGCATCCGTTTATTCAGATTTTATTGTGGCGCTCAGAGATGGGAAAGTCGTAAAAGAAGGACCAACCAGTGAAATCATTAATTCCGCGTCACTCAAAGAAATATACGATATGGATATACCTATTCAAGAGATGAATAGCTGCCGAATCTGTGTGTATTTTAATTCATGATAAAGGGGAAAAACAAATGAAAAAGTGGTCATTACTAACATTAGTATTTGCAGTACTATTTGTGCTAGGTGCTTGTAATTCAAAAGATTCTAGCAAAGATAAAGGGAATTCTAATAGCGGTTCTAAAGAAACAATTGCCGTAACAAACGATTTTGGAGTACAAAATGAAGATGGTTCATCTGATTCTGTAAAAGATAAAGTTGATGTTCCGAAAAACCCGAAAAAAGTAGTTGTATTTGATATGGGCTTCTTAGATACACTTGATACACTTGGTGTAAAAGTTGCAGGTATTCCACAAGATTCGATTCCTGGTTACTTGAAAAAATATGAAGGTAGCGATTACGAAAACGTTGGTTCATTAAAAGAGCCAGATTTTGAAAAATTAGCTTCATTGAATCCTGATGTTATCTTTATTTCTGGACGTCAAGCTAGCCTTTATAAAGAATTCAGCAAAATTGCGCCAACTGTTTATGTTGGTTTAGATACAACTCGCTATATGGAATCATTTAAAGAAAACACAGAATTAGCAGGCAAAATTTTCGGCAAAGAAGATCAAGTGAAAACTGAACTTGCTAGTGTAGATGAAACTATCGCAAAAGTTCAAGGCGAAACAAAAGGTTTAGATAAAAAATCACTAATTATCCTAGGTTCTGAAGGTAAAATCAGCGCTTACGGTCCTGCTTCACGCTTCGGTTTGATTCACGATGTATTTGGTTTTAAACCAGTAGATAAAGGCATTGAAGTATCAACTCATGGACAAAACGTTTCGTATGAATATGTATTAGAGAAAAATCCAGATATCATCTTCGTAGTAGACCGTGATGCTGTTGTAACAGAAGGCGCTTCAGCGAAAAAAGATATCGAAAACGATATTGTAAAGAAAACAACTGCTTATAAAGATGGAAAAATGATCTACTTAAACCCAGAAGTATGGTACTTATCTGGTGGAGGTATCCAATCTGTAAAAGAAATGGTTAAAGAAGTAGAAAAGGCTTTATAATCATTGTTAACACCTAGCCCAAGATGGCTAGGTGTTTTTTTGTGTATATGTTAAAGTGAAACTACTTTGGAGTAGCTTGCGTTAGATGAAGTAGGTTTGTGTATAAAAGGGTATGCTAATAAACAAGGGGGGATTGGGCATGTCAAAAATCATGTATTCCTTAGGCATTCTTGCTTTTGCTATTTTTATTTTTTTATGGATAAGTTTAAAGAATGAATGGGTAACGACAATCGATTTAGTAGCAGCTCATTTACTTAAGGGCAATGGATTTATTATTGCTTTCCATTATATTGGCGAACAAACATTTATCTTAACGATCGCTGTTTTGCTGCTAGTTTGGTTATGGCTACGCGATCGCAATTATCGTGGCATGATGTTTACACTGCTGACGATCGGCGGAGGAAATATGATTAATCAATTTATTAAAGAATGGGTGCATCGTGCTAGACCAGACATTCCTAATCAATTGGCATCCTTTAGTTTTCCATCTAATCATGCGATGATGAGTGTCCTCTTTTTATTCACCCTCGCTTATTTTATGACTGAGAATAAAAGGAAGAGCGCTAGTTCAATAATTGTATGGCTAGTAGCAATACTATTGTCTTTATTAATTGGCTTGTCACGTATCGCGGAAGGCAGGCACTTCGCTTCAGATGTAGCAGCTGGATGGGCATTGGGGTTCACTTGGTTTGTTATAGTTTGGGCATGGTATGTACGTCGCAAAAAATGGCAAAACACGTAGTCCATAACAATCCCCTAACAGAAGCTCAAAGGGGATTGTTTATTTATAGAGGTTTCAATAATTCAAATGAAGTCTTATTCTCCATTTTTATCTAGTAAATAACAAAATTTTATGTATTACAGATCAAATGAATAGCAAACTTCTTTACTTTTTATCGAAAAGAGACTATTATAAAGAACATAAAACCAAGTATTCTAATAGGATAAGAGGGGAAAAGTATGACTCAAAAAACTGTCTCAAATTGGGACCACAAATCAACAACAGTGGTTGCCAAGCTGAACCCTATGCAAAAACCGCTAGCTTCAGCAGGGATTCTTATAGCAATTATTCTTTTGATTTCAATTGTTTACGTGGCAAATTGGACCCAAGGTGTACTATTTATTATCGGCATTGCCCTTGGCATGACGTTACTGCATGCACGCTTTGGTTTTACCTCTGCCTTCCGTCGTCTGGCATCAGTCGGTAATGTGCAAGGGTTGCAAGCGCATATGCTCATGCTTGCAATTGCATCTATTTTGTTCGCGATAATACTCGGAACGGGCTTTAGTTTTACTGGAGTCGCTCCTGAGGGCAATGTATCACCTGTAGGCACAAGCTTGCTTGTCGGTGCATTTCTTTTCGGGATTGGTATGCAACTTGGAAATGGATGTGCATCAGGAACACTTTACCAAGTGGGTGGAGGAACATCTTCCATGCTTTTAACGCTCATTGCATTCATTGCGGGGTCTGTTCTAGGTGCATATAATTTCACGTTTTGGATGGAGGACACACCTTCATTGCCAGCCATTTCGTTAGCTGAATCAACAGGACTTGGTTATGTAGGCGCATTAATCGTCCAACTCATCGCATTTGCTGTCATCTACTGGATTACTATACAGATTGCGAAAAAGAAACGCCCGCCGATGATGAAGCCTCTACCAACAACTAAAGGCTTTAAAAAAATGATTCGCGGTTCTTGGCCATTATTTGCAGCTGCTATTATTCTTGCATTGTTAAATGCGTTGACTCTAGCAGTAAAAGGCAGTCCTTGGGGTATTACTTCTGCTTTTGCTCTATGGGGCGGCAAAGCATTAATGGCAATGGGCGTAGACGTGTCAAGCTGGGGCTTTTTCGCAGGAGCTAAAGGCAATGCTTTAAGCCAATCAGTGCTCCTTGATGCAACGAGTGTTATGAATTTCGGTATTATCCTTGGCGCATTTATATCAGCTGCATTCCAAGGTACATTTAAACCGAAGAAACTTCAACCGAAAGTAGCAGCAGCTGCAGTAGTAGGCGGTCTTATGATGGGTTATGGTGCCCGTCTTGCATTCGGCTGTAACATTGGTGCATATTTCAGCGGTATAGCTTCCTTCAGCCTTCATGGTTGGGTGTGGGCAGTAATGGCCTTTTTCGGCACATATGTAGCACTCTTTATACGTCCGCTCTTTGGATTGAAAAATCCAAAATCTACGGATACGTTTTGTTAAATACACTAGAATAACACCAAAAAGGCTTCGTCATCGTTTGGGATGACAGAAGCCTTTTATTGTGTCTTGTATTTTATTGTGTCTTGTATTTTATTGTGTCTTGTATTTTATTGTGTCTTGTATTTTATTGTGTCTTGTATTTTATTGTGTCTTGTATTTTATTGTGTCTTGTATTTTATTGTGTCTTGTTCCTTATTGATGAGCATTGAGCGATTGGCGCACTGTAATCTTATGGATTGCAAAAGCAAGGATGCTCGCTGCGATTAAAAAGACTAAAACAATCCCTACGACACCGCTCCAGCCGAACTTAGACCAAAAGAGCCCGCCGGTTGTTCCGCCGACACTGGATCCTACGTAGTAGAAAAAGAGGTACAGCGAAGAAGCTTGTGCTTTTTCATGGGTTGCTCTTTTTCCAACCCATCCACTTGCAATGGAATGAGCTCCAAAAAAACCGAAAGTAAGTATCGCTATTCCTGCAATCTTGATAAATAGGTTATCCGTTAATGATAAGAGAGCACCGGCAAGCATAAGCCCTATCCCGCTCAAAAGAATTTTGTAACGCCCGTGATGGTCCGCTAAACTACCCATCCATGCCGAACTGAATGTCCCTACAAGATAAATTAAAAAAATCCAGCCAACAATTGTTTGGCTAAGAGAATAAGGCGGTTCTATCAATTGGAAACCTATATAGTTGTACATCGTTACAAAAGATCCCATTAGCAAGAATCCAACACCAAATAAACTTAATAATGCAGGATCCTTCAAATGCATAAGAAGAGATTGGAAGAGTGGCTTTAACGCAAGCTTATCTGGCTCAAAATGTCGAGATTTTGGCAATAAAAAGTAAAATGCTATAGCAAGAAGCAAGCTAATAATGCCAATCACAATCATTCCGACGCGCCAATTCGAATAATCGCTCACAGAACCCATCACAATCCGTCCGGCAAGACCGCCAATGGAATTTCCACTTATATAGAGCCCCATTGCCGCTCCTAAGCTTTTTGGATCGATTTCCTCACCTAAATAAGCCATCGCAATAGCTGGTAGACCTGCAAAAACAGCGCCTTGGACAACTCTCAAGATCAGCAAGACGTGGTAGTTAGGCGAAAAAGCAATAAGAAAAGTTAAAATAGCTACCGCAATCATAGAAAATGTCATAATAGGTTTGCGGCCCCATGCTTCTGAAAGAGAACCTACTATTAACATACAAATGGCAAGTGATGCTGTAGTAAATGAGAGGGAAAGACTAGCCGCAGCCGGCGATATATGGAAAAATTTCGTTAATGTCGGCATCACTGGCTGCGTCATATATAAATTAGCATAAGTACTAAACGCTCCAGCGAATAATGCCAAGTTGGCTTTGCGAAAATCTAATGTTCCTCTTTTGATGTATTCCTCCATATTTTTCACCTCGATACCCTTATTATAAAACGCAATAATAAAGAAATACATTTTCCTGTTTATTCCCGGAAAGAGGGAAGTGGTTCATCTTTTATTTTGACTTTAAAGAAAATTGTTTCATAAAGGAAACATTAAGCATATAGTAAATAAAAAGTCAGTTCATAAAGGAGTATGTAAATGGATGCAAGTGTACTATATGCATTGGGGTTAACTCTTTTTGCAGGATTGGCAACAGGAGTCGGCAGCTTAATCGCCTTTTTTACCTCAAGAACGAATACTAAATTTTTATCATTTTCTTTAGGTTTCTCAGCTGGTGTTATGATTTATGTTTCCCTTGTTGAGATATTTGTCAAAGCTAAAGTGGCACTAGTGGGGGAGCTAGGAGAAAAACAAGGCTATCTTTTTACAATTATCGGATTCTTTTCAGGCATGCTGCTTATCGCCTTGATTGATAAATTGATCCCAAAACAGGGAAATCCGCATGAAGTCAAAATGGTAGAAGATTTGAAGAAAGGCCCGTCACAACAAGATTATTCGAGCTTAATGAAGATGGGCGTTTTTACTGCACTTGCCATTGGCATACACAACTTTCCTGAAGGGATTGCCACGTTTGTTTCCGCATTGAGTGATCCAAATTTAGGATTAGCGATTGCCATTGCTGTCGCAATTCACAATATCCCTGAAGGTATTGCTGTATCTGTTCCTATTTTCTTTGCAACAGGCGACCGGAAAAAAGCTTTTAAGCTTTCTTTTTTATCAGGCTTAGCTGAGCCGGTTGGAGCATTCGTTGCTTATTTATTATTGATGCCATTTTTGAATGATATTATGTTTGGTATGATATTTGCTGGGGTGGCAGGAATTATGGTTTTTATCTCACTAGACGAATTATTGCCGGCGGCCCGCAAATACGATGAAGCTCACTCGTCAATTTATGGCGTTGTTCTTGGCATGATTGTTATGGCTATTAGTTTAGTGTTGTTGGTGCCTTAAGAGGATTGCTTGACGGCAATCCTCTTTCTTGGTGCAAATGGGAGTGGCACTACATTGCATGTCGAGCAGTTTCCAACTATAATGGCGAAGAATCACACCAAAGAATATTTCATCATGGGAAATTAGGGGAAGAAAATGGACAAGTTGCTTGGCAGTTTATTAATGGTTATATTTGTAGCAAACTTAATTTGGATTATTTACATAATCATAAAAGAATATAAAAAAGATAGCGCTAGTTTGTTTAGATCTATCTTTTTTGTCATATTCAATATTGTGTTTGATAATTATAGTCTCTATGCTATCTTTGTTGTTTCCTGCTTTTTATTCGGAGTCATTCTGTTATTTTATTAATAACGAAAAAAGGGGTTGCCAATATGGCTAGCCCCTTACTACATTCTAAATATACTCTGATACTTTTAGTTGAATCCCATTTCGATCAATGGAAACAACTTTTATCTCATAATCCGGCAGGTGAGGACGCATCTTTTCAACAAATTCATCTACTTCTTCAGGTTGAACTAAAGAAATCATGGTTGGACCTGCTCCGCTGATCGCTGTCCCGTAAGCCCCGCTTTCCTTCGCCAATTTTTTAATTTCATTATAGTAGGGAATTATATTTGTCCTGAAAGGTTCATGGAACAAGTCAGCCTCCATCATTTCACCTACACGTTTCCAATCATTCATTAATAGGGCGGCTGTTAATACATTGGCATAGGCACTTGCTCGTACAGCATATCCTCGTTCAAAAGTAGAAGGCAAGGCATCCCTTGCTTCTTGTGTTTTAAGCTCTACATTTGGGATGAAAAGGGCGAAGGCTATATCTATTTCTTTTACACTCAGCAGGCTTAGTCCTCCATCCGGCAACATAGCCCCGATTGTCAGTCCACCGCAGATGGACGCCGTAGCATTATCTGGGTGTCCTTCTAAATCAGTAGCAATACGACATTTTTCTTCTAATGATAAGTTTAATTCGCAAAGTTGATTAGCTAATTCAATCCCTGCAGCAATGGCAGCCGCACTGCTCCCAATACCACGAGCCAAGGGCAATTCGCTTTGTACAATTACCTTGCAGGAGGGGAGTATGGCATCATAGCATGTTGCTACATAGTTTGCGCTTTGATAGATTAAATGGTCTTCCGTATTTATTTCTTGAGGTAAATGAACTGATTGATGATCAAATGCCCATTGATCACTTAATGTTACATCTAAAGTTAAATATAGTCCTAGTGCAATTCCAATTGAATCAAAGCCTGGGCCTAGATTCGCTGTGCTGCCCGGTACTTGTATGTTCCATGTTTTGCTCATAGTAGTCCCTCGATATACTCACGGATTTCCTGTTCGTTATTCGAAAGTGTTACCACATTGGCAGAGGATGCACTGACAGCTGTGTCAGGATCCTTCAATCCATTACCTGTAAGGACTGCTACAACCTTGCTTCCTTTTGCGATAGAACCATCCGCTACAGATTGATAGACACCTGCAATAGATGCGGCTGATCCAGGTTCAGCAAAAATGCCTTCTTTAGAGGCAATCAATCGATAGGCATTTAGAATTTCTTCATCAGTTACAGCACTGATTTTACCGTCCGATTCATCGCGTGCCATTTCAGCCAATAGCCAACTGGCTGGATTTCCAATGCGGATGGCAGTAGCGATGGTTTCAGGATGTGCTATTGGTTCGCCTCGGACAATGGCGGCAGCCCCTTCCGCTTCATAACCAAACATTCTAGGAAGAGATGTACCTTTTTTCTGTGCGTATTCTCTAAAGCCTTTCCAATATGCGCTTATATTGCCTGCGTTGCCAACCGGAATAGCTAGGATGTCTGGTGCCTCTCCTAATGCATCACAAATTTCAAAAGCAGCTGTTTTTTGACCTTCTAAACGATAGGGATTGACCGAGTTTACTAAGGTTACGGCTGTTGTATCACTGATTTGGCGTACAAGTTGCAATGCCTCGTCAAAATTGCCATCAATCTCAATGATCTTTGCGCCGTACATATAGGCTTGCGCTAATTTGCCTGCAGCAACTTTACCCTTTGGAATCACGATAATAGCCTCAATGCCTGCTCGTGCCGCATAGGCAGCCGCAGCCGCAGAAGTATTGCCGGTAGAGGCGCAGATCACGCATTTGCTTCCCTCTTCTACCGCTTTAGCCACGGCCATCACCATTCCTCTGTCTTTGAAGGAACCAGTGGGATTTAAACCTTCAAACTTTACGTGCAAATCAATCCCCAGCTCTTCAGATAATTTGGCAAGATAGATTAATGGTGTATTTCCTTCGTGAAGTGTTAGAAGCGGTGTATTGCTGTTTATTGGTAAAAATTCACTGTAATGATGAAGCAAGCCATTCCATATAGCAGTCATGATGATATTTCCTCCTTAGTAAATGTAAATCAATGTACTTTCTAAAAATACAGTTGTTTATGTATAAGAGACACTTTATCAAAAAAAGATCCTGCTTTCAATGCTATCCTATCAATATTCTAAAATTTCGTAAAATATTTAAGATATTGTCACAGGTTTACTCATGTTGTATAGTAAATACATGTGAATGTTTACATGTGTAAAGACACTTAATAGGGGATGAGAATAGAATGAAACAAGCAGTAAATGCACAAGTTGTTTCGCGCAATAAATTATTGGGCGTAGCAGGTGTAGGATGGTTATTTGATGCACTAGATGTAGGCATTTTATCTTTCGTTATTGCGGCACTTGCAAGCGATTGGGGGTTAACCTCAGAACAGATGGGGTGGATTGGCAGCGTTAACTCGATTGGCATGGCCGTAGGGGCATTAGTATTTGGTATTTTTGCCGATCGTGTCGGCCGTAAGTCTGTCTTTGTTTGGACATTAATCATTTTTTCAGTAGGAAGCGGCATATCTGCATTTGCTTCTTCATTAGCCATTTTTATGGCATTACGTTTTGTGATTGGTATGGGACTAGGAGGAGAACTCCCAGTGGCATCCACATTGGTTTCAGAAAGTGTGGAAGCGAAAGAAAGAGGAAGGGTAGTCGTATTGCTGGAAAGCTTTTGGGCAGTGGGCTGGCTACTTGCAGCGGTGATTTCATATTTTGTCATTCCGCATTATGGCTGGCGTGTTGCATTGTTGTTAACGGCGTTACCAGCATTATACGCTGTTTACCTCCGTCTCCGTTTGCCAGATTCGCCACAGTATGAAGAGAAAAAAGAGAAAAGAAGCGTGCTACAAAATTTAGCGGCTGTTTGGTCTAAACCTTATGCAAAGCAAACAATCATGCTGTGGATCGTATGGTTTACGGTTGTATTCTCGTATTATGGTATTTTCTTATGGCTTCCGAGCGTTATGGTGGTAAAAGGGTTTAGCCTGATAAAAAGTTTTGAGTACGTATTAATCATGACATTAGCTCAATTGCCAGGTTATTTTACAGCTGCTTGGCTGATTGAAAAGTGGGGAAGGAAATGGGTGCTTTCTGTGTACCTGCTCGGCACGGCATTTAGTTCGCTGGCATTTGGTCTGGCTGATAGCACTTGGCTTTTAATGGTTTCGGGCATGCTACTTTCTTTCTTTAACCTCGGAGCGTGGGGTGCACTCTATGCTTATACACCAGAACAATATCCGACCGTGATAAGGGGCACAGGTGTCGGCATGGCAGCATCTGTAGGAAGGTTAGGCGGCATCTTTGGACCTTTGCTTGTTGGATCACTAATGGCAGGAGGCATATCGATTGGTTGGATATTCTCTATCTTCTGCCTTGCTATATTAATCGGTATTTTAGCTGTAATAGTACTTGGGAAGGAAACGAAGCAAACAATTATTAATTAAAAAGTAATTTTTAGGGACTAGCATAGGTTGCTAGTCCTTTTTTGTAATTATTTTTATTTAGAAAGATTAAATTCGAAACAAAAAGGGAACAAATTACCTTAAAGAGCAATTTTTTATTCAATAAATTGCTATGTAATTTTATGTATTTAAGGGAGGTAACAAATTGAGCAATGACAATCAAAAAGATATCTCAAGACGGGATTTCTTGAAAACAACTGGTATTGCAACAGGAACTTTGATCGGCGGAGGTTTAATCGGTGGCTTGATAGGCTACAATTCGAAAAAAACTGCCGCACCGTCTAAAACTAATCAGTCACATTCGAACAAGACATCTGAGACTAGCCAAGGGAAGATGTACTTTACAACAGATGCAGATTTTAATGTTTTAGCGGCTGCTACAGAACGTATTTTTCCAAAGGATGATTTAGGTGGCGGAGCTATTGATCTTGGCGTCCCTTATTTTATTGACCGTCAGCTGGCAGGCCAATATGGCAGTAATTCGAAAGAATATATGCAAGGACCCTTCCATGATGGATCCCCAACACAAGGTTATCAAACACGTTTAACGCGCGCAGAGATTTTCTCAGAAGGTGTTTCTAAGCTGGAACAAGAAGCGCAAAAACGCTATAAAAAAGGTTTTACTGATATTTCGGATAAAGAGCGTGACGTGATTTTAACGGCATTCCAAAAAGACAAGGTGAAGATGAAAGGCGTATCTTCCGCATTCTTCTTTAATCTGCTCCGATCAGCAACCATTGAGGGCGTGTATGCCGATCCTCTATATGGAGGCAATCGAAACATGGAAGGATGGAAGATGAAAGGTTTCCCTGGACATCAAATGTCTTATATCAATGTGATTGAAAAAGAGGGATTCCAAAAAATTGCACCAAAATCTTTAGGTATGCATTAATAGGGGGTATGGAATATGGCGAAAACATTGCCAAAGGTTGATGTAGTAACAGTCGGTGTAGGCTGGACAGGCGGAATTGTAGCCGCAGAATGTACAAAAGCAGGATTGAAAGTAGTTGGCTTGGAAAGAGGTAAAGAGCGTGGAACCAAAAACTTTGCGAACGTCCACGATGAATACCGTTATGCTATTCGATATGAATTGATGCAAGACTTATCAAAAGAAACAGTTACCTTCCGTAACAACCGTAAACAACAAGCTTTGCCGATGCGCCAACTAGGTTCATTCCTATTGGGTGAAGGGCTAGGCGGCGCTGGTACACACTGGAATGGACAAACTTTCCGTTTCTTACCGTATGATTTTAAAATTAAATCTATTACTGATAAAAAGTATGGAAAGAATTTCTTAGGATCCGATTACATCCTGCAAGATTGGGGGATGGATTATGATCAAATAGAGCCATACTACGATAAATTTGAAAAAATAGCCGGTATTAGTGGTGAAAAAAATCCACTTGGTGGCAAGCGATCAGATGATTATCCAACAAAGCCGATGAAAAAGACACCTCTGTTGAAAAAGTTCGAGACTGCAACTAAAAAAATGGGGTATCACCCGTACATGATGCCATCTGCGAACCTATCTGCACCGTACAAAAACCAATATGACCAAAATATTAATGCATGCCAATATTGTGGTTTCTGCGAACGTTTTGGCTGTGAGTATGGTGCGAAAGCAACACCGGAAGTAAGTGTTATTCCAGCAGCATTAAAAACGGGTAAATATGAAATTCGCTTTAACTCAAATGTTGTAGAAGTTCTTACTAAAGGAAATAAAGCAACAGGCGTAAGATATATTGATTCCGTAACAGGAGAAGAATATATTCAACCAGCAGATGTGGTTGTTCTCAGCGCATTTATGATGAATAACGCTAAATTGCTGATGATTTCTAAAATTGGTACTATGTATGACCCGAATACAGGTAAAGGAACTTTAGGGCGTAATTATTGCTATCAAATTATGCCAGGTGCAACTGGTTTCTACGATGAGCAATTTAATACATTTATGGGTGCTGGTGCACTAGGTGAATGTTTAGACGACTTTAATGGCGATAACTTTGACCACTCTAAACTAGGTTTTATTCACGGTGCGAATATTGCCTTAACTCAAATTGGTTTACGTCCGATCGGTAACAACCCTACACATGAAGATACACCGACATGGGGTGCGGAATTTAAGAAAGAATCGATCGAAAACTATACGCGTACTCTAGTTGTAGGTGGACAAGGAGCTTCTATTGCTCATAAAGAGAATTACTTAACATTGGATCCGAAATATAAAGATGCGTATGGCGTGCCTTTATTGCAAGTAAACTATAACTTTACTGATCAAGACCGTAAATTGCACCACTTTATCTCAAAAAAATGTGGCGATATCTTAAAACAAATGGATGCCAAAAAAGTAGAAGTTCGTGCAGATCTAACGGATTACAGCATCGTCCCTTATCAATCAACACATAACACAGGTGGTACTGTAATGAGTAAAACACCTGAGGACGGGGTAGTTAATAATTACTTACAACACTGGGATTGCGAAAATCTATTCGCAGTGGGCGCTGGTTCATTCCCGAATAACTCAGGTTATAACCCAACTGACACTGTTGGCGCTTTAGCGCTTCGCTGTTCTGAAGGGATTATCAAGTATAGCAAAAAAGGTGGATCTTTGGTTTAACCAATAACCTTCTCTAAAGCTAAATCAAAAATCAATTAAAGGAGTGATACATCATGGGCATAGGCGCCATTGGTATTCCTGGATTAATCATTATTTTAGTCATTGTACTTATCGTTTTCGGTCCAAAAAAATTGCCGGAGATTGGTTCTGCAGTAGGCAAAACTTTCTCTGAGTTTAAAAAATCTACTCAAGGCCTAATGGATGAACATGAAGAACCTAAAAAGGAAACGATCACAACTGTCAAAGTAAAGGATAAAAACGAAATTTAATTAGAGGGTGTTCGTATGGATCCGTATGAAGAAAATAAAAAGAAAGTACTTAGCCCTTTGGATAAATTAGACGAAAGCGAATACGAAGGGAGCGAAGAGGCTGCGGCTGTTGAGCCCGTCTCCCCAGCTCCTTCCGCCTCTCTCGAAACCGATGAGGAGCAGGGATTGGAAAGCTCCTTTAGGGATACGAGCGAAGCATTTGTTGAACATCTGGCGGAACTTAGAAAACAACTTATCAAAGGGTTAGCTGTTTTTCTCTTTTTCTTTATTCTTGTATTTGCGACAGTCAACAAATGGCTTCCGTATGTAACAAGAGGGCACGACTTAGTCATCTTAGGGCCTCTTGAAGTTGTTAAATTTTATATGTCCATCTCTACAACAGTTGCTGTAGGACTTTCATTGCCATTCTTAATGCACTTTATATGGTCATTTATAAAACCTGGTTTGAAGGAAAACGAAAAAGGTTTTCTTGGTTTATATTCGCCCGTTATGCTTCTGTTATTTCTCTTAGGGGTGGCTTTCGGCTATTTTGTTATCAACCCAATTAGCTACCATTTCCTTGTAGGAATAGGCGAATCGAATTTCAACGTAATGATCTCAGCAGCTCAGTACATGAGCTATCTCATCATGACGACAGTTCCAATTGGATTATTATTTGAATTACCTATTATTGCCATGTTTTTATCGACAATAGGCGTTCTAACATCGGATACGATGAAGAATATTCGAAAATGGTCTTACGTTATTATGGCCGTTTTCTCAGCACTTATAACACCGCCTGATTTTATGAGCCAATTGTTGGTACTCGTACCGATGATTCTTCTTTATGAGATCAGTATATATATCGTGAAGAAATTGGAAAGAAAAAGAGAATTACAAGAAGAAAGTTTTAGTTCATAAATAGGAAAAGCTTGTTGATCAGGAATAGCGGGTCAGCAAGCTTTTTTCTGCTTAAGAAGGTAAGTGGTATGAATAGGGCAGGTGAATGTGAAAGGGAGATGAGTGACGCTAATAGAGCCAAGTTACCGTAATCATGCGATGCCGGTTGAGTAACCCCAATCCCCTCGAGACTTTCCGATAGGTTTGCCGTATGTAACAGCAGGGCATAAATCCTGATAAATGCAAATACAATTCCTTAAGGAGTAATAGATTATTGAAAGCGAATTCATCTAAATTCATGAATTTACACGATATATTTTTATAATCTGACAAGCATGATCTCAATTTCTTGAAAGGCTATTTAACGAGAAAGGATGGGGTATGATGAAAGAAAAGCTAAAGGAAATAGAATCGAAGCTCAAGGGAATATTTCAACATCTACACGCTATTCCGGAAATCGCGTGGGAGGAATACCGCACAACAGAATATATTGAATCGTTATTGCAAGCAGAAGGTTATAAAGTCCATACATTAAAAGACAGTACGGGTCTGTATGTTGAGATCGGGGAAGGGAAGCCAGTGGTTGGTTTAAGGACAGATATGGATGCCCTTTGGCAGGAAGTAGACGGAGAAATGCGGGCTAATCATTCATGCGGCCACGATGGGCACATGACCATGATTATTGGTGTCTTGCTTCTTTTGAAAAATTTGTCAGTCGAGTGGAAGGGAACCTTGCGTGTTTTATTCCAACCGGCTGAGGAAAAGGGACAAGGGGCTCTTTCCTTTGTGGAAAGGGGATTGATTGATGATGTAGATTATTTGTTTGGCGTGCATCTGCGCCCTATTCAGGAGCTCGAAGATGGCACTTTTTCGCCGGCCATCCATCATGGTGCATCCATGACTATTTCCTCGGAAATTTATGGTGTTGAAGCCCATGCTGCTAGGCCGCATTTAGGTAAGAACGCAATCGAAGTGGGGAGCAGCCTAGTGGAAGCTTTAAAATCCATTCGTATCGATTCGATGATTCCCTATTCCGCAAAGGTGACGGTTTTCCAGGCTGGAGGAAGATCAGGCAATATCATACCCGGCAAAGCATTCATTAACGTGGATGTAAGAGCTCAAACGAACGAAGGCATGCAAGAGTTATATAAAGATATCCAGCGCATTGTTAAAGGCGTTAGTACTTTATATGAAGCGAATATTGAGTTAAAGGTTTTGACTGATATAGCGGCAGCGAAAGTAAATGAGGAAGCGGAAGAAATTCTAAAACACGCGATTATAGAGTCTGTCGGTGAAGAAAAACTAAGGCCTGCCCTCTTTACACCTGGAGGGGAAGACTTCCATTTTTACAGCAAATTGAGGCCACATATTAAAGCAACTATGCTAGGATTAGGGTGTGGTTTATCCCCTGGGCTACATCACCCTGATATGACATTCAACCATGACCAGCTTTTGCCTGGAGTTGAAATACTAACGAGATCAGTTTTAAAAGCAACTGGTTCAACAGTCAAATAATGAAACTAATATAGGTGAGTTTAAAGTTGAATATAGAACAAGTTAAGATCCGCCAATTAAAGATGCGCATGAAATCTCCTTTTAAAACCAGCTTTGGTAGCGTGCAGGATAAACAATTTCTTATCCTTGAAGCAAGAGATCGAGATGGTCTTACCGGATATGGAGAGGGCGTCGCATTTGAAGTGCCTTGGTATACGGAAGAGACGATGAAAACGAGCTGGCATGTACTAGAGGACTTTCTACTACCGCTTATTATGGGCAAAGAGATTCATCACCCGGATATGGTCAGCGAAATCTTTAGCAGTATCCGTCGTAACAACATGGCTAAGGCTACGTTGGAAACCGCGATATGGGATCTTTATGCTAAGAAGCAATCTATTCCTCTTGCAACAGCTTTAGGCGGTCAAAAAGAAAAGGTGGCTGTTGGAGTGAGTATCGGTATACAGCCTACACATCAACAGCTTTATCAAAAAATTGAGGATGCTTTAGAAGCTGGCTATCAGCGTATAAAGGTGAAAATTAAACCAGGCGAGGATATTGCACTGCTTAATGCAATTAGAAATGAATATCCAGATGTTCCTTTAATGGCGGATGCCAATTCATGTTATACGCTTAATGATTTAGCATTGCTTCAAGAACTAGATCAATATGGTTTGTTGATGATTGAACAGCCGCTAGGCGCAAATGATATTGTGCAGCATGCGAAGCTTCAAAGTCAGTTAAAAACACCTATCTGTCTAGATGAAAGCATCACTTCATATGAAGATGCTGAGGCAGCGATTGATCTTGGAAGCTGTAAAGTAATGAACATCAAATATGCCCGAGTAGGCGGCCTGACGGAAGCAAAACGTATCCATGATTTGTGTGCTAAACATGAGATGGAAGTATGGTGCGGTGGTATGCTTGAATCGGGGATCGGAAGGGCACACGCTATCGCCTTATCTACGCTGGCTAATTTTACGCTGCCTGGAGATACAGCAGGCTCTACCCATTACTGGGAAGAGGACATCATCACACCTGAAATTACGGTGAAAAATGGCTATATTAGCATTTCAAAAGAACCGGGAATAGGCTATGAAATCAATCATTCTGCGATTGAACGTTATACAGTGAAGGAAAAGGTTTATCGTGCCAATAGATGATAGCTTGCTTTAGAAGTAGCATTGCTCCAGTTTTCCTCGTTGCGGACGAGGAGATCTTTTTTGTGCGAATCTAGCGACTATATGTTATCTTTTTGATAAAATAAAAAAAGAATCGGTAATTCATTTTGGGAGGAATATATACATGAGTAACGTCCTAGTATTCGGACATAAAAACCCTGATACAGATACAATTACATCTGCATTAGTATATGCATATTTAAAACAACAAATCGGCGTCGATGCTGAAGCTGTTCGCTTAGGAGAGCTAAACAATGAAACGGCTTATGCACTAGAAAAATTCGGCTTTGATGCACCCCGCTTGATTGAAAAAGCTACACCAGAAGTACAACAGGTCATTTTAGTCGACCACAATGAGCGTCAACAATCTGTAGCTGATATAGAAGAAGTACAAGTACTTGAAGTAATCGATCACCACCGCATCGCGAACTTCGAAACGGCTGATCCGCTATACTACCGTGCTGAGCCAGTTGGATGTACGGCAACCATCTTAAATAAAATTTTTAAAGAAAAAAATGTAGAAGTTCCTGCAAATTACGCAGGTTTAATGCTTTCTGCTATCATTTCTGATACATTGCTTTTTAAATCACCTACATGCACAGAAGAAGATGTGCAAGCAGCGAAAGAATTAGCAGAAAAAGCAAATGTGAATGCAGAAGAATATGGACTTTCTATGTTGAAAGCAGGTGCCGACCTAAGTGATAAAACATTGGAAGACTTGTTATCATTAGATGCGAAAGAATTCGCAATGGGCGACCATAAAGTTGTGATTGCGCAAGTAAACGCAGTAGATATCAATGATGTACTTGATCGCCAAGAAGAGTTAGAAAAATTGTTAGAAAAAGAAGTGCAAGATAAAGAGTTAGATTTATTCTTCTTTGTAGTCACAGACATTCTAAACAATGACTCTGTTGCTGTACCGGTTGGTAAGGTTGCAGATAAAGCTGCTCCTGCATTCCGTTCAGTGCTAGAAAACAACCGTATTGTATTAAAAGGTGTTGTATCACGTAAAAAACAAATCGTCCCAACACTAACTGAAGTATTAGGTTAAAAATAAAGAGCTGACTCCCTGGAACAAGAGAGTCAGCTCTTTTTTATAAGATCAATCATCACAATTCAAGCGGGTCAACAGCAGGACCTTCTATGACCAAGCCCTCTTTTGAAAAACGTGATCCATGACACGGACAATCCCATGTTTCATCCGCTTCATTCCATCTAGTTTTACAGCCCATATGTGTACAGCGGGGTGTAGAAGTTCGAGTAATATAGCCACCTACAAAATCAACGGCTACTTGGCTGCCGATTTTTAAAGCTTGTGCGAGTGCAGTACCTAGCTTTGTATGGCTAGGCGAATAAAGATCTAAGCCCTTGTTTGGGGTACCTAATATGCCATCGCTAATTAGCTGTCCTGCGACAAGAGAGTTGGAGATTCCCCATTTTCTAAAACCTGTCGCAATCCAGACGTGTGGAGTTCCAGAGCTAAGATTTCCAACATATGGAAGCAAGTCAGGTGTCTCAGGGTCCTGTGCCGACCATTTAAAAGGAATATCTTTTGCATCGAATCTGTCATGTCCCTCTGCTTCAATCTCATCATAATATTTATACGTATCCGATTTAGTGCCTGCTTTATGACTTGGCCCTGCAAGCAACAAATAATTATCACCGTCAATCAGTGCTGTTCGTATAGATCTTACAGCGGTATCAACTGAAAGATATTGCCCTTTATAAGGGTTGGGTGTTTTAAAAGCAATAATATAAGAACGATTGATTTCTAATTTAAATAAATGAAGTCCCCTAAGTGCTTCAATGGGGTAATGAGATGCAATGACTAAATCTTTGCATGAAACCGTATGTCCGCTATGCGTTGTCGTCTTTTTATTTTGAATATCCACATGCTGGACTCGCGTATGCTCATAAACCTTCGTTCCTGCAGCCATGGCTTTAGCAAGCATTTCACGACCGAAACGAACAGGATGGATTTGAGCTTGCTCTGACATTGAAACAGACAATTTCAATGGGTAAGGGATTTCACTCTTCGGATTCATTGTGCCAGAGATATTCAACTGTTTATAGGCATCCCATTCGTCTTCCAGCTTTTTTCTATTAAACTCTTCCTGTGTATACAGGATAGATGTAGAGGGCTGGATGACATCTGAGCCTACTAAATCGAATCCCGAGGAAACTGCCTTTTGGTTGAGTTTATAGTAAAGAGAAGCCCCATCACTTCCGAATTGCTTGATCAGTGTTTGATAGATGGCACCGTGCTGAGCTGTCAGTTTCCCGGTAGAATGGCCGGTTGCACCTCCCAATACGGAATCTCCTTCTAGCAATACTACGTCTTTTCCTGCTTTAGACAGATGATAGGCAGTCATTATGCCACTTAATCCGCCACCAATAATACATACATCTGTTTCGATTGATTCGCCAAGTGCAGCTTTTGAATGCTCTGTTGGTTGTTGTAGCCAAAGTGATTTGTACATGTATAATCTCCTGTTTTTTCCTAGGTTGTGTTATTCATATGAAGTTTAAACATTTAGTTGTCATGGATTGAAAGGCCGGGCAATAAAATTGCCTTTTGAATGAAGTGGTAGATACAATAGAGGCGAGGTGATCATGATGAAAATAGAAGTTTGGTCAGATTATGTATGTCCATTTTGTTATATAGGTAAACGAGAATTAGAGAATGCATTGAATAAAACAGGATTTAAGGATCAAGTGGAAGTTGTCTTTAAAGGCTACCAGCTTAGTCCTGAATCGAAAGATACATCAGATGAAAGCATGTATGAAGTCGTTGCAAAGAAAT
The DNA here is from genome assembly GCF_008638315.1 of Rummeliibacillus sp. TYF-LIM-RU47. Lineage (NCBI taxonomy): Bacteria > Bacillati > Bacillota > Bacilli > Caryophanales > Caryophanaceae > Rummeliibacillus > Rummeliibacillus sp. TYF-LIM-RU47. The sequence goes on along the minus strand of NZ_VVIR01000005.1, from coordinate 43,061 downwards.
ATGGCACGACAGTAGAACAAGCAAAAATTCAATCACAAGGCATCATTGCCCGTGCGAAGGAATTGGGCTTGGATTATGATTACGACCACTTAAAACCTGCGAATACATTTAAGGCACATCGCCTTGCAAAATATGCAGCAACCAAAGGGTTAGGGGCCGAAATGAGCGAGCGTTTGCTTCGTGCCTATTTTATCGAAGCGAAGGAAATTGGCTTAACGGATACATTAGTTGAGTTAGCCGCAGAAGTAGGTATCGAACGCAAAGACGCAGAGGAAATCTTGGCAAATGGCTCATTCGCTGACGACGTATTGCGAGATATACAAGAAGCAGCCCAAATTGGCGTGAGAGGGGTTCCCTTCTTTGTGTTGAATGGGAAGTATGCGATCTCAGGAGCTCAACCTAATGAAGTGTTCGAAAAAGCAATTCAACAAGTCGCAGAGGAAGAAAACCTTCGTCCTACATTAAAGATGATGGGGCAAGATGGCCAGGGAATATGCACAGACGATCATTGTGATTTCTAAAAATTTCAGTCAAAAGTATGAAAACCCATTCGTTGACTTCGAATGGGTTTTACATTAAAATTAAAATATCTTGAATTTGAGATATAATATTACACGAAAAGAGAGTGTGTGACTAATGACAAACGTATTAGTTGTTAAAGCAAATAACCGCCCAGCGGATCAAGCTATATCAAGCAAAATGTATGAAACATTTATGGAAACTTTAAAAGGTTCTGATTTAAATGTGACTGTATATGACGTATATGAAGAAGATACTCCTTATTTCGGTCAAGATTTACTAGATGCTTTTGGTAAATTGCAAAACGGTGAAGAGTTGTCTGAGCTACAACAACGTACACTTGCTGCTAAACAAAAAGCAATGGACGCACTTACAGCTGCTGATGTAGTAGTATTTGCATTCCCTCTATGGAACTTGACTATTCCTGCTAAATTACAAACTTTCATCGACTATGTATATGCAGCTGGTTTTGCATTCAAATACGATGAAGCAGGCAATATGATTAGCCTAATGCCTGAGAAAAAAGCTATCTTGCTAAACGCACGTGGTGGCATTTATTCTACTCCAGAAATGGCATCTATGGAAATGGCTGTTAACTATATGCGTAATGTATTTGGCGGCGTTTTCGGTATGGACATTATCGAAGAAGTCGTTATCGAAGGCCATAATGCAATGCCTGCTAAAGCACAAGAAATCATCGCTGATGGTTTAGAAGAAGTTAAAGCAGCAGCAAATCGTTTAGTTGAAATGGCTGTTAAAGCGTAAGCAACAAGTTAGAAATAGAACAATAAAAAGCACCTCCTATGTTAGAGATAACTCTAGCTTTGGGGGTGCTTTACTTATTATTGAAATAGTTAGGGCCAAATTATAGTTTTCGTTCAAATTGATGATAGCGCGTTCCCTGATATGTCAGCGTCCCATTGTCTCCTTCAACAAAAGAACCATATACTTTACCGCTCACCCGCAATTCAACTCGTTCTCCGTTTTCTAATTCAAATGTCGCATAGTAGCTTGTGCTGGCACTTGTATCCTGGCCTCCGCCGCTAACTTCGGTGCGTTTGGCTACGATTGCAGCAGGAACAGTGAGGATAGGTGAGTTATTATTCGTTGTCCACGTGTTCAGCCCCTTGGCTGCACTGATAATTAAAATACCGATTACAATCACAAAACCAATGCCAACGATAATCGGTACAATCGTAAATAAGCTAATTCCTTGTTCTTCTAATATCATTCCTGCCACCCCTTACAATAATCCTATAATATGTATTTCAATTTATTATACGAATAGACCTAGAGAAAGTTTCAACCCATGTTCCTGATGCTTTAGCCAAAGAATATTACTTGTAAAATGGGCCTTCGTTATTCATACTTAGTTATGAATAAGTATGAAGGGAATGGACTTTCGGAGATGAAAGAACAATGGATGAATGATTTAAAAACGATTGTAAATCCCGATGATATCAAAATAGATGAACCACTTAATAAATACACAATGACAAAGCTAGGCGGCAATGCAGATTTGCTTGTTATGCCTTCCACTGAAGAAGAAGCGGCAGAAGTTGTCAAGTATGCCCACCAGCATGACGTACCTCTATTTCTATTAGGAAATGGATCGAACATGGTCATCCGTGACGGAGGCCTTCGTGGAATTGTTCTAAACCTCTCTAAATTGGATGAAATCCGTATTGAAGGGACTACCGTGTATGCTCAAGCTGGAGCGCTGATCATCGATGTATCAAGAGCAGCTGCGGCGCAATCATTGAGTGGCCTTGAATTTTCTTGCGGTATTCCTGGGTCTGTAGGTGGAGCGATGGCAATGAATGCAGGCGCATATGGCGGCGAAATTAATGATGTAATCGTCAGCTGCAAGGTCATGACGCCAAGTGGCGATATACTAAACCTGACAAAGGAACAGTTGGAGCTCGGCTATCGCCAAAGCATTATTGCGAAGAAGGGTTATTACGCGCTTTCTTCCATTTTTGAATTGAAGAAAGGCGACCAAGCAACTATTGATGAAACGATTGCTGATTTAACATACAAGCGAGAGTCGAAGCAACCGCTTGAGTATCCTTCAGCAGGAAGTGTGTTCAAACGTCCTCCAGGCCATTTTGCAGGCAAGCTAATTCAAGATAGTGGCTTGCAAGGTAAAGGTATCGGAGGAGCAGAAGTATCCACAAAACATGCCGGCTTTATCATCAATAAAGGAAATGCGACAGCAACGGATTATATTGAGACAATCCGTATGGTTCAGCGTACTGTAAAAGAGAAATTCAACATAGATCTTGAAACAGAAGTTAAAATTGTCGGCGAGGATGTAAAATAAGACTAGATATAATGTTAAGAAGACGCCTTCCGTTTTATCAGGGAGGGCGTCTATTTTTATAGATGGGTTAGCATGAAATAAACAGGGGAAATGTCTTTTCTAGTGAGGAATATTGTATTCTTCCAAAATCTATATTTTTTGAAGGAGTTTTATAGAATGAAATTTATATCATGGAACGTCAATGGTATTCGGGCATGCTTAAAGAAAGGGTTTCTTGACTATTTTCATCAGGAAGAACCAGATTTTTTCTGCATTCAGGAAACAAAATGTCAAACTGGGCAAGTAGAGATCGATTTGCCTGGGTATTATCAATTTTGGAATGATGCGGAGAAAAAAGGGTATTCAGGAACAGCTATTTTTACTAAACATGAACCTTTATCAGTCAGTTATGGTGTTGGCGATGCAGACACACAAGACGAAGGCCGAATTATTACATTGGAATATGAAAACTTCTACTTAGTAAATGTATATACACCGAATTCGAAGCGGGATCTGGCTCGTTTAGAGTACAGGCTGCTGTGGGAAGATGAACTGCGTGCTTACTTAAAAGAGTTAGATGAAAAGAAACCTGTCATTTACTGTGGTGACTTGAATGTAGCACACCAATCAATCGATTTAAAAAACCCTAAAGCCAACATAGGGAACTCTGGTTTTACAGAGGAAGAAAGAGGCAGAATGACGAGACTATTAAACAGCGGCTTTGTCGATTCATTCCGCTCGGTTTACCCTGAAGCAACAGATCGTTATACATGGTGGTCATATATGAACAAAGTAAGAGAAAGAAATATTGGCTGGCGCATTGACTATTTTATTATCTCTAAAAGGCTTGAGGAATCTATAAAAAAAGCAGACATCCATCATGCAATAGCAGGAAGTGACCACTGTCCAGTTCTTCTAGAAATGAATATTGACCAAATGGTTGAGACTAGAACAGAATAAAATGTTCCTCCTTCAATGAGAACATATTTACAATGATATGCAGTGGATTATGGCTTCTCTTGCGGGAAAAGCTTGAGCTGAATCCCCCCAGGAATAGACCGAAAAATTAAATGCTTATACTTTTTGTATAAAAGAATACTTACAGTAAACCGAACCAATGTGATATTGAATTTCACATATAGTTCGGTTTTATTTTTGGTTTTTTACATAGCCAATAACAGTCTTTTAACTACAGTTTCAAAGACGCAAAATTTCATCATATTTAAAGGGATATAGGGGGCGGGGAAGGAATATAGAGAAGATAAGGGGGATGAAGTATGAAAAAAGGGAAACGTATATGGAAATGGCTTTTAATAGCTGGCGGTGTGGCCATTGTTCTTATCATTGCGGCGGCATTGTTATTAGATGCCTTTGTGGACAAATCGAAGCCGCAAATTGAAGGGAAAGTAGAAGTCGCAGGTTTAAAACAGGATGTAACGGTCACTAGAGATAATAAAGGTGTTCCTCATATTAAAGCAAAGAACGATGAAGATCTGTATCGGGCACAAGGATATGTGCAAGCACAAGATCGCCTATTCCAAATGGATCTTTCTAGAAGACAGGCGAGCGGCATGCTATCAGAAGTGGTAGGAGAAAAAGCTATACAAACGGATAAATTTTTCCGAACATTCAGTCTTAGAGATGCAGCTGAAAAATCATTAGACGGTTACTCTGATGAAGCTAAGCAAGTACTCTCATGGTATGCAGAAGGCGTGAATGATTATATCCAGTATGCAAAAAAGGAAGGGAAGCTGCCGTACGAATTTAAATTACTTGGCTATCAACCAAAGCCGTGGACGGAAATTGACTCATTAACTATCGGGAAATATATGGCGTATGATTTAGGCGGTCATTGGGATATGCTGGCATTCCGGCACTGGGCGCTAACTAAGCTATCGTCAGAAAAAGTACAAGAATTAATGATTCATTATCCTGAAAATGCCAAGTCTATTATTGAAGAAAATATTGAACATCCAGTAAAGGTATCGAATCAATTTGATACATCACTTATACCCAATGAATTCAATGGCAGTAACAACTGGGTAGTGTCAGGGGACAAAACAAAGAGCGGCAAGCCATTGTTGGCAGATGACCCTCACTTAGGACTTAGTACGCCTTCGATTTGGTATCAAATGCATCTGTCTTCACCATCACAAAATGTCAGCGGTGTTATTTTCGCAGGAATCCCAGGTATTATCCTCGGACATAATGAAGACATTGCATGGGGCGTAACAAATGTAGGGCCAGATGTGCAGGATTTATATATCGAAATGCCAAACCCAGACAATCCTACACAATTTAAGTATGAAAACAAATGGGAGCAGGCAGAAGTACGTAAAGAAAAAATAAAAGTAAAAGGGAAAAAGGCAGTCGACTATGAAGTCGTTGTCACGAGGCATGGACCTATCATCTCTGACCTCGCCTTTAAAAAGGAAAAGCCGACCGCCGTCTTTTCTATGCAGTGGACAGCATTGCAATCAACGCAAGAATTGCAAGCTATCTTAAATATGGATAAAGCGAAGGATTGGCATCAATTTGAAACAGCGCTGAAAGACTTTAAAGCACCTGCGCAAAACTTTGTTTTTGCTTCCGCAAAGGACGGCACGATTGCTTATAAAGCAAATGGGCTAATTCCTATTCGCAAAAGAGGGGATGGCCAGTTCCCTGTGCCTGGTTACTCAAAGGATTATGGATGGAAGGGCTATATCGACTATGACAAGTTGCCAAAGGTTGTCAATCCGGATTCAGGCTATATTGCAACCGCCAATAATAAAGTGGTCGGCAGCGGCTATCCGTATCACATTACAGACTTTTGGGCACAGCCGTATCGGTATGAACGGATTGTGGAGATGCTAGAAGAGAAAGATGACTTTACAGCAGAAGATATGCAAAACATTCAGATGGATACAAAAAATTTGTATGCCAAAGAATTTTTGCCGTCTATGATTTCTTCTGTCAAGAAACAAGGGAAGGAAAGCAAAGCGGTAGAGCTGTTAGAAAAATGGGATTACAACGATACTGTATCACAAGCAGCGCCGCTTATTTTCCAACATTGGATGATCGCTATACAGGAAGGATTATTTAAACAGGCAATGCCAGCAGATGTGTATGCTATGATGCCAGGGAAATATAATATCACAGATGAATTATTGCGGCAGGCATATAAAGGGAAACCAGGAGAATTTGTCGATGAAGCAGGCGGAGTAGATGAGCTTGTTACAAAGGCCCTGCAAAAGTCAATGAAGGATTTAAAGGAAACATACGGGGATGACATGTCAAAATGGCAATGGGGAGAAGAGCACCAGGTCCAATTTAAGCATCCGATATCTTCCGCTTCTGAAGTATTAGCGTATGTACTCGATTCGAAGAAAGTGCCTGTGGCGGGGTCAAAAGTGACAGTTAGAGCAGCAGCGCCAGACCAAAACGGTATCGTCAATCACGGTGCTTCATGGCGTTTTGTAGCTGATTTAAGCGATTTATCCAAAGCCTATCATATTGTGGGGCCGGGACAAAGTGGCCACGTCAAATCCGTATGGTATAATGACCAAGTAGACGATTGGGTAAATGGCACTTATCATGAAACGGTGATAAAAGGCAAAGTGCCAAACGGTCAAACATTAATTTTAAAGGCGAAGTAGTGAGTATAAAATGATTAAGAATATAGCGGCAGTGATGCTTGGCGGCATTGTTGGCACTTGGATGCGTTATGGTGTCATGATTTCTGTGCCTGCTGAGTGGCTGCTTTGGATCGTAAATGGTGTGGGCAGTTTTGCAATGGGTGCATTAAATGGCCTATTTGCCATCACATCAAAATATGCAAGATGGAAGCTTTTTTTGACAACAGGAATGCTTGGAGCGTTCACTACGTTTTCCACCTTTTCAGCAAGCTGGCTAAAGTTGATGGAGCATCATGCACTCACCGCTGTGATCTATGCAGTGTTGATGACGGCTCTATGCGTAATTCTCGCATCATTTGGCTATCTGATGGGAATAGGTCGTAAAAAAGCAGGTGAACGCTCATGATATGGCTTATACTAGCTGCAGGTGGAGCATTGGGGGCTCTAAGCAGATATATGGTTACATTATGGATGGGAAGGTTGACGCAGCCATATTATGTGGCTACTTTTATCGTCAATAGCCTAGGCTCATTTTTAATGGGATTGGCTCTTCATATAGCAACTGACCAACAATTGCTTTCCGCCTTCTTTGCAACAGGCTTTTTAGGGGCTTTCACGACATTCTCAACATTCGCATTTGATACAGTTCGCTTGATGCAAGAAGGAAATCATCGTGGGGTGTTTTTATACCCTGCACTTACATTGCTTGCCGGAATTGCCTTCGTAACGTTTGGTTGGCAAATAGGCTAAGATTTTAAGCGTACTATAGAATAGTGCATGAAAAAAAGGCATAAAGAGAAAATTCTCTTATGCCTTTTCATAATGATAAAAGACTATTTAGCTAATGCCAAATGTCCATAGTCAACAGTAAATAGAACAAATTATTTCATGGTATTTATTAAATCTATTTGTCACTGCTATAATAGTAGCCTAGGGGGTTGTTGCGTTGAAATTAATTGAGTGGACAATGGAAGAGCAAGAACAACTAATTGAATTTATGACAACAAATGTATGGCCATATCATATCAATTCGCATCCAGTAAGAGAGTTAATCGAAAAGACGATTGACGAGGGCGGCTACGAATCGGATGAATCAAAAACCTTTTGGCTTGTTAATGATGAAGATATCCAAGTAGGTATGGTAAAAATATATGATTTGCAGGATGATATTCCACTATTTGATCTAAGAATTGGAGAAAAGTGGCGCGGCCATGGTTATGGCACTAAAGCATTGAGATTGGTCAGCGAGTATGTTTTTTCGTTGCCCGGCAATAAAATTCGACTTGAAGGCCATACTAGGCAAGATAACATTGCTATGCGGAAAACATTTGAAAATGCTGGTTTCGTAAAAGAAGCTCATCTTCGCAAGGCATGGTATGTCCCAAAAGAAGATGACTATTATGATGCTATTACATATGGCATTACTCGTCAGGATTACTTAGAAGGCAAAACAACGCCAGTAAGCTGGGACGACGAAGGTAAAAGTGATGAGATTGATTATAAAGAAACATGGGATTTCGATGACAGTTTTGAATCTGAACGATTGATCATTCGAATGCCCCGTATGCAAGATGCAGATGCTGTTTGGGAGGCAATCTCTTACTCTGCAAAAACCTTGAAGCCATTTATGGAATGGGCTCAGCAAGCACCTAAAAAAGAAGAGACAAAGGAAAATATACGGGAAGCAATCGCAAACTTTATCGCAAGAAAAGACTTACGACTGCATGTATTTTTAAAGGACGGCGGCCAATATATTGGCTCTACAGGATTGCATAATATCAATTGGCAAATTCCTAAGTTTGAGATTGGCTACTGGTTGGATATGCGATATGAGGGAAAAGGATATATGACAGAAGCCGTGCAAAGAATTGTCCAATTCGCTTTTGAAGAGTTAGGCGCTAATCGGTTGGAAATACGATGTGACTCAGATAATACTCGCAGCCGTGCCGTCGCTAGCCGTGCAGGATTTGAGTTGGAAGGCATTATGAAGCAGGATTCTTTCTCAGCGGATGGCAAGAGTTTGCGCGATACATGCGTATATGCCAAAATCCACCCCAGCAGATTGAGTTGAAAACCTTTCGCAATAGTTCTACAAGTTACGTTTTAGACTTTCATGTAGTAAACTAGAGAGATAGATACTGAAAGAGAGGGTAAAAGGATGCCGACACCGAGTATGGAGGATCACATCGAACAAATCTATTTGCTAATTGACCAAAAAGGATATGCGCGTGTATCGGACATCGCGGAAGCATTGTCAGTTCTTCCTTCTTCTGTTACCAAAATGGTTCAAAAACTTGATAAAGATGGTTATCTAATATACGAACGATATAGAGGCTTATCTTTGACGCCGAAAGGGTTAAAGCTAGGAAAGCGCCTAGTGGAAAGGCATAGCTTGCTTGAAGATTTTTTACGGTTGATTGGTGTAGAGGAAGAACGGATTTATGATGATGTGGAGGGAATCGAACATCATTTGAGCTGGAATTCAATCGAATGCATTGCAGATTTAAATCAAGTATTAGAAGAAAACCCTGAATTCATTCAAAAGCTGAAAGACTTAAAGACCAGCCCAGCAGAATGATTTCCTAATTAAAGAGAGGAGTTAGAATAGGTGGCATCACTACAATCTGGAGACGTTGTAAAATTAGTAGTAAAAGAACAGCGCGGATCTCAATATATCTTAACTAATGACGAAATAGAAATTCCTTTGAATGCATCTGAAACAACGACAGAGTTAAAGGTAAATGAGAAGGTAGAAGTATTTCTTTTCGCTGACCGAAGAGGAAATTTAGCTGCAACGCTTGCCATTCCGCATATTCGCAAAGAAGAATACGGATGGGCACGTGTGCTACATGTGAAAGATCGTGAAGGGGCTTATGTTGATATTGGCACATCACGAGAGGTATTAGTTCCTGCTGAAGACTTGCCGAAGTTAAAGCCATTATGGCCAGAGCCGGGCAATCATATATATATTACTTTGCGAACTGATCGTGAAGGAGGGCTTTTTGGCCGTTTGATCACAGAAGAGAAAGTATTGGAAATGTATGAGGATGCTGAACCAGAGCTGTTCAACCAAAATATCCTTGCACGTCCATATCGCTTATTACCAGTCGGTACATTTTTACTTGGCGTTGATAAGCCATACCGTATCTTTGTTCATGAATCTGAACGTAAGAAAGAGCCACGTCTTGGAGCAGATATCTCTGTTCGTGTCATTGAGGTAAAAGAAGATGGAACGATTAATGCTTCCATGCTACCACGTGTTCATGAAAGATTATCAGAGGATGCAGAAGAGGTCTATAAATATCTGCAAGAAGTAGGCGGGAAAATGCCATTTAGCGATAAATCTTCACCTGAAGAAGTCAAAGAAATGTTTAACATGAGCAAGGGTGCATTTAAACGTGCATTAGGTACACTGATGAAAAGTGGCCGTGTGACACAAGAAGATGGCTGGACCATTATAAAGTAATAGCAATAGAGCAAAAAGGTTCGGTGGCCAACCCAGAAACTTTTTGCTCTTTTTAGCGTATTATTAGTAGGCCTCATTGAAAGAAGATGTGGGTAAGTAGGATACAAACCAATTGGAGGAGGAACAATAATGAAAAAACAACTTGTAGCTGTTTTGGCAGCGTTCTGTTTGACTACTGCTATCGCAACACCTATTAAAAGTTATGCCAGCACAAGTACAACAGATTCATCGGGTGAAGTTGTCAATGAAAAATTAGGGGATCCTATTGTCGTTTATGGCGGTAGCCTTTCAGATAGTGAAAAAGCAAGCGTAAAAAGTAGTTTAGGGGTTTCCGGCAATTCCGGTATAAAAGAAATTACAATTACCGGTGCGGATATTGCTAAATATATTGAAAATGGAAATGCAAGTGCACGCCTATATTCTTCTGCAAAAATTACGCCTAAAAATGAGGGCAGCGGACTAGTTATTAATATTGTAACCCCAGAAAATATTACTGAAGTCACTTCGGATATGTATTCTAACGCAATGTTGACTGCAGGTATCGAAGACGCAACAGTTGAAGTAGCGGCACCTAAAAAGGTAACAGGCCACTCTGCTTTGGCTGGAATCTATAAAGCGTATGAAGTTACAACAGGTAAAAAATTAGACCCTGAACGGACAGATGTAGCCAACCAAGAACTTTCTGTAGCGACGGATATTGCCCAAAATTCCAATGTGGACGATAAAAAGGTTGGAGAATTGTTAACAGAAATTAAAAAGCAAATTGCAGAGCAAAAACCAGCTACAAAAGAAGATGTAGCTAAAATTGTCGATGAACAACTGAAAAAATTAGAAATCAGTTTAAGCGATAAAGACCGTCAATTACTAATCGACTTGATGAACAAAATTAGTAATCTCGATATCAATTTTGGCAAATGGTCATCTCAATTAAATGATTTAAGCGGTAATATAAAAGATAAATTGTCTAAAATCAATGATGATATAAAAAATGACACAGGATTCTGGGCAAGCGTTAAAAATTTCTTTAAAAAAATCATTGATGGTATCAGCGGCCTATTCGGTTAGAAAATAGTTGTTGGTTGAACATTACCCCCATTGGACGAGAGATGTATGATTTGGGCAAAATAGCAAAGGGTAATAGAAAGAGTGTGCTACACTATTTATTACAGGGGGTGTTATTCATGGATTTCCAATTAAACAACCGTGGAAGTGAAGGATATGCATTTGAATATAAAGAAGACGGTCAAGTGTTAGCAGAGCTAACATGGACGCAGCTTGGAGATATTATGGTAGTTGACCATACATTTGTAGATCCATCTTTGCGCGGACAGGGTTTGGCAGTTAAGCTGCTGGATCGTGCTGCAGAATATGCACGTGAGAAAGATTATAAAATCGAGGCTGTTTGCTCATTCGTACTGAAGGCCTTCAGCTCAACCGATAAGTATGATGATATTAAAGCATAAAAGAACACGATAACTGATTAGCCGATTTGCGGGTAGATACTATCTGCAAATTGGCTTTTTCGTCGTGAAAAGATAAAGATACATGAATCTTTTCCATAATTGGATACGTATACTACTATGAAGTGAGACTTCACTTAGTGAGAAGCTTTCTTCTTACTTGAGTGTCAATGAAACTAAATATGAGGTGTATACATGAAAAGAACAGGAGAATTAGTTTTCGGCATTATTGGATCGCTCTTTAATTTGATTGCCATCTCTTTTGTGGGCTTACTCGTCGTCTCTATGTCAAGTGTTTCAGTCAACGAGCAATTCCAGAATGAACTTGTAACGGAGATGGAGAAAAACTATGCTAATAATCCGAATCTACAGGATATTGATCCACAAAGTTTTGCAGATACGGTTGTAGCGTTCACCGATGGCTTTGGACCATTCGGTTGGTTTTTCATTATCTGCTTTGTCATTAGCTTGGTATTAGGAATTGTAGCGTGCATTCAAGCATATAAAGCAAAGAACAAAAAAGCCAATATGGCAGGGTGGCTCTTTATCGTGGCTGCTATCTTTGCGGGCATTATTTCCTTTACTTCTTTCGCTTATTATATTGCAGCAATCATTTGCTTTGTCCGCAAACCGAAAACAGAAGATCAAACGCTTGTTAACTAATGGGAGGCCCTATCACAATCCAAACAGATAGGGCTCTTTAACTGTTAGGGAAAGCGCGTATGTTTTTTGCCTTTCAGCTTAGAAGAAATATGTATAGATTTTTCAATGGTTGCAGATGATGTGGGGAGAAGCCATTCAAAAATTATGATTGAAAAGGTGTAGGATTTTTAAAAAAGGGTATAGTTATCCTAGAACAAATTGATATAACGGGAGGAAATGATGAACATGGGAAAAAGTAAATCATTATTACTAGCAGGATTAGCGGCAGGAGCGTACGCTTATTTCCGTAAGAAAGAAAACCGCGACAAAGCAATGGAGGCCTTCAACTCAACAAAGGATAAAGTAAATGAGTTTGTAGACAAAAACTTCTCTTCTTCCCCAGATGTAAAAGAAGATGCTGTAAGAACAACTACTGGTGATGGACATACAGATCCAGAACTTACGTATGATGAAGAAGATAGCAAAATGACATATGAAGGTTCAACAATGACAAGCATCAACTATGAAAATGCTGAACAAGATGATAAATTAAATGGCGTTAAGCCTCCTGAAGAAAATAAATAAATAAAAAAAGAGTTGTCTTTGTGACAACTCTTTTTTATGTGTTTTTAGAATCCTAAAGACCGGCGGAAGTAGCTAGCATAGCGCTGACTCACAGGTATCCGAGTTCCGTCTTTCATTATTAATAAGAAAGTGGAATGCGAATCAGGTTGAATTTCTTCGATATAATCAATGTTAACAATATAAGAGCGATGGCAACGAATAAAAGTATCAGGAGATAAGAACAATTCCAAATCGCTTAAGTTTAATCGATGGTATCCTTCTTTTTGGATTGATTTAACGTATGTTTTACGTAGCTGTGTTTCTAAGTAGATCACATTTTCATGTTTGACAGGATACCAGCAATCATCGACTTTAATGGTAATGTAATTAGTTAAAAAAGGAGAAGGTTTTTGTGGGAAAATAGCTGTAATTGCACCTTTTGTCTCCCCTTCTTCCATTAAAGGGATACTCATGCCATAGTAAGGTACGCCAAATACGTCTGATTCGATAAAAGAATTAATTTTTTGACCGTAGCTTAGTGCCTTGCGAGTAGCAGAGCCCTCAGGAATGTCATCGCCCGGCTTAATTTTCAAATCAATCTTTTTGCTTGGTTGATAATAGATATATTTTTCTGTATCTGAAATAACTATTGATGTGTTGTCAGGGAAAAATTCCTTTATAACTTCTATCAATTCCTCGATAGACTTTGGATCCATGAATACCTACCTCGTTTCTTTGCATTCATCATAATACAGTACTCCCTATAAAACATAGGATGATTAAGCACTGTTATAATTATTCTCTTCACATATTATGACACAATTCTATTTTTGAAAATACTCCTTCGCGAAAAATTGTTGGTTTTTACACTGCTTTATATTGGAGAAATAAGAACGGTATATTTATAGTCGATTTAAACGAGATAAAAAATAGTAATAATAGGACAGAACTTTTAATTCTTTTAACTACAACACCCAAAGGGAGACTCTTACACCAATATAGCTATAATTTGGCTAATTTCCTTAAATGTATTTTTTATAAGAACTAGTACCCAATTTTTAAAAGAACCAATTTACTCAAATTTTCTTTAAGATTGGGTAATAAAACTATTTTCATATTACCATTTTCGTTATATAGTAAGATTAACGTGATAAAATACTGTGTAATTTTATAGAAAGATGGGGAGTTTATGCTGCAAAAACAATATTCCATTTCAGAAACAATCTCGAAAAAGTACTTTGAAGAAATTGAAATTATAGAAAACTACGAAGGCATAGAAGAGTTTTTTGAAATAGAAGCACAACTTTTAAGGCAGATTTACCAATTAGAGTTAAATGAGGCAAGGGCATCACTGCGCCAACTAATAGATATTTTAGCTATACGAGCTGGGAAAGACTTCATCCGTTCAGTAAGGCATTACTTTGTCATTTTATCATCTGTTGTCACAAGAAAATTACTTGAAAACCAAGCACCATCAAAGAAAGTGTTTGCGTTTAACACAGCATGTATACAAATGATCGATAAACAGATGAAAGATGCAGAATTCCTGCAATTTGCGGATGATTTAATAGAATTTTATATCTATGTCATCTCAGAAAGAAAACAACCATCCTATAGACACCAAACAGTAAATAAAGTCATTATGTACATAGATGATGAAGTCGAATCGGACTTTTCCGTCGAAGACATCGCCATGTATTTTTCCATTAGCACAAGCCATTTATCGCGTATTTTTAAAGAGCATGTTGGCATTACTTTAGTAGAGTATTTAAATGTTCGAAGAGTGGAAGAATCTCAATATTATCTAAGGCATACGAACAAAAGCATATCTGAAATATCAGATCAATTCCATTTTTGCAATCAAAGCTATTACACACGTATTTTTAAAAAATATGTTGGTTGTACACCGAAGCATTTTAGAGACAAGCCTGAAGAAGAATATTACCGTTATAAATTACCAGAAAGACTATTATAATTTGAAATCGTTACATATATATTGAATAAACACAATTTTGATTTGATTAGTATCCTCTATATAATGTATACTTCACTATAGCTTGAGAAATTGTAGGTGAATATATTGAAGAAGAAACTTTGGTTAGTTTCAATGGTCGGTCTTGCTCCATTTTTGCTAGCTGGCTGTAGTTCAGTGCAAAATAAAGAAGGCTTTTTCTATAGTACATTTGTAAAACCGATGGATTTCTTGCTAGACTTTATTGGGAACTCCCTTTTTAATGGGAACTATGGCGCAGCGATTATCATAATTACTGTGTTAATCCGTTTTATTCTAATGCCTTTCATGTTGAAGAACTATAAAAATCAACAGGGTATGAAAGAAAAAATGGATCAATTGAAACCCGAAATGGACGAGATCCAAAAAAAATTAAAAGCCGCTAAATCAAAAGAAGAACAAATGGCTTTACAACAAGAGATGATGGGATTGTACAAAAAGTACAATGTCAACCCATTGAATATGGGCTGTTTGCCTGTCATTATCCAAATGCCGATTATTATGGGCTTATACTACTCCATTCGTTATTCGTCTGAAGTACAAGCGCACCATTTCTTATGGTTTAAGCTTGGAGACCCAGATATTGTTATGACACTTATCGCTGGTGCTGTTTACTTTGTACAAGCACAAGTTTCATTATGGACAGTGCCTGAGCAACAAAAAGCACAGATGAAAATCATGATGTACATTTCTCCAATAATGATCATGTTCATCTCGTACACTAGTATGGCTGCACTTCCTTTATATTGGTCTGTCAGTGGTGCTTTATTGATTTTCCAAACATATCTTGGACGTAAATTTTACTCTCAACATCCAGAGAAAGCAGTTGAAAAAACCGCTGTCCCTGATTCGGATAGAAAATTGACTCCTGCAGAAAAGCAGGCTGCGAAATCAGCAAAGAAAAAATCAAAAAAATAAAGTAACGATGCAAAAGTTATAATCATCGACTTGAGTGTTCGTGAACGATTCAAAGCATTTTCATGTAGAAGCTCTATCTTTTTAGATATGGATCTTACTACTTTTGAATGCGGTATAAACTTCTAAATCGAGGCGAATTTTGCCTCGATTTTTAATTGGTTAAGGGAGGTAACAAATTGAGTTCGAAAGCACTAACAGGTGTACTTGTAGCGCTTACAAGTATTCTGGCTGTTATTTTTATTATTCGTCAAAACTTTGATTTGGCAGTTCTTTTCATTTCGTTGATGTTTACGATTACAAACTCCTTCCGTGCAAAGGATATGGCTAGGCAGGGGTATACAAAAGAAGCGAAGTGGATGAAAGGGACGGCTATATTTTTTGGAATCGCTACGCTTGTTGTATTAGCGCTGATTCTTTTTTAAAATGATGTAGTCAGCAGTTTTAAATATAAGAGGTGTAAGCAGTGATTAAAAAACATGTTAAGAAATCTTCATTTGCATTCCTGTCGATGGCGGCGCTTGCCGGCAGTATATTAGCAGGGTGCAATGATATAAAACAAGAGCCATCTGACAAACCTGTTCAAAAGGAAGTATCTCATGATCCAGCAACAGAAAAGAAAAAGACTAAAATCAAAGACGAGAAAGTAGATGCAGGGGGCTATATCATTGGCAAGAAATTGCCTAAAAAAGCCACGTATATGCAAGGGTTTTTGGTCGCAAGTAAGCAATATCCTTTGCCTGCAAGCTATGCGCCAGGAGAGAATCCGGAGGCTAGAGATGCATTTAATAAGCTAAATGCTGCAGCTTCTTTGGACGGCTTTCATTTTGATGCATTCAGCACCTATCGGTCATATGATCGTCAAGTAGAGTTATATAATGCGTATGTAAAACGCGATGGTAAGAAAGCAGCCGATCGGTATAGTGCTCGACCGGGTTATTCAGAGCATCAAACGGGTTTAGCATTCGATATCGGTGAAGTAGGAAATGAAGCAGCCTATGCAGATAATGCTTTCGGTAAAACAGAAGCAGGCAAATGGCTTGCAAAAAATGCACATAAATACGGTTTTATTATGCGTTATCCAAAAGGTAAAGAAACTGTCACAGGTTATATGCATGAATCATGGCATTTCCGTTATGTAGGTCCGAAGGCGGCAAAAGAAATTTATAAAAAGAATGAGACATTAGAAGAATATCTTGGTATTAAATAAATAGTAAAAGAAAAAGCTTAAAGCAAGTTACTTGCTTTAAGCTTTTTCTATAGGAAGTATCCCGTAAATCCTGATTATCATTTTATAATATTGGAGATAATAATCGTGAAATTGATTCTTTCATCTTAATAGTCCGTGAACGGTTATCGTATAACTCTTGTGTAAGCTCTGTAGAAAGTAGCATGTCTTTTTCGAATAGCTCCGCAAGCTTATGAGATGTCTCGCGGTGATAGATAAAGGCATTTACTTCAAAGTTTAGCTTAAAACTACGGAAATCGATATTGGCTGTTCCTACTGTGGATGCTTCATCATCAATCACAATCATCTTAGTGTGCAAGAATCCATTTTCGTAAATATATATTCTGGCGCCGGCTTTCAATAGCTGTCCGACATAGGAGTAAGTTGCCCAGTACACAAACATATGGTCTGGTTTGTTAGGGATCATAATCCGGACATCTATACCTGATAAACAAGCAATTCGGACGGCATCCATAAAGCTGTCATCCGGAATGAAATAGGGTGTTTGGATGTAAATGTACTTTTGGGCCATGCCGATTAATTTAAGGTAGGCATTTTTAATTTGTTCCCATTCAGAGTCGGGACCGCTTGAAACAATTTGAATACTGACTTCTCCTTTACGCGTAATAGCAGGGAAGTAGTGATCCGCATATTGAATATCTTTTGTGTTGGAGGCTTGATTCCAATCCAAAAGGAATCTTGTTTGCATAGGATGTACAGAACTACCTTCAAGTCGCAGATGTGTATCTCGCCAATAACCAAACTTCTTCTTTAAGCCAAGATATTCATCACCCACATTAAAACCACCGATATAACCAACGCGCCCATCAATAATTACAAGCTTACGGTGATTCCGATAATTCATGCGCGGATTAATCAGTGGTAAGATGGAAGGGAAAAATACCTCAACCTCACCACCTGCATCGATAAGTTCTTGGAAATGCTTCACATGCACGCCTCTAGAACCCATTTCATCATAAAGTAACCTTACTTGCACGCCTTGCTTCGCTTTCTTGGTAAGCTCCTTTACAATTTTGGTGCCTAGCCGATCAACGCGAAAAATATAATATTGAATATGAATATGATGTTTTGCAGATTCTATGTCTTCAAGCAATGCTTTGAATTTCTCCTCACCATCATTAAAAATTGTGACAGCATTGTCTTGCGTCAAAACCGCATGGTTGGTCGTTAAATTCATAAAAATCAACTCTTTGAAGTGCGCTGCGTCATCAAGACGAAACTCAAATGTATTATCTTGGATCGCTTCCATTTGATATTCAATTAATTGATCAATCCCAATTTTCTTGCGTCCTTCCCATCTGAAAAGATGTTTCTTGCGGAGCTGCCTGCCCAATAATATATAAAGGATAAATCCAGCGACAGGCAAAAAGAAAAGAACAAGAATCCACGCCCAAGTTGACGTAGGCTCTTTTCTTTCTAAAAAAATGATAATAGCTGCTAGCAGGATGTTGGATACTAAAATAATGGAAACAATTAAGGAAGTTAAATTCGCTGTATCCATTTAGTAGTCACCTTCTTCCGTGTACTTCTCTTTAGTATAGCCTATATAATACCGAATTCAACTGGATAAAGAAACAAACATTACTTTCCTGTTTCGAAACGTTTAAATTCAATTTTCATTTTATTTAACAGGAGATTAAGATGTTTTAAAAAGTTTGAGTAAACCTACTTGACTAATAGGTTTTCTTGTTTTAATCTAAGAATACAATTTTTATAGAATGGGGTTGTGAAGGGTTGAATACCTTTTTAATAATAATAAACGTGATAGTCCTGCTATTGCTGATTGGCTTGCTTATTTATATGAATAAAAAGCATGTCTCATTTTCTAAACGTGTATTTACAGGTTTAGGAATAGGTATCGTATTTGGGCTATTCTTGCACTTTGTTTATGGTCCAACGACAGATGTTGTCGTAAAAACAGTTGACTGGTTTAGCATTGTCGGAACAGGCTATGTGAAACTGTTACAAATGGTCGCTATGCCATTAGTATTTATTTCAATCATTTCAGCATTTACAAAAGTAGTTGCTGGTAAAAACTTCGGTAAAATTGCTGCTCTAATTTTATTTATATTAGTTGGAACTACAGCTATCGCTGCTTCAGTCGGAATAGCTTCAGCACTTGGTTTCCATCTTGATGCAACACAGCTTGTACAAGGTGATGCGGAACAAGCGCGTGGGACAGAAATTGTTCAAAAATCAGAAGACCTTGGCGATAAGTCAATGCCACAACAAATTATTGATCTGCTTCCTGCTAATCCATTTTTAGATTTAACAGGCGCTCGTTCTTCTTCAACGATTGCAGTAGTTATTTTTGCAGCATTCTTAGGCTTCGGCTATTTAGCTGTAAGACGTAAAGATGAGAAAACAGCTGACATGATTAAAACAGGTATAGATACAATCTATTCACTTATCATGCAAGTCGTAAAAATTGTCTTGCGTTTAACTCCTTTCGGGATTTTAGCAATTATGACATCGACTATTGCTACATCTGACTTTGGTGCTATATACAATATGGGTAAATTTGTTATCGCTTCGTATGTTGCGTTAGCAGTGATGTTTATTATCCATATGATCATCATTACTTTAACAGGTATGAGTCCTGTGACTTATATCAAAAAGGTATTGCCTACATTAGTGTTTGCTTTTAGTTCACGCTCTAGTGCTGGTACATTACCCCTCAATATTCAAACACAAACAAAACGTTTAGGTGTTTCTGAAGGGATTGCCAACTTTGCGGGTTCATTCGGTATCTCTATTGGCCAAAATGGCTGTGCTGGTGTGTATCCTGCGATGCTTGCCATCATGATTGCACCTAGTGCAGGAATTAATCCATTAGATCCTGGATTTATCCTTACACTAATCTTTGTAGTTGCCATTAGTTCATTCGGTGTGGCTGGTGTCGGCGGTGGTGCAACATTCGCAGCTATCATCGTATTGTCTGCTATGAACTTGCCTGTCGCATTAGCGGGTGTTTTAATTTCAGTTGAACCATTGATTGACATGGGTCGTACAGCATTAAATGTAAATGACTCTATGGTAGCTGGTGTAACAACAGCACGTATCACTGGTGAGTTAGATAAAGACGTTTACAATTCTAAAGAACAACAAGATTTAGCTGAAATTTAATGATATTAAGCTACCTTCTCTTTAAAGGGGAGGGCAGCTTTTTTTGTTGGCAAAATAAAAGCCTTCAACCAAATGATTGAAGGCTTGATGTACTAACTTTGTTTTTGTTCCCGCAATGTTTTCTTGCTTGAACGATAAACAAGGAGTACGAGTATACTTGCCAGGGCAAGCACGCCAGCTATATCGTAAACGAAATTTGCTTCTTTTGTTAAAACCCATGTGAAGAATAATGGACCAATAATCCTTCCCATATTGTCCATGGAATAAGAAAGACCAGCAGCAGTGCCATATTTCCCGCCCGATTCTTTAGAGGAGAGGGACGTATTCAAGGTTCTAGCTAAAGCATTACCAGCAGTAAATACACAAAGCGCGAATCCTGCGAATGCAAGACTCTTGGTGAACGGGAATAACAATAAGCCGATTGCTGTGACGACTTGTGCACCCATAAGCCATTTGGTTTCTGTTCCATCTTTGATGTGGCGCACAAGACCGCCTTGTATTAAGAAATCAACAAAGCCACTGAATAAAAAGAGTGACCCTAACTGAGCAGGAGTAATTTGGATTTTTTCCATTTGGAATAATTGAAGTGTCGATTCAACGCCTGCTAGCAGGAATGTCACAATAAACGAGAAAATAAATAAATATCTCACGCGATATTGAAAAAGCATAGAGGTCCCTTTTGGTATAATAGCTCTTTTTGTAGCTTCACCTTGCCGAACAGGTTCACGCAATACAATGCTTGCGTAAATAAGTAACAGGATGAGAAGGATGCTAGATACAGTGAATGGCGTGCTTAAACTAATCTGTCCAAGCACCCCGCCCAAAGCCGGTCCAAAGATAAATCCAAGACCAATAGACATGCCCATAAAGCCCATATATTTGTTGCGGTTTTCTTCAGTCGACATATCGCCAATAAAACCAGTAACGGCCGTATAAAGAGCGCCTGAGAATAAACCGCCTATAATTCGGGAAATATAAAGCATGGTTAACGATTTCATAAATAATGCAATTAATATAAAGCTTGTACTAAATCCAAGCAAACCAATTAAAATTAGTTTTTTTCGTCCCATCTTGTCGCTCAGCATCCCCCATAAGGGAGCGGTAAAAAAACTTGCAAGTGAATAAATGGTTAAAAGTCCGCCAACATGCATTTTGGCAAACCCTTGATTTACTACTACTTCAGGCAAGACAGGTATGATCAAGCCAAATCCAAAATACACAAAAAACTGAACAGACATCAGTAAGAAGAGCGATTTTTTCATGTTAACCCAACTTTCTTTAAAGACATTCGATTCAACACCCAACCATTAGATTGAATAAATAGTGAAACGTTTCACCTATAATTTCTAGTATAAGGTGAACAACGGATGAATGCTAAGCCTAGCCATGAGAAGTAAAGAAATTTATTAGTTAAGTGCTATTTGTAAATTAAATTCATTGTTTATGAGGGCTTTCCTTTCGGGAATAGACATCATAAGAATAGGAAGATTTAAGGAGGAATAGAGTAATGGATATCACAGTAGTAGCAAAAATGAAAACGAATGACGGATCAGAAGGCATTCTAGACTTAAAGGAGCCAGTATTAGTTGAAATGGAATCCGCACGGGAATTCAAAGTGAAAAATGCCTTAGAGTATCTTGGCCATACGGATATTAAAGCCCAGTCGCTTGAAATGAATAAATATGTGGCCACAAGCGTATTTAATGGTGAGTCTTACCAAACGGAGATTTCATTTAGCTATGCCTTGCGGGCAAATGGGCAGTATTTTGAACTGCAGGAGTTAAAAGGAATGATATAAAGGGAGGGATAAAAGCTGTCTGACAAAGGGCTCTCCATTTAAGACAGCTTTTTTCTTCTAGATGTGGTTTAGAGAGAGTTAAGAGGGGAATAATTATAATACATATAGAGATGGGTATCTAAGTTGGGAAGGTATCCTATAAAAAAATCATTAATTATGTAACAATATTGAAAAATTTAAAGGGTTTAAAAATGGTATTATAGAAATGAATATATAGAAGCTTATTTGGTTAATTTAAAGTGGAGAAGCAACTTTTTAAAAACAGCTTCGTCAATGAATATAAGCAAAAAGAAGAGGTGGAAAGAATGTCAAGAGATGTAGATATCACAAAAATTATTTCAAATTTATCAAAACTTGGCGTAAAGGCGACTACTACAAAATCTCGCTTAGAATTATTAAAAGCATTAGCACCACCAAAATCATCTCCCCAAACGCAAAGCTAACTTAATAGACATCCCAAACTTCGGCCCCATTACTAGTCGGAGTTTTTTAAAACGCCTCGGTCCATCAATACATGTATACCGAACGCAAACAACCGATAGCGTTTTATTATACATAAAAACGCCTAAAGAGCTTTTAGATGCTCTCTAGGCGTTTTTTTAGTTAAAAGTCATCATCGTCATCATGATTGCCAAACATATATGTGCGATGGTGGAATTTCATGCTGAAGACCAAACCTAATGCTAAAGCATTCCCCATCATAGCACTCCCTCCATAACTAATGAATGGAAGAGGTATTCCTGTAATAGGCAGTACCTGTGTTGTCATGCCGATATTTTCAAAGACATGGAATGTAATCATGGCAATAATGCCTGCACACACGTACGTACAAAACGGATCTTTCATTCGGAGTGTGAGTTTTGTTAGGTGGAAGATTAGGAAGAAGAACAAGCAAATGACAACACTTGCTCCGATAAAGCCAAACTCTTCACCTATAACACTAAAAATAAAATCGGTATGATTCTCTGGTACATATACTTCTTTATGCCTGAACCCTTTACCGAAGATTTCCCCAGAACCAATCGCATTCAACGATGCAATTAAATGGTAACCATCGCCGGATGAATACGAGTAAGGATCTAGCCACGAATAGATTCGTGCTAGTTGGTATGGGCTGAATTTAAGTTTATGGATTAAGAAGTCCTGCATATTAATAGCCATCCACAATAGTGAACCACCCATAAAAGCTGCAAAAGAGGCAACAGGGAGTATGATTTTCCACGGAATGCCGGCTACAATGATAACCGCACTAGTAATAGCCAAAAATACAAGGGATGTACCAAGGTCAGGTTGTACCATAATTAGACTCAATGGTACCAATAGAACTAAAAAGATTTTTCCTAGTAAAATCATATCTGCTTTAAAAGTCTTTAAGGGATGTGAGTCATGATGTTTGCTAACAGTCCTTGAGAGTGCAAGAATATAGAAAGTTTTCATAAACTCGGATGGCTGTATATCAGCAAAAGGTAAGTGGAACCAGCTTTTCGCTCCGTTTCGACGTTCGGCGATTTGTCCAATGCCTTCTGGTGCGATCATTAAGATGATTAGCACTAGGATACCGGCTCCATATAGATACCAAGCCATCTTTTTGTATTGGTCTGGGTCAAAGTACATCATGACTGCGACAATACAAGCGCCGACAAAATACCAAAAAAGCTGCTTTGGCACAAAGTTAGTGATATATTGGCCTGACATTTGGGCAGAGGAGATTGCCATCACGCTGACAATACAAAATAATATCAATATAAAAGCGAGCGTCCAGTCAAAACGATCGGAAAAATTTCTTTTTGAATTCATGATAGTCACCTATAGTAGTAGATTTGATACAAAAAAATATAGTGAAGCTTCAATCAATGGGCGCTTTTCTTTCTTTTTCCACCATTGATACTTGTGTTACCGATTTCAGTTGGTCATTTATACTAAGCCTACCAGTAAAAACTACCCTAGCCTATCAAATTTTAACCAATCTTTCAATGTGGAAAACTTTCTTTTTTAAAGCATCTGGCATGTCCAAAAAAGCCTCACTTCTCCTATTGTATCATGGCCTGTATAAAGTGAAACGAAAATAGATCACAAATGTTTCAAAAATGTTTATTTCCTCTTATAATAGTATAGGAAACGAGGTGATCGACTTGGCAAAAAAAATGCGAGCTGCTGATGACTATTTGCATCATCTATATGTACACAAGAATGAAATAAACCAATTTGCGATGTTGAGCGGTTTGACTTTCCGCGAATTTGTCTCTGCAGTCGGTCCGCTTCAAAATATTTTGCTGCTGAAGAATGAGTATGATGATGGTTCGTTCAACATGCATACGCGATTAGAGTTTGTGGAAGAGAAAAGTATACCGAAATTTGTAAAGAAGGCCATGGACTCTAAAAAAGACTTGTGCTGGATTGATTTCTCGGATGAACGTAAACTAAATCTTCTAACTCCACAAGAACAAGCTGAATTGCTTTATATTGGACATAAAAAGGAAGCGATTCGTTCTCCTTTCTACCACCAATTGCAAAATAAATACGTTTATTTATCTTCCCAAGATGCAAAAACATCGAAAATTTATTTCCGCGACATGTCAGACTTAAGAAAACTTGTTACGCAAGTATTCAATAATATCATCCAAGAAAAAGAACGGACTAATTTTTGGAGACGAAAGACAGGGAATATGATACCGATTATTAGAGAAGAATTAATGGGGAATTTCCGTGAAGATGTAGAAGATGGCGTATTGTTTTCGTTATACAAAATTGAAAAACCGAAGCTCTCCTATGTTTTGGAATTACGCTCACTTTCTGAAGAGTACTTTCCTGATGAAATATGGGATGATTTAAATAATTTATTGAAGAGAACTCCGGATAAGGTATTAGAAATACACAAATAGGAAATTGCCTGGACAGTTTTTAAAAACGCACACATTCCACCCATGTAAAAATGGATGAATCGTTGCATTATAAATTGCTTTTTTGAGATTCCTACATATCATAAGTAGGAATCTTTTGTTTTTTTACTGTATTATTACTTCAAAGTGCTATGATAGAAATATTAAATTACAGGGCGTATTAAATCATTTGTATTATTTTATGATGTAAATAAGTCGTGTTAAAATGGGAAGTAGAAAAAACTTGGAGGAATATAAAGAATGAAAAGAAAATTAGGCTTGTTATATGGTGGTAAATCAGCAGAACATGATGTGTCATTATCAACTGCCAAGGCTGTCATTCAAGCATTGAATTTTAATCAATATGATGTGTTTCCAATTTACATCACGCGCGAGGGAGAATGGCGAAAAGGCGCACAACTAACAATGCCTGTAGAAAATACGGATGACTTAGTATTCCAAAAGGATGGAAACGAAGAAAAACCCAATGATATATCAAGTTTCTTAGTATCAGATGAGAAACCGTTTGATGTAATTTTCCCGTTGCTTCACGGTACGAATGGTGAAGACGGTACTGTTCAAGGATTGCTAGAAGTATTGAATTTGCCTTACGTTGGCAATGGCGTTTTGGCTTCAGCGGCGGGTATGGATAAAGTCATAATGAAACAATTATTCGAAGTAGCTGGTCTGCAACAAGTGCCATATGTGTACTTTATCCGTAAAGAATGGCAGAAGAAGCAAGAAGAACTGCTGAAAGAAATGGAAGATAAGCTCTCTTGGCCAATGTTTGTAAAACCTGCTAACTTAGGATCTAGTGTAGGTATCAGTAAGGCAACTAATCATGAAGAGCTAATCAAAGCAGTGGACCTTGCTTTAAAATATGACCGTAAAATTGTCGTAGAAACAGGCATTACTGCACGTGAAGTAGAGATGGCCGTACTGGGCAATGACGAACCAAAGGTATCTGTTCCAGGTGAAATTAAACCAGTCACAGATTTCTATGATTATGATTCCAAGTACAATGATAATCAAACAGATTTATTGATTCCAGCACCTGTATCAGATAACGTGATTGCTAATATGTCCGATATGGCTAAACGTGCATTCAAAATTATAGATTGTTCTGGACTTGTCCGTGCTGATTTCTTTGTGACAGCAGAGGATGAGATATATATTAACGAAATAAACACAATGCCCGGCTTTACGCCTGTCAGCATGTATCCAATTCTTTGGCAAAATACAAATCTCTCTTATAGCGATTTAATCGAAGAGTTGATTTCTTTAGCCATTGAACGCCATGAAGAAAAGCAACAACTTCAATACCAATAAAAAAGATTGAGTGTGATTTCTTGTGAAAAAAACATTGCAGCAAATTGCAGATTGGTTAGAACTTGACCAAAAAGTGGATGAACGTCTGGTGACTGGGGTATCCATCAATACACGTACATTAGAAGAAGGCGACTTGTTTATACCGTTTCGTGGCGAAAAAACAAACGGTCATAAATATGTAGCTCAAGCCTTTGAAAATGGCGCAGTAGCTTCTCTTTGGCAAAAAGATGAGCCGAATCCACCGCAAGATGTGCCATTGCTATTTGTAGAAGATCCAGAGAAAGCTTTACAGCAAATGGCGGTTAAATATCGCGGAGAACATCTGGCTACATTCATCGGCATTACTGGGTCGAATGGGAAAACATCTACCAAAGACCTTTTAGCTGGAACGCTCTCTCCCTACTTTAAAGTTCAAAAGACAGAAGGTAACTTTAATAACCAACTTGGCTTGCCATTAACAATCCTTTCTTTAGATGAGGATACACAGTTTGCTATTTTAGAAATGGGTATGGATGGCTACGGACAGATTGAATTTTTATCAAAAATGGCAAAGCCAATGTTCACTGTTATCACCAATATTGGTGAAGCGCATATGGAAGCGCTGGGTTCTCGAGAAGGTATCGCAAAAGCCAAATTTGAGATTATTCAAGGTCTCTTGCCAGAAGGAAAGCTATATTATGATGGCGATGAGCCCTTGCTACAGCAATTAGTGGCAAAAGAGGCGCATCTAAATACAAAATCCTTTGGTACCGGCCCATCCAATGACCTTCAGGTAAGCTGGATGGAGACAACAAAAGAAGGCAGTGTGTTCTGTGTAAAAGGAATGGTAGAAGGGGAGTTCTTTATTCCTGTTCTAGGCCAGCACCAAGTAAAGAACACGTTAGCCGCAATCTTGATTGCGCAGCAGGTTGGTTTAACTGACGAAGAAATTCGCAATTCTTTAGAAAATGTTTCTTTAACGAATATGCGGATGCAACTTGTAAATGGAGAACAGGGCACTTTATTTGTAAACGATGCCTATAATGCTGCTCCTACTTCAATGAAAGCTGCACTAGAATTCATGAAGACAACCACCATGCGCAAGGACAAATGGATTGTACTTGGCGACATGCTGGAGCTAGGCCAATTGGAACAGCAATACCATGAGGATTTAGCGGTGGAGATAGACTTGCAAGCCATACATCATATTTGTTTATATGGACCTCGCATGAAACATCTCTATGAAAAGCTGATAGCGCAGGTGCCAGCAGAACGTCTCATCTGGACAGAGCAGGATTATGAGCCAATTATCGAAAGTATCCGCTCACAAGCGGACGAACATTCGATCATTCTCCTAAAAGGTTCACGTGGCATGGCTTTAGAGCATATATTAAAAGCATTTACGAAAGAGGATTAAAGAGAAAGCGTTTAGGGAAGACTAATTTTCCTAGGCGTTTTTTTTTATCTTATGTTCACTGAAATAAAACCTCCATCCGTCATTTATCGCCTTACGGATTTGAGGAGGAGGGAATACTGCCACCCCCGAATATCCTCCTTGTCAGCGGACAAAAGTCTCAACAATGAGGAGGAACGAATTTGAAAATCGGTGTCTTATGCTTGCACGGTTTTACAGGTGGACGACATGAAATCAAGACGTTTACTCAATATCTAGAACAACAAACAGATTGGATTCTCCATGTCCCCGTTTTATCTGGACACGGCGACAAACTTAATCTTAGTCACTATACAGCAGAGCATTGGTTAATGGATGCAGAAATAGCCTACAGACGATTGTATAAGAAAGTAGATATGGTCTACATAGTAGGCTTCTCTATGGGTGGGATTATCGCTATGTATTTGGCATTGCGTTATAAAGTTCAAGCTCTTGTTCTATTGAGTCCCGCAGCCAGATATATTCGCACTAAACAATTTGCGATTGATTTAAGTAAATTATTTATGGATACCCTTCATGGAGATTATGAAAAAAATGATTTTTTTCGGCTGTATGAAAAAAAGGTTATAGAGGTTCCCTTACATTCGGTGACAGAATTCACGCGCCTAGTACGTATAGTGTCGCCATATTATCACAAAATAAATACACCGGTTTGTTTTGTACAAGGTAAAAAAGATGAGCTTGTTCCATATGGCACAGCAACTTACCTATACCAAACTGTAGCAAGCAAAAAGAAAGAATTAATTTTCTCCCCTGAAGGAAAACATCTCATCTGTTACAGCGATGATACAAAAGAGTGGTTTCCAAAGGTGTTAGAGTTTATGAGAGGGTGTGTATAAATAAAAAAAGTATATAGAGTTTCATGTACGTTATAATTGCAAGAAAGTATTTACCGTGTTAGAATATTGAAAGCAATGGATACATTTTGTGCGGAGACTCTCCAAATGGATGGAGAGTACTTTTTTTTGAACATTACGGTTTATTCTACATTTATTATGAAATGTTTCAGAATTAAACCGCTCGGCAAAGACCGGGCTTTCCCTTTTTATATAAAATTCCTCTGCAAAAAGCAGAGATAGTATATGTAACGGAAACGTTCCTACCATAAAGGCTCGATTTGCCCTATATTCATCTGAAAATGTAACCATTTGTCAACTGCATAGCAAAGAAGGAGAATGAGAAGTTTGACAAATTTTTCAGAATTAAATATTAGCGCTTCTACACAAAGATCCCTTAAACGTATGGGATTTGAAGAAGCTACACCCATCCAAGAAGGTACTATTTCATACGCCCTAGAAGGACGCGACATTATCGGTCAAGCGCAAACAGGTACTGGTAAAACTGCTGCTTTCGGGATTCCGCTTATTGAAAAAGTTGACCCTAAAAATCCAGTCGTACAGGCTCTAATTATTGCCCCAACTCGCGAACTAGCGATTCAAAGCTCAGAAGAACTTTACAAAATTGGATATGACAAACGCGCTCGCATTCTTTCAGTATACGGAGGCCAAGATATCAGCCGCCAAATTCGCGCGCTTAAAAATAAACCTCAAATTATTGTAGGTACGCCTGGCCGTATTCTTGACCATATCAAACGCCGTACGCTAAAACTAGAAAACGTTGAAACACTTGTTTTAGACGAAGCGGACGAAATGTTAAACATGGGCTTCATTGAAGATATCAACACAATTTTAGAAAACGTGCCATCAGAACGCCAAACATTGTTGTTCTCTGCAACAATGCCTGCACCAATTCGTAAAATTGCAGAAACTTTCATGAAGGATCCAGAAATCGTTAAAATCAAATCAAAAGAAATGACAGTTGAAAATATCGATCAATACTTCGTGAAAGCGCAAGAACGTGAAAAATTCGATGTTTTATCTCGTCTTTTGAATGTGCATCAACCGGAATTAGCTATTGTCTTTGGACGTACGAAACGCCGTGTAGATGAGCTAGCACATGCTTTAAATATCCGTGGTTATTTAGCAGAAGGCATTCATGGTGACTTGAGCCAAGCAAAACGTCTATCTGTACTGCGCCAGTTTAAAGAAAATAAAATCGATATTCTTGTAGCAACAGATGTTGCTGCTCGTGGTTTGGATATCTCAGGCGTAACACATGTGTACAACTTTGATATTCCACAAGATCCTGAAAGCTATGTTCACCGTATTGGACGTACTGGCCGTGCCGGTAAATCAGGCCTTGCTGTTACATTTGTGACACCACGTGAAATGGGTTATCTGCGCATCGTTGAAGAAACAACGAAAAAACGCATGACGCCACTAAAACCACCTACTGCTGATGAAGCGTTGGTTGGCCAACAAGCTCTTGCAGTGGAGCAATTAAAAGAACTAGTAGAGAAAAATCATCTAAGTGATTATAGAGCGATGGCAGAAGAACTGTTGACTACACATGATGCAGTTGATTTAATAGCTGCTGCTTTGAAATCTCTAACAAAAGAACCTGATGATACACCAATCAAAATTACTGAAGAACGTCCATTACCTATGCGTCGCACATCTTCTCGCGGCAATAGTAATGGTGGCGGTCGTAGTCAAGGTCGTGGCAATTACCGTGGCAATAGAAGCGGTAGCTCTCGCGGTGAACGCGGAGAACGCAGCGGCAGCGGTCGCCGCAGCGATCGTAGCAGCAGTAGCCGTCGTGAAGGTGGACGCCGTGATAGCGGACGTCGCCAACCTCGTCGTAGCGAAGACTAATATACAAGACATCTTGTTTCGAGCAATCGAAGCAAGATGTTTTTTTATGAAACAAAAGCACCTATCATACCGTATAGTAGAAGTAGGTAAAAAGCGCGAAGATTAAAAGAAGGGACGTGTTCTAAGATTGCAACCTAAATATCAACTATCTAAGAAGGGGTTAACGGTTTGGCGTATCCATGCGGCGATTGAAAGTCTCAGTGTATTAGTAATCGCTCTCATTGCATGCGCACTCACTTATTATTTTGAGGGTCCGTACTGGATCTATGCAGTAAGCATTGCAGTCGTTATTATTTATAGTTTTTTAAATATGTATTTATTTCCAAATATTCGCTGGGACCATTGGCGTTATGAAGTGAGAGAACAAGAGATTGAAATTCAACACGGCCTTTTTATTGTGAAGCGCACATTGATTCCCATGGTGCGTGTGCAGCATGTCGACTCTTCCCAAGGTCCCATATTAAAGCATTACCATTTGGCGAGCATTTCTATTTCCACAGCTGCCACTATACATACCATCCCTGCTTTAACGGTAGAGGAAGCAGATGGATTGCGAGCGAGTATTTCAGATTTGGCAAGGGTGGCAGAAGACGATGTCTAATAAAATGAATCATCTCCATCCAATTACTATCCTAATGGGTTTTCTTCAAACCTTAAAAGGCTTGGTGATTCCAGGGGTTGTAATCTTGGTCGGAAATGGATTTCGCTATTCATTTAGTCCAAGCAGCCCGAAATTTATGGTGACCCTTTTGCTGTTTTCAGGTATCTTGTTGCTATTAGTCCTTATTTTGATTTTCTCTTTTATAAAGTGGAAGAAGTTTGTTTATTGGTTTGAAGAGGAAGAATTGAGAATAGAATATGGCTTATTCGTAAAAAAGAAGCGCTATATCCCTCTGGAACGAATACAGAGCTTAAATTATAAAGAAAGCTTACTTCATCGACTATTTGGGTTAGTAAAAGTAAAGATTGAAACAGCGGCTGATAGCGGAGAGGCGGAAGCAGACCTGACTGCTATCACTAGAAATCAAGCTGATCTGATTGAGGCACAAATGAAGCGAGCAAAAGAACACCACCATATTGAAAAGGCATCAGAAAATGACAAACCTATCCTTGCGAAGGATGATAAAGAAGAACAGATACCGACCCGTACATTGGTTCATCAAATGTCCCAAAAAGATCTGTTAGTGCTGGCCACAACATCTAGCAGTATTGGTGTTG
The DNA here is from genome assembly GCF_008638315.1 of Rummeliibacillus sp. TYF-LIM-RU47. Lineage (NCBI taxonomy): Bacteria > Bacillati > Bacillota > Bacilli > Caryophanales > Caryophanaceae > Rummeliibacillus > Rummeliibacillus sp. TYF-LIM-RU47. Next base: position 11,820 of record NZ_VVIR01000005.1, on the reverse strand, counting down.
TATTTTCAGGTTTGGCTGCTGTGCTATCACAATTAAACGATTGGATTCCGTATGATCAAATTTATGGAGAAGTGAAAAACTATATAAAATTTGGGGTCGTACTTATTTGTGTTATAACGCTTCTCATTTTATTTGTATCGTGGATGCTATCTGTTGCCGTTACGTTTATCAATAATTTTGGCTTTCGTATAGAGAAAGAGGAGCAGCGGCTCTTCGTGTCGAAAGGGTTACTAGAGAAAAAAAGACTCACTATTCCTTTGAATAGGATACAAGGGGTTCGCATTGTGGAGTCGCCGTTTAGACAGTTGTTCGGGTATGTCTCGATTGTTATTGAGAGTGCTGGAAGTTCTGGTGAAAAAAATGAAAAGAAAATTGTTCTGCTTCCACTCATTAAAAAGAAAAATAGCTTTTTCATCTTACGAGAAATTTTTCCGAATGGTATTTGGACGGAGTCTCAATTAATAAAAGCTCCACAAAGAGCTTTATTTCGTTATATAAAGATCCATCTTTATTGGTCTATCCCGCTTGCAGCAGCTTTATGTTTTTTCCTATTTCCTTACGGGGCATGGTCTTTAATTTTAATACCGATTGCTGTGTTGCTAGGGTATTGGCAATATCGCACTGCAGGGTTTAACATAACCTCCCAGCAGCTTACGATTGTTGAAAGAGGACTTAGCCGAACAACGCTTGTTGTGTGGAAAAAGAGAATTCAATCTCTCACGATGTCCCAAAGCTACTATGCGAAAAAAAAGCATGTCGCTTCTGCTAAAGTTGTGATGATGTCAGGAAAGACGGGAAGTCATGCGAAGGTTAGACATTTTGATGATGAGAGAGTAAAAGATATTTTTGAATGGTATAAGCCGAATGACAGAGAAAGTGAACATACAAAAAGCTGGTAGAGTTTCTTAGAAACCTCACCAGCTTTTATGTATATTAATTTTTTTTAATCCAGCGAAGGACACGTTTGGGATGAAAGTCAAATAATCCGATAATCAATCCAGTCACTAATCCTGCAATATGTGCAGTTGCGTTCACATTGGGCTGCAAGAAAGTCATAATAACAGAGATCACAACAATTGGCATAATTATTTGTTTAAGCTGCGGCATGGTCTTTCTCGTATAGTACACCAATGCCAAAAAGGCGCCGAACAAACCAAAAACCGCACCGCTTGCCCCATAGCTCACATAATTTGCTGGCTGGATTAAATACGAAACGACATTCCCCATGAAACCAGATACAAAATAAATAGTGAAGAATCGGAGTTTTCCGGCAAGACGCTCTAACTCAGGACCGAAAACGTACAATGAAAACATATTAAAGAGCAAGTGGAAAAATCCTCCGTGGATAAACATAGAAGTGAGCAGCCGCCAATATTCGCCATCAGCAATTAAATAATTTGCTGCTGCGCCTTTAATAACAATATTGAGGCCTAACGGAGGAATGAGCCCAATTAAATAGACTGCGATATTAATACCTATTATTATCGAAATCACCGGATATAATAATATGTATTGTGAAAGTTTTTCTGTCCGATTAAACATGTATTCACCTCAACTTTAATATGATTATTATACATTGTTTTAATGGCTGAATGAAAGGAGAAACCAAGTTGATCAAAGGAATAGGACTAGACATAGTAGAAATCTCTCGAATAATGAAAGCGAATGATCTCAATCCACATTTCAAAGAAAGAATCCTCACAAAAAATGAATTAGCGATTTTCAATCAGTTAAAAACAAGACGCCAACTAGAATTTCTTGCAGGCAGGTTTTCAGCTAAAGAAGCATATTCAAAGGCAAACGGCACAGGAATTGGAAAGGAGTGTTCATTGCAGGATATTGAAATTTTGCCAAACGACAAAGGCCAGCCGATATTATATTTTAAACAAGAAATTGTCCAAGGCTTTGTAAGTATTACGCATTCAAAGGAGTATGCGGCCGCTCAAGTTGTACTGCTTGCATAAAACGTAGAGCTCGTTCATAGGATGTCTTATGGAAAATGAGAAAGGATGGGGTTTTGCGAAAACTTCTCACACTAGGATTGCTTTGTTTCGCAGCAGTATTGATGTTAGCAGCATGTGGATCAGATTCAAAGGAGGATATTGTCAAAAAGACAAGCAAGAAATGGGCGGATTCAAAGGGCTATGAAGTCAAAGCAAATATGGAAATTAAAACAACAGGTGATACTAAAAAGTATAACGTTGATGTATGGCATACGAAGCCAGAATTTTACCGTGTAGCTGTTTCAGAAGAAGGACAAGAAACATCTCAAATGATTATCCGCAATGAAGAAGGAGTATTTGTAGTTACGCCTTCGATGAAAAAGACGTACAAGTTCCAAAGTGATTGGCCAAAGCAAAACAGCCAGGGCTACTTAATCAATTCTTTGGCGAAAGATTTAGCCTCTGATTCACAGGCTACTATGAAAGAAACAAAGGATTCATACATCTTTAAAGCGAAGACACGTAATACACATTCGAAGATGTTGCCAACACAACAGGTCTACATTAATAAAAAGACCTTGCTACCTACGAAAGTAGTTGTGTTAAACGAAGCAAGTGAAGAGCAAATCAAAATCACCTTCAAAAAAATCACGTTAGGCGTTGCTAAAAAAGCTGGGGATTATGACTTGCAAGATTTCACAAAACCTAGCGACGCAGATGAGGCGAACAAAGATAAAGCTAATGTAGATGAGAAAGCCGCAGAAGATGCAGCTAAAGATGCAGACGGAGAAGCTACTGCAGAGGAAAATAAAGAAGGTAATACAGAAGGAAAAACAGAAGGAAAAACAGAAGGAACAGATGACAAAGCAGCTGTAAATGAAGAGGAAGCAGCAGGCGAAACAGCTCAAGAAGAGGCTGCGGAAGATAATGCTTCTAATGAAGAAAGCACAGCTGATGAAAACGGTGAAAAAGTGGCAACTTCAGCAGATGCAGATGCCTCCGGTGAAGAAGCTACCAATACAGATTTCGAAACGCACTATCCGGTAGTGGATTGGAATTTAAAATTAACGGATGAGAAATCAATGAACACAACTGCTGGTACTCGTAAAATTTTATCATTCGAGGGAGATAAGAACTTCACTATTATCCAAGAAAAAACAACTAGAGCGGAACAACTGTATATTCCAGTATTCTCTCCGGGAGACCCTGCTGATCTAGGATTTACAGTAGGAGCGATCACGGACAACTCTATTAGCTGGGAAGCGGATGGTGTATCATACTTTATCGCCTCAAACGATCTAAGTAAGACGGAGTTAGTAGAAGTAGCATCCTCAATGGTAAATGGAGAAATGAAATAGTAAGGGAAGCATCACTCGGTAAGATTGTAGAATTTCTTACTGAGTGATAGTCCCTTTTTGCTGCAGAAATTGATCTTCTGATCATGAATGATGGGCTATATTATTACATCATTATGTTTGACCAAATCCTTGGTTGGGACGATAATAGATAAAAACTAATAAGAGGGTATAGACATGCAAGAAAATGAAATATTTCGACCCACTAAGGCAATTATTGATTTATCAGCTATTCGCCATAATATTGTAAACTTGCGTAAGCATTTGCATTCAGATGTCTCTGTTATTGCAGTAGTAAAAGCAAATGCTTACGGTCATGGCGATGTACAGGTGGCCAAAGAGGCACTAAAAGCAGGTGCTACTATTTTAGCAGTAGCCACTCCTGAAGAAGCATTGCATTTACGGCAGGAAATACCGCATACTCCAATCATGATTTTAGGTGCTTCTCCAATTGTTTTTGCACCTATCGCAGCAAAAGAAGCCATTATCCTAACGGTTTTTTCAGAGGATTGGGTACGCAAAGTGGCTCCATTAGCCAAAAATTTCGAACAGCCGCTTAAAGTTCATATAAAAGTTGATAGCGGGATGAATCGTATTGGTGTGCGCCAAGAAAAAGAATTACAGGCTGTATATGATGCGGCTAAAATGGTTAATAATATAGAAGTGGATGGTATTTTCACACATTTCGCTACAGCGGATGAAGAGAATCAAGAGCAGTACGAAATGCAATTGGCGATATTCCAAAAGATGATCGCCAGCTTGCCTGAAAAACCACGCTTAGTGCATGCTGCAAATACAGCTGCTGCATTAGTTAAAGAAAGTGCCCAATTTGACGCTGTGCGTTTTGGGATTTCTATGTACGGACTTGCACCATCTACTTATATTGAAGAAAATCTTCCATACCCTTTAAAAGAAGCGCTCGCATTAGAAAGTGAATTAGTACATGTTAAGAAGATTCAAAAGGGCGACAGAGTCGGCTATGGAGGTACATATATAGCAAAAGAAGACGAGTGGATTGGTACGTTGCCAATAGGCTATGCCGATGGTTTGCTGCGCTGTCTTTCTGGTCAAGAAGTTTTAATAAAGGGTATAAGGGTACCAATTGTAGGAAGGATCTGTATGGATCAGTGTATGGTACGCCTGCCTAAAAAGTATGAGATTGGTGAGAAAGTGACACTAATTGGCAAACAACATGGAAATGAAATTCATATACAAGAGTGGGCAGACCGTCTTCATACAATCGTCTATGAAATACCATGTATGATTTCAGAGCGGGTTCCGCGGGTATATAAAGAGCAATAATCATTTTTTCTGGCCTCGCGCCAACTTGAAGTGGAATATAAATAGCGATAAAGAGCAACAGAGTTTCCTAGTAGTCGACAAATTCAGAAAAAAAACCGCGATAATGTCAAATGCTTACTGATATTGTCTTTTCAATATTATATTTTAATGTTAGGATTATGATAGTTGAGAACATATTGGCGATTTGTTTCTGGAGGTGTTGGCTGTGAACCACAAAGGACTCGAAAACGTTCTGATTCAGATGCCAGAACGATTGGTTTCTGAAAGTATAGAACAAGCATATAGACAAATAGTAATAAAAGACGCAAATGATTTAGTATATATTCCGACAAAAAGATCTATTCATACGAAACAAAAAAATCACATGCGAGAAGCAATGGTTAAAGGATATGTAGAAATGTCACAGATTAACTTATCTATATGTAGTGAATGCTTACATGTTGAGTATGAAGCGGAACATATGGTGGAGCGACTCGTAAGCGGAGGATGAAAACTTGAACGTAAAACGTGGAGACGTTTTTTTTGCAGATTTATCACCAGTAGTCGGGTCTGAGCAAGGTGGCACCAGACCCGTACTGGTTATTCAAAATGATATCGGAAATCGGTTTAGTCCAACTGTTATTATCGCAGCAATTACAGCTCAAATTCAAAAGGCGAAACTCCCAACTCATGTGGAAATTGACGCTAAGAAATATGGATTTGAACGGGATTCAGTTATTTTGTTGGAACAATTGCGGACGATCGATAAATCACGATTAACAGATAAAATCACGCAGCTAGATGGCCCTTTAATGGTAAAGGTAGAAGAAGCTTTGGAAATAAGTTTAGGGCTTTTAAAATTTTAAGCATACATATTGAAACACCAGATGCTAGTCATCTGGTGTTTTTCTTTGTCTCTTTACAACTTATTTACAATGAATATTCAAAAAATGGAGTGTAATATTTGTAACTATATTATACAATTAGAAAAAGAATCCATTATAGAGAAATTAAATATTTTCAGTTTATTTAACGTATAAACTATTAAGTCCCTAACCATCATATTTTTATATGATGCCTGATTTGTGTGTGTGAAAAAGGGAAAATATTCATCTGACATTAAAATAGATTGTTATTAAATAAGGATTTGGAGGTAGGCGCTCATGGAAGGTTCTTCGATAGATATTTTAACGGAGTGGGATATTGTTACTGCACGGCAGGTTGGCCGCAAGGAAGCTAAGTCGATTGGATTCGATATTATTGACCAAGCACTTATTGCTACAGCGATCAGTGAACTAGCCAGAAACATTCACTTATATGCAGAGAGTGGGAAGATTGAAGTGAAAAAATTAATACAGGAAAAATCAGTTGGCATTTATGTAATAGCATCTGATAATGGACCAGGTATTCCACAAATCGATGAATTGTTACAAAAGGATTTGGCCACAACAAAAGGCATTGGGTTTGGGCTGCCTGGTGTAAAAAGAATCATGGACGAGTTCCAGTTAGATTCACAACTTACTATAGGAACAACCGTGAAAATTAAAAAATGGCTATCAATCAACAAAGAAGAATAAAAAAAATAAAAAAAGTTTTATTTTTAGGTTTAACCCTTATATAATGCGGGTATTTCATATATGTTGGTCTAAAAATTGAAAGCAATAAACGATATACATACTTTCAAACAGGAACAATAACTTGTAGTATTTTAGATAATGCATCGGTTTTTTATGCATTTTTATAGAGAACAATACAGGAGGGATAGAGATGGACTTTAAATTAGACGTAGTAGAAGAAACAGGAAAGGTTCAAGCAATTCTTCAAGGAGAAATAGATGCTTATACTGCTCCTGTTTTAAGAGAGCAATTGGATGGTATTTCTATATCAGAAGGCACTCAAGTAGAATTGAACTTTTCAAATGTAAATTATATGGATAGCACAGGTTTAAGTGTTATCGTTGCTTTTTATAAAAGCGTTGTAGCAAATGGTGGGGAAATCGTACTTACTTGCCTATCTGAACGCTTAAAACGCTTATTTGACATCACAGGTTTAACGGATATTATGAACATCGAAGTTAGGAAGGTGATTTCAAACAATGAGAGAATTTGATTATATGGAGATGCGCGTTCCTGCTAAAACGCAATATGTTGGTGTTGCTCGACTTGCTATTTCAGGATTGGCGAACCGTGTAGGTTTTTCATATGATGATATTGAAGATGTGAAAATTGCAGCGAGTGAAGCAATCACCAATGCGATTCAGCACGCATATGCAGACAAAGAAGATGGAGAAGTTGTAATCGGCTGTGCCTTGTATAAGGACAAAATGGAAATCATGGTGGCCGACTATGGACGCAGTTTTAAATTCGAAGAGGTAAAAGAAAAGGTCGGTCCTTATCACGAAGAAGAAGATGTACAATTTATTCGTGAAGGAGGATTAGGTCTATACCTTATTGAAAGCCTTATGGATGAAGTGAAAGTACTCAACGACAATGGCGTGACTGTTTTCATGACAAAATTTGTATCACGAGAGCAGGTGAATGACCATGCGGAAACAATCTCCTTCTAGTTCGGCATCAAAAGAGCAAGTATTAGAATGGATCCAGCGTTTTCAACAAACTGAAGACGACGAGGCGCAAACGAATTTAGTTTTGCATTATCAATACTTGGTTGAATCCATCGCAAGAAAGTATTCTAATGGGCGCTCTTATCATGATGACATAGTACAAGTTGGCATGTTAGGCCTGCTTGGTGCTATTAGAAGGTTTGATTCTTCCTTTGGTCGTAGTTTTGAGGCTTTTGCGGTACCGACGATTATCGGTGAAATCAAACGCTACTTAAGAGATAAAACATGGGATGTCCATGTGCCAAGGCGTATTAAAGAACTTGGCCCCAAAATTAAAGCAGCTGTTGAGTTTTTAACAACCGAAACGCAACGTTCACCCCAAGTTGCAGAAATTGCAGAATATCTTGAAGTAGAAGAAGATGAAGTGTTGGAAGCGATGGAAATGAGCCAAAGTTATCAAGCGCTTTCAATGGACAGACCTATTGATTCTGATGGCGATGGTAGCACTGCAACGTTATTTGATATAGTAGGCAAGCAGGATGATGAATTCGAAAAGACAAACCGCCGTATTATTGTAGAAAACGCAATGAAGGAATTGTCAGAAAGAGAACGTCAAATTATTCAGCTTACATACCTTCAACAGCTTAGCCAGAAAGAAGCTGGGGAGATGCTGGGTATTTCCCAAATGCATGTCTCAAGATTGCAGCGTAAAGCTATCAAGAAACTGCAGCAAATTATTGTTGCGTCAGGTGGTATTTAAAAGAAGGACAGTTCAACTTTTGTTGAACTGTTCTTTTTTGTTGCGAATAAGCAATAGCTGCTCTATGTTAAAATAGGGAAGTCAAAGGAAGGATAGTGAATATATGGACACTCAAAAAATGCATCAACTTATTGCGAAAGAAATCGGCATTCGCACACAACAAGTAGACCAAGTAATTCAATTGTTAGAAGCATCAAATACTGTACCCTTTATAGCTCGCTATCGAAAAGAAGCTACAGGATCACTAGATGAAGTCCAAATTAAAGCGATTGAAGATCGCTATCATTATGTAATGCAGTTAGAGCAACGTAAACAAGAGGTTCTTCGTATTATCGAAGAACAAGGGAAGTTAACTGAAGAACTTACAAAAGATATTAATGAAGCTACTGTTTTGAAACGTGTAGAAGATTTATACCGACCATACAAACAAAAAAGAAGAACAAAGGCGACGATTGCAAAGGATAAAGGACTTGAACCATTGGCCGATAGCCTATTGCAATTTAACCAAACAGAAGTAGAATCTCTAGCTCAGCCTTTTATTAATGAAAATGTAGAAAGTGTTGAAGAGGCCTTGCAGGGAGCGAGTGACATTTTAGCTGAGAGATTTGCTGATGATGCAGCGATAAGAGAGAGCATTCGTCAGATTTCTTGGAAACAGGGAGTCATTCAATCCACTGTGAAAGCTAAAGAACTCGATGAAAAAAGTGTATTTGAAATGTATTACGACTATCAAGAACCGGTAAATAAAATTGTTCCCCACCGAATTTTAGCTATTAATCGTGGAGAAAAAGAAGATATATTAAAGATCGGCATTGAAGTGCCGACTGAATCTATCTATCAACTCATGCGGAAAAAATGGATTGTATCTACCTCATCACCTTCTTCCAAACTAGTTGAAGTGGCTATAGAGGATGCATATAAACGATTAATCCAGCCATCAATTGAGCGTGAGATACGCAATGAATTGACAGATAAAGCCGAAACACAGGCTATCCATATTTTTTCTGAAAATCTCAGAAATCTTCTATTGCAGCCTCCAATGAAAGGAAAGTATGTTTTAGGTGTAGACCCTGCGTATAGGACTGGCTGTAAATTAGCTGTAGTTGATGATACTGGTAAAATGCTTGAGATATCGGTTATTTATCCACATACAGCAAAAGCAGACATTAACAAATCCAAATCTATATTTAATGATTTGTTGAATCGCTATCCTATTTCTATTATTGCGATAGGGAACGGTACTGCATCCAGAGAGACAGAACAATTTGTTTCGGAATGTTTGAATGAATCCAATGCGAGTGCAGCTTATGTAATCGTTAATGAAGCAGGTGCAAGTGTTTACTCTGCCTCGCCAATTGCTAGAGAGGAATTCCCGGATTTACAGGTAGAACAGCGGAGTGCTGTCTCTATTGCAAGGCGATTGCAAGACCCACTAGCTGAGTTGGTAAAAATTGAACCAAAAGCAGTAGGTGTTGGCCAGTACCAACACGATGTATCTCAAAAGAAACTAGCACAACAACTCACCTTTATTGTAGAAACAGCAGTAAACCAAGTGGGGGTAGATGTGAATACAGCTTCTTCTTCATTGCTTCAATATGTTTCAGGGCTATCAAAAACAGTAGCAGAAAATATCGTCAAAACAAGAGGAGAACAAGGGAAATTTACTGCCCGCACGCAGTTAAAGAAAATACCTCGACTTGGTGCTAAGACATATGAGCAAGCCATTGGATTTTTAAGAATCCCAAATGCAAAGAATCCATTAGATTCAACTGCTATACATCCAGAGAGCTACGATTTAGCAAACCGCATATTAGAAGCGGTAGGGTTGGATAAAAAACAAATAGGCACGGCTGAGGCAGAACAAGCAATTTCAAATTTAAATATAAAAGAGCTAAGTAAAGAATGGGAGATTGGCGAGGTTACATTGAAAGATGTGATTGATTCATTAATGAAACCTTCTCGAGATCCGCGAGATGCTTTTCCACAGCCCTTGCTTAAAAAAGATGTTTTAAAAATGGAGGATTTACAGCCAGGCATGGAACTTCAAGGAACAGTCCGCAATGTAGTCGACTTCGGGGCGTTTGTCGACATTGGCGTAAAGCAAGATGGACTTGTCCATATCTCAAAGCTGAAAAAAGGTTTTGTTAAACATCCATTAGATGTAGTTTCATTGGGGGACATTGTCACTGTTTGGGTAGACAATGTAGAGAAGGATAAAGGTAGAATTGCTCTAACGATGCTTCCACCTAATCAATAATGATTAGTTTTCATATTTAAAGAGGCAAAGAAAATTAGCGGTGGTTTGTTATGAGGTAAGTACAGCCATCTGTCCATTTAAAATCTTGGCTTCCACCGCTAGTCTCTTTGTTTTTTCTTGCTAAATTAAAAAACAACAATATTCAAAACGAGAGTATACTTATTTATAAGGAGGGACATAATATGACAGATTGCGAACTACAAGAGCTCGTCCGCCAAATCTCCAGAGAAGTATTTCATAAACCATTCCGCCATCGGGCATATTTTAATTCTCGTCTCCGAACAACAGGTGGACGCTATTTGCTTAAATCTCATGATATAGAGGTTAACCCGAAAGCTTATGTGCAATTTGGTTTGAAAGAAGTAGAAGGAATCATCCGTCATGAGTTATGCCATTATCATCTTCATATAGAAGGAAAGGGATATAAACATCGTGATGCAGATTTTCGGACACTTTTAAAAGAAACAAATGCTCCTCGATTTTGTTCGAATTTAGAACAAAAGAAGAGACCGGTAAAGCGTGCTCAATATATTTATGTATGCACAGAATGCGGGTTAAGGTATAGTCGTAAGATACGTATGAACACAGATCGATATAGATGCGGCAAGTGTTTAGGGAAGCTAAAGATAATTAAATAAACTTTTTTTGAAATAAGGGTTGACGTTTTATGGACAACCCATTATACTTATAAAAGTCGACAGGGTGATAACACACTGACGCGACAAAATAATACTTTTCCGAAGTAGCTCAGTTGGTAGCAGCATCTGACTGTTAATCAGAGGGTCGCAGGTTCGAGTCCTGCCTTCGGAGCCATGGCCCCTTGGTCAAGCGGTTAAGACACCGCCCTTTCACGGCGGTAACACGGGTTCGAATCCCGTAGGGGTCATTTTCATAACGGTCCGGTAGTTCAGCTGGTTAGAATGCCTGCCTGTCACGCAGGAGGTCGCGGGTTCGAGTCCCGTCCGGACCGCCATTATGAATGGGGTATAGCCAAGCGGTAAGGCAACGGATTTTGATTCCGTCATGCCCTGGTTCGAATCCAGGTACCCCAGCCATTCTTATTAATAGCTACGAGTCATTAGCTCAGTTGGTAGAGCATCTGACTTTTAATCAGAGGGTCGTAGGTTCGAATCCTACATGACTCACCATTTTTCTTCTTGACACATTAAGTTGAACATGCTAAAATAGTTATTGTTCGTTAAGTCGAAATGCGGTCGTGGCGGAATGGCAGACGCGCTAGGTTGAGGGCCTAGTCGGGGCAACTCGGTGGAGGTTCAAGTCCTCTCGATCGCACCAAAAATTATATATGCGCCCATAGCTCAATTGGATAGAGCGTCTGACTACGGATCAGAAGGTTGTGGATTCGACTTCTGCTGGGCGCACCATTTATTCAAAAAAATATATTAACTACGCGGGTGTAGTTTAGTGGTAAAACCACAGCCTTCCAAGCTGTTGTCGGGAGTTCGATTCTCCTCACCCGCTCCATTATATGAACCTTGAAAACTGAACAAGCAAGATGTTAATCATTTAAACTTACTAACAATTGTTAGTTTTAAAGTCATCATCGTAAAGATGATGCGCTAGTGAAATTTTGAGCAATCAAACACTTTTATGGAGAGTTTGATCCTGGCTCAGGACGAACGCTGGCGGCGTGCCTAATA
>NZ_VVIR01000004.1:0-203696 GCF_008638315.1 Rummeliibacillus sp. TYF-LIM-RU47 | reverse complement strand
TATTAGGCACGCCGCCAGCGTTCGTCCTGAGCCAGGATCAAACTCTCCATAAAAGTGTTTGATTGCTCAAAATTTCACTAGCGCATCATCTTTACGATGATGACTTTAAAACTAACAGTTGTTAGTAGTTTAAATGATTAACATCTTGCTTGTTCAGTTTTCAAGGTTCATTTCGTTGTCGCCTTAACGACTTAACTATCTTACCATGGTTAAAATCATTAGTCAACAACTTTTTTAAAATAATTTAAGTCGTCTACTATCAGTCTTGCTCATTCTGACGAGTCAACGTTAACAACTATACTCTCTTACTATAAATGAGTCAACTATTTTTTTATAAAGTTTTAAAATACAAGCCTCTAACATATATATACTTTGGAGGTGAGCATACTGATTAAAAGAATACTGCTACTGATGATAGTAATGTTAGCTATTCTACTCGTCTTTATTCCGACTAAAAACAATTTACTTAGTGTATTTCGGTTAACAGATGAGCCAAACGTTATTTTAAAGGGAACATACGGAAAGGCATTAACAATTGATCTTTCATATGCCGATGAGGAATTTATCAAATGGCTAAACGAAACAAAATCTCCTTACCCATTATTAATGGTAGACCCAGCATTATTAGAACGTTCTAAAACTCTCGTAAAAGTCATTAAGTCTAAAAACATTCCTGTTGGTTTATTAGGCAAAAGCAGTGAAATATATGAGGAAAACCCTTCTCAACTGGAACAAGATATAGAATTGTTCAACACCATTATGAAACAACCTCCACTTTGGTTCAGAACGAAAGATTACATCTTCCTGCCAAACGTTTCAAATGCTTTATGGAAACAAAAGATCAATATGTTAGCAGCATCTAAAATGGGCACAAATTCAAAAGAAATAAAGGTTTCAAACGGAGACATTATTGCCATCCCTTATCATCAAGAAGAAAGAATCACCATAAAAAACTTAGAGCGACTAATTGAGAGTAACCAATTTGGACAAATTGAAGAAGTTATTTTTGGTTATTCCGCAACCACTAAAAAGTATCCTAAATAGAAAGAAGGCTATTTCACCATAACCAGGGAAATAGCCTTTCTTTACTTTTGTTTCGCTTTTTTTCGGTTTGTTTGTTGATTATTCGCTTGTTGTTTTGTAGCGTTGGCATTATGTTCTTTACGGCGCTCTTCCCTTTTCTTCAAATCAGCTGCTGATTGTGCATTATATTTAGGTAATTCCAGTAGTTGGAATGCATTAACAGCCAAAATTGGGAATAATAAAATCGTGATATATTGATTGCCTCCTTCAGTACGAACCCAAAGCGCAATCAGCCATTCGATAATACTTACAAAAACCATGAAAAATAAAGCGGAGATAAGGATATGCTTTTTATTCGTCATTTTGACTTTTTTGATAGCCGTCAAAAAAGCAGCTACTAATAATACCGCTAATAAACCTATGTATAGGAACCAATCATTTGCAGTATCGGCATATGGCCTAAAACGGAAATAAACCACATCTGCAATCGCTATAATCATCAACAATAGTTGTACCCAATTCCACAAAGTTAATGAGCGGAAAATATTTACCCCGATTTGATGCACCGTCAGATAGGCAAAATACCCCATTTGGCAAACCATGCTAATTGTAAATCCAAGAAATACAAACCACAATAAGCCACTGATTGCTTCTGTTAGTTCACCATTAGAAAAATGCGGTCCATAAAAATTTCCCCACCGAACGATTAAACTCATAACCCCAGTGACCAAGCCGCCTATAATCAACGCTCTTAAAGCAAACTTCAACCAATTACGTATCGTCACAACGAGTGTCCTCCATTTTTTTAGAAGTTCTTGTTTCATTCTAACATGAATATTTAAAAAATCTATTTCTTCTCGTTCCCCATACATATTACACGGGCTTTTGTGAACAATAAATGAAACGACTGATACACAAAAGTGAGGGAAGGTTATGTATAAAAAAGCCATTATCTTTACATTTCTTCTTGCTCTTTTAACAGGTTGTTCCGCTGCTGCTCCTCCTCAAAGCCAATCGTATGAAGATATAAAAAAATCCACTCTAGATGCATTGCAAACAGAGGAAGGAAAAAAGGTCATACGAAAACTTCTAGAAGATCCGGCCATGAAGGATATGCTTGTGCTCGAGCATGATGATGTCAATTCTGCTATAGAGGACACATTGCTTTCTAAAAAGGCCGAAGAATATTGGAAAACCCAATTTGAAGATCCTAAATTCCGCGAAACATTTGCGAAAAGCTTGAAAAAGGAACAAAAGGATCTACTGAAAGATTTAATGAAGGATGCCTCTTTCCAAAAAGACTTGGAACAATTTTTCTCTCAACCCGACATGCAAAAACAATTAGAAAAAATCATGAAATCAGCAAGCTCTAAAGAAGATTTAGAAAAAGTGATTGCTGAAGTCATAAAAAGCCCAATGCTACAAGAAAAGTGGGCAAAGCTAATTGAATCGTCAGGAGAAAAGTCTAAGTCTTCAGATGGCGGTGGCGGCAGTGATGGTGGCCAAGGTGGCGGTGGCGGCGGCTCCGGTAAAGGAGTTGGCGGTAAGTAAGCATGAAAAAGGGATGAAGCATTTAGCTTCATCCCTACTTTTTTTACCTTAATCTTCTTGCTCTAATTTATCACTTACACGCTGTGCAATTTCTAAATAAATTTGACCTGTTGAATGATTTTTGGCATAAACAGATGGCGCAAAATCAACTTCATTCCAATCTGGTTGTCCTAAAGGTATTTGGCCAAGTAAATCAGTTCGCAATTCATCGGCTAGCTTTGGACCGCCGCCTTTTCCAAATACATATTCTTTTTCACCTGATACATCAGATTGGAACCAAGACATATTTTCAATCACACCAAGGATTGTATGCTCTGTTTTGATAGCCATAGCACCAGCACGAGCTGCTACGAATGCTGCAGTTGGGTGTGGCGTTGTTACAACGATTTCATTTGATTCTGGCAACATTTGGTGAATATCAAGCGCAACATCCCCAGTGCCCGGAGGAAGGTCTAATAATAAGTAATCTAACTCTCCCCATTCAACATCACGGAAGAATTGATCCAATACTTTGCCAAGCATAGGTCCGCGCCATACAACTGGTGCATTATTTTCGACAAAGAAGCCCATTGAAATCATTTTTACTCCAAATCGTTCCACAGGGATTATACGATTCTCTTCTACAATTGGCATAGTTTGTACACCCATCATATCCGGTACACTAAAGCCATAGATATCTGCGTCAATTAAGCCTACTTTTTTCCCTAAACGTGATAAAGCAACCGCTAAATTGACAGCGACAGTAGATTTCCCCACTCCGCCTTTACCTGACGCAATGGAGATGAATTTCACTTTATTTAAAGGCGATAACAAATCCTGTGCTTCTGCACGAGTGGCAGTTCCACGGAATTGCTCGATATTTTCTTGAGGAAGTTCTTGGAATCTGATGCCGACTGTTTTAAATCCTGCTTCCTTTAATGTATTGACGATTTCCATTTGAAGAGAAAGCTGTTCAGGTGTATTTGTTTTCGCAATTGCAATTTTTACACTGACATGTTCTTTCTCTTCTTTAATTGAAACCTCTAAAACCCCACCAGTTTCCTTTAAGGATTTATGTAGAAAAGGATCTTTTAATGCTCCCACTAATTCCAGAACTTGTTGTTCATTAATCACTGTAGACACTCCTCTATTGCGTTTGCCTTTAGTATATCATAACGCTTACAAATAAGTATTATGGCATATCTTATTCAATAGAGGATTCAGAATAGCGTTCAATACCATCCACAATTGCTTCCGCCATTTTTCGTTGATAATCAGGAGAAGACAATAGCTCTGCTTCTTCAGGATTACTTAAAAAGCCGGTTTCAACTAATACAGCTGGCATTTTCACTTTTTTCAGCAAATATACTTGCTTAATAGCTAGCGCTTCACGCTCTGTATTTTTTAGGTTCTCCTTGATGGAGTCTTGGATAGAATTAGCTAACAATTCTCCTGCTGGATGCCCATTCGCATGGTAAAATACTTGAGCTCCACGCCACTTTGTTTCAGGAATAGCATTTGCATGTATGCTTAGGAATAAATCCGGTTTTTCCTTGTTTACTAATTTTTCTCTTAAAAATATGTCTTGCTTTTTGCGTTCTCTCAATGTGTTAAATTCAGCTTTAGGTGTATGCTCGGCGATCACATCATCATTCTTTGATCTTGTCATATATACCGTTGCGCCTTTTTTCTTTAAAAGCTTTTCCACTTCTTTCGTAATAGCCAACGTTACATTTTTTTCAATCAACTTATCTGTAGACGCCCCTCCATCAATCCCCCCATGTCCCGCATCCAATGCTATCTTGACGCCACCCAAGGTCTCGGAAATAAAGAATCCGCGATTAGATGCTTTGGTTTCATACACAACTATGAAAATACAAGCTACTAAAACAACACTCCATATCATCCAACGTTTCAATCACAGACACCACCTTTTTACCATACCATATGCGGAAGACTGTCCCGATATGTCGGTGCATAAGCAAAACAAAAACCCCTTCTCTGTTGTATGAGAAAGGGGCTTTGTTTATTTGTATTAATAAGCGCGGGCAAACCACACTGTATGTTTTGCTTCTTTTCCACAATTCAAGCATGTATGCTTTGTTGTTGGCGGATTGAATGGTATGTTTCGCGTAGTGAATTTTGTTTTTTCTTTTATCGTTTCTTCACACGCGTCATCTCCACACCAGCCAGCTAAAACCCAACCAGGAATGGTTTCTTGTTCTTTAGACTTTTCTAAATGGGTTGTTAACTCATCCAATGTTTCAATATGCGTGTGTGAATTCTCTGTTCGGAAAGCTTTTGCTTTTTCCAAAAGGCGTGTTTGCATCATTTCAAGTTCTTTTTCTACATGTTCAATGACTGCATCTAAAGATACTGAAACTTTTTCATCCTCATCGCGTGCTTTCATTAAAGCTTGCTGATTTTCTAAATCACGAGGACCAAGTTCAATACGGACAGGAACACCTTTCAGCTCCCATTCATTAAATTTATAGCCGGGCGATTGATCTGAATCATCCAGACTAACACGAATACCTTTCGCTTTCAATGCCGCGAAAATTTCATCGAGTTTCTCAACAATGGCAGGATTCTTTTTCCATGGACCGACCGGAATAAGTACCACTTGTGTAGGTGCTATCTTTGGTGGCAAGACAAGGCCTTTTTCGTCACCGTGAACCATAATAACAGAACCAATCAAGCGTGTAGATGTTCCCCAAGAAGTTGTATGCACGTAAGTATGCTTGTTTTCTTTATTCAAGTATTTGATATCAAATGCTTCCGCAAATTTTGTACCTAAATAATGAGAAGTCCCCGCTTGTACAGCTTTTCCATCCTTCATCATCGCTTCAATAGAGAAAGTATCAACCGCACCGGCAAAACGTTCTGATGGTGTCTTTTGCCCATCATAAACAGGGATAGCAAGAAGTCCTTCAACTACCTCTTTATATATAGATAGCATTTGCATCGTTTCTTTGCGTGCTTCTTCTTCATCTACATGTGCAGTATGACCTTCTTGCCACAGGAACTCGGATGTACGAATGAATGGAAGAGTTTTCTTTTCCCAACGGAATACATTTGCCCATTGGTTAATTAAAACTGGAAGGTCTCTGTAGCTTTTAATCCAGTTTGAATATAGATGGCCAATCATCGTTTCAGAAGTTGGACGTAACGCCAAACGCTCTTCTAATTCTTCTCCTGCTGCTTCTGTCACCCAAGGAAGCTCTGGTGAAAATCCCTCAATATGATCCTTTTCTTTTTGGAAAAAAGATTCAGGAATTAACATTGGGAAGTATGCATTGCGGTGCCCCGTTTCTTTAAATCGTTTATCCATCTCCGCTTGGATATGTTCCCATATCTCATAGCTGTCAGGTTTGAATGCAATACATCCACGTACTGGAGTGTAATCAATCAAATCTGCTTTTTGAATTGTATCAATATACCATTTTGAAAAATTGTTTGTCATTTGAGACATTTTCTTTTCCTCCTTAGAAAAAATAAAAAAAGCATAAAGCGTCCAAATAAGGACGTCTTTATGCTAGTAGACGTGGTACCACCTTAGTTCGGCGTAAATAAACTTTATGCCCTCTAAACGTTTATAACGAAACGACTCGGTTAGCTTTTCACTAACATCTCCGTGGCAGGGTTCAATAAGAAGAGGTGATATAGCTTCCAGCCTAGGCTATACTTTCTGGTTCACAATTCTTATTTACTTGATCACTTCACTGATTATATATATAAACAAATATATCAACTTGTTTCAGATACTTCAATCATTAGTATCAACACAAATGCTAATTTGTATACCATATTAACATATTCTTTTTCTAATATGGATAGAAGATTTATAAGTCTGCTCCCCCTACCGTTACTTTCGACGATGGATAGGGGGTTTTATAATTGGTTCTTCTATCAAATGGTTCACGATAATAACACGTTTTTCAATTGACTTTCTGATTAAATTAAAATAAACTACTAACATACTTTTTAAAAAGTACTTTGATTAAAGTATTTTAAATAAAGCATAAATGAACTTAACAAAAGGAAGGATTCAACAAATGAAGTTTACTCAATTCTTAAAAACAAAAGGGGCAATCGGAGCCATATTCATGGGCATATTTTATGCGGTTGCCATGTTAGGGATCTTCTTGCCTGGCTATTCAGCAATCCCAGGAAATATAGATAAATTACCAATAGCCATAGTTAATGATGATACTGGTGAATACGGTGCAAAGATTGCCGATCAGTTACAAGAGAAGCTACCGTTTAAAAAAATTGAAATGGATTTAACAAATAAAAAAGCCTTAAAGGACTTAGAACATAATGATTTAGCGTTAGTTGTACACATTCCAAAAACATTCTCTAAGAATATGCAAAAAGGTGAAACATCTTCAAGCATCGACTTTACAATCAATGAAGCCGGAGCTACAACCGTTTCCTCTTCTATCAATTCTGTCATTACGGCAATCAATAACCAATTTAGCACTCAATTTTCTCAACAGACAGCAGAAGGCATTCTAATGAACGTGAATGTACCAAAAGAACAAGCGGCTGAATTAGCCAAAAAGATTGAAACGTCGTATGTAGGAAACGTCGTAAAAATTAACGAGATGCCAGATGGTATGAATAATAACATGTTGCCAATGTTCTTAACGATGGCTGGTTATACAGGTGCGATGATTGGTGCCATGCAATTAGTAGGCGTATTCAAGAGCAGTCGTGGAAAAGCAAGTAAAACTCGCTTATTCTGCTATGTACAATTAACAGCATTGTTAGTGGCAGTAATATCATCACTAGCCGGTACAGGGATTGCATATTTAATTAATAAACCAAGCGGCAGTCTATTCTTCAGCGTATTAGGACACCAAATTCTTAATTATATGGTCTGCTTCAACTTCACAGCCATTTTAATCTTTTTAGTTGGTGAAGTAGGGATGATTTTCAACTTACCAATTTTACTCATTCAAACACTAGCAAACGGCGCGACTATTTCCCGGGATATGATGTACTTGCCGTATAAATGGATGAGCTATATTTCACCAATGTATTACTCTGTACAAGGATACTTTGCTGACTTATACGGAAGCATCAGTGCAAGTCCATATATTTGGTCAATGGTTGCAGTAGGTGCAGCTGCTATGTTGATTAACATTGGGATTGTGGCATTTATTCACAAACCTATCCCAGTAGAGGAATCTTCAACTGAAGAAGACAAATTAAAGAATTCGACTGAAGCAACTATCTAGTTTTTGTTACAATAGAGTTAACATGCTTCTTGAAGGAGTGTTAGTATGTCTATTCAAATCTTTATATTGAGCAAACTGATGGAGGGTGCCAACTACCCTTATAAATTAAAAAAACACCTATCCGATCCGATTCCATTAGATCAAATAGCTGGATTAACAGAAAGTAAGCTATATTATAATTTTGACTCCCTAGCTAAAAAAGGGTTGATTGAAATTATTGAGATTAAAAAAGAAGAAAATCGACCAGATAAGCAAGTATTTGCGATTACCGAAAAAGGTCGCGAAGAGCTGCCCAAACTCATATACAAGTTATTTGAGAATGCCAAAGAAATTACAGATATGGTCGTGGGCATAGCAAATATTAAATATGTGAACCGAGAAAAAGTAATAGAGATATTAGAAAAGAAAGCTCGAAACATTGAAAGCCAATGGGCGCACGTAATTGGGTTCAAAGACCAGATTGAGCTAGATGAAGATAGTGAGAAGTTTGTAAACTACATGACAGGTTATGTATCGACCAAAACCGAACACACGATTTTCTGGCTTGAGGAACTAATTAATCGAATTCAACAAGGACAGCTATAACAGATGAAAATAGTCAGTTTTCCTAATTAAGGAGAGCTGGCTTTTTTCTAACATTAATTGATAACAACTTATATACCAAACCTCTTTCCGATGCTATATCAGAAAGAGGTTTTTATGATAAATATGGATGTTCAATATTGTACATCAAACAAGATAACGATACGATGGCTTATTCATCCAAGGCCCTTGGCAACATTGTTTTTAAAAACATGTAAACGAGCTAATTCTCCTTGTATCAATACCAAAAATCACCCAGGTCCAACCAGTCCATCTGAAACCTGAAACGGATCTTGAACCTACGAAAACAGGATAGTACCAAAATGCTTCACCATTGTTTAGCCATACGTACGTATTACGGAACAGACACATTCTAATTGCTCCTGGATCTACTGCTAATGGTGAAACAGTTGTTGATCGTTGCGGAGTAAATGATGGGGGCGGAGCAGTTGGTGCCTGTGAAGTGCCTGGCGTTCCTGGAAATGATGGTCCTGGAGAGCTTGGTATCCCCGGTATTCCTGGAAATGAAGACCCTGGGAAACCTGGCATTCCTGATGACCCTGGGAAACTTGGAAATTGGAATGGATTATTCATTTTAAAAATCACCACCTTAAATAAAACTCTAAAGTAGTGTATGTTGTATTGTCCTTTTGTGTTCAATTACTCTCAGATCAAATAGAGTACCAATTGATACAAAATAAAAAAGAATACCCTGATATATGGGCATTCTTACTGTTTTTGTTTTTTTGGCTTCGGATCTAGAATGGATCTTAATTCCTGTATATCCTCTTCGGATAAGTTATCCTCCTGGATAAACTGTACTAACATAGACTTCAGTGTGCCGCCATAAATACGTTTAATAAACGATTCCGCCTCTGCACGCTGACATTCATCCTGCTCATACAGCGGAAAAAAGGTATACACCCTTTGTTCTTTATTTACTCCCACGACTTCTTTTTTGACAAGACGATCTAAGAGCGTGCGTATTGTTTTTGATTTCCAATCAGTTCGTTTCTGTAGGGCGGAGATTACATCATTTGCAGTAAGCGGCGCCTCTTTCCAAAGCACCGTCATCACTTCCCATTCAGACTCTGATATATTGGGAATATTTTTAGACATCATACAACCTCCTTTAGTAGATCAATAATTAATATATTCCCATGTCCTTTAAAATGGACAAAGTTATTTCTGCCGCCTTTTTACCCGATGCCTTTTCTTTTCGCTTAATATTGGTTGCAAAGAAATACGTATTCTTCCTCTTCTCAATATATCCAATGAACCAACCATTCACTTCTTTGTTATTGACAACGCCTGTACCCGTTTTCCCAGAAAGCAGTACCCCATTTTTTTGCTCGAGTTTGATTGCCTTTTTAACCGCTTGGACGTTTTTATCCTTAAACCCTAGCCGATTAGTATAGAAATTTTTTAATAACTGTACTTGTTCAACTGGCGATATTTTTAAAGATGATTCTAGCCAATATTGACTGACCCCGCCCGACATATCGGAATTGCCATATTTCATTCGTTTTAAATAGGATTCAATGATTGCAGTCTGATTTCGCCTATCTAACTCTTGAAAATACCAGCTCACTGAATTTTCCATCGCAGTCGACAAATTTTGTTTTGAATTCCAAGAATCAAAAGGATACTTGGTCCCATTCCATTTTAGGCTAGAATTTTCACCTGAAATAATACCGGACTCCAATCCGATTAATGCACTATAAATCTTGTAAGTAGAATCTGGAGAAACTCGAAGTGTACTTTTATCTTTATTATATATTTTATATTGATCAGCCTGGTTATCGTATAAGACAAAGCTTCCATCATACCCCTTGAAAAGATTACTCAGATCCAAATAACTAGTCTTTTCACTCATAAACTCATAACGATTCTGGTTCTGAGCCATAGCTGAAATGAATGGAACCTGACTCCCCACCAATATGCCTAACATCATAAAAACCACTATACTCTTCAGTTTCAAAAGCTTTGTTTCCTTTGTATAACAAGCAATATGCTCTATACGGCTTTTCATTTGCTCTTTGAAGCCATTAAATTGATTGGCTAAAATTAGGTTTTTCTGCTGCGAGACTTTCTCTATAAAATGGATAATCGTCAGCCCATATTCTTTGTGGTAATTCTCATCTAAGGAAGCTAAAACTGCATAATCGCAGGTGATTTCCCGATCCAAGCGCATCTTGCGGAAAGCTATCCAAACTAGTGGATTGAACCAGTAAATAATTTGGAAAAAGAGGATAAGGTAATTTACAACTGTATCTTTATATTTATAGTGATTAAGTTCATGTAGAAAAATATATTTGATTTCATCTTTTGACAGCCATTGATCAAAATTAGAAGGCAATACAACATAATTTCTTAGAAGACCGATTATCATCGGAGAATTGACAAGCTTTGACTCCCCTACTGCTATCTGTCCCGATATACCTAATTGCTTTTTGCACTGTTCAAATAAAAACAGTATATCTTTATTTACTAAGGGGGATGTTGTTCGTTTAATTTTCTTTATATCAAGCCAAGCAATTATTGCTAGCCATAACATAACTAGCATTCCTGCGATCCATATATAAGTTAATACCGTACCCAGAAATTCTATATTAATGCGATGAATAGATAAGGAATAACCCTGTATCCAATTCGAATGTTGAACATCTTCTGTACTCGCCAACACTGGATTTCGTTCATTATGTTGGTTGACACCCAAATCGATAGAAGGATATTTAATAGGCAGTAACTGAAACGGAATAAATGGCAGAATTAAGGCCACCATCAATAAAAACCACATATGATATTTCCCTTTTACAGATAACTGCTTTCGGAAAATTTTCCTTCCCAGCATAATTCCTATAACCGTTAAAGAAGAAACTATAAAACAAATGATGAAGTATGTAAAAAGCAATGTTTTCACCTCCATATCCAATTAAAACAAAATACGTCTATCTTTTGTTCATTCGAAGAAGTTAAATAAAATCTCCTTAAAACTACAACTGTAATATTCAAATATTATCATGACGGTTATGGTTTATCAAACACCCTCTCTACTGATGCATTATGTTGTCCCCCTTGTTAAAAAAGGTTGACCAATATGGATTACAATTGTAGTATTGTATTACACGTGTAATACATTTGGTGTGAAAGGTGGAGACGATTTAATCTATTTAAGACAATAATGATGAAATAGAAATGAGGTTATAACTTGAAGAAATTAACGAATACATTATGTAGACTAAATAAAACCCTCCTTTTATCTTTGCTAGGTTTAATCATGCTGGCTGGTTGCACAAATGCAACTAATTCTTCTGCTGCTTCACCCGAGCATAAAACAACTAAGGAAAAAGACACGCATACTGAAGAAGCTTTCAAACAGCTGGAGAGTGAGTTCGATGCCCGTCTTGGTGTTTATGCGATTGATACGAAAACAAAAAAGAGCGTCAGCTATCAATCAGATGAACGATTTGCTTTTGCTTCTACTTACAAAGCACTTGCCGCAGGTGCCATGCTTAAGCAAAAATCCATGAAGGATCTTGATAAGATTATCACTTACACTAAGGATGATTTGGTTACCTATTCACCTATCACTGAGAAATACGTAGATAAAGGAATGACAGTGAAGGATATTGCGACTGCTGCTATTCGGTATAGTGACAATACAGCAGGAAACCTACTTTTCAATGAATTAGGAGGTCCTACTGGATTTGAAAAAGCCTTAAGGATGATGGGAGATAAGGTAACACAGTCTAATCGTTTGGAACCTGAACTAAACCTTACCACTCCCGGAGACCTTCGTGATACAAGTACACCGAGAGCACTTGCCTCAAATCTTCAAAAATTCGTGATTGGTGACGTACTTCCTACAAAAAAGAAGGCTCTCCTAACCGATTTGCTAGTTGGGAACGCTACAGGGGACACATTAATACGTGCAGGTGTACCTAAGGATTGGGTTGTTGCTGATAAAAGTGGAGCAGGGGGCTACGGAACACGTAATGACATTGCAGTTGTTTGGCCACCCGATAGAAAACCAATAGTAATCGCTATCCTTTCTTCTCGCAATACGAAAGACGCAACCTATGATGATGCTCTTATTGCAAAAGCTGCGAAAGTTGTAGTAAACGCTTTAAAATAATAAACAAAATAGGACTGAGATATTTCAGTTTATATTGTTATCATGGCTAAACTTAACCATGTTTATTATAGATTTTATTAACCCAGCTACTTTCTTGTGGAAGTTAGTTGGGTTTCTTAATTATTTATCCATATGTTACTCGGCCATTAATTCTTGGTTCATTCAAATTTACTCATAAATAATCAAAAAACCCTTTCTCGGTATTTCGAGAGAGGGTTTGAACACATTGACTCACACAAAGATCCTGTTATCCGATGGTAGAAATAACATTCCCATCTTGATCTTTAATGTACGTTTTAACGACTTGGATCACGAAGCCTTTATTAGATAACAAACGAATTTCTCCTTCTTCTGGTTGAAGTTTACTCATGAGCTCGTTGACGACCGATTCATCAAGTTTTAAATGGACCAAATGCTCATCTACTTCAATTTCAGTCATTGAAGCGGGTTCTAATATTACGCTAATCTCATTATTTGTTAAAGTTAAATTTTTCCCCTTAAGCAGTCGGCCTCGTAGTAGTTTCCCAACTGTTTCTGCTTGTTTTGCTCCTAGTGTGAGCACAGATGGCTTCTTTTTGAACAAACCATTCTTACCAGATTTCCAGTCCAATTGATCCACAAATAATAAACCAGTACTCGAGCCGTCACGTTCGATACCTTTTTGAACACTTTCCTGAACAGCAGGGATTCGCAGCATAGAATTTCGGGATAAGTCTGTAATATACCCGGGAATCTCAGCTTCTCCAGCTTCAAGTAAACCTCTTGTGTTCCATATTTTCATGGCCTCCAGCTCATCCTCAGTAATCCCAACCATTTGAAGAAACTCAACGCGTCCGTTAGACGTATGCAATGTACCCAATTCTGGATCAGAGATAAAGGCAAGAGCAGTTAGCTCTGTATCTGCTCCCAAGCAGATTGGGCCATTCGCATCTAAATAATCCCCTGCGACAAAAATATTGTTACTGTTAAATACATATCGCCCCATGTTTTGAAGCAGATTTAATGCCCATGCAGGAGGCTCCTCCTCATCCTTACTGCGGGCAACCCGGAAAGAAAGCTCAAACCCGTAGCCGCTAAAATCAGTATTCTTTGATTCCTTCTCATAAAGCTCAGAGAAACCAAAAGTTACAATATGCCAATGAGGAGAAGGTATTTCTGCTTTGTAAGCACTAAGTCCATCTAATGGATCTTGTCCGCCAAGCATATAAGGAAGCACCGTACCATAATGCTTTGGCTCCTGTTCCCCATATAACTTCGTTACTGCTTCATCAATTGCATCCCATCCAGTGGTGTTAACTTCTTTCGTCATTATTTTCCCTCCATTTTAAAATGTATCTATTATTATCTTTTTCTCGATTGGAAAAGCAATCATCCCTTTACATAAGTTCCAATAATATGTATAAATTATAATGGTAAATCAGCATTATTGTAAAATATGGTTAAATTGTTCAAACATTAT
This sequence comes from Rummeliibacillus sp. TYF-LIM-RU47, assembly GCF_008638315.1. NCBI lineage: Bacteria > Bacillati > Bacillota > Bacilli > Caryophanales > Caryophanaceae > Rummeliibacillus > Rummeliibacillus sp. TYF-LIM-RU47. The sequence goes on along the minus strand of NZ_VVIR01000004.1, from coordinate 189,721 downwards.
AGCCGCCTTTATAGAAATAGTAATCTCTTCTGTTCTTTATGCAGTATTTCTATAGTGTCTGGATTACTAAATAAAACAAAAAAAGAATGCAAAAGCAAAATTTTCTGCCCTCCGTTCTGGCAATAATTCCACTGTAATTAATTGAGCAAGCTTCTTTGCAACCTCTTTATTTAAAACGAATGCTCCTTTCACATAAATGACGATTCAGAGGAGGTTACAAATGTAAAACTAAATATACTTTTGATAAATATTTTGAAAACTTTTTTTATTCATGATAGGGTGGAGTTGTTGTCCTAAGAAAGGCATTTAATAGAGTTTGAGTCTTCTTAGTTAAAAAATTTAAAAGAAAGAGAGCGATTGTGATTGAGTCATTAACATCAAAAAAGATGATGAAGGTTTTGTTATTTTCAATTAGCGTTATAGCAGGTGTCTTGCTATATAGGATTCTTCATGAATATCTTGCCTATGTTTTTTGCTAACATGGAGAATACTGAAAAGAACATCTTAGCAATTTTTATAATAACTTTCACTGTCTATGTATTATTGAGCATCATATTTAATCTGGACACTAAAACTGATAGATACATACTCCTGGCACTCTATTTACTGGTTTTAGTATTGGGCTTACTTCGCCCTGATCAGCAATATTCCGCGAAAATTGCATTATATGCCTGGAATCCATTTGGATTTATTTCTGACATTCAAAGTGATAATTTTTCACTGATTGTTATGGTTATTAATCTCTTGATTTTTTTACCAATGTACTTTTTATTAGCATACACAAACATATTAAAAACGTTTATGAAGAGATTAATTGCTTTTGAAGTGTTTGCAATTTTAATCGAATATTTACAAGCTCAATTAAAAGTCGGTATTTTCGACTTAGCCGATATATTTTTATATAATGTGAGTTTTCTTATCGGATATATACTTTGTTTGCCAGTTTTAAAAATTTTAAGAAGGCGCTTTAGGAACAAATATTGAATGAGATATGTAATCGTGTAACCATTCTTTTTTGTACTTTTAATTTTGTCCTTAGGTTTAAGTATAAGTGGAAATGTTCAGCTGCAGCATTTTCTATCATTTACGATGTTATATAACCAGATACATATGAAATTATTTTATAAATTATTGGGAGGTAGAAATGAAACAAAATTTAATTGATCAATTAAACGAATGGCATGAATCAGATGAACATCAACGAATTATCGATTTCCTTTTAACAATTTCTGAGGAAGAACAGGACTATGACTCAATCAGCCTTTTGGCCAGAGCCTATACCAATATGGGGCTTTACGAAGAAGCGCTCTATCACTTTGATAAAATTTCTGAGGCTGGCAAACAGGATTCTCTCTGGCATTATCGGGTAGGGTTTGCTTTATATTATTTAAAGCGTTATGAGGAATCGGCTCAAGCCTTCAGCAGAGCTGATCAACTAGACCCTGGAGATCAATATACAGAGTATTTTTTAACACGGAGCAGCCAAAAAGCGGAGAAGCAGAAAAGAGAAAAACTTCGCCTTTCCAAAAAGGGAGCTTCCATGGCACGTGGCGAATCGGTCAATGGGAAAGTTCTTTTTTCGGATATGTTTTTAGCTGATTTCTGGGAGGACAGCGAGTATGCGAGAGAGTCTTATCAATCTGAGCTACCGACAGATGAACTAATTGATTCGATAGAGAAAGAGCTTGGATACAAGCTTCCTTCTTCTTATATTGATTTGATGAAGCAACGGAATGGCGGTGTGCCGAACAACACCAACTTCCCAACAAAGGATCCCACTTCCTGGGCAGAGGATCATATTGCCATTACAGGAATCATGGGAATTGGCCGTAAGAAAAGCTATTCTTTGTGTGGAGACTTAGGTAGCCAATTTATGATTGATGAATGGGGATACCCTGACATTGGTGTTGTAATTTGTGATTGTCCTTCAGCCGGACATGATGTTGTTATGTTAGACTATCGAGCTTGCGGTATAGATGGTGAACCAGAAGTTGTTCATGTCGATCAAGAAGACGATTATGAAATTACCTTCCTTGCCGATAATTTTGAAGAATTTATCAAAGGCCTAGTGAACGATGAAGAATATGATACTTCTGAGGAAGACAAAGAAGAAGCTCTAGATAAAGTAGCCCATGGTAAATTTTCTCCTCTGCTGGAGGAACTGTGCTCAAGGGTAACCGAAGTGGACCAAGTTGAACAGAAAGTCCGGACTATCTGTACACAGATTTGTGAAGAGAAAGGCAATTTTTCTTTTCAAGCTGATGAATTATCGTATCTCATGTATGATGTCCAATTCTGGTTGTATACGAAGTCCTATCTAGACACCAGTCGTGATCAATATGTGGCGGCCTACCCCAAAATAATTGCATTTGGCGGAGAATTCGGTCAAGGCGGATATGCTCCCTCTTTCATTACAGATTGGCTGGATGTCCGCAAAAAAGAAGGACGGATTATACAGGACCACGGGATTATTCGGTTTACTGATTCATATTCAGAAGAAGTTATTAATAAGTTACAAGAAGCCTAAGTTGTGTATACCCCTATAATGAACAGAGCTCGCTTTAAAAGCGGGCTCTTCTCCTTGTAATCTCCTATCTAAAATTATATATCTATATGTTCCCTTTCAAGCAGCCTCGTTATAAATTTTTTTCTGAGACGAGTTTAGATATATACTCGTTAGCCATTACATAGAAACTGCCTTCTGCTCCTACAAGTATAATTCATTATATCGGAAGTCCATTACATAGTTTGTTAGTACTGCTGAAAAGTTTCAACAATAAAAAAGACCCCCAGCCAAATGACTGAGAGTCTTGAAACGCCAAAATTAACGTTTTGAGAATTGAGGTGCGCGACGAGCGCCTTTAAGACCGTATTTTTTACGTTCTTTCATACGTGGGTCACGAGTTAGTAAACCTGCTGATTTAAGTGCTGGACGGAAATCAGGGTCAACTGTTAGCAACGCACGAGCAATACCGTGGCGGATTGCTCCAGCTTGGCCAGTGAAACCACCGCCGTTTACGTTTACGTGAATATCGTAGCTACCTAGTGTTTCAGTTGCTACTAATGGTTGTTTAATTACTTCGCGTAGTGATGCGAATGGGACGTAGTTTTCAACGTCACGGTTGTTGATAACGATTTTGCCTTCGCCTGGTACTAAACGTACGCGGGCAATTGAGCTTTTACGACGGCCTGTGCCGATATATTGAACTTGTGCCAAGGTTGTATCCTCCTCTAATTATTATCCGCGAAGCTCGTAAGCTTCTGGTTTTTGTGCAGCGTGTGGGTGTTCAGAACCTGTGTATACGTGCAATTTGCCGAACATTTGACGACCTAAAGTGTTTTTAGGAAGCATGCCTTTAATTGCTAACTCAAGCATTTGAGTTGGGTATTTTTCTTTCATTTCACCAGCAGTACGTTGTTTCAAACCACCAGCAAATTGAGTGTGACGGTAGTAAATTTTGTCTCTTAATTTGTTACCAGTTAATTCGATTTTGTCTGCATTGATGATGATCACGTGATCACCTGTATCAACGTTTGGTGTATAGATTGCTTTATGTTTACCACGTAAAATAGCAGCTACTTCAGAAGCTAAGCGACCAAGAGTTTGGCCTTCAGCGTCTACTACTAACCATTTACGTTCTACTTCGTGACCTTTAGCCATGAATGTTGTACGCATTTTAGTATCCTCCTACAATTCAAATGATTGTTCTATTGTCTGTTCCAATTGTTTTCTTTATCCTCAAAAGCTAAGATTCGGGGCTTATCTTGTGGGGTAATGAAAATACCATATGTCATCTTAACCCAAATAGAATTATAAGTCAAGCATTTCAAGAAAAACACCTGGTCATGTTGCTTTCGCTTTAATAGCTCACTTTTTCAAGGTACAAACCTTGTGCTGGCGCTGTTTTGCCGGCATTCCCTCTATTCATGGAAGCGATGATCTCAGTCAATTGTTCTGGTTTTCTTTTTCCGGTCCCAACTTCCCATAAAGTACCTGCTATAATTCGTACCATATTGTACAAAAAGCCATTCCCTTCAATTACCATGTGCAACTCATCCTGATGCCATTCAAATTCTAATAGAGTAACTGTACGCACTTTATCTTTTACACTCGTATTTGCTGCACAAAAGCAAGAAAAGTCATAAGTGCCAATAATGTGCTGAGCTGCTTCTATCATCTTTTTAATATCAGGCCTTATTCCATTAGTAGGCGTGACGTAAAATCGCCTAAAAGGGCTTTGTATGGCTTCACAGGACCATATGTAGCGATATCTCTTACTCACCACCTTATAGCGTGCATGAAAATCCTCAGGTACTTCTTCCATCACTTTTATACGAACATCTGTCGGCAATTGGACATTTAGTGCTTTTCTATAACTTTCAAGTGGAATATCCAATGATGTATCGAAGTGAATCACTTGCCCTGTCGCATGTACCTTGGCATCTGTTCTGCCACTTGCCGTAACATTTACTTTGGTTCCTTTATGCATCTTTGTTAAGACTTTTTCTAGCTCTTCTTGTACTGTGCGCTGATTGGGCTGCACTTGATAACCAGAAAAGTTTGTACCGTCATAGGCAATGGTCGCTTTCAACCGTTTTTCCATTTGTCCATTCTCCTATATCTTTAACTGTATTTTCTCAAATAAATCAGCACAGCACCCATTACAACAATTGATAGCACGGCAATTGTATCTCTAACATGCCATTTCAACTGGCGGTAACGCGTTCTTCCCTCTCCGCCGCGATAACCGCGTACTTCCATAGCCGTAGCAAGGTCCTCAGCACGTTTAAAGGCGCTGACGAACAATGGCACTAATAATGGGACAACAGCCTTTATACGCTCTTTAATTGGTCCTGACGTAAGGTCTGAACCTCTTGCTGTTTGTGCTTTCATAATCTTATCTGTCTCGTCCATTAAAGTAGGTATGAAGCGTAGAGAAATGGACATCATCAATGCCAATTCATGAATCGGCAGCTTTAATTTTTTCAATGGATTTAATAACACTTCCATACCATCCGTAATGGATATAGGTGAAGTCGTCAGTGTTAAAACCGTCGTAACAAAAACAAGTACTAAAAAACGGACGGATATGAAGATCCCTTGGCGAAGGCCTTCTTCATAAATCGTAATAAACTTCCAATGATAAAGTATATCCCCTTCTTTGGTGAAGAAAATATGCAAGAAGAAAGTGAACGCCATTAAAATCAAAATGGGCTTCAAACCATTAATCAAAAAATAAAGCTTAATTCTAGACAACAGAATAATAAGTATTGTAAAGATGAGCAACGCAGCATACGTAGCTGTGTTATTCGCGATAAAAACAATAAAGATAAAGGCAAATACAAAAATAAGCTTTGCTCGCGGATCCAACCTATGGACAAAAGAGTCACCCGGGATGAAACGGCCAAATATAAGCTTATCCATCATAATTGATTCCGCCTTTCTTGAAGCCATTCAGAAATCATTGATGCAAACTCTTCTTCTGTAAGGCATAGTTTTGGAAACGAGAAGCCAGCTTTTTGTTCTAGCTGCTTCTGAAAGTGAATAATCTGCGGAACTTCGAGACGGTAATTTGACAGTGTTTCGATATCACTAAAGATTTCTCTTGGCGTCCCTGTTAAAACGCATCGCCCTTCATGCATAATAGCAATTTGATCCGCATAGCGAGCGGCATCTTCCATACTGTGTGTTACAAGAATGGTGGTTAAATTGCGTTTTTGGTGTAGTTGATAAAATAAGTCCATAATTTCTTTACGCCCTCTAGGATCAAGCCCAGCCGTCGGTTCGTCCAAGACAATGACATCAGGCTCCATTGCTAACACGCCCGCAATTGCCACACGGCGCATTTGTCCACCAGATAAATCAAATGGCGACTTTTCTAGCACTGCTTCTGGCAAACCAACCAACTTGACCAAGTCACGAGCCTTTTCCATAGCTTCTTCTTCAGGAACACCAAAATTCATCGGCCCAAAGATAATATCCTTTAGCACCGTCTCCTCAAATAATTGATGTTCTGGAAACTGAAAAACAATCCCTACCTTTTGGCGAATCGGCCGCAAATCTTTTTCTTTTTTGCCTGCCGTAATTACTTTATCACCAATCTGTATAGAACCCGCCATAGGCTTTAATAAAGCGTTGAGATGTTGAAGAATTGTCGATTTACCAGAACCAGTATGTCCAATAATCGCTTGATAGCTACCAGAAGCTATGGCTAAATCCACATCAAATAAAGCCCTTTTTTCAAACGGTGTGCCAGGGGCATAGGCAAAGCTTAATTTTTGAAGTTTGATATCCATAAATCATTCACCAACTCTTCTTCTGTCATAGGCTCGCCGCTAAGGTTAACACCGTTTTTTTGCAAAAGCTTACCCAGCTTTAAAGCAAAAGGCAAATCAAGCCCCAATTCCACTAATTGATCACCCATTGCAAAAATCTCAGACGGCGTTCCTTCTGCAAATTTCTTTCCGCCATTCATAAATAATAAGCGGTCTGCCATCATGGCTTCTTCTAAATCGTGCGTAATAGACAAAACTGTTAACCCTGTTTTTTCGCGTAGTTCTCGTACAATAGATAGCACCTCTTGTCTTCCTTTAGGGTCAAGCATAGACGTGGCTTCATCCAAAATAAGCATTCTTGGTTGCAATGCGAGAGCGCCCGCAATAGCGACACGCTGTTTTTGGCCTCCAGATAGATGACTTGGTTCATGATTCAAAAAGCCATCCATATTCACCTGCTTTAAGGCTTCCCTAACACGCTTCACCATTTCTTCATGTGGCACACCATTATTCTCTAATGCAAACGCTACATCATCTTGAACTGTTGCACCGACAAATTGGTTATCTGGATTTTGAAATACCATTCCAATTTGAGAGCGGCTATTCCACAAGTTATCCTCGTTTAGTGGTTCTCCAATTACTTCTACCGTTCCATTTTGAGGAAAAATTAATCCGTTAATAAGACGGGCAATCGTAGACTTACCTGATCCATTGTGTCCTACAATGGCAATCCACTCACCCTCTTGAACACTAAATGAGACATCTTCAATCGCATTCTTAATTGAACTGTCTTCAGGGGCATATGTAAACGTAACGTTGTTCAATGTTAGTATTTCTCGCATGTGCTTATACTCCTCTCGCTAAACTGTTCTTGGCTCTGCTCAACTCATTCTTAACTTACATTGTTTTATGTATGAATGCTAGTCAAACATTTTAAAGTGTAAAAAAATACGACTTTGTCCATTAAGGCAAAAGTCGATTCAGATATCCAGCTATTATAAATAAAAAAGCGCGCACCCCATTCAGAGAAATGCGCTTTGAGATCTCGCGTAAAAAGGTTGCTCAGGCCTTTAACGGGAACGGGGTACGTAGAGCTAAACGAGACAGCATAAGGTGCCGCTCATCATAACACTCAGCTTTTAAATTTGTCGTATAAATCTTCTATTTGGAAAAAAGAGGGTGTAAGTCAGTTCAAAATATGATGAACAATTACACCCTCAATTAATCGTTATACTTAAACTAATTCAATTACAACGACTGGTGCACCATCACCGCGGCGTGGTCCAACTTTCATAATACGAGTATAACCGCCTTGACGGTCAGCGTAGCGAGGTGCTACATCATCAAACAATTTTTGAAGTGCAAAAACTGTTGATTCATTACCTTCAGCATCTGTTGAAGTAGCTACTTCACGACGGATAAATGCTGCAGCTTGACGGCGTGCATGCAAATCACCGCGTTTACCTAAAGTAATCATTTTTTCAACTACTGATCGTAATTCTTTCGCACGAGTTTCTGTAGTTTCAATGCGTTCATTGATGATTAAGTCAGTTGCTAAATCACGCAGCATCGCTTTACGTTGAGAACTTGTACGTCCAAGTTTTCTGTAACCCATGGATATTTCCCTCCTTTATACACTTACTGATCTAAGTTATTTTATATACGCTTAGTCTTCTTCTCGTAATCCTAAACCAAGCTCTTCTAACTTGTATTTAACTTCTTCTAATGATTTACGTCCTAAGTTACGAACTTTCATCATATCGTCTTCAGACTTGTTAGCAAGTTCTAAGACAGTATTAATGCCAGCACGTTTTAGGCAGTTGTAAGAACGGACAGAAAGATCAAGTTCTTCAATCGTCATCTCTAAAACTTTTTCTTTTTGGTCTTCTTCTTTTTCAACCATGATTTCAGCAGTTTTTGCTTCATCCGTTAAACCAACGAAGATGTTTAAATGCTCGGTTAAAATTTTAGCTCCGAGCGAAATCGCCTCTTTTGGACCGATGCTGCCATCTGTCCACACATCAAGTGAAAGTTTGTCGTAATCAGATGATTGTCCAACACGAGTATTTTCAACTGTATAGTTGACGCGTGAAACTGGAGTGTAAATAGAGTCGATCGGGATCACGCCGATAGGAAGATCCTCACGTTTGTTTTGATCAGCTGAAGTATATCCACGTCCGCGTTGCGCATACATACGCATACGAAGATGGCCGTTAGTAGCAACCGTTGCAATGTATAGATCTGGGTTCAATACTTCTACATCACTGTCATGAGTAATATCAGCAGCAGTTACTGCTCCGTTACCTTTAAAATCGATTTCGATAACTTTTTCTTCATCGGAATAGATTTTCAAAGCTAGCTTTTTAATGTTCAAAATAATTGATGCAACATCTTCTACAACACCCTCAATAGTAGAGAATTCGTGAAGTACGCCGTCAATTTGGATTGAAGTTACAGCAGCTCCTGGTAAAGAAGACAGAAGGATACGACGTAGTGAATTACCCAAAGTAGTTCCATACCCACGTTCAAGTGGTTCTACAACAAATTTGCCGTATTTTAAATCATTGCTGATCTCAACGGTTTCAATCTTTGGTTTTTCAATTTCGATCATTCAATTTACCCTCCTTCAAAACATCGAATATATGGTATTATTTCCATCATAAAATCGAATGCTAACCAATCAAAATGATTATATTCTAATTGCGTATAAAAAGTGTACTCAATACGTTAGTGAGTTGCAACTATTATACACGACGACGTTTTGGTGGGCGGCAACCATTATGAGGAACTGGAGTTACGTCTTTAATTGCAGTCACATCTAAGCCAGCAGCTTGTAGTGCACGGATAGCAGCTTCACGACCAGCACCAGGACCTTTAACAGTTACTTCTAAAGTTTTTAAACCATGTTCGATAGATGTTTTAGCAGCAGTTTCAGCAGCCATTTGTGCAGCGAATGGTGTAGATTTACGTGAACCTCTAAATCCTAGTGCACCAGCTGAAGACCAAGAAACAGCATTACCTTGCATGTCAGTGATGGTTACAATTGTATTATTAAATGTAGAACGGATGTGTGCGATACCGGATTCGATATTCTTTTTCACACGACGTTTACGAGTTTGTTGTTTACGTGCCATGTTAAGAAGAAACCTCCTTTACCTATTATTTTTTCTTGTTAGCTACAGTTTTACGTGGACCTTTACGAGTACGAGCGTTGTTTTTAGTATGTTGTCCTCGAACAGGCAAGCCACGACGATGACGGATACCTCGGTAAGAACCGATTTCCATTAATCGTTTAATGTTAAGAGAAGTTTCGCGACGTAAGTCACCTTCTACTTTGTATTTATCAATTTGTTCACGGATTTTGTTTAATTCGTCTTCAGTTAAATCGCGAACACGAGCATCTTCTGAAACACCAGCATCTGCAAGAACTTTCTTAGCAGTAGTGTTTCCGATACCAAAAATGTATGTTAATGAAATTACAACGCGTTTTTCGCGTGGAATATCAACACCAGCAATACGTGCCATGTATGATGTACACCTCCTTGGGAATTATCCTTGTTTTTGTTTATGCTTAGGATTTTCGCAAATTACCATTACTTTACCGCGTCGGCGAATAACTTTACATTTTTCGCAGATCGGTTTCACAGATGGTCTCACTTTCATCTAACCTAACCTCCTTAGTGGTCCGGAGTGCAAAAGATTATTTAAAACGGTATGTGATACGACCGCGAGTTAAGTCATACGGAGATAGTTCAATTGTTACTTTATCTCCAGGCAGGATTCGAATAAAGTGCATACGAATTTTACCCGATACATGGGCAAGCACTGTATGACCATTTTCTAATTCTACCTTAAACATCGCGTTTGGCAAAGTTTCAACAACTGTGCCTTCGATTTCAATTACATCGTCTTTCGCCATCGACCCTGTCTCCCTTCTATATATATATGCAATTCAGATCTATGATCAAATTCTGCAGAATTTGTTGCAACAGTAGCCTGCTTGCTCAACATATGTTTAGACTATATGAGAGATGTTCGAAAGACGCTCATCAGGCTTCGCTTCTCGAACCAAGACTATGTGCCACAGGATGGCCCTGATACCCACACGTTCCCCGGCTACTTTAGATGAGATCCTGCATACCCGTTTACACAGATACTTTTCCACGAAACCCATTATACCACCCTAAATAAAGAATCCCAACTTATCTATTCTATTATTCATTGGCGTATAGACCGGGTACAATATGCTTTTGCAGCTCTCGAAAATATCATTCCGTCATGCTACCGCATACTCCCGCGGTTGCAGATATCTGCGCCCTCTGGCGGGTATTAGTTGCGGTTACCTTTTAAAAGAGCATCAACCTCAGCAAATACATCATTGATATCTTGCTGACCATTAATGTTAGTTAAAATATGTTTTTCTCGGTAAAAGTCAAGCAACGGTTGAGATTGCTTAATATTCACTTCAAGGCGGTTGTTAACCGTTTCCGGATTATCATCTGCCCGTTGGTAAAGCTCTCCACCGTCTTTATCACATATTCCCGCCTCTTTTGGAGGGTTGAAAATAAGATGATAAGAGGATCCACATACTTTACAGATACGGCGGCCAGTCAATCGTTTGACTAAATCATCTCGTTCAACTTCGATGTTAATCACGTGTTCAACCTTTTTGCCTAGGTCAGCTAATATTTGATCTAAAGCTTCAGCTTGTGCTGTTGTACGCGGGAATCCATCAAGTAGAAATCCTTTGTCACAATCAGCTTCGCTTAGGCGTTCTCGAACAATGCCAATTGTCACTTCATCAGGAACTAATGCTCCTTGATCCATGAATGACTTTGCTTGCAACCCTAATTCTGTACCGTTTTGAATAGCGGCACGGAACATATCACCTGTAGAAATATGAGGGATACCGTATTTCTCAACAATTTTATCTGCTTGCGTACCTTTTCCGGCACCTGGCAAACCCATTAAAACAATATTCATACGGAGTCACCTCCATTATTAGTATGAAGGTTTTTAGGAACGTGGCCGTTCCAAAAAACCAACCTTATTTCATAAAACCTTTGTAGTGGCGTTTAACAAGTTGTGATTCTAATTGTTTCATCGTTTCAAGAGCAACACTTACTATGATTAGTAAACTAGTGCCACCAATTTGAGCAGATGAAGGTAGATTCGCAATATTGATAAACAAGATTGGTAGAACAGAAATCACAGATAAGAAAATCGCACCTACAAATGTTAAACGGTATAGAACAGCTGTTAGATAATCCTGCGTGCTTTTTCCTGGGCGAATGCCAGGGATATAGGCACCTTGTTTCTTAAGATTATCAGCAACCTTTTCAGGATTTACTTGAACAAACGCATAGAAATATGTGAAAGCGACAATTAGCGCTACATATATGATCATCCCAATAGGTTGAGAGTAATCAAACGTTTTTTCAATAAATCTTGTTACACTTGTATCTCCAAAGAAAGTAGCAATTGTTCTAGGCGTTACAAGGAATGCAACTGCAAAGATAATTGGAATAACTCCGGCAGAGTTAACTTTCAGTGGTAAGTGTGATTGTTGAGCTCCACGTTGCGCCCCAGTACCTTTAGCATATTGAATAGGGATTTTACGATTCGCTTGTTGAACGTAAGTAACCCCGACAACAATTGCCAATGCAGCAAGAGCAATCAACACCAGCGTAATAATGTTGATGAACAATTGATCACCAGCATTTTCAAACTGTTGAGCATAAATTTGGTTCACTGTATTTGGTAATGCAGCAACGATCCCAGCGAAGATGATAATGGAAATACCATTTCCAACACCTTTTTCTGTAATCTGTTCGCCTAGCCATAATAAGAATGCAGTTCCAGCAGTTAACACGATTGCAATTGTAATGTAAGTCATTACTCCTTCTTCTCTAATCAATGAACCGCCGTACATACGGTTAAAACCGTAAGACATAGCGATTGATTGAATGAAAGCAAGGACAATTGCGAAATATCGTGTGAATTGAGAAATCTTCTTACGTCCCACTTCACCTTGTTTTGACCACTCGGTAAACTTTTTCACTACATCCATTTGCAACAGTTGAACAATAATTGATGCTGTAATGTAAGGCATTATCCCCATAGCGAATATAGAGAAGTTCTTAAGAGCTCCACCGCCAAAAGTATTTAGGAAACCGACTAGGTTATACTGGTCAGTTTGCTGTAATACTGCAGCGTCGACATTCGGAACAGGAATAAATGAACCTATGCGGAATACTATCAACATCAAAAGGGTGAAAATGATTTTATTTCTAATATCTCTGACGCGCATAAAGTTAGAGATTGTTCGAAACATTAGATCACCTCAATGTTTCCGCCGACATTTTCAATTGCTTGTTGTGCAGATGCAGAGAATTTATGAGCTTTTACAGTAAGCTTTTTGTTAAGAGTTCCATTACCTAGAACTTTAATGCCAGCTTTCTCTTTGCTCACAACGCCAGTTTCAACAAGTAAAGCTGGTGTAACTTCTGTGCCTTCTTCAAAACGGTTTAACGCATCAAGATTTACGATTGCGTATTCTTTGCGGTTAATGTTAGTGAAACCACGTTTTGGCAAACGACGGAAGATCGGGTTTTGACCACCTTCAAATCCAGGGCGTACACCGCCGCCTGAACGTGAATTTTGACCTTTTTGACCTCTACCAGAAGTTTTACCGTTACCAGTCGCGATACCACGACCAACACGATTGCGTTCTTTACGTGATCCAATAGATGGTTCTAACTCATGAAGTTTCATTAGATGGCACCTCCTTGTTATAGAATTTAAAATTATTTTTCAGTAACTGTTACTAAGTGAGCGACTTTAGTGATCGCACCACGGATAGCAACGTTATCGTTATGTTCAACAGTTTGGTTCATTTTACGTAAACCAAGTGCTTCAATTGTTTTGCGTTGTGCAGGTTTAGTACCGATTAAACTTTTAGTGAGGGTAATTTCTAGTTTATTTGACATGTCATTTCCCTCCCTTAACCTAATAATTCTTCTACTGATTTACCGCGAAGTTTTGCAACTTCTTCAGCTTGTTTTAATTCAGATAATCCTTTAATAGTCGCACGCACCATATTGATTGGTGTGTTTGAACCTAAAGATTTTGAAAGAATATCAGTAATACCAGCAAGTTCAAGTACGGCACGTACCGGACCACCAGCGATAACTCCTGTACCAGGAGCAGCAGGTTTAATCATGATGTTACCTGCACCGAATTTACCCATCACTAAGTGAGGAGTAGTACCACCAACACGTGGAACTTCGATTAGGTTTTTCTTCGCATCTTCAACAGCTTTGCGAATAGCATCAGGTACTTCTTGAGCTTTACCTGTACCAAAACCAACATGGCCATTACGATCTCCAACAACAACTAATGCAGTGAAGCGGAAACGACGTCCACCTTTTACAACTTTAGCAACGCGGTTAATCGTAACTACGCGTTCTTCAAGTTCTAGATTGTTTGCGTCAAAATTAAGACCCATGAAAAGTGTACCTCCTTCTTATTAAAATTCTAACCCGTTTTCGCGTGCAGCTTCAGCTAAAGCTTTAACACGTCCATGATATAAGTAACCGCCACGGTCAAATACAACAGCTTTGACATCTTTCGCAGCAGCACGTTTAGCGATTGTTTCACCAATTTTCGCAGCAGCATCCACGTTGCTTGCAGTGCCTTCGAACTCTTTATCCATAGTTGAAGCTGAAGCAAGTGTTACGCCTTGAGTATCGTCAATGATTTGTGCGTAAATGTGTTTATTAGAACGGTACACGTTTAAACGAGGACGTTGTGCTGTACCAGTAATTTTTGAACGTACACGAGCATGACGTTTTTTACGAACTTGATTTTTATCTTGTTTCGTAATCACAAAGGGTCACTCCTTTCTAATGCTTAGGCAGCATTATTTACCTGTTTTACCTTCTTTACGACGAACATGTTCGCCTTCATAACGGATCCCTTTACCTTTATAAGGTTCTGGTGGGCGTACGTCACGGATGTTTGAAGCAAGAGCTCCAACTTGTTCTTTTGAAATACCTTTAACGATTACTTTCGTATTAGAAGGCACTTCAACTTCAACACCATTTTCAGGTGTGAATTCAACTGGATGAGAGTAACCTACGTTTAATACAAGTTTTTTACCTTGTAATTGCGCACGGTAACCAACACCGACTAATTCTAGAGTTTTAGAGAAACCTTCAGAAACACCTGTAACCATGTTTGCAAGCAAAGCACGAGTTGTACCGTGGTTTGTACGGTGTTCTTTAGATTCAGAAGGACGTGTTAATGTAATAACGTTGCCTTCTTGTTCGATTTTAATATCTTTGTTAAAAGAACGAACTAATTCGCCTTTAGGGCCTTTTACAGTTGCTACGTTATCAGCATCAACTGATACAGTAACACCTGCAGGCACCTCGATTGGCTTTTTACCTATACGAGACATTTATTGTTGCACCTCCATTCATTTGTTGCTAATTACCAAACGTATGCTAGAACTTCGCCGCCAACTTTTTTAGCGCGAGCTTCTTTGTCTGTTAACAAACCTTGTGAAGTTGATACTAAAGCGATACCTAGACCGTTCAACACTTTAGGTACTTCATCAGTTTTCGCATAAACACGTAATCCTGGTTTTGAAATACGTTTTAGACCAGTAATAACGCGTTCGTTATTTTGGCCGTATTTCAAGAAGATACGGATAATACCTTGTTTATCATCTTCAACATATTCAACGTCACGAACGAAACCTTCACGCTTAAGAATTTCAGCGATTTCTTTTTTGATATTAGAAGCTGGAAGCTCTAATTTTTCGTGACGGACCATGTTAGCATTACGGATGCGTGTAAGCATATCTGCAATCGGATCTGTCATAGTCATTACAATTTACCTCCTTCCCAAATTAGGGGATTACCAGCTGGCTTTTTTGACGCCAGGAATTTGTCCCTTGTATGCAAGTTCACGGAAACAAATACGGCAAAGTTTGAATTTGCGGTATACAGAGTGTGGACGGCCACAGCGTTCACAACGAGTGTATTCTTGAACTTTATGCTTCGCACCACGTTGTTGTTTAACGATCATTGATTTTTTAGCCACGTTCTCGCCTCCCTATATTATTTTTGGAATGGCATACCGAATTGAGTTAACAACTCGCGAGCTTCTTCATCAGAGTTCGCAGTAGTAACAATCACGATATCCATACCGCGTACTTTTGATACTTTATCATAGTCGATCTCAGGGAAGATTAATTGTTCTTTCACACCAAGAGTATAGTTACCGCGACCATCGAATGCTTTTTTAGAAACACCGCGGAAGTCACGTACACGTGGAAGAGAAATTGAAATTAATTTATCCAAGAAGTCATACATACGTTCACCACGTAGTGTAACTTTTGCACCGATTGGCATTCCTTCACGAAGACGGAAACCAGCGATAGATTTTTTAGCTTTAGTCACAACTGGTTTTTGACCAGTGATTAATGTTAATTCTTCAACAGCAGAATCAAGCACTTTAGAGTTTTGAACAGCGTCACCAACACCCATGTTGATTACGATTTTTTCAACTTTCGGTACTTGCATTGTTGAAGTGTATTCGAATTTGCTCATTAGAGCTGGAGAAACTTCTTTTACAAATTTTTCTTTTAGGCGGTTCATGTTTGTACCTCCCTTCTCTGTTTAAACTTATTTATCGATTACTGCACCTGATTTTTTTGCTATACGAACTTTTTTGCCATCTTCAACTTTATAACCTACGCGAGTCGGCTCGCCAGATTTAGGATCGATTAGCATTACGTTCGAAACGTGAATTGCTGCCTCTTGGCTGACAATTCCACCTTGTGGATTAAGTTGGTTAGGTTTCACGTGTTTTTTAACGATGTTAACACCCTCAACTAACACGCGATTTTTTTTAGGGAAAGCAGCAAGAATAACACCTGTTTTGCCTTTATCTTTACCTGTAATAACCATTACTTTGTCGCCTTTTTTAACATGCATTCTGTCGCACCTCCTTGATTGGCACTTTCATGTAATTAAAGAACTTCCGGAGCTAATGAAACAATTTTCATGAAGCTATTGTCACGTAATTCACGTGCAACAGGTCCGAAAATACGTGTACCGCGTGGTGATTTATCATCACGAATGATTACACATGCGTTTTCATCGAATTTGATGTAAGTGCCGTCTTTACGACGAACGCCGCTTTTCGTACGAACGATTACAGCTTTAACAACTTCACCTTTCTTGACAACGCCACCTGGTGTTGCTTTCTTCACCGTACAAACGATAACATCTCCGATGTTAGCAGTTTTACGACCAGAACCACCAAGTACTTTAATAGTTAAAACTTCTTTTGCACCTGAGTTGTCGGCAACTTTCAAACGACTTTCTTGTTGGATCACTTAGGTTACCTCCCTTCGGACTTGTCTTATTCCGAAATTTATTAGATAATAACCGCTTTTTCTACAACTTCAACTAAACGGAAACGTTTAGTAGCTGATAGCGGACGAGTTTCCATAATGCGTACGATATCTCCAACTTTAGCTGTGTTGTTTTCATCATGCGCTTTGAACTTTTTAGAGTATTTTACACGTTTGCCATAAAGCGTATGCTTTTTGTATGTTTCAACTAAAACAGTAATAGTTTTATCCATTTTATCAGAAACGACGCGGCCTGTGTAAACTTTGCGTTGGTTACGCTCAGTCATGCTTGCAAACCTCCTCATTATCAGTTATTTGCACTGATTTCTCTTTCACGAATCACAGTTTTCATACGCGCAATCGCTTTACGTACCTCACGAATGCGAGCTGTGTTTTCTAATTGACCAGTCGCCAATTGGAAGCGAAGGTTGAAAAGCTCTTCTTTCAGTGATTTTACTTTTACTTCGATTTCTGCAGTTGTAAGTTCACGGATTTCATTAGCTTTCATTAGATTCACCACCAATTTCTTCACGTTTAACAATCTTACATTTAACAGGTAATTTATGACTTGCTAAACGAAGTGCTTCACGAGCGATTTCTTCAGAAACCCCACCGATTTCAAACATAATTCTGCCGGGTTTTACTACAGCTACCCAACCTTCAGGAGCACCTTTCCCTGAACCCATACGTACTTCAAGAGGCTTTTTAGTGTATGGTTTGTGAGGGAATATTTTAATCCAAACTTTACCGCCACGTTTTGTATAACGAGTCATAGCAATACGAGCAGCTTCGATTTGACGGTTTGTAATCCAGCTAGCTTCTAGTGATTGTAAACCATATTCTCCGAAAACAACTTCTGTACCACCTTTCGCTTGACCGCGCATTTTGCCACGGTGTACACGACGGTATTTAACGCGTTTTGGCAATAACATATTATTTGCCTCCTTCCTCAGAGTTCTTCTTAACTGGAAGGACTTCACCACGGTAAATCCATACTTTAACACCTAGTTTACCATAAGTAGTGTCAGCTTCTGCATGAGCATAATCAATGTCAGCGCGAAGTGTATGAAGTGGAACAGTTCCTTCACTATAATGTTCTGCACGAGCGATATCAGCGCCACCTAGACGACCAGATACTTGAGTTTTGATACCTTGAGCACCTGAACGGATTGTACGTTGAATTGCTTGTTTTTGTGCACGACGGAATGATACACGGTTTTCTAATTGGCGAGCGATATTTTCAGCTACAAGTTTAGCATCAAGATCAGCGCGTTTAATTTCAACGATGTTGATGTGTACGCGTTTGCCAGTCATTTCGTTAAGGTGTTTACGAAGTGCTTCCACTTCAGAACCGCCCTTACCGATAACCATACCTGGTTTCGCAGTGCTAATTGTAATGTTAATTTTGTTAGCAGCACGTTCGATTTCAACTTTAGAAACCGATGCTTCTTTTAAAGTTTTTTCGATATATTTACGAACGTTGATGTCTTCGTGTAGTAATGTAGCATAGTCTTTTTCAGCGTACCATCTAGATTCCCAATCACGAATGACACCAACACGTAATCCTATTGGATGTACTTTTTGACCCACGTATTATCCCTCCTTCTTCTCAGATACCACGATTGTGATGTGGCTTGTACGTTTGTTAATTGCACTTGCACGACCTTGTGCACGTGGACGGAAACGTTTCAATGTAGGACCTTCATCTACAAATACTTTAGAGATCACTAAATTGTTAACGTCTAAGTCATAATTATGTTCAGCGTTTGCAACTGCAGATTTTAACACTTTTTCTACTACCGGAGATGCTGCTTTTGGAGTATGGCGTAAAATTGCAACTGCTTCGCCAACTTGCTTGCCTCGGATTAAATCAACTACTAAGCGGACTTTACGAGGAGCAATTCGAACTGTGCGAGCAATAGCTTTAGCTTCTTGCATCAGGATTTACCTCCCCTCAAATTAGCGTACTGAAGTTTTCTTATCATCTGCACCGTGTCCTTTATAAGTACGAGTTGGTGCGAATTCGCCTAGTTTATGACCTACCATATCTTCAGTCACGTATACTGGCACATGTTTACGACCATCATATACAGCGATTGTAGAACCGATGAAGTTCGGGAAGATTGTAGAACGGCGAGACCAAGTTTTGATCACTTGTTTTTTTTCTGAATCTTGTTGAGCTTCCACTTTTTTCATTAAGTGTTCGTCAACAAAAGGTCCTTTTTTCAAGCTACGACCCATTTTGGAACCTCCCTCCGTGATTCCACCACGGCTCTATCAGTGAACCGTAGTCTAATCACATTATTTTTTACGACGACGAATGATAAGTTTGTCGGAGTTGTTTTTCTTTTTACGAGTTTTATAACCAAGTGCAGGTTTACCCCATGGAGTCATTGGAGATTTACGACCGATTGGAGATTTACCTTCACCACCACCGTGTGGGTGATCGTTAGGGTTCATTACAGAACCGCGGACAGTAGGACGTTTACCCATCCAACGAGTACGGCCTGCTTTACCAATGTTGATAAGCTCGTGTTGTTCATTACCAACTTCACCGATTGTAGCACGGCAAGTTGCTAGGATCATACGAACTTCGCCAGATTGAAGACGAACGATTACGTATTTACCTTCTTTACCAAGGATTTGAGCAGATGTACCAGCAGAACGTACTAGTTGTCCACCTTTACCTGGTTTCATTTCGATGTTGTGAATTGTTGTACCCATTGGGATATTTGATAATGGCAGGGCGTTACCTACTTTAATATCAACATCTGGACCAGATACAATTGTCATTCCAACTACTAGACCCTTAGGTGCTAGGATATAACGTTTTTCACCATCAGCATAGTTAATTAATGCGATGTTTGCAGATCGGTTTGGATCATACTCGATAGTAGCAACGCGTCCTGGAATGCCATCTTTTGTACGTTTGAAATCGATGACACGGTATTGACGTTTGTGACCACCACCATTATGACGAACAGTGATTTTACCTTGGTTATTACGACCAGCTTTGCGTTTAGTAGATTCTAACAATGATTTTTCTGGTTTGTTAGTTGTAATCTCAGCAAAGTCAGATGATGTCATGTTACGACGACCATTTGAGGTAGGCTTATACTTTTTAATCGCCATTTGTGTTCCCTCCTTCTTTAATGTTCATATTGAACGAATATTACATTTCGAATAATTCGATTTCGCCTTCAGACAATTTTACAATTGCTTTGCGGCGTTTGTTTGTGTATCCACCGTGACGGCCAACACGTTTGAATTTACCTTTGTAATTCATAATGTTAACTTTTTCAACTTTAACGCCAAAGATTTCTTCTACAGCATCTTTGACTTCAGTTTTATTGGCACGAGTGTCAACTTCAAAAGTATATTTGTTTTCTGCCATTTGTTCTGAAGAACGCTCAGTAATGACAGGACGTTTTAAAACTTCACGTGCTTCCATTAACCAAGCACCTCCTCAACTTTTTTTACAGCAGCTTGAGTGAATACAACTTTATCATGACCTACAAGATCAAGAACGTTGATTCCAGCTGCAGTTAGAACTGTTACACCTTGGATGTTACGAGCAGATAGTGCTACGTTTTCATCTAAGTCAGCAGTAACAAATAATGCTTTAGAGTTAATTGAAAGATCAGCTAAAACTTTAGCGAAATCTTTTGTTTTTGGTGCATCTAATTTCAATGCTTCTAGTACCACAAAGTTTGTTTCAGCAACTTTAGAAGATAGAGCTGATTTAAGAGCTAAACGACGAACTTTTTTAGGAAGTTTGTAGCTGTAGCTGCGAGGTGTTGGACCGAATACAGTACCACCGCCACGCCATTGTGGAGAACGGATAGAACCTTGACGAGCACGCCCAGTTCCTTTTTGGCGCCATGGTTTACGACCACCGCCAGCAACTTCAGAGCGATTTTTTACTTTATGTGTACCTTGACGTAATGAAGCGCGTTGAGCGATAATCGCGTCAAATAATACTGATTGATTAGGTTCAATTCCGAAGATCGCATCGTTTAATTCGATTTCGCCTACAGAAGAACCTGTTTGACTAAGTAAGTTAACTTTTGTCATTCCTGTTTCCTCCTTTCTTCGGAAAATTAGTTAGCTTTAATAGCAGACTTAACTGTTACTAATGCTTTACGAGAACCAGGAACATTACCTTTGATTAGTAGCAAGTTGCGTTCCGCATCAACTTTAACAATTGTTAAGTTTTGAATTGTAACTGTGTTGCCACCCATTTGACCAGGTAATTTTTTTTGTTTAAATACGCGGTTCGGAGCTACAGGGCCCATTGAACCAGGACGACGGTGGTAACGAGAACCGTGGGCCATTGGTCCACGAGATTGTCCGTGGCGTTTAATTACACCTTGGAAACCTTTACCTTTAGTAACACCTGTTACATCTACTACATCGCCTTCTGCGAAAATTTCAACTTTGACTTCTTGACCAACCTCGTACTCAGCTAAGTTTACATCGCGGATTTCGCGAATGAAGCGCTTAGGAGTAGTGTTCGCTTTTGCTACGTGTCCTTTTTCAGGTTTGTTTGAAAGCTTTTCGCGTTTATCATCGAAACCGATTTGGATTGCTTCGTAGCCATCTGTATCAACTGATTTCTTTTGAAGAACTACGTTTGGAGCAGCTTCAACAACAGTTACAGGGATTAAATCACCATTCTCAGCAAAAACTTGCGTCATACCGATTTTTCTACCTAAGATTCCTTTGGTCATTAGTCACACCTCCTGAGATAATTTAATTTAATATATTTTTTACCATTAAAGTTTGATTTCAATATCAACGCCTGATGGTAAATCTAATTTCATTAACGCATCCACAGTTTGTGGTGTTGGGTTAACGATATCGATTAGACGTTTATGAGTGCGCATTTCAAATTGCTCACGAGAATCTTTATACTTGTGAACAGCACGAAGAATTGTGTAAATGGATTTTTCAGTTGGAAGAGGTATCGGACCTGATACACTTGCACCTGAGCGTTTCGCAGTTTCAACAATTTTCTCAGCAGATTGATCAAGAATTCTGTGATCATATGCTTTCAAACGGATTCGAATCTTTTGTTTTGCCATTATTTTCCCTCCTTTTCGCCTATTTCCTAGACATTCTCCACGGAAATTTCCCACACACGCGCCATGGCAATGCGGCCGGGTGTGTCGGCAACCTCCCGCTTCATCGCAGTCAAAGACCAACATTAAATATTATACATAGATTTTCGCGAATAAGCAAGTGATTTCACGAATTTCTTTATATATTGTTTTAGAAAGTCTTCATATCTACTAAATCTTGTTTTGCACGTATTCCAGTATATTAAATTTCTCTTTGTTTGGCAATCGTTTTGTCCATAAGAATTCTTGCCAAATCATTGAAATATAAAAAAAGCTATCCCGTGTGCACTCGGGATAGCTTAATAAATAAATTGTTTTCAAGAAACAATTATTTTTCGATAGATGAAACAACGCCTGAACCAACAGTACGGCCACCTTCGCGGATTGAGAAACGAGTACCGTCTTCGATAGCGATTGGGTGAATTAGTTCGATGTTCATTTTTGTGTTATCGCCAGGCATAACCATTTCAGTACCTTCTGGCAAAGTGATAACACCAGTTACGTCAGTTGTACGGAAATAGAATTGTGGGCGGTAGTTTGAGAAGAATGGAGTGTGACGTCCACCTTCTTCTTTTGATAAAACGTAAACTTCAGCTGAGAATTTAGTGTGTGGAGTGATTGTGCCTGGTTTAGCCAATACTTGTCCACGTTGGATTTCTTCACGAGCAACACCACGTAGTAATGCACCGATGTTATCGCCAGCTTCAGCATAGTCTAATAATTTACGGAACATTTCAACACCAGTTACAGTTGTTTGTTTAGTTTCTTCTGCGATACCTACGATATCAACAACGTCACCAACTTTTACTTGACCGCGTTCTACACGACCAGTAGCAACTGTACCACGACCTGTGATAGAGAATACATCTTCGACAGGCATCATGAATGGTTTGTCAGTTTGACGTTCTGGAGTTGGGATGTATTCATCAACAGCGTTCATTAATTCAACAACGCGTTCTTCCCAATCTGCTTCGCCTTCAAGAGCTTTAAGAGCAGAACCTTTGATAACAGGAACATCATCACCAGGGAAGTCATATTCAGATAATAGATCACGAACTTCCATTTCTACTAATTCAAGTAATTCTTCGTCGTCTACCATATCGCATTTGTTTAAGAATACTACGATGTAAGGTACACCTACGTTACGAGATAATAGGATATGTTCACGAGTTTGTGGCATTGGACCATCAGCAGCAGATACTACAAGGATAGCGCCGTCCATTTGAGCAGCACCAGTGATCATGTTTTTAACATAGTCAGCGTGTCCTGGGCAGTCAACGTGAGCATAGTGACGTTTTTCAGTTTCGTATTCGATGTGAGAAGTATTGATTGTGATACCGCGTTCTTTTTCTTCTGGAGCGTTATCGATTTGATCGTATGATTTAGCTTCTCCACCCATTTTTTTAGAAAGAACTGTAGCGATAGCAGCAGTTAAAGTTGTTTTACCATGGTCAACGTGTCCGATTGTACCAATGTTAGCATGTGTTTTAGAACGGTCGAATTTTTCTTTAGCCATTTTAAAATTGCCTCCTCAAGGTTATAAGTTTAGTTTATAGTTACGTATCTTCGGAGGCAGGGCCCTTGCTTCCTGAAGATGACATAGCTTACATGTTATTTATACTTTATATAAAGGTAAAATTCAATCAAAAATTACTTTGAAATTATGCACCTTTGTTTTGTTTGATAATTTCATCGCTAATTGATTTAGGAACTTCTTCATAATGGTCAAATACCATTGAGAATGTACCACGTCCTTGTGTAGCAGAACGTAGAGTTGTTGCGTAACCGAACATTTCAGCAAGTGGAACCATAGCGCGAACAACTTGAGCGTTACCGCGAGCTTCCATACCTTCAACGCGACCACGGCGAGAAGTGATGTTACCCATGATATCACCTAGGTATTCTTCAGGCATTACAACTTCCACTTTCATAACTGGTTCTAAAAGAACTGGGTTACATTTTGAAACTGCATTTTTAAGTGCCATTGAAGCAGCTACTTTAAATGCCATTTCGTTTGAATCGACATCGTGGTAAGAACCATCAAATAGTTTTGCTTTGATATCGATCAATGGGAATCCAGCAAGGACACCATTATCTAAAGAGTCGCGAAGACCTGCCTCAACTGCTGGAATGTATTCACGAGGAACTACACCACCAACGATTGCATTTTCGAATTCGAAACCTTTACCTTCTTCGTTAGGTTGGAATTCGATCCAAACGTGACCGAATTGACCACGACCACCTGATTGACGTACAAATTTACCTTCAACTTGTGCGCCAGAACGGAATGTTTCACGATAAGATACTTGTGGCGCACCAACGTTTGCTTCCACATGGAATTCACGTTTCATACGGTCCACAAGAATGTCTAAGTGAAGTTCACCCATACCTGAGATGATTGTTTGGCCAGTTTCTGTGTCAGTGTGAGCACGGAAAGTTGGATCTTCTTCTTGTAGTTTTTGTAAAGCTTGTCCCATTTTATCTTGGTCAGCTTTAGATTTTGGTTCTACAGAAAGTGAGATAACTGGTTCTGGGAATTCCATTGACTCTAAAATCACTAGTGATTTTTCGTCACATAGAGTATCACCAGTAGTAGTTGCTTTAAGACCTACAGCAGCTGCAATGTCTCCAGCGTATACTTTTGAGATCTCCTCACGAGAGTTAGCGTGCATTTGTAGGATACGACCTACGCGTTCACGTTTACCTTTTGTAGAGTTTTGTACGTATGATCCAGATTCTAAGATACCAGAGTATACGCGGAAGAAAGTTAATTTACCAACATAAGGGTCAGTCATTACTTTAAATGCTAATGCAGAGAATGGTTCTTCATCAGATGAATGACGAACAATTTCTTCATCTCCATCGACTGATGTACCTTTAATTGCAGCAACGTCTGTTGGAGCAGGAAGGTAGTCGATTACAGCATCAAGCATTAATTGAACACCTTTGTTTTTGAATGCTGTACCACATGTTACTGGGTAGAACTCAACATTTAATGTAGCTTTACGGATAGCAGCTTTTAATTCTTCATTAGTGATTTCTTCACCAGCGAAGTATTTTTCCATTAAATCTTCATCAAGTTCAGCTACAGCTTCAATTAATTTTTCGCGGTATTCTTCAGCTTGAGCTTTGTGCTCTTCTGGAATTTCGCGAACTTCAGCGTTAGAACCGTCATCGCCTTCTTTATAGAATGTAGCATTCATTTCAATTAGGTCGATGATAGCATTGAACTCATCTTCTGCACCGATTGGAAGCTGAATTGGATGAGCATTTGCTTGTAAACGTTCATGCAAAGTGTTTACTGAGTACAAGAAGTCAGCACCGATTTTATCCATTTTGTTGATAAATACGATACGTGGTACTCCGTAAGTTGTTGCTTGACGCCATACTGTTTCAGTTTGTGGTTCTACACCTGATTGGGCATCAAGTACAGTCACTGCACCGTCAAGTACACGTAAAGAACGTTCAACTTCTACAGTGAAGTCTACGTGTCCCGGAGTATCGATGATGTTTACGCGGTTGCCTTTCCATTGAGCTGTTGTAGCAGCAGAAGTGATAGTGATACCACGTTCTTGCTCTTGCTCCATCCAGTCCATTTGAGAAGCACCTTCATGAGTTTCACCGATTTTGTGAATCTTACCAGTGTAATAAAGGATACGCTCAGTTGTTGTTGTTTTACCAGCATCAATGTGAGCCATGATTCCGATATTACGAGTATTCTCAAGGGAGAACTCTCTAGTCATGCTGTCTTTCTCCTTCCATAATGGATTAAGGTTAGTTTGTGATTACCAACGATAGTGAGCGAATGCTTTGTTCGCTTCTGCCATTTTGTGCATATCTTCACGTTTTTTAACTGACGCACCAGTGTTGTTAGAAGCATCTAGAATTTCATTTGCTAAACGTTCTTCCATTGTTTTTTCGCCACGAAGACGAGAGTAGTTCACTAGGTAACGAAGACCTAAAGTTGTACGACGTTCTGGACGAACTTCAACTGGTACTTGATAGTTAGCACCACCGACACGGCGAGCACGAACTTCAAGAACTGGCATTACATTATTTAGAGCAGCATCAAATACTTCTAGTGGATCTTGACCAGAGCGTTCTTTTACTAATTCGAAAGCTCCGTATAAGATTTTTTGAGAAGTACCTCTTTTACCATCTACCATCATTTTATTGATTAAACGAGTTACTAGTTTTGAGTTATAAATTGGATC
This sequence comes from Rummeliibacillus sp. TYF-LIM-RU47, assembly GCF_008638315.1. NCBI lineage: Bacteria > Bacillati > Bacillota > Bacilli > Caryophanales > Caryophanaceae > Rummeliibacillus > Rummeliibacillus sp. TYF-LIM-RU47. The sequence continues at coordinate 163,685 of NZ_VVIR01000004.1, read as the reverse complement.
TGGTAACACGTCACGTTTGGAAACAGGACCTTTACGAGGCATTTGTTTTCCTCCTTTCATTAAAAAGCATAATTAGATTATTTTTTTTCTTTTGGTTTTTTAGCACCATATAGAGAACGAGATTGCATACGGCCGTTTACTGCAGCAGTATCCAAAGCACCACGTACGATGTGGTAACGTACCCCTGGTAAGTCTTTTACACGGCCGCCGCGGATTAGAACAACACTGTGTTCTTGCAAGTTGTGGCCTTCACCAGGAATGTAAGCATTAACTTCGATTTGGTTAGTTAAGCGAACACGAGCATATTTACGTAAAGCTGAGTTCGGTTTTTTCGGAGTCATTGTACCAACACGTGTACAAACACCGCGTTTTTGTGGTGAGTTTACATCAGTCAATGATTTTACAAAGCTGTTATAACCTTTGTTTAGAGCTGGTGATTTAGATTTTTTACTTTTGGATTGACGAGGCTTACGTACTAATTGGTTAATTGTAGGCATCGATTTTTCCTCCCTTCATACTGTTTCTTAATCCACACATCCAGGTGGTTCATTTTAAGGTAAAAAACAAAGCTTTTGCGTGATCATCGCAAAAACCAATATTCAGTGGTCGCACTATTGTTGCTCTATTATATTGCGTAGGCTCTACCAAGTCTTCTTTTCGAGTCTACCTATACAACGGGAATGCCAATTCTTTGTGCTATAAGCACCGCATGCGTGGCCATTCGATCGTCTGCATATGAGCAACGAAAACTTCGGTAATATACCCTTGCAATGCTGTACTGTTTTGTTTTCTTACCAATGATTGTTTGTTATCCTATGCATTTGTTCAATACAAGATCGATGAGTGCAACAGACAACCAACTATCAACCTAAAATATATTATCATCCATTGATCATATTGTCAACGAATTTATTAAAAAGATGAGGAGGAGGACTGCCCCTCCTCTCATACTTTTAACTAATCTACTGCAAGTGTTTCTTCTTGTTCTTCTGTTTCGTTATCGGCCATTTTAATTTGACGGTAACGTTGCATACCTGTACCAGCAGGAACAAGTTTACCTAAGATAACATTTTCTTTCAGTCCAAGTAGTTCATCGCGTTTACCTTTGATTGCTGCATCTGTTAATACGCGAGTTGTTTCTTGGAATGAAGCTGCAGATAAGAATGATTCTGTTTCAAGAGAAGCTTTTGTAATACCCAAGATGACAGGTCGGCATGTAGCTGGAATCTTACCTTCAACAATAGCTTCAGCATTTGCTTCTGCAAATTGGTGTACATCTAGCAATGTACCAGGAAGTAAGTCTGTTTCTCCCGCTTCAATAACACGTACTTTACGAAGCATTTGGCGAACCATTACCTCTACGTGTTTATCACCAATTTCTACCCCTTGCATGCGGTATACTTTTTGGACTTCTTTTAATAGGTATTCTTCTACTGAAGAAACATCTGTAACTTTAAGTAATTCTTTCGGATCAATTGAACCCTCTGTTAATATTTGACCATGATACACATTTTCGTTCAATTGAACTTTTAGACGTGCATTATATGGTGCTAAATATTTACGTGTTTCAACTTTTCCTTGGACCGTAATTTCTTTTTGGCCTTCGCGAATTTCTTCGATCTCTGTTACAACACCAGCGATTTCAGTAATGACCGCTTGACCTTTTGGATTACGTGCTTCGAATATCTCTTGGATACGTGGAAGACCTTGTGTAATATCGGCACCGGCTACCCCACCTTGGTGGAATGTACGCATTGTTAACTGTGTACCAGGTTCACCGATTGATTGTGCAGCGATGATACCAACTGCCTCACCAACTTCAACTTTATCGCCTGTCGCTAAGTTCATGCCGTAACATTTTTTACATACACCATGTTTGGTATTACATGTGAAGGCAGAACGGATTGTTACCTCTTCAATGCCCACTTCTTCAATTAGACGAGCAAGCTCAGCTGTAATCAATTCGTCGCGTGCTACAAGGACTTCGTTTGTTTCTGGGTGGCGAATTGTTTTCTTCGCATAACGTCCGATCATACGCTCTTCTAGAGTTTCAATAATCTCTGTACCTTCTTTCAAAGCAGAGATTGCTAAACCTCTATCAGTACCGCAATCATCTTCACGAACAATAACATCTTGTGCAACGTCAACTAGACGGCGAGTAAGGTAACCTGAATCGGCTGTTTTCAGCGCTGTATCAGCAAGACCTTTACGTGCACCATGCGTAGAGATGAAGTACTCGAGTACTGTTAAACCTTCACGGAATGATGATTTAATCGGAAGTTCGATAATACGTCCTGCCGGGTTGGCCATCAAACCACGCATACCAGCAAGCTGAGTAAAGTTAGATGCGTTACCACGGGCACCAGAGTCACTCATCATAAAGATTGGGTTCTCTGCTGGAAGGGAATCCATCAGTTTTGATTGAATTTCGTCTTTAGCAGCACTCCAGAAAGAAATAACGCGATCGTAGCGTTCTTCTTCTGTAATTAAACCGCGACGGAATTGTTTCATCACTTTATCCACTTGCTCTTGCGCTTTATGCAAGATCTCGTGTTTCCCTGGTAATACGATGATATCGGAAATACCAATTGAAATACCGGCTTTAGTAGAATACTTGAAGCCAAGATCTTTCATACGGTCAAGCATGACGGATGTTTCAGTAATATGGTATCTAGCAAATACTTCTGCAATAACATTACCTAAATACTTCTTAGTAAACGGCTTAACAAGTTCTTGTGAAGCGATATGTTCCTTCACATCTGTTGACGTAGGAATAAAGTATTTGTCTGGTGTTGCATCATGCAAGTTTGTATTTGTTGGTTCATTGATATATGGGAATGAATTATCCAAGATTTCATTGAAGAAAACTTTCCCAGCAGTTGTAAGCAACAACATATTGTTTTGTTCTTCTGTAAATGTCTTATTATTTAAAGAAGATGCTTTAATTGCAATACGTGAGTGCAAGTGTACTTCGTTATTTTGATAAGCAATATTTAATTCTTCTGGTCCATAGAAGACAGAACCTTCACCAATAGCGCCTTTTCTCTCAAGTGTTAAGTAATAGTTCCCTAATACCATATCTTGAGATGGCGTAACAACTGGTTTACCGTCTTTTGGATTTAGAATGTTTTGAGCTGCAAGCATTAATAAACGAGCTTCCGCTTGTGCTTCTGCAGAAAGTGGAACGTGAACCGCCATTTGGTCACCATCGAAGTCAGCGTTGTAAGCTGTACATACTAATGGATGAAGACGGATAGCCTTCCCTTCGATAAGAGTTGGTTCAAATGCTTGAATACCAAGTCTGTGAAGAGTAGGAGCACGGTTTAGAAGTACTGGATGCTCTTTCATTATTTCTTCTAGAACATCCCAGATTTCTGGGTGCATACGTTCAATTTTTCGTTTTGCAGATTTAATATTATGCGCAAGACCGCGCTCTACTAACTCTTTCATTACGAAAGGCTTGAACAATTCGATTGCCATACCTTTTGGAAGACCACATTGATACATTTTCAAAGATGGACCTACAACGATTACAGAACGGCCAGAGTAGTCAACACGTTTACCCAATAAGTTTTGACGGAAACGCCCTTGTTTCCCTTTTAACATATGAGATAAAGATTTTAATGGACGGTTACCAGGTCCTGTAACAGGACGACCACGACGGCCATTGTCTATAAGTGCATCGACAGCCTCTTGTAGCATACGTTTTTCGTTTTGAACAATAATGCCAGGCGCGCCTAGATCAAGAAGGCGTTTCAAACGGTTGTTACGGTTAATTACACGACGATATAAGTCATTTAAATCTGATGTAGCGAACCGTCCACCATCTAGTTGTACCATTGGGCGCAATTCAGGTGGGATTACAGGTAGCACATCTAGAATCATCCATTCAGGACGGTTGCCGGAATGGCGGAATGATTCTACCACTTCAAGACGTTTGATTGCTCTTGTACGGCGTTGGCCTTGTGCTGTTTTAAGTTCTTCTTTTAATGTTTCTGTTTCTTTATCAAGATCAATTTCTGATAATAATTGTTGAATTGCTTCAGCACCCATTGAAGCTACGAAAGTTTTACCGTATTTTTCGCGGTACGCACGGTATTCTTTTTCTGAAAGCAATTGTTTCTTTTCAAGTGGTGTATCTGCTGCTTCAATTACAACATATGATGCAAAATAGATTACTTCTTCAAGTGAGCGTGGTGACATATCTAGGATAAGTCCCATACGGCTCGGGATTCCCTTGAAGTACCAGATGTGTGAGACAGGAGCAGCTAATTCGATATGCCCCATACGTTCGCGACGTACTTTAGCGCGAGTTACTTCTACTCCACAACGGTCACAAACAACACCTTTGTAACGTACACGTTTGTATTTCCCGCAATGACATTCCCAGTCCTTTGTCGGTCCAAAGATACGTTCACAGAACAAACCGTCTTTTTCTGGTTTAAGTGTTCGATAGTTAATAGTTTCTGGTTTTTTGACTTCTCCATAAGACCATGAACGGATTTTATCGGGCGAAGCTAGACCAATCTTCATGTATTCAAAATTATTAACGTCTATCAAGGAGCCTACCTCCCTTTATTCTGAAGTCTTAAGTGACTTTCCATTAGCTCGGCGATATTTATTGGTAAAAGGGGATAAGGACAAGCCCGCAAACGGTCCTGTCCAGTATCCTGTAGTTATAAATATTTATTCTGCTGATCCTACTGATGCTTCTTCTTCTGTAGTCGAAGCAATATTGAATGAATCGTTTGGTTGAAGATCATCATCATCTTCAGTATCACGCAATTCGATTTCTTCATCATCGATAGTCAACATTTTCACGTCTAAACCTAAAGACTGAAGCTCTTTAATTAATACTTTGAAAGATTCCGGAACGCCTGCTTCAGGAACGCTTTCTCCTTTAACGATGGCTTCGTATGTTTTCACACGACCCACAACGTCATCGGATTTAACTGTTAAGATTTCTTGAAGAGTATAAGCAGCGCCATACGCTTCAAGCGCCCATACTTCCATCTCACCGAAACGTTGTCCACCGAACTGTGCTTTACCGCCAAGTGGTTGTTGCGTAACAAGTGAGTAAGGGCCTGTTGAACGAGCGTGCAATTTATCGTCAACCATGTGAGCCAGTTTGATCATGTACATAACCCCAACTGAAACGCGGTTATCGAATGGTTCGCCTGTACGTCCATCATATAAAACAGTTTTACCGTCACGGTTCATGCCAGCTTCTTCCATTGTTCTCCAAACATCTTCGTCTGAAGCACCATCAAATACTGGTGTAGCCATGTATACGCCTAAATAGCGAGCTGCCATGCCTAGGTGAATCTCCAATACCTGTCCAATATTCATACGAGAAGGTACGCCTAGTGGATTTAACATGATATCTACTGGAGTGCCGTCTGGCAAGTATGGCATATCTTCTTCAGGCAAGATGCGAGAGATAACCCCTTTGTTACCATGACGACCGGCCATTTTATCCCCAACGCGAATTTTACGTTTTTGGACAATATAGACACGAACCATTTGGTTAACACCTGGAGATAGTTCATCGCCATCTTCACGATTGAAGACTTTGACATCTAGTACAATACCGCCTGCTCCGTGTGGCACTTTAAGAGAAGTATCACGTACTTCACGCGCTTTTTCACCGAAGATTGCGTGTAATAGGCGTTCTTCTGCAGTTAGTTCTGTTACACCTTTAGGAGTAACTTTACCTACTAAGATATCGCCATCATTTACTTCCGCACCAATACGGATAATTCCTCGTTCGTCAAGATTGCGCAATGCCTCTTCACCGACATTCGGAATATCGCGAGTGATTTCTTCAGGTCCGAGCTTTGTATCACGAGCTTCTGATTCATACTCTTCAATGTGTACAGATGTATACACATCATTTTTCACTAAACGTTCGTTCATGATAACAGCATCTTCATAGTTGTAACCGTTCCATGTCATGAATGCAACCACAACATTTCGGCCTAGTGCTAGCTCACCGTTTTCCATAGATGGACCATCAGCTAAGATATCACGAGGTTGAACACGGTCACCGACTTTTACCAACGGGCGTTGGTTGATGCTTGTTCCGTGGTTAGAACGAGTGAATTTTTGTAATTTATATTTTGTTAAATCGCCTTTAACTTCTTTACCGTCGATTTCTTCAATGCGACGCACATGAATAGTACGTGCTTCTACATGCTCGACAATACCAGGATATTTCGCAACTACTGCTGCGCCTGAATCTCTAGCATCTACGTGTTCCATACCTGTTCCAACGAATGGAGCTTCAGGATTTAAAAGAGGAACAGCTTGACGTTGCATGTTCGCACCCATTAGGGCACGGTTGGAGTCATCGTTTTCTAAGAATGGGATACAAGCTGTTGCAGCTGATACTACTTGTTTTGGTGAGACGTCCATGTAATCGACTGTATCACGTTTAAACACAGAGTTATCACCGCGGAAACGGCCAACAACTTCTTCCTCAACAAACGAACCATCTGGATTTAATGGAGAGTTTGCTTGCGCTACAACATAGTTATCTTCTTCATCGGCAGTTAAATAGTCGATGTGGCTTGTTAAACGACCTGTTTCAGGGTCTACGCGACGGTAAGGTGTTTCGATAAATCCGAATTTGTTTACTTTCGCATAACTAGATAGTGAGTTAATCAAACCAATGTTTGGACCCTCAGGTGTCTCAATCGGACACATACGGCCATAGTGAGAATAGTGAACGTCACGCACTTCCATGCCAGCACGTTCACGCGTTAAACCACCAGGTCCTAAAGCGGACAGACGGCGTTTATGCGTAAGCTCAGCTAATGGATTTGTTTGGTCCATGAATTGTGACAATTGAGAGCTTCCGAAGAACTCTTTAATCGCCGCAATAACTGGGCGGATATTGATCAATTGTTGCGGCACTAGAGAAGCAGTGTCGTTAATTGACATACGCTCGCGCACCACTCGTTCCATACGGGAAAGACCAATACGGAATTGATTTTGCAACAATTCGCCTACAGAACGTAAACGACGGTTACCCAAATGGTCAATATCATCTGTATCACCTACACCATATAGCAAGTTAAAGAAGTAAGAAACAGATGCTACTACATCAGCAGGAGTAAGATGTTTAACTTCTTCATCGATGTATGCGTTGCTGATCACTTTAATTTCTTTTTGTGATTCGTCATTTGGTGCATAGATCTTAATCTCTTGAATTTGGATATCACCTTCAAGGACACCACCTACTTTTGATACAGTTTTAAAGCCTACACCATTTTCTAAATAAGGGATAAGGCGATCTAAAACGCGACGGTCGATTAATGTACCTGCTTCAACTAATATCTCGCCTGTTTCAGGATCTGCTAATGTTTGAGCGATCGTTTGGTTGAAAAGACGATTTTTGATATGAAGCTTTTTATTCATTTTATAGCGACCAACATTCGCTAAGTCATAGCGTTTTGGGTCGAAGAAACGAGAATACAACAGATTTTTTGCGCTTTCTACTGTTGGTGGTTCACCAGGACGAAGACGCTCATAGATTTCAAGCAATGCTTTTTCTGTGCTGTCTGTATTGTCCTTTTCCAACGTATTGCGTAAAAACTCATTGTCACCGATCAAATCGATAATCTCTTGATCAGATGCAAACCCTAGCGCGCGAAGCAATACCGTAATCGGTAATTTACGCGTACGGTCAATGCGGACATATACAATATCCTTTGCATCTGTTTCGTATTCAAGCCAAGCGCCACGGTTTGGAATAACTGTTGCACCAAAGCCTTTTTTACCGTTTTTATCTGTTTTATCGTGATAGTAAACACTTGGTGATCGTACTAATTGGGAAACAATGACGCGTTCAGCACCATTAATTACAAAAGTACCTGTATCCGTCATAAGCGGGAAGTCACCCATGAATACTTCTTGTTCTTTTACTTCTTCTGTTTCTTTGTTGAGTAGACGCACTTTAACTCGTAATGGAGCTGCATAAGTTACGTCACGTTGTTTACACTCATCGACATCATATTTCGGTTCTCCGAGACTATAGTCGACGAATTCTAGTGATAAATTCCCTGTGAAGTCTTCAATTGGTGAAATATCATGAAACATTTCACGTAATCCTTCTTCAAGGAACCACTCGTTAGATGCAGTTTGAATCTCAATAAGATTCGGAAGTTCTAGCACCTCTTTAATACGCGCGAAGCTTCTACGCTTTCGGTGTTGTCCGTACTGAACTAGTTGACCTGTCAACTCATTCACCCCTCAATAAAGCGATAATAGGTCTTTCAGAAACCATATAAATGTTGTATGATAACGAAAGACAAAAAAGAAAATAAGTTCAAATATGAGCTCATTTCCGATTAACCAAATTCAAATTTGAAAGCTCTTGCTATTCACTTTTCAGCTAAAGGGCAAACGCCTTCAAATTAATATTTTTGCATTTTATTATAATATCATAGCGCATTTGTCAAGTCAATCTATAAGTTTTTATTTCCTCGCTTTGATAATCCAATAACCTTTTTTCTTCTCTACTATCTCCACTTTTGAGAATTTTAATTCCAAATAATCAAAAGTTGATGGAGCTCCTTGCTTTTTTTGTATCACTACCCACAACTCGCCTGAATCCGCTAACTTATCATACGCCTCGTCATAGAATCTAAAAATAGTATCCTTACCAGCTCGTATAGGGGGATTCGTCAAAACTGCAGCGATTTTTCCATTCGGAACAGATGAAAGTGCGTCACTTTCATAAATTTGCACATTTTGAACCCCGTTCAATTCAGCGTTCTTTTTTGCTAAATTAACTGCCCGCTCATTTACATCCATCATTTCAACGATTCGGTCAGGATAACTTTTTGCAATCGACAATCCAATCGGGCCGTAACCACACCCTACATCTAAAACATGCCCATCTACATCCGGCATAACAAAACAATCAATTAATACACGGGAACCAAAATCTACTTCGCTTTTACTAAAAACTCCAGCATCTGTTTCAAAAGTAAATAAAAAACCTCGTAGTGTGTATTGCCATTTAGAAGGCTTGCTTTCTACTTGAGGATTTTTGGAATAATAATGTTCTGACAAGAAAAATACCCCCATCATGTAATGATAACGTAAAACTTCTAACAAACGGAGCTGTTCTTCTATCTGCTGATTGCTGTTCTAATCAGTAATTTCACGGGTAAATGCTCCAAACTTATACTCTATTAAACGTCGGCACAGAAACTTTATGCCCATTAATTTGAGATAAAGAAAAAGCCCGCCAAATTGACGAGCTTTTACAATCAATCAGTAGAAATTATTTTACTTCTACAGATGCGCCAACTTCTTCAAGTTTAGCTTTGATTTCTTCAGCTTCTTCTTTAGAAGCGCCTTCTTTAAGAGCTTTAGGAGCGTTATCAACTACTTCTTTAGCTTCTTTAAGACCTAAACCAGTGATTTCACGAACCACTTTGATTACTTTAATTTTTTGATCGCCAGCAGAAGCTAAAACAACATCAAATTCTGTTTTTTCTTCTGCAGCTGCAGCGCCGCCACCAGCAACTGCTACAGGAGCAGCTGCAGTAACACCGAATTCTTCTTCGATTGCTTTTACTAAATCATTTAATTCAAGAACTGTCATAGCTTTGATTGCTTCTAAGATTTGCTCTTTATTCATTATATTTTCCTCCTATGTGGAATGTATTAGTTTTTTTGTTTTATGCAAGTGCATTTAAGCTACACTTAAAATTAAGCGCCTTGCTCTTCTTTTTGTTCTGCAACAGCTTTTGTTGCAAGAGCGAAGTTGCGTACTGGAGCTTGAAAAACAGAAAGTAGCATAGATAGTAAACCTTCGCGTGATGGAAGTTCTGCCAATGCTTTAACTTCTGCAACGTCAGCGTAAGCACCTTCAATAAGGCCAGCTTTGATTTCTAATTGTTCGTTTTCTTTCGCGAAGTTATTAATGATACGTGCAGGAGCAACAACATCTTCATTAGAGAATGCGATTGCGTTCGGGCCTGTAAGAACTTCATTTAGATCTTCGTGGCCAGCTTCTACAGTAGCACGGCGAACTAAAGTATTTTTGTATACTTTAAATTCTACACCAGCTTCACGTAGTTGTTTACGTAGTTCAGTAACTTGAGCTACTGAAAGTCCGCGGTAGTCAACTACTACAACTGATGCTGCATTTTTAAACTTGTCAGCGATTTCTTGAACAACAGCTTGTTTCATTTCAACTGCTTTGTTCATATTGACACCTCCTATAAGAATGAGTCATTTATACCGACAAAAGAAAAGCCTCTTGCCATCAGTAGACAAGAGGCGGAATTTCATCATCTTTAAAACAAGAGTCTGAGTTCCTTTGCCCTCGGTAGGATCATTAAGCACTAGGCCCCTACGGTCTACGGTACAAATGGATAAATCACAACGTTATTCATCATAGCAAACGATCAATAGTTTGTCAATGAAAAAATACTATTTTACTGCAGTTGCAGTTAATGGATCAACTTTGATAGATGGTCCCATTGTAGTAGTTACATGAAGAGACTTGATGTAAGTACCTTTTGCTGCTGCAGGTTTGGCTTTAACGATTACATCAACAAGTGTTGAGAAGTTTTCAGCTAGTTTGTCAGCATCGAATGATACTTTGCCGATTGGCGCATGTACGATACCAGCTTTGTCAGCACGGTATTCTACTTTACCAGCTTTAATTTCGTTAACTGCTTTTGTTACGTCGAATGTAACTGTGCCAGTTTTAGGGTTTGGCATTAAGCCTTTAGGTCCTAATACACGACCAAGTTTACCTACTTCACCCATCATGTCTGGAGTTGCAACGATTACATCGAAGTCGAACCAGCCTTGTTGGATTTTTTGGATATATTCAGCATCGCCAACATAGTCAGCACCAGCTGCTTCTGCTTCTTTAATTTTTTCGCCTTTAGCGAAAACTAATACACGTTGAGTTTTACCAGTACCGTTTGGAAGCACAACTGCGCCACGGATTTGTTGGTCGTTTTTACGAGTATCGATATTTAAGTTAAATGCCACTTCAACTGTTGCGTCAAAGTTAACAGTGCTTGTTTTTTTAGCAAGTTCAGTTGCTTCTGCAATTGTGTAAAGTTGATCACGATTTACAAGTTTAACTGCTTCTTGCATTTTTTTACCTTTTTTAGCCATTTTAAATTTCCTCCTTGATTGTGGTTGTAACGGATTAAACCTCCCACGAATAAAGGCTGCGTGTTTCAAATATGACTATAAGAAACAATCGCAACCTCAAAAAACAATACTTTATCAAGTAATGGGATTAGTCTTCGATTACAATACCCATGCTACGTGCAGTACCTTCAACCATTGACATAGCAGCTTCTACTGATGCTGCGTTTAGGTCAGGCATTTTAGTTTCCGCGATTTCGCGTACTTTATCACGTTTCACAGTAGCAACTTTGTTGCGGTTTGGTTCACCAGAGCCTGATTGAATACCAGCCGCTACTTTAAGTAATACTGCTGCCGGTGGAGTTTTTGTAATGAAAGTGAATGAACGGTCTTCAAATACAGAAATCTCAACTGGGATGATTAATCCTGCTTGATCTGCAGTACGAGCATTGAATTCTTTACAGAATCCCATGATGTTAACACCTGCTTGACCCAATGCAGGACCTACCGGTGGTGCTGGGTTTGCTTTACCAGCTGGGATTTGAAGTTTTACAACTTTAATAACTTTTTTAGCCACGAGACACACCTCCTTAAGTCCGTGATGTGGTAATAGGGTTGCCCCTCCCACTCAATATTTGTCTGTCGGCTTAATCCGATAACATTAAAATTACTGATGCCTACTACGTATGAATAATTCCTATAGTATGACCTTTGAAATGATAACACTTTTTAAAATACAAGGCAAGTCCCTAGAGATTAAACTTTTAGAACTTGGTCAAAATCTAGCTCCATTTTTGTTTCGCGACCAAACATATCGATGGTTACGCTAATTTTTTCTTTGTCGCTAAGGATTTCGCCCACAATACCTTGGAAGTGAGCAAATGGTCCTTCTAAAACTTCTACTAAGTCTCCTACGTTGAAGTCTAGATCCACTTTACCTTCAGTTTCACCCATTTGTTTAAGAATAGCTTCAACTTCTTCCGGCAATAGTGGAGTTGGTTTTACACCACCGCCTGATGAACCAATAAAGCCAGTAACGCCCGGCGTGTTTCGTACAACATACCAAGCATCGTCTGTCATGATCAATTCTACTAATACATAGCCAGGGAAAGTTTTGCGCATATACGTTTTTTTGCGACCATCTTTTACTTCTGTTTCTTGTTCTTCTGGAATCACAACACGGAAGATTTTGTCTTGCATCCCCATTGTTTCAACACGTTTTTCAAGGTTTGCTTTGACTTTATTTTCATAACCTGAGTAAGTATGAACAACATACCAATTTTTCTCCATAATAGATAGGGCGATTGCCGCCCTTCCCTCCTTTTCTAAAAGGCAAATGAAAAAACCCGTTTCATATACGGGCTAATTCGAACATATTAATCTTATTAAATCACAATTCTAAGTACCAGCGCAATAATTTAGAAATACCTAAGTCAACTACCATAAAAAAGGCAGCCATAAATAGCAAAGTTGTCACGATGATAATTGTATACTTTGTTAATTCTTTGCGTTTTGGCCAACTTGTCTTTCGCATTTCCGATAGAACGCCGCTAAAAAATCCACCTATCTTGCCCATTCACCAAACCTCCGAATATAATCGTCTATCTACTAAATCGTATTATTTCGTTTGCTTATGTAATGTATGCTCATTACAATTTGAACAATATTTCTTAAGCTCCATTCGTATAGAATGATTCTTAGTTGCGGGTAAATGATAATTTCTAGAACCGCATTTTTCGCAGCTTAATGCTACTTTCTGCCCCATAGTCCTCACCTTTTTACACTTTAATCCCTTTAGAGAAGCCTATCACCTATCACAAATACTGTCAACTAACCTTTTAATCACTCAAAACTATACTTCTACTTCCAAATGGCGTTCGAGTTTGCGTTTAATTCGCTGCAAAGCATTATCAATTGATTTCACATGCCGGTCTAAACTCGCAGAAATCTCTTGATATGATCTACCTTCTAAATATAGAGTTAATACTTGGCGTTCTAAGTCACTTAATACCTGTCCAATCTTTTCTTCTAAACTATTAAACTCTTCTTGATGGATAATAAGTTTTTCCGGATCATCAATTGTTGCTCCTGAAAGCATATCCATAAGCGTTTTTGCTGATGATTCTTCTTCAAAAACAGGTTTATCCAGCGAAACATAAGAGTTCAGTGGTATATGCTTTTGGCGTGTAGCTGCTTTAATTGCTGTAATGATTTGGCGTCTGACACAGAGTTCCGCAAACGCCTTAAATGATGTGATTCTCTCGCCATTAAAATCTCTTACTGCTTTATAAAGCCCAATCATTCCTTCTTGCACAATATCTTCTTTATCAGCACCAATTAAAAAATAGGACTTTACTTTTAAACGCACTAAAGGTTTATACTTGCTGATTAAAAAATCTAATGCGTTTGAATCGGCATTGCATGCCATCTCGACTAATTGCTCATCCGAACAATCTTCAAGACGTATATGCTTCTCTTGCAAATGATCGCTTGTTACCAAAGTATCACCTCACCAGATGGCTATTTAGAACAAGTATAACGGAGGTGGAAATTATCAGTCAATCACTCAATTTATTTCCTCTTCGCATTTGTTCGAATTTTTCTAATACTTCTGCTGATAAAGGGATTTTAGAACTAGGCTTTTGTGTTTGGATTTTTTTTACTTTATGTGTTATTTGCATTTGGACTTCCTGCAGCTCAATTTCAAACTCACGCGCTGACTTTCGCAATGCGCCATTACCAAATGCGACGCTTTGCTCCGCCATATCAGACGTTGCCACATAAATCTTATTGCGTTTAGAAGTCAGCTCTGCCGTGAGTTTTTCAATGCGATCATCCGCCGTTTCCTTTGCCCTTGTATAGATCACTTCGACATCACTTTGTTTTAACTTTGTGGCAATGCCTGGTACAAGGTATGCATCAAAAACGACGATGACTCGCATCCCAGAATAGGCTTGATAGTCTGCCATTAACTCTATCAGTCGATCTCTTGCGTCTACAAGCTTATGTTCTTTTAAACGTTGAAGCTCCTTCCACGCACCGATAATGTTATAACCATCAACTAAGAGTATATTCATTCATGTCACCTAAATCTCATGGCGCTTGCGGTATACCTCGTACATCAAAAGAGAAGCAGCTACCGAAGCATTCAATGAGGTAACATGACCCACCATCGGCAAGTTGTAAAGGAAATCGCATTTTTCTTTTAAGATACGACTCATTCCTTTTCCTTCACTGCCGATAATGACAGCTAGCGGAAGTGTGGCATCCATTTTGCGATAATCAACAGAACCTTTTGCATCTGTCCCTGCAATCCATACGCCGCGTTCTTTTAACTCTTCTACTGTTTGTGCTAGATTGCTGACGCGAACAGTAGGGATGTATTCAATGGCCCCTGTAGATGCTTTAGCAACTACAGCTGTCAGACTTACCGACCGTCGCTTTGGAATAATGATGCCATGTGCTCCTATTGCATCCGCCGTCCGCATAATAGAGCCCAAATTATGAGGATCCTCAAGTTCGTCTAAAATAATAAAGAACGGATCTTCTTGGCGTTCTTTTGCCAATTGGAATAAATCATCAAGCTCTGCGTAATTGTAGGCTGCAACAGATGCCACAATTCCCTGATGGTTTTCGGAAGATAATTGATCTATCTTCTTTTTTGGAACAAACTGTACGATAATTCCTCGTTCTTTTGCCATACTTATCAATTCATTGATGCCGCTTTTTTTAACGCCTTCTGCAATCCATATTTTATTGATGTCTCTCGTTGAACGAAGAGCTTCTAAAACCGGATTTTTTCCGGCAATCATTTCTTTTGTTTGTTCAGTCACTTTTTCGCCACCTCTTCTCTCTTATTTTCGACTAATTGTATGGCATATTGAATAACTTGTTCTTGTCTTTCTTGCTGTTTCGTTAAATATAAAAAACCAAGAACCGCTTCAAAAGCGGAACTATAATGATACGTTTGTACATCTGTATTTTTGGGGACGGAGCCAGACTTGGCGTTGCGTCCCCTTTTTAATACAGCCATTTCTTCTTCTGTAAAAAATGCTTCATCCATCATTTGGCGAATGACCATCGCTTGTGCTTTAGCAGAAACATAATGCGTTGCTTCCCTGTGCAAAACATTTGGCTTTACTCGCCCAGTTTGTAGCAAGTGTTCACGGATGGCAATTTCTAAAACGGCGTCTCCCATATAAGCTAAAGCTAGCGCGTTCAGTTGTTTTACATCCGCCGTGCGCAGTTCTTTCACTTTTATTAACCTCGTTTCCATCGAACACCTTGGCGTGTATCTTCTAAAATAATATTCATTTCTTTCAATTGATCTCGTATTTCATCAGCACGTTTAAAATCACGATCTTTACGTGCTTGTTGTCTTTCTTCAATCAGAGCATCAATTTCTTCATCTACTAATTCCTCTTTCACCTCGAGCTCAAGGCCTAATACATGTGAAAGCTCAGATAGCGTATCAATAAAAGCAGTTAATACTTCTTTATTAGTATTTTCTTGGTTCAAGTACTTATTCGCTTCAGTTGATAAGCTGAATAAGGCAGCAATAGCATTTGCAGTATTGAAATCATCGTCCATAGCTGTTTCAAAATCCAGGCGTTGCTTTTCGATTTCATCCAAGTCCGATGTATCGGCATCTTCTAGGTTCGCAGATACTTGCAACCGGTGTTTTAAATTCGTATAAGAAGTACGTATACGTTCTAAGCCTGCGGCTGCTGCTTCCACTAAATCTTGAGCAAAGTTAATTGGATGGCGATAGTGTACCGATAGCATAAAGAATCTTAAAACTTGTGGATCAATTTGCTGAATAATATCATGCACTAAGATAAAATTCCCTAGTGATTTTGACATTTTTTCGTTGTCAATATTGATATAGCCATTGTGCATCCAATATCTCGCGAATGTTTTGCCACTGTATGCTTCAGATTGGGCAATTTCATTTTCATGGTGCGGGAAGGTTAGATCCTGACCACCTGCATGGATGTCGATTGTATCACCAAAATGATTGTGCACCATCACTGAGCATTCAATATGCCATCCTGGACGTCCTTTGCCCCATGGACTTTCCCATGAGATCTCTCCCGGCTTCGCTGCTTTCCATAAAGCAAAATCCAAAGCATCTTCTTTTTTCTCACCCGCTTCAATGCGAGCGCCTACTTTTAAATCATCTACTGACTGGTGAGATAATTTGCCGTAGCCTTCGAATTTACGGGTTCTGTAATAAACATCTCCCTGTGATTCATAGGCATAGCCTTTATCAACCAATACCTTAATAAAATCGATAATTTCATCCATATGTTCAGTTACACGTGGATGTGCATCCGCCTTTTGGCAGCCCAATGCAGTGATATCCTCAAAATAAGCGTTTATGAAACGTTCTGTTAGCTCAGGCACTTCTTCCCCTAATTCGTTGGCTGCTTTGATAATTTTATCGTCCACATCAGTAAAGTTAGAAACATATGTCACATCATATCCGCGATATGTTAAATAACGGCGCACTGTATCGTATACGATGACAGGACGTGAATTTCCGATATGAATATAGTTATAAACGGTTGGACCGCATACATACATCTTAACCTTTCCTTCTTCAAGAGGGACAAATAATTCTTTTTCTCTTGTTAACGTGTTGAAAATTTGGATTCCCATAAAATACTATCTCTCCTTTTTGTTTTCTTCTTGTTCTAAAGCGGTTATTTTTTCTTCTATTATCATTAATCGTTCTTCTACTGGATCAGGTATGTTTTGATGATCTAATTTTTGTTTATGGTTGACACGGACGCCATCCTGGATGACTACTTTACCTGGAATCCCTACAACAGTGGCATTTGGAGGGACCTCTTTTAATACAACGGATCCTGCCCCGATTTTACTATTCTCTCCAATTGTAATCGAACCTAATACCTTTGCTCCTGTGGCCACTAGGACGTTGTCATGAAGTGTTGGGTGCCGTTTACCTTTTTCTTTCCCTGTACCACCCAATGTCACGCCTTGATAGAGCGTCACATCATTGCCAATCTCGCAGGTTTCACCAATGACTACTCCCATACCATGGTCGATGAAGAAACGCCGGCCAATTTTCGCCCCTGGATGAATTTCAATCCCTGTAAAGAAACGGCTAATCTGAGAAATCGCTCTTGCTAAAAAATAAAATTTGCGTTTATACAAACGATGGGCAATACGGTGAGACCATATAGCATGCAAGCCTGCATAGGTTAACACCACTTCCATTGTGCTTCGCGCTGCCGGGTCATTATCAAAAATCGTTTGAATGTCTTCTTTCATATTCTTAAACATGTAAATACCTCCCCACAAATATCTAAGACATTTGGATTCAACAAAAAAGACGCCCCTGTCTAATGAAAGACAGAGACGCCTACTATGCGCGGTTCCACTCTGATTGGAAGCATACTTGCTTCCCGCTTGAACATCTTTTAACGGAGATTACCGGCTAAGTCTACTCTAGTGACTATTTCAACTTAACGCTCAGAGGTGCATTTCTGTAATTCATTGGCTCAGACCATTTTCAGCCGGTGATGGTCCTCTCTTTTAGAGCATGAATTGCGTACTTCTCCTCTTCATCGCTTTTATATCATTTGTTAGCTTCATTTTACAATGTAGCGAAAAAAAATCAATCAAAATAATAACCAATTAGAAATGATAAACCTATTTCATCCACTCTGCCCTACGACAGCATATGAATAAAGGTATTATTAAATGAATGCTTCGATTCGTTTAACAACAGTGTCTTTGCCCAGTAATGAAAGTGCATCATTTAGTTCTGGTCCATGCATTTCACCTGTAGTAGCTACACGAATTGGCATGAAAAGATTTTTGCCTTTATGGCCTGTTTCTTTCTGCACTGTTTTGATTGCTTTCTTAATGTCTGCAGGCTCAAATGATTCCAACTGTTGTAATTGTTCTTTGAACGCAGCCATTACTTCTGGTACTTGCTCTCCTGCAAGAACTTCTTTTTCTTCATCAGTATATGCAAGTTCCTCTGTGAAGAACATACGAGATAAATCAACAATTTCTGCTCCAAAGCTCATTTGCTCATGGTACAAACCAATCAACTTATTAGCCCACTCTTGTTGTTCCTCTGATAAGTTTTCAGGAAGAAGTCCTTCTTTTTGTAAGAATGGAAGGGTTAAAGTAACTACTTCTTCGCTATTCAGCTTCTTCATGTATTGGTTATTCATCCATTTTAGTTTTTGTTTATCGAACATGGATGGTGATTTAGATAGACGTTTTTCATCGAACTTTTCGATAAGCTCTTCTTTTGTGAAGATCTCTTCTTCTCCCTCCGGAGACCAACCTAAAAGAGCGAAGAAATTGAACATCGCTTCTGGCAGGTAGCCAAGATCTCTATATTGTTTCACAAACTGGATAATAGATTCATCACGCTTAGAAAGTTTTTTATGGTTTTCATTTACGATCAGCGTCATATGGCCATAGTGAGGTGGTTCAAAACCAAATGCATTAAATATCATTAATTGCTTTGGTGTATTTGATAAATGCTCTTCTCCTCTAAATACATGTGTAATATCCATCATATGATCATCAAGAACTACTGCATAATTATATGTTGGGATGCCATTTGCTTTTACGATAACCCAATCGCCGATATCTTTTGATTCAAAAGATATTTCTCCGCGAACTAAATCATCGAATTTATATACAACGTTTTCTGGCACTTTAAAACGGATTGTATAAGGTTCGCCTGCTTCTTCTTTTGCAGCTACTTCCTCTTTTGATAGATGTCTGCATTTTCCGTTATACATAGGAGCCGCAACGCCGCGCTCTTGCTGAGCTTCACGGTCTGCTTCTAATTCTTCTGTTGTACAGAAGCATTTATAAGCCATGCCCATATCAATTAGCTTATTTGCGTATTCTGTATAAATTTCTAAACGTTCCATTTGACGATATGGCGCATACGGACCACCAATATCAATTGATTCGTCGTAATCAATACCAAGCCATTTTAGGTTGTCTAATTGAGATGCTTCGCCACCCTCGATATTGCGGGCCACATCCGTATCTTCAATGCGGACAATAAAGTCTCCGTCGTGGTGTTTTGCATACAAAAAGTTAAATAAAGCTGTACGTGCGCCGCCAATATGTAAATGTCCAGTAGGGCTCGGTGCATAACGTACTCGAACTTTGTTAGTCATGTCTAAATCCTCCTATTAATCGTTCAAAAATTCAACTTTACCCATTTTACCACTGCTAGTATGAAAATTAAAGGAAGTCACTTTTTAATAAGCAAAATAGTTGCCATACTTGCAATTCCTTCTTCACGCCCTGTAAAGCCTAATTTTTCTGTTGTTGTAGCTTTGACATTTACTTGAGAAGGCTCTGCATGTAAAAGTTCCGCAATTCGATTTCTCATTTGCTCAATATAAGGCGCAAGTTTTGGCCGTTGTGCCATAATAGTGCAATCAACATTTCCTAAAGTATAACCCTTCGATTCTACGATCTCCCAAATGTATGAAAGCAATTTTGCAGAATCTGCATCCTTGAATGCCGGATCAGTGTCGGGGAAATGATGACCGATATCCCCTTCCCCAATCGCTCCTAATGCAGCATCCGTTACGGTATGTAATAATACATCCGCATCAGAGTGACCGATTAAGCCTTTACTATGAGGGATTGTAATACCGCCAATAATTAATGGGCGCCCTTCTTCAAATGCATGTACGTCAAAACCTTGTCCTATTCTAAACATGTTATCCTCCTATACGTTGACTTAAAATAGCATCGCCAAATATTAAGTCCTCTTTAGTAGTTATTTTAACGTTTTCATAGCTACTTTCAACTATATATACAGATTGTCCTAAACGTTCAACGAGCATCGCTTCATCTGTTCCTAAAAAATTGTCTGTTTCTGCTTGCTGTTCCGCCTTTTTTAAAAGTGTGAAATCAAAAGCTTGCGGTGTTTGAATCATCCATAAACTTGAACGATCAACAGTTCCTTTAATCTTTCCGTTCTCTACTACTTTCATTGTATCTTTTGCTTTTACGCCTGCAATGGCAGCACCTTTTTTCTCGGCTGCTTCTACTAATTCATGGATAATAGGCATGGTGATAAATGGTCTTGCCGCATCATGTACCAAAACAATTTGGCCATCCTCTATCTGCTTCACACAGGCTACAACACTATGCTGCCTTTCTTCTCCACCATTCGGCATAGCCTTCACTTTTGTAATATGGTATTTCTCTAATAGTGTTTGAATATAAGCTTTTTCATCAGGCTTTACAGCTAACCAAATACCTCTACATGCTTCATCCTGTTGGAAAACCTCTAACGTATGGATTAAGATGGGCTTATTTCGAAGCTCCAAAAATAACTTATTGTGTCCAGCAGCCATCCTTTTTCCACTACCCGCCGCTGGTAATATAACATCATACTGCATCCGGTTCACTCTTTCTTAATAGAAAAGGACAAGGTAAATTACCCTGCCTCTCTGCATTTTGTTACGGCAAGTGCCTACTAGCCTGCACTTTTGCCATTGTATTTTGGCTTAGCAAAAATCATACGCCCTGCTGATGTTTGCAGTACGCTTGTCACGGTAACAACAATTGCTTGGCCGATATATGATTTTCCTTCTTCAACCACAATCATCGTGCCGTCATCTAAATATGCAACACCTTGATTATGCTCTTTACCGTCTTTAATCACCAGCACATTCATTTCTTCCCCAGGAATGACCACTGGTTTGACTGCATTTGCTAAATCATTAATATTTAATACTTTCACATTATGAAGATCGCATACTTTATTTAAATTAAAGTCATTTGTTAAAATCTGACCGCCCATTTTTTTCGCTAAACGGACTAATTTTAAATCAACCTCTTGCACATCTTCAAAGTCTACTTCAGTGATCAAAACTTGTGTGGCTCTTTCATCTTGCAATTTTTTCAAGATATCAAGCCCACGGCGCCCTCTGGTCCTCTTCAGCGTATCAGATGAGTCCGCTATATGCTGAAGCTCAGTTAAGACGAATTGAGGTACAACGAACGTTCCCTCTATAAAGCCTGTTTCTGAGATATCAGCAATCCGGCCATCAATTATGACACTAGTATCTAAAAGCTTATACTTTGCATCGTCGAGTTCTACATCTTCTCCCATTGCCTTTTTCTTTGAAGCATTCGATGATTGAGCTTTCCCAGCTGTAAATACATGGATTAGCTCATCTCTCTTTTTAAAACCGACCTGGAATCCGAGATAGCCGAGAACAATGGACAATAGGACAGATAAGATAGGCACAATCGTAGTAATTAAAGGAATTTTGATGTTATCAATAGAAAAGCCAATTAGGTAAGCAAGTATCAACCCAATAATTAAACCTAATGTCCCGAACAACAAATCTCCTACCGGTGCTTTTAATAATTTATCTTCCATCCACCGAATAAATTTTACAAAGTAATCTGAAACCCAAAATGAGAAAGCAAATAACAAGATGGCTCCTACAGCCACTGATGTATACGGATTATTCAACCACGGGTTATCTGATAGATGAATGATTTGGTATAATAGCGGTAAGACAAATAAACCCACAGTCCCTCCAATAAAAAGAAACGCAATTTGGATTATTCCCTTTAACATTCAGGCACCTCCTTTTTTTATTTTAATTATACATAGTTTACCTTTGATGCGTCTTGTGAAACCTCTTTCTTACACCCTATGACAAAGATGGACTAATCTTGACACAGAACATGAAAAAGCATTCATTTAGCAAGTGCAACGAGGTGAAGCGGAATAGCTGCGAAGGTTTTCTAAGATGATGTGAAACTCTTAATATGCTGTTATTCAGGAGCTCACTTCTCAGCTAACCTTTATAGTGCCTTCTATTCCGACTCCTTATAATTCCCCCGATAAATATATAAATAACCAGGCATTACACAAAAAACATCTTATGCCTTATCAAAACTTAATTTTAGTGCTTGATTAACTGTATCTACCCCGACTACTTCAATGGTATCAGGATACTCAAAGCCACCCAAGTTGGATGCAGGGACAATCGCGCGTTTGAACCCTAGTTTGGCTGCTTCCTGAATTCTTTGTTCAATCCGTGACACTCTTCGCACTTCACCTGTTAAACCTACTTCTCCGATATAACAATCCATTGGTTTAGCAGCTGTATCTCTAAAGCTTGAAACAATGCTTACAAGAACCGCTAAATCAATAGCAGGCTCATCTAGCTTAACCCCACCTGCTACTTTGATATAAGCATCCTGTGCCTGTAAAAGCATGCCCATCCTTTTTTCTAATACTGCCATCAATAAGGATATTCGGTTCTGATCTACTCCTGTTGCCATTCGCTTTGGATAATTGAAACTTGAAGGCGTCACGAGAGCTTGTACTTCCACTAAGATAGGCCGAGTACCTTCCATCGATGCCACAACAGTGGAGCCTGGAGCACCCTGCGAACGTTCCTGCAGAAACAATTCTGAAGGATTTAATACTTCCTTCAAACCATTTTGGAGCATCTCAAATATAGCAATTTCATTAGTAGAACCAAATCTATTTTTTTGGCTCCGTAGAATTCGATAAGTGTGGTGGCGTTCTCCTTCAAAGTAAAGGACTGTATCCACCATATGTTCTAGTATCCTTGGCCCTGCAATTTGCCCTTCCTTCGTCACATGTCCAACTAAGAAAATCGCAATATTCTTCGTTTTCGCTATACGCATAAATTCAGCAGTACATTCTCTAACCTGCGAGACACTTCCCGGTGCGCTTGTTACATTCGGATGGTACACCGTTTGAATGGAGTCCACAATAACAAACTTGGGGTTCACTTCTTCAATCGTTTGATTTAGAAATTCAAGATTTGTTTCTGAATAAATGTAAAGCTCTTCGGATTTTACGCCTAGTCTTTCAGCTCTTAGCTTCGTTTGGCGAATAGATTCTTCTCCGGAAATATAGAGGACACGATGCCCTTTATTTGAAAGAATCGCTGAAACTTGCAGCAAAAGTGTGGATTTTCCAATCCCCGGATCCCCACCAATTAGGACAAGTGAGCCTGGGACAATCCCACCTCCTAGGACGCGATTCAGTTCGTTTAGTTCCGTTTCAATCCTTGGTGCATCTTCTGTTTCAACTGCAATTAATGGCGTAGCTTTTTGCGTTACAGACGAGGAATGCTGAAAAGCCCCTCTTGGCCCCTTGGATACTACTTCTACTTCTTCCACCATTGTATTCCAATCACCGCAACCAGGACATCTACCTAGCCATTTTGGCGATTCATATCCACATGCATTACAAAAAAACTTTGTCTTCTTTTTGGCCATTTTATATCTCCTGCCATTTTTAGTCTTACTCTTATTATAAAACAAGGCGTCCCAAATTTCGCATTTGGAACGCCTCACTGTTGCATATTATTTTTCAATATGTTGACATAAAGTTCACTATTTTGTTGCTAATTCTTTGACATTCACGACAAATTCTCCATCTTTTACATCAAATTCAACGCGTTGTCCAGTTAAGACAGTGCCTTTTAAGATTTCTTCTGATAGGCGGTCTTCTATATTTTTTTGGATAGCTCTGCGCAATGGGCGGGCACCGTATTGCGGATCGTATCCTTCTTCTGCAATTTTGTCGATTGCTTCCGTTGTAAGATCGAGCGTAATATCTTGCTCATGCAGGCGTTTTGTTAATTGGTTTACCATTAGGTTTACAATTTTGCGCAAATCTTCTTTTTCTAATGAGTGGAAGACAATCATTTCGTCGATACGGTTTAAGAACTCTGGACGGAATGCTTTTTTCAATTCTTCCATCATGACACTTTTTGCATTTTCTTGGCTTTGTGATGCACTTTGAGCACCAAAACCAAGTGATTTGCGGTATTTTAAGGCCTCTGCACCTACATTGGATGTCATTATAACCACCGTATTACGGAAGTCCACTACACGGCCTTTAGAATCCGTTAAACGGCCATCGTCCAACACTTGTAAGAGGATATTGAAAACATCCGGGTGAGCTTTCTCAATTTCATCAAGCAAAATAACAGAATATGGTTTGCGGCGTACTTTCTCTGTCAGCTGACCACCTTCCTCAAAACCGACATACCCTGGAGGCGATCCAACAAGTCGAGAAGTCGAATGTTTTTCCATGTATTCGGACATATCTACACGGATCATGGCATCTTCATCACCGAACATTACTTCAGCTAAAGCCCGGGCAAGTTCTGTTTTACCAACACCTGTTGGGCCTAAGAATATAAAGGAACCGATTGGACGTTTTGGATCTTTTAATCCTGCACGAGCACGGCGAATCGCTCTCGAAATAGCTTCAACTGCTTCGCTTTGGCCTACTACTCGTTTATGCAACTCATCCTCTAAGTTCAACAGCTTCTCTGATTCAGCTTGCGCTAGTTTAGAGACTGGGACACCCGTCCACATGGACACAACTTCCGCAATATCATTCACCGTTACTTTAGATTCTGATTTACCTTGCGCTTCTTTCCATTCTTTTTTCGTGCTGTTCAATTTATCTTTAAGCTTTTGTTCAGAATCACGTAAGGACGCAGCTTTTTCAAATTCTTGAGATTGGACTGCAGCCATTTTTTCAGAATGAAGTGAGTCTAGCTCTTGTTCTAACTCTTTTAAATCTGGTGGTGTTGTAAATGAACGCAACCGGACTTTAGATCCTGCTTCATCGATTAAGTCAATTGCTTTGTCGGGCAAGAAACGGTCTGAAATGTAACGGTCTGACATTTTAGCAGCCGCTTCAATAGCTTCATCTGTAATTTTGACACGGTGGTGAGCTTCATAACGGTCGCGCAGCCCATTAATAATTTGAATAGCTTCATCCACTGATGGTTCATCGACTTGTATTGGTTGGAAGCGACGTTCGAGCGCTGCATCTTTTTCAATGTACTTGCGGTATTCATCTAATGTTGTAGCACCAATACATTGCAATTCTCCTCGAGCAAGTGATGGTTTCAAGATATTTGAAGCATCAATTGCTCCTTCTGCTCCACCAGCACCAATCAATGTGTGCAACTCATCGATAAATAGGATAACGTTTCCTGCTTGGCGAATTTCATCCATTACTTTTTTCAAACGATCTTCAAATTCACCACGGTATTTTGTACCTGCTACGACCGTTCCCATATCAAGTGTCATAACACGTTTATCGCGCAATGTTTCAGGCACTTCATTGTTCACGATTTGTTGTGCAAGACCTTCTGCAATCGCTGTTTTACCGACACCTGGCTCCCCGATTAATACAGGGTTGTTTTTAGTACGGCGAGACAGCACTTCAATTACGCGTGTAATTTCTTTGCTGCGTCCAATAACAGGATCCAAGCTGCCTTCTCGTGCTATTTGAGTAAGGTCTCTTGCTAAGCCATCGAGCGTAGGTGTATTAGCTGTCGGCGCACTATTATTGCTTGCTTGTGGATGATCATTACTTCCAAGCAGTTGTAGTACTTGCTGACGGGCTTTGTTTAGACTGACACCCGCATTATTTAACACACGAGCTGCTACACCTTCGCCTTCTCGAATTAACGCAAGCAATAAATGTTCTGTACCAATGTATGAATGGCCCAGTTTGCGAGATTCATCGACTGATAATTCAATGACCTTTTTAGCACGTGGTGTATAGTGTACTATCGGGCCTACATTTTTAGTGCCGACACCAACCAATTCTTCAATACCTTCTTCAATCATTTCTGTACTCACGTTGATTGCTTCAAGCGCTTTTGCCGCTATGCCGCCTCCTTCACGTATGAGGCCAAGCAAAATATGTTCTGTGCCAATGGCTTCGTGTTTCATACGAATTGCCTCTTCCTGTGCTAATTGCAGAACTTTTTGAGCGCGCTGTGTAAATCGATTGTACATCATGAAGATCCTCTCCTTTTTACTGTTATATTATTTAACCGTCGTATTGTTTAATTTTTCTCGAATAATTGTTGCTCGAAATACATCTCTTTCGTTCGCCTGGAGCGTTGTACCAGCAAGCTGCTGCAAGAAACCAGGCTGCATAATCAACATACATTCATTCAAAACTCTATCCGGATATGTTGGAATTAATCCCAAATCTATACCCAACCGGACATTTGATAAACAATTAGCCGCTTCTTCACTAGATAAAATCCTTGCATATTTCAACACACCTAATGATCGATTTAAACGATCTGAAACCGCAATGGATGCGTGTTCTAGCAAAGCTCTACGGGCACCGATTTCTTTTTGAATAATTTGCTCGGCTACACTTTGTAGATCCAAAATAATATCTTCTTCTGGCTTACCAAGGGTGATTTGGTTAGAAATTTGATAATAATTCCCGAGAGCTTCGGTACCTTCTCCGTATATTCCTCTTACAACCATCCCTAAACGAGCCATTGTATTCATCAGCGTTCCCATTTGGTTAGTCGCAGTTAGGGCAGGTAAATGCATCATCACTGATGCCCGAAGCCCTGTACCTGTGTTTGTTGGACAGCTTGTAAGGTAGCCAAATGAATCATCGAATGCATATGATAGCTTTCTTTCTAAAAGTCGGTCCACTTCATCAGCCAGCTGATAAGCCATATCCAATTGCAGGCCTGGTTGTAAGCTTTGTATGCGGATATGGTCTTCTTCATTTACCATGATGCTAATTGTTTCATCATCCGACACTAAGATAGAGCCTGTTTTTGTTTTATTTGCTAATTGCGGGCTAATTAAATGCTTCTCTACCAAAACCTGACGCTTAAGAGCGGGCATATCATGAAGTGAGAAATAAGAGAATGGCATATCAAATTTCTGGTCTCCATCAATCAATGCATTTGAAACCATTTTGTCAATTTGCAACGCTTCATCTTCTGAAAAAGCCCGTGGAAACCGAAAACCATTTATATTTCTAGCTAGGCGAATCCTTGTACTCATGACGATATCGCCAAATGTACTATCACCTCTCATCCATATAGGAGGTTTGCTTTGCAGAAAGTGGTCAATGTTCATCTCTCTTCTCACCTCCTCCATTCAATTTGTTTTCAAGCAATTTAACCTCATCTCGAATTTCCGCGGCGTCTTCAAAACGTTCCTCTTCCACTGCTGTTTTCATATCTTGTCGCAGCGCTTCAATTTGGCGTTTTGTCTGATAGCTCTCATTAATTGATCCAGGAACCTTGCCTATATGTTCTGTAGCGCCATTATGAAGCCGTTTTAATACCTGTGGCAAAAAATCTTTAAACGTCTCATAACACGTTGGACAATTGAATTTCCCTTCTTCGAGAAATTGTCTATATGTCATGCCGCATTGTGGACAGCTTTCATTTTGCACTTTACTTTGTGGTTTCTTGATAGGCACATCCTGTACTGACCAGCTTGGCGTTCCGAATAAATTTGAAAATAGTTTTTGCATGGCATTGGAACTATCACCAGGTTCAAGATTCACGTGAAAGTGATCTAGCTGCTTATTGCATACATCACAAAAGTGCCTTGTTATCTTATTGCCGTTTTTCATCTGTGTGACTGTAATTGTAGCAGGCCGCTGTTTACAATTTTCACATATCATCTTTAACACCTCTTTGCATTTGCTGGTCGTATTTCACCGCTAGTAACATCGCCCTCATAATACGCGCTCGTAGTTCATCGCGTAAGGGTAAATGGAGGGACAATACTGAACGGTCTAGTGCCGCTATCATCATCCTTGCTTCTCTTTGCGTTATTACATCTTCATCAATTAACCGAAAAATAAAGTCCTGTGCAGACGACTGTGTGATAGAATCACCAATTTGATGCATAATCTCTTCAATTAACTCGGTCCCTGAGCTTGCTCTAACACGTAAAATCCGTATATAGCCACCCCCGCCTCGCTTACTTTCAACGATATACCCTCGCTCGGCTGTAAACCTTGTATTGATGACATAATTGATTTGGGAAGGTACACATTGAAATTTGTCTGCAATTTCACTTCGTTTGATTTCAATATGACCTTTACCACCTAATTCAATAATCTCTTTTAAATACCCTTCAATAATGTCTGAGATATTCCGCATTTTTATTCCACCTCACTCGCTTCACTGACTTTGACTAACTTTGACTTTATTATATGTTCCATCAAAAAATGATGCAAATATTTTGCTTAACCTGGAAAATCGTTATTCATTCTCCTAATATACACAAAAAACATACTGCTATATGCAGTATGTTCATAAGTTTTTGTATTAAATCCACTTTCCAACAATCGGATATTCCCAATGTGTTCCCTGAAGTGCTCTAATTATGCCGATAATAGGTATAATAACGCCCATAATCCCGAAAATAATTATCATCGGAATGCCAATAATCGCAAGAATTATAGTGAAGGTCAGGATGCCTCCAACTGTAACGAGCAGCCACATAACGAATTGGAACAGCAGCGCTTGAATTGATAAACGTTTTATCTCTTCATCTCTAATAAACACAAAAATAAGAATCGGGACTAAACATGGGGCAAAAAAAGCGCTCGCATGCAAAATAACTTTTAACCCTTTATTCTCCATCTTGTTATTCACTCACTTTCAATATCTATTTTTTCTTAACTTAATTTACGTATTACATTAAATATAGTTTCACTTTTTTATACCCTCTCTTATATGAGGGGTTTCTCCTTTCTGGCATTGTTTACATATTTGTGAGAGGATAAATATACGAATATTGTTGAAATGAGGGTTTGAGATGATTCGGACGCTTGGTATCACTAATGATCAACAACTCTTAGCTGATTTTTCGCTCGAAGAGATTAAAACCGGCAAGTTTATATGGTATTGGGTCGATTTTGAATCGCCTACCACAGAAGAAAATAGATTACTTAGCAGCTTTTTTCATTTCCACCCCTTAGCCATCGAGGATTGTTTAATGAGACTACAACGGCCTAAACTGGATTATTATGAGGGGTACCATTTTCTTGTCGCTCATAAAATAAATAAAGAAACATTTGAAGGGGAGGAGGTCAATTTATTTGTAGCGCCAGACTTTATTGTCACCTATCATCACTCACCTGCCCCCGAGTTTGCCATCGTGAGAGAACGAATTGAAGAAATGCCAGCTTCCTGGGAGCGCGGATCCCTGTATATTGCCTATCAAGTACTTGATAAAATTGTTGATGGTTACTTTCCGTTAGTATATGATATCGAAGATCATTTGAATGAGATAGATGATGAAATTGGTTTTAAGAGTACGACAAAATCAATGAAATATGTATTTGATCTAAGGAGCGATTTGCTTCATATTCGTCGTATCGTTTTGCCAATGCGCGATTTACTTTATCGAATTTTAAATTCCTATCGCTTCCGCTTGAATGACCAGGAACGGGCTTACTTTATGGATATCCACGACCATTTGATTAAGCTAACAGAAATGGTGGAATCGAATCGGGAACTGACAGCAGACATGCGAGATAGCCATATGTCGATAAACTCGAGCCGGATGAATGGCATTATGATGATTTTGACTATTATTTCTTCCATATTCATACCGCTGACATTTATTGCGGGTGTCTATGGAATGAATTTTAAAAACATGCCTGAGCTCAATTGGCATTATGGTTACTTTATTATCTTATTCATTATGTTTGGCATTGCCTTTTCGATGGCCATCTGGTTTAAGTTGAAGGGATGGTTTGATTATAGACCGTAAAAACGAAAATAGAACAGCTGCAAAGTTCTCTATACTTTGCAGGCTATTCCATTTAAAGTTGGTTTCTATTAATCTCATTAATATGGGATTTATTTAGGAGTATCCTTTAAACCAAAAAGGACAAAAGACAGGAGATAAGTGACGATGGTTGCACCGATTGTAATATAGATTCTGTGGCTCATTGGCACTTCTGTATAGTTAGCATTTAGAAGCATTAACGATGAGACCGCTACTACCATTGCTAATGGCAGTGCATATTTCATTCCTCTTTTTGTATCCATGCTGTACATCCTATTCTTGTGATTTTTTCTTTATTGTAGCATGTTCTACCTAGCTCGAATAGATAAAGAAACGATAATAGGCGGTTGCTGTTATAAGTTACAGCAACCGCCTATTTGTATAATATACCGATTATTATAAGGTAAAGAACTTGCTTGGCATTTCGCGCTTTTCTTTACGAATCTTCCGGCGTATCGAGCCTGATTCGAATAATTTCTTTTCTTGTTCTGTTTCTGGGAAAACGGGCGCTACTTCCTGAGGTGCACCATTGGTATCTACTGCTACCATAGTAACGAAAGATTCTGTCGTTAGTTTTTTTACACCTGTGTCGATATTAGTAGAATGCACCACGATATATAACTCCATCGATGTGCGTCCAGTAGAACTAACAATCGCCTCTAGTTCTAGGACTTCTCCTGAACGGACTGGCGAATAAAAGTCCACTGAGTCGAAAGATGCTGTTACTGTTTGCATTTTTGCATGCTTCATGGACGTAATCGCTGCGATCTCATCAATATACGCCAACACCTTCCCACCAAAAATTGTGCTCATATGGTTGGTATCGGGCGGTAAAACCAATCTTGTTTGTATTGTTCTTGAACTGCCCATTGGCACTGCTTCTAGCATCGTATACACTCCTCACGTATCTTTTAACACATAATTTTAAAGGGAAGCCCTTGTTCAA
The DNA here is from genome assembly GCF_008638315.1 of Rummeliibacillus sp. TYF-LIM-RU47. Taxonomy (NCBI): domain Bacteria; kingdom Bacillati; phylum Bacillota; class Bacilli; order Caryophanales; family Caryophanaceae; genus Rummeliibacillus; species Rummeliibacillus sp. TYF-LIM-RU47. The sequence goes on along the minus strand of NZ_VVIR01000004.1, from coordinate 132,976 downwards.
CAAGTCATTTCTCTGTACTTGCATCGACTTCTCCAAACATACTACAGTTTAGTCTTAATCGTAATAAACTTCAAATCAGTCATTTCGTTCACTGCATATTTAATGCCTTCGCGTCCATATCCGCTATTCTTCACTCCACCATATGGCATATTATCTATACGGAATGTTGGAACATCATTAATGATGACTGCCCCGGCTTCTAATTCCTCTGCTGCTCTCATGGCATCTTCTAAATTATTTGTAAAGATCCCTGCATTTAAACCTAAATCTGATTGGTTTACTAAATTAATCGCTTCATCGAATGTGTCATATGGAACAATGGATACAATCGGAGCAAATGTTTCCTGGCATGCTACCTTCATATCAGGCTGAACATTGGCCATGACAGTTGGTGTTAAGGTACGCTCTGTGAAGGTTCCGCCTGTAGCAACGGTTGCACCTTGCTCTTTCGCCTCTTCAATCCATTGCATAATGCGTGTAACTTCTTTTGGATTAATCATTGCACTTACATCTGTTTTTTCGTCCAAAGGATCGCCTACTACCAATTTTTCTGTAGCTGTAACAAAGGCATTTAAAAATTGGTCATAAATCGATTGATGGACATAAATACGCTGTAGTGAAATACATACTTGTCCTGCGTAACCAAATGCGCCACTTACACAGCGATCTATAATTTTATCGATTGGCACACTTGGTTCTACAATCAAGCCTGCATTAGAACCCAATTCAAGCGTTACCTTTCGCAATCCTACTTTTTCTTTAATCTTCAATCCAACAGGACTGCTGCCTGTAAACGTAACCTTTTTGACGAGCGGATGTGTAACAAGCGTATCGCTTAACTCACTTCCACTTCCAGTAACGATTTGAAGCATCCCATCTGGTAAACCTGCATCTTTAAAGATTCCAGCCATTACAAGGCTGCTTAAAGGTGTTTGTCCAGCAGGCTTTAAAACAACTGCGTTACCCACAGCAAATGCAGGACCTAATTTATGTGCCACTAAGTTAAAAGGAAAGTTAAATGGTGTAATGGCTGATATAACACCTAAAGGTACGCGTTTTGTCCAGCCAATCCGATCTTTTCCACCCGGTGCAGCATCCATCGGAAGCGTTTCACCACTTAATCCTTTAGCTGCCTCGGCTGCAAATTGGTACGTTGTAATGGTACGATCAATTTCAGTAAGGGCAGCGGTGATAGGCTTTCCTGCTTCTCTCGCTGCTATTTCAGCTAGATCTTGCTTGCGCTCTTTCATTAACTCTGCCACTCGATATAAAATTTCAGCTCTTTCATAAGCTGTTGATGATTTAAATTGAAGAAAGGCTTGATGTGCACCTTCAATGCTTCGTTCTACATCATTCACGGTGGCTTTCGCTATATTTGAAATATGCTCCCCATTATAAGGAGCGGTTAATTCATAGCTTTCAGCTGTGCTAACCCATTCTCCATTAATCCATAATTTTGTTTCCTTCACAGAAGACACCTCCGTTAAAGTTATACCCCTCTTATTCCATACTAACATGATTACTTTTTCATATCCTAAATAGATGCCTAGCATTTCCCAAACTAAAAAAACTCCAGCTATCATAGCCTGGAGTTTTGTGCTTATATTAAATTGTACACTTTTCTCGTCAATCCTATTCAAAAACTCTTGATTCAATTACGAAATGTTCTTTTTCAATACTATCCAGCGAAAACGAAGCGCCTCTGCCAGGCTTCACATCTAAGATCAGCTGGGTATTCTTCATATACTCATAGTGGCTTTTGTGTATATAAAATGGCACATCGCCCACTTTACCAAGAAGTAGATCCTGTTCACCTACTCGAAAATCCTCTTCTTTATAGCACATAGGTGCAGAGCCATCACAGCACCCACTAGATTGAAAAATTAAAATCGGACCATGCAACGATTTCATATAGTTGATAAACTCAAGAGCTTTATCTGTCGCTTGTACACATTCTGTCATCTAGGATCCACGACTATTCTAGAAGAAACCTTGTGGCTTACGATTATAGCTGACAAGTAAATTCTTCGTTTGTTGATAATGTTCTAACATCATTGCGTGGTTTTCACGGCCAATGCCTGATTGCTTATAACCGCCAAACGCTGCACCCGCTGGATATTGGTGATACGTATTTGTCCATACACGACCAGCTTCAATAGCGCGTCCTGCACGATAAGCGGTATCACCTGAACGAGACCATACACCTGCACCTAAACCATATACAGTGTCATTCGCAATTTCGATAGCTTCATCAAAGTCTTTAAACGTAGTGACACCAAGGACTGGGCCAAATATTTCTTCCTGGAAAATACGCATTTTATTATGGCCTTTGAATACAGTTGGTTTTATATAATACCCGTCCTCAAAACCATCTATTTGATTGTGCTCACCACCGATTAAGCATTCTGCCCCTTCCTCTTTGCCTAATTTTAAGTATGATAGAATTTTTTGCTGCTGCTCGTTTGATGCTTGTGCCCCCATCATTACTTCGGTATCAAGCGGATTGCCAATCTTAATTGATTCAATTCTCGCCATTGCTCGTTCGATGAATTGATCGTAAATGGATTCTTGCACTAATGCACGGGATGGGCATGTACAAACCTCTCCAGAGTTAAAAGCAAACATTACAAAACCTTCAATTGCTTTATCTAAAAAATCATCATCATGTTCCATGACATCTTCAAAGAAGATATTTGGCGATTTACCACCAAGCTCAAGGGTAACAGGAATAATGTTTTCGGTTGCATATTGCATTACTTGGCGACCTACTGCAGTAGAACCCGTGAAAGCAATTTTAGCAATGCGAGGGTTTGTAGCAAGTGGTTTGCCTACTTCTACGCCATAACCGTTAACTACATTCACCACACCAGCAGGAAGTAGATCTTGAATTAATTCCATTAGCACCATAATAGATGCAGGCGTTTGTTCTGCTGGTTTTAATACAACACAGTTACCCGCAGCAAGTGCAGGAGCCAATTTCCAGACAGCCATTAGTATCGGGAAATTCCAAGGAATGATTTGCCCAACGACGCCAAGTGGTTCTTGGAAATGATAGGCTACAGTATCATTGTCTAGTTGAGTCGTACGTCCTTCTTGTGCACGAATAGCACTGGCGAAATAACGGAAATGGTCTGCAGCCAGCGGAATATCCGCATTCAATGTTTCACGGACAGCTTTACCGTTATCCCAAGTTTCTGCTACAGCCAATAGCTCTATATTGTCTTCAATTCTATCTGCAATTTTATTTAAAATACGGGCACGTTCAGCAGTAGAAGTCTTGCCCCATTCGCTTTTTGCACTATGTGCTGCATCTAAAGCTAGTTCAATATCATCTGCAGTGGAACGAGCTACTTTTGTGAATACTTGGCCATCCACTGGTGATATGTTGTCAAAATATTGGCCTTTAACAGGTTCTACCCATTCGCCCCCGATAAAGTTATCATATTGAGCTTTAAATTGAACGACAGCACCTTCAGCATTTGGTTTTGCATAAATCATGTCCGATCTCCCCCTTATGTTTGAGCGAATACTACTATCCTATTAAATAGATAGCGCTTTCATATATAATGATGTCTGAAACTATCTTAATATTCAAGTTTTTTAAACTATATTCAAAAATATTTTCGATTAAGATAGATCCAACATTTCATATATATGGCCTAGATATAAAAATATGCATATAAAAAGAAGACAAATACAACACGTGTATATGTCTTCTTTATCAGTTACTTCGATGACCTGGTAACGGTTGAGAACTCACTGTATATTTTGTGGCCTTTGACCGTTTGGTATGCCCTAATTTTATAATCTAAATTTTTGCCGTTCTTTATGTTTCTACTAGCAGCACTCACTTTAGAACCTTTGATTGCCATCAGTTTTTTATAGTTTAATCCTTTGCGTGGTGCTTTATAAATTTCGTAGCCTAGAGCTCCGCTTACAGGCTTCCATGAGAAAAGAAGCTTGTCCTCCGATACTTCCTTGGCCTTCAGATTTGTAGGCTTTGCCAATATAGGACTTCCTGATTTTATGTCTGTGTAAGAACTATATAATTTTATATTTTCCACATTCTTGTAAGAACGCATTTTATAGAAATACGTATTCCCCAGCGAAACTTTTTTATCTATATATGTTGTTACTTTACTGTTTTTTAGGGTAGCTATTTTTTCATATTTGCCTGATTTCTCTACAGCGCGATAAATGATGTAGCCTTCTACATCTGTCGATCCCTTCCAGCTTACAGTAATTTGATTATAGATTTTGCCTGATACAGAAAGCTTAGCTGGTTTTTCAGGGTTCTTGATAAACTTTGCAAAAACCACTGTCTCAGTTTTTAACATCGTATCAAAATCAAACTCTTTTTTATATGAATTATCTGTATACCATCCTGCAAAAGTATAGCCTGCTTTTTTAGGTACCTCTAATGCTTCATCATCTCGTATTGTTTGTTGAGATAAAACAGTGCCATTTGCATCTTTAATAGATACTGCGTAATCTTTTAATCCATCGCCCGTTTCAACCGTTTTGAAAGTCCAGATTGGCGAGCGGACTTTTCCTTGGTAATCATCTGTTACGTCTGTATACCAGTAGTATTGTGTATTGTTCTCGAGGTCCTTCCATACTACTTTAGCAGCTTCATTGTTTTTTACATTTTGAGTTGCGCCAATTTTGGTATTCGTATAGACATTTACATTAAATGAATCGGTTGCTACTACTTTCTCTTTTGGCGTTAAATCTGTTTCAATAACAAATTCATCTTTGCCTGGATAGTCATCCGCATTATAAAAATTATATTTATTTAAATATGGAGAATAGGTTTTCACATAAATTTTATTCTCGATAGGATTTACTTGGAGAATGCGCATAAACCCTTGTCCACCTTCAGGACCACCGGAATAATCAGTTAGCATTTGATATACTTTACGATCAGGGTGGCCATCACTGTTGTCATCAATCTCATCTACTCGTGTTTCACTTCCAAAGAAATGACCTGATAAAACAAGAATGACATTTGGATTCTTTTCTACTACTTTTTCAAAGAGAGTATTTCCCAGGAAACTTCTATCGCCTGACGGTTGTAGGTACTCATGGAAATTGAGTATAGCTTTACGATCTGGATATTTCTGTAGTACTTTATTCATCCACTCTATACTCTCTTCATCAGTTCCCCATCCCATATAAAGCATAAGGAAATCATTGCCTTGTTCACTGATTAAATCATAATGACCACGATTATTATCATAAGACTCACCGTAATAATCTTTGTTGATAAAACGTTTTTCACCAAAATATTTATAGAATGTATTGTAGTTAAAATCAATGTGGTTGACATCATGATTGCCTGCCAGCACGCCATACGGAACATTTGCATCATCCAATGTTTTCATTGCAGCGTCTGCGTTGACCCATTGGCTTTTCTTTGATTGCATATCAATTATGTCTCCTGTATGAAATACATATTTAATCTTCATTTCATCTTGCTGATTCACAATCCACTTTGTCATTTCTTTATAGATTTGCGGATAGCTTTTCGCATAATATTGAGTATCCGTCATCCAAACAAAGGAATAATTAAATTGATTCGTCTGAGCTACTTCATCTTGAACCAATACTTGCACTTTGTGGTCACGTGCAAATGCAGTTCCTGAAATGACAGCATTCAGCTTAAAGTTTTTATTATCGTTGGCAATTTTCCATTCTTGCACCTGCCATTTTTGTTTGTCAAAATTCCACACATAGAGTGATACTCTTCGACCAATAACAGATTTACCCTCCCAGTTTATTTCAACCTCGTCTTTTGCAAGGTCCACTTTGTTATCCAAAGATACTTCAAAGCGGTGGTACGGGTATTTGTCCGTTCCTGTTGTCGTTACGTATTTTTTGTCTGAGGTAGCTATCGAATCAACATTTTCTATAGGCTTTTCCCCATTTGATATGAGATCCTTCGGTGGTTCATTATCTGTCTTATTTTCATATGCTCTTATATGTTCATCTTGATTTGCATTATATTGATACGCTTTTTTAAATGAAACATGCAAATCGTCTCCAGTTGGGTCACCGACAGTAACCTTCAACTTCGGTGCTAGAGGAACATCGACTGATTTTTCATAGGGTATCATTAACTGAGGTAGATAAGGTTGTTCTTCCACTACCTGGAACGTTGTAGTTTTCACTGAGCGATTCCCAGCTTGGTCCGTTGCTTCAATTCGTAAAGTATGGCTACCTGGTGTTAACGCTGCTGAAAAAGTATTAAACGGCAAAGCAATCTCATTATCATCTAGCTTTGCCACTACTTTTTGGACGCCTGCATAGTCATCCTTTAATTCAGCGTTAATGGTGAATTTGCCTTTATAAAGCTTATTCTTTTGGATAGATGGAACAATCACGGGCGGCGTATTATCAACAAAGACAGTGGATTTGACTGTTTTCTTCCCGCTCTTTGCCATAATGGTATGGGTTCCCTCTTTTGCACTCTTTGTATTCCATTTAAAGGAGCTTGCTGAAAACTGTTCGTCCGGTACAGCAAAGCTTATTTTTAGAATGGACTTTGACCCTTTGCTATCACCAACTTTCCATTCCTTTTCCGAATCTGCATATTTAGGATCGTAGAGAACTGTTCCGTCACTTAATATTAATCGCATATGTTTGACAACAAAGTCATCACGATTTTCTTTTGAATTTTCATCAAAAGGCGATACCTTTGTTCCGGACCGAATAGCAAATGCTCGCTTCTTCCCTTTTGTAAAATACTTGGGGTCCACAGGAACAATAAGTGTTTTATACGAGGTGATTTTGTCATGGAATATTTGCAGGACATCCTTACCAATCGTCACACCATTTTCAAAATAACGATCAATTTTATTAACATCCATGACTAAGTACGCCTTGCTTTCCAAGGCCTCTTTTGTTTTTCCTGTTACATCCTCTTGATCAATCAATAAAGAAGATTTTGAATTTTTTTCTGTATTAAAGGCTTTTACCAATATATTTTTCGAGAGAACAGTATCATTCTGGATATTGAGTGATAGTCCTTGAGGTATTCTTTCTTGCATTACCTCTACTTTTTTCTTCTCAATCTCTTGTGTATTTGTTCCATCAGATACGCTTAAGTAATACTCTACATATTCCTTCCCAATCAGGTCTGTAGAGGGAATTGTATATTTATAGAGGCTACTGCCGCTCTTTTTAGTAAGGTCAATGGCTTTAAATGACTCTTCATCATTGGTCTTGTAGTACAAGCGAGCTGTTTTAATTGAAATATTATCATATAGGTTAAAAGAGAATAACAAATCATTTTGTTCGACGTTCACCTCAGGCGTAGAAACGTCTTGGATTTCTGGCTTTTGTTCATCTTTTGGAATAACCACTTTTTCAGATGGTATTTGCTCTGGCGATACATAGCCAGGCGTGGCATCATAGGTTCTACTGCTATACTTTTTCAACATCTTGTCCTTTGGCGTTCCTGAATATGTATAGAGTATTCCTTTGTCTGCTACAGTATCTATTACTCCAGGTACTTCATTATAGTAGGCAATTGCCACATCTTCCCCTGTGTTTGTTGCCAGTGCAAGACCTTGAACACCATTAACCTCCAAAGGTTTCGTAGCAGTTACCTTGACGATTGTTTCATTTTCAATTAGATTCACATCGTAATAACGATTAAAGTCTGCCACAGTTTTCGTATTATCTTGTACAATCCAGTAGACAATCGAACCTCCTGTTGGAATCGTGATGTCCTCAGTTTCAGGAGTCAAAACGTCATCTTCCTTTTTCAAATTTTCAAGATAGCGGTAGCGGAGCTTGTAATCATTTAAGGAAATATTTTTATCGGCATTATTGTAAATCTCCACAAATTGATAAGCATTTGTTCCTTCTGATTCAGCATTTTTAGGAACTACCTCTGTCATGAACAATGAAGGTGCGTTAAGTATTGAAGTGTCATTTTCAGCTGCATGGGCTGTCGTTACATGTAAGTTTGCTATGCTTGCTGAAAGAAAAAGTATGGAGGCAAGGAACATAGCTAACTTCTTTTTCATCATTTTGTCTAACCCCTTTGTAATTTTTGGATATAAAAAATAATTTTCCCATGCCTATTATAACAATACACCCAGATTTATCTACTAGTATCAGGAAAAAGATGAGTCTTTTTAACAATAAAAAATAAAAAACTGCACAATCTACATTGATAGATTGCGCAGCCTATAAAAATTTATCCCATATAATGAGGTATAATCAGATACTATAATCCACCTAAGTAAGCAGCTTTTACTTGTTCTGCCTCTTGTAAATCTTTTGCTAGTCCAGATAATACTACGTGACCCGTTTCTATTACATATGCACGGTCTGCTATTGATAAAGCCATATGTGCATTTTGTTCGACTAACAAAATGGTCGTTCCCTCTTTACGTATTTCTTCAATGGTATGAAAAATTGTTTTTACCATTAAGGGAGCTAATCCCATGGATGGTTCATCTAATAGAAGTAGTTTTGGACGTGCCATAATTGCTCGCCCCATCGCTAGCATTTGCTGCTCTCCACCTGATAGTGTCCCGGATAGCTGTTTTCGCCTCTCCAATAAGATTGGAAAGATTTTAAAGATCCTTTCTTTATCTTCTGCTACGGCTTTATGATCCTTACGTAAATAAGCACCCAAATCCAAATTTTCTTCCACTGACATGTTTGAAAAAACTCGCCTACCTTCAGGTACGTGAGATATTCCAGCTTTCACGATAGTTTGAGCTGCTTTACCAGCAATTGTTTTACCTTGGAACTCAATGGTTCCTTGCTTTGGTTTTAAAAGGCCAGAGACCGTTTTTAAGAGTGTACTTTTCCCGGCGCCATTTGCGCCGATTAATGTCACAATCTCTCCTTCATTAACCTCTAAGGAGACGCCTTTTAATGCTTGGATATTCCCATAGAATACATTAATCTCATTAATTGTTAGCATCTACTCCGTAACCTCCTCGCCAAGATACGCTTCAATGACTTTCTTGTTGTTCCTGATTTCTTCCGGTTTGCCCTCAGCTATTAGTTGGCCATGATCCAGTACATAGATGCGCTCACAAATCCCCATCACCAATCCCATATCATGCTCGATCAGCAAAATGGTTAGGTCAAACTTTTCCCGTATAAGAGCAATTAAACCCATTAGATCTTGCGTCTCCTGTGGGTTCATACCTGCAGCTGGTTCATCTAAAAGCAAAAGCTTAGGTTTAGCTGCTAGTGCACGGGCGATTTCTAACCGCCTTTGCATACCATACGGCAAGTTTTTAGCCAATTCATTCATGTAGGGATCGAGCCCAAAAATCTTTAAAAATTCTATAGATTCTTGTTCCATTTTTGTTTCACCCGAAAAATAATTTGGCAAACGAAAAATGGAACTGATGACAGAATGGTGTGCCAAAGAGTGATTGGCTACTTTTACATTGTCTAATACCGTTAAATCCTTGAAGAGTCGAATATTTTGAAACGTCCTACTGACACCGCTTTTTGTTACTTGGTGAGGCGACATATTATTTGTTTTCTTTCCATTAAAAATAATGGTGCCTTCAGTAGGTTTATAAACACCTGTCAGCATATTGAAACTTGTTGTTTTCCCAGCGCCATTCGGTCCGATTAACCCAATTAATTCGCCTGCATGCATTTCCATATTTAATCCGGATACTGCTTTTAAACCACCAAACTGAATACCTACATTTTCTACTTTCAAAAGAAGGTCACTCATTGACTTTTCCTCCTTTTGCTTTTTTGTTGAATTTAAAGAAGTCCGTTATTTCTTTAGTTCCCATTAAGCCTGATGGTCGATATAACATAACAATAATGAGGACTAAGCTATAAATAATCATTCGAGTTTCAGGGAAGTCTTGTAAGTATAAAGAAATAACTGTCAATAAAATAGCGGCAATGACAGCACCAGATAAACTTCCCAGCCCACCCAAAACAACATAAATTAAAATATCAAAGGATTTTAAGAACCCAAATTGTGATGGTTGTATGATGAAGAAGTTGTGTGCAAATAGCCCACCTGCAAGTCCAGCAAAGAATGAACCGATTGCAAATGCCAATACCTTGTAATACGTTGTATTAATCCCCATTGCATCTGCTGCAATTTCATCTTCTCGTACGGCGATACATGCTCTACCATGTCTTGAATTCGTAAAGTTTGCAATTACAATAATAGTAATTAGGACGCCGAAAAACGCGTATGTCCAAGTCGTCAAATAATCAACCTGCATCCCTGCAGCGCCACCGACATAATCAATATTCAAGAAAATAATTCGTATAATCTCAGCAAATCCTAGTGTGGCAATTGCCAAATAGTCTCCCTTTAAGCGCAATGTCGGTATCCCAACAATAAGTCCTGCTACAGCTGCAACAATTGCACCAATGATTAGAGCAACAGGGAATGGAAAGCCTAGGTTGGTAGTAAAAATAGCTGAAATATAAGCCCCAACAGCTAAGAATCCCGCATGTCCAATCGAAAATTGGCCAGTAATGCCAATGACTAAATGTAAACTCACAGCTAGTATGATATTAATAGCAATGGTAATAAATAGATTGGAATAATACATATCAAGTTGGCCATTGACAATCAATAGCTCAACAATGGCATAGACCACAAGCGCCACTGCAATGTAAATCCAAAAGATTTTAGACTTTTTCATATGCACGCTCACCTACACTTTCTCTCGGGTGTTCTTGCCAAAAATACCCGATGGCCTAAAGATTAATATGAGAATTAGAATAATAAACGCTGCCGCATCCCGCCAAGAAGAGAAACCGAGCGCACTAACAACTGTTTCAACTACGCCAAGCACCATTCCGCCAGCCACTGCTCCTGGAATAATTCCTATTCCTCCTAATACAGCTGCAACGAATGCTTTAACTCCTGGAATGATCCCCATTAATGGATCAATTTTTGTATAATACACACCGAATATAACTCCTGCCGCTCCAGCTAAGGCTGACCCTATCGCAAACGTTACGGAAATCGTATTATCCACATTAATCCCCATCAACCGTGCTGCCTCTACATCATGAGATACTGCACGCATAGCCTTGCCAATCTTTGTTTTATGTACGATAAATTGAAGGATTAGCATTAGTACGATAGATACTGATAGAATCATGATTGACTGCATACTAATTTGTGCACCTAAAAATTGAAATGTTTTAGAAGAAACGACATTAGGATATGCCTCCGGTTGTGCCCCTCTAAAGAAAATGGTTGTATATTCAATTAATAGCGACACTCCAATCGCTGTGATCAATGCAGCAATACGCGTAGCATTGCGCAAACGTTTATACGCTACCCGCTCGATGAACACGCCCAATAAAGCGCAGACCACCATCGCTAGAAGGAGAGCCGGAAAGAAACCCAAATCCCATCTTGATATTGCAAAAAAACCTATAAATGCGCCAATCATAAACACATCACCGTGCGCAAAATTAATTAATTTGATAATGCCGTAAACCATTGTATAACCTAGTGCAATCAAGGCGTAAATACTGCCGAGTGAAATTCCGTTGATTAATTGTTGCAGCCATTCCATATACAGTTCACTCCTTTTAAAAAACAATAGAAAAACTAGAAAAGGGAGGTCTATGCCCTCCCTTTAAATAACAGCTTAAGGATTGACCTTAGAGTTAAACACTTGTTTGCCATCTTTGAATTCAAGTACTGTAGCTGATTTCACTGGGTGGTGATTCTCATCCACAGAGAATGTGCCTGTTACGAGAGACAATTCTTTTGTTTCCGCCAAGGCATCTTTCACTTTTTCGCCATCTGTAGAACCAGCTCTTTCAATTGCATCTTTCAGCCAATACACCGTATCGTAGCCCAACGCATTGAATGCATCCGGTGCTTGGTCTTTGTTAGCACCTTTAAAGGCCTCTACAAATTTTTGAATTTTTTCATCTGGATCTTCTGATGAATAGTGATTGGTAAAGAATGTGTTATTAAGCGAATCTCCTCCAGCAAGTTCGACCATTTTTGGCGAATCCCATCCATCTCCGCCCATCAAAGGTACGGTGATACCTGCTTCTCTTGCTTGCTTGACGATCAAACCTACCTCCTCGTAATAACCTGGAATATAGATAAAGTCAGGTTTCTTGGATTTTAGGCGTGTAAGCGTTGACTTGAAATCCGTATCTTTCGCAACATATGATTCTTCCGCTACTACTTTTCCACCATTTTCTTCTATTGTTTCTTTGAAAGATTTCGCTAAGCCTTTTGCATAATCACTGGCACTATCTGAGAAGATAGCGACGTTCTTCGTTTTCAGTGTGTTCAAGGCAAAGTTTGCTGCAATCCTTCCTTGGAATGGATCAATAAAGCATGTACGGAATGCATATTCATTTACTGAATTATCACTGTTAACAGTTACTGTCGGTGAAGTAGCTGATGGCCCGATCACCGGCATTTTATTTTTATTTGCTATTTGTACAGCCGCTACAGTATTGCCTGAAGTAGCTGAACCAATTTGCGCTACAACCTTTTCTTGCGTTGCGAGCTTGATAGCAGCAGCCGTTGCTTCCGCTGCGTCTGATTTATTGTCAATTTCGACAGGGACAATCTTCTTGCCGTCAATACCCCCGTTATCATTGATTTCTTTAATAGCAAGTCTTGCTCCTTTTGCAATGCCCGAACCGTAAGAGGCCACATTGCCCGACAACTCTAGATTTAGACCAATTTTCACTTCTTTACTGCTGTTACCTTTGCTGCCTGACGTAGTGGATTGGTCTTTGCTACCGCAACCTGCCAATAGCCCTACAACTAATGAAGAAGCCAAAAATACCGAAGCATACTTTTTTAATTTACTGTTAGCGACCATCTAAAGCCCTCCTTTGATTACTATATTCCAAATATTTTGAAAATTTTATTTAGAAGATATTTAGGAATATAGTCTTTCTATCTAGCAATACTTAATACTTATCATATTGTAATGTATTCCTTTCTATTCGTCTACATAATTTTTTATAAATTATAAATATTTAAAATAGTCTAAAATATATTTTATTAATCAATCCATTTTGTTCTATATTATGGTTTCAGAGCTTCTAGTATACCTTTATAAAGAAATGAAAAAATCAAGAAGGAGTACCCTTCTTGATTCATTGATAAAGGCTATAGTGAAAAAATTAATGAAGCATAATAGAACCGCCATCAACCATAAAGGTTTGGCCAGTCATGTATTGAGAATCTTCTGAAGCTAAGAATACAGCTACACGGCCGATATCTTCTTCCACATCGCCAAAACGGCCCAATGGAATTTTACTTCTTACTGCTTCATAGTACTCTGGTTGGGCTTTTGCCCATGCTTGTACACCAGGTGAGTTGGCAATTGGGCTGATAATGTTTACGTTAATGCCAAAGCGGCCCCATTCATTTGCAGCAACACGAGAAATGCCACGAATTGCTTCTTTTGCAGCAGCATATGAACCTTGTGTTTCATGACCATTAATACCAGCGCCTGAAGCAAAGTTAATTACATTGCCTTTTGTTTCTTTTAAATAAGGAAGCGCTGCTTGCATTAAATAAAATGTTGGGTAGAACCCTGTATTGAATGACAAATCTAAATCATCTTGTGTTATATCTTCAATAGTAACTTGCTTAGAAGCATGTGCATTGTTTACTAATACATTCAATTTTCCGTATTTCTCAACAACTGTTTTTATGATATTTGGAAGATTTTCGCGATCCATTAAGTTCGCTTGCATGAACATAGACTTTGGCGAGATTGCTTGCAATTCTTTTTCCATTGCTTTGCCTGTCTCTTCATTTAAGTCAACAATCACTACGATTGCTCCCTCTTTTGCCATCGCTTTCGCCATGCCACTGCCAATACCTCCAGCTCCTCCTGTAATAATAGCAACTTTTTCATCTAATTTACCCAAAAGTAACAACTCCTTTCCTTCAATACACACTATTTTAGCACTAAAACATTTAACGTTAAAATAATATCTATTTCTATACTGGTTTTTTATGCATTAAACCGGTTTATTCTCCATTAAAAGATGATCTTTTCGGCCATGAAGCAAGAAGTATAGAGCTAATGTGATAAAAATAAATATCCCTAAAGAGATATATAGTTTTCCATAGCCGATAAGCGGGATAATAAAACCAAGCAAATATGGCCCGATACCTAAGCCGCCGTCCATTGCGATAAAGAATGTAGAAGTCGCAAGACCCATACGATGAGAAGGTGTTACTTTTACGGCGATAGCTTGTGCTGAAGATGATAAATTACCGTAACCTATCCCAATAATAGCGCCAGCAGCTAAAAGAACAAAATTGCTATGCGCAGTACTTAGTAATAGCAAACCTAAGCCAAATAGAACAAAGCAAGGATACATGACAAAGTTAGCACCCTTCGTATCCATTAACCGTCCACTGAATGGGCGTGTAATTAAAATTGCAATTGCATACACAACAAAGAAAAAGCTAGAAGCTTCTACTAAGTTACGATCTTTTGCAAAGAAGTTGATGAATGATAAGATGCCTGCATAACCTAATGACATACAAACAGTAATAATAGCAATCGGAATTGCTTTTGGCTCAATATATTGAGAAATAGAGAAACCTTTTGATTCCGCTTTTGCTTCAGGAATCAATTCCATAGGCGGAACTTTTGTTGTAAGGCCTATTATTAAACTAATAACACCTAATAGTACACAAACCGCAAAAATCATATTGTAAGAAGTATGTTGGCTCATTAGAATTCCGATAAATGGCCCAATCGCTGTTCCTAATGTTGTACTCATACTGTAATAGCCAATGCCTTCACCTTTACGAGAAATCGGTAGTACTTGCGCAACAATGGTACCAGTTGCTGTAGAAGCAATCCCTACGGCAAATCCATTTACAAAACGAGATAAAAGGAGCACTGTGATGCCCGCGTGGATAAAATACAAGCATAATGTAGCAATAAATAGAACAAGACCTACAATCAGAACATGTTTACGGTCAAAGTGGTCGATAACTCTCCCCGTCCCAAGTCTTCCAATCAATGTACCGATAATATAAATCCCTGTTACTAAGCCCGCTTGACTAGTAGTTGCATGATAATCTTTCACTGCAAATGAGGCGATAGTTACCATTAATAAGTAGAAAATTAATAGAATAAAAAAGTTAATTAAGGACATGACGATAAAATCTTTTGTCCAAAGCTTTTCTTTTGCGTGACTCATTTATTTTCCTCCGATCTGGTAGATAAATTTCTTTTGATTTTTTGCAAAGTATGAATAAATGCAAGTTGCTCTTCTTCTCCCACATCTAAGAGCAGTTGTTGTTCAAAAGCATCCACTGTGGTGCGGATTTCATTGAATATTTCCATGCCTTTATCTGTCACCACTAACCGTTTTTCTCGTTTGTCTTGCCCTTGGATGGTGTCGACATAACCCATTTCGATTAAACTCTTCATAGTTCTTGCAATATTCGGCTTTTCAACACCCATAATACGTGCAATTTCTACGGACGTAGCAAATTCGGTCATGACTAAATAATATAAAACGGACCATTGAGTTCGATGCAGCCCATGCTTAGAAAGCTGCTCATTTAACTGTGTTTCAAACGGTCGGTAGGTTAAGATTAGCTCATGAAAAAGTGTGCGATATTTTTTCATATACCCTCCATATAGTTAACAATGATAACTAAAACAACTTTTTCATTGTATCAGAATATAATTTTAAAATCAAGTAGCCTTGTAGGATTAAAGGTTTTTCCTTCTGGTTTCATGTCACAGTTTCTTTCTAAGCAAAATAAAAAGGCTACAGCCATTATGATGGCTGTAGCCTAAGTTTTTACACTAAGTTACTATTTTTTTCATTTTCAAAATAGTTATCATATTTTTCTTTATCCAAACGACCTTCTGATTTAGCCATAACAAGTGAGGCTAAAGAGTTACCTGTTACGTTTACAGCTGTACGTGCCATATCCAGGATACGGTCAATACCAAGGATAAATGCTAAACCTTCCAAAGGAATACCTACAGCTCCAAGAGTTGAAAGCAATACAACGAAGGATACGCCTGGAACACCTGCAATACCTTTTGATGTTACCATCAATGTTAATACCAATGTAATTTGTTGACCGAGACTTAAGTCAATTCCATACATTTGTGCGATAAACAAAGCAGCGATTGCTTGGTACAACGTAGAGCCGTCCAAGTTAAATGAATAGCCTGTTGGTATAACAAAGGATACGATATCCTTTGGTACGCCTGCTTTTTCCATTTTCATCATAATCCGCGGTAAAACTGTCTCGGAACTAGATGTAGAGTAAGCAAGTAAAAGTTCGTCTTTTAAAATGCGAATCAATTTAAATACACTTAGACCGAAGATTTTTGCCACAATGCCCAAGACGACCACAACAAAAAGAATCATTGCTGCATACACAAGAATAGCCAACTTGCCCAGTGGAACCAACGACTTAATACCGAATGTTGATACTGTAACAGAGATTAAAGCAAATACACCGATTGGCGCAAATTTCATGATTGTATTTGTTACCCAGAACATAGCATCTGCTACTCCTGAGAAGAAGGACAATACTGGTTTCCCTTTTTCTCCGATTGCAGCAACACCTAGACCAAATAATACTGAGAAGAAAATAATAGCAAGCATATTACCTTCAGACATCGCTTGTATCACATTCGTAGGTACAATATGGACGATTGTGTCAGCAAATCCGCCACCAGATTTAACACTTTCACTTGTCTCTACATAAGAGGAAATATCCCCTTTTGTTAAATGATCCATGTTAACGCCAGTACCAGGATGGAAGAAATCGGCTACAAAAATACCAATTATGATAGCAAATGTAGTAATTACTTCGAAGTAAACAATTGTCTTGATCCCTAATTTACCTAGCTTTTTCAAGTCACCTTGTCCAGCTACCCCTAAGATCAATGTAGAGATGATAATCGGTACGACAATCATCTTAATCATGTTCATAAAGATAGTGCCGACTGGTTGAAGATATTTGGGTACGTTTTCATTTCCGTAAAAAACAGCACCTACTATAATACCAAGAATTAGCCCGATTAAAATTTGCCAAGCCAATCCGATTTTTATTCGTTTCATTCAAGTCACCCCTTTAAAAAATTACAACTTTTTTGTGAATTATTTTTATTGTACCTAAGACATATAAAATCCGACACCATCCGACATTTTTTATGAAATAAAAATTCAAAAATATTTATTCAACTTAAAATTTTTAAAGAGAATTATAACATCATGCATCATAACGTGGCGGGTGTTTGAATTTTTCTTCTGCATCTACATACAGCACTTGAAGAAATTTTTTCACATTTACTTTCATCTTCTTTGGCGTTAGGGCCTTCTGTTGTATGCCGTTCATTAAGCCTCTTATTTCGGCAAATTCGAAATAACGAGGTGCATAATACTCAAATTCCGGATTCGTATAGTCTACTACCCCTAAAGTTGCTAAATTATTCATAGCAATCACTAGCGTACGCCGAATTCTTTGCTCAATTGCTTTACTTTCCTTAATAATTTCAGAGCTGCTTAATTTTTTTCGGCATGCCAATTCTTCATATAAGTCTTTTAATGGAGGAATTTGCCTTGGCTTATCTTCTCTCGATACTAAGAATTCAATGATGGCTACAATATCATCGCTACCTGCTTCACCAACGATTCCCATATCATTTAATATGGAGAAAACCACATCCTTAATCGTTCGATGTGACTCTTCTCGTGTTTCTGCCTCGAAATTTAAGAGTGATTTACGGATGGTCAATAGAGATTTCTTTAATAAAAAACGCTCTGACGTTTTTTTAAGGATACTCTGCACTTCAATTTTGTTGATTGGTTTATGAATAAAAAATTCAATGTCCTTTTCATATGCATGGCCCACCATTTCTTTATTCTCCACCTGAGATATCATAATAAAGTATCCTTTAAAACCTTGTTTGCGCAATTGTTCAATTGTTTCAATACCATCTAAATTAGGCATCAGTAAATCAATCAGCACAAAATCTGGGTCACTGGATAAAATCGACTCTATAGCACTAATACCACTATCCGCCTCACCGACAATGACCCCCATATCTCCTTCCAAAATAATTTGCTTTAGCATACGGCGGCTCGCCGCATCGTCATCGACTATAAAGTATCTCATCTTTGCTCAACCCTCTTTTCTATGTTTTTCTTTGGAATCCTTATATGAAAGGCTGTGCCGTCTGCTTGATCTTCAAGCCTAATTTCTCCTTCAAGCATGTTGATTATTTCTTTTACATGTGAAAGGCCAATACCAGTAGCCGCAACGCCTTGTTGATTGTATTTTGTTGTAAAACCCGGTTCAAAGATAATATCCATATCTTCTTCTTTAATGCCAGTCCCATTATCTTGCACTTTAAAATGAATCATATTCCCTTCTGCCCATATAGACACGCTTATCATGCCAGATTCCTCGATTGCTTCCACAGCATTTGCAACTAAGTTATTGAGAATGGCTAGAATAGGATTTTGCTGAGATAGGATAAAGTCGACCGTCTGAGTAGTTTTGAGTTCCACTCTTTTATTTAACATACTGCTATATTTAAAATTTGCTTTTTCTACAAATTCTACAATATTCGATAAATAGTACTCCTCATTTGTTTTCACTACAGATATGTCTGAAAGGCCTGAAAAGATTCTTTGAGCATCCTTTTTCACCTCATGGATTTCCTGGGAAATACGGAGCGCGCGTACGCTAAGGTTTGTTTGATTATCAGCTTTCAATGTTCGATAAAAGTCATAACTATCAGCCATAATTTGTTCGATATGATTCATCATTTTTTGCAAATAGAGCGTTTCTACGTATAAACCAGAGTCGAGTGATAGTTGTTCACCTACTCGTTTTTTCTCTTCCATTGCAATGATTGAACTAAAAATACCCACAACAAAAAAGCTTCTTAAAAAAGCAACCATCACAATTAAGAGCAGATCAGAAATACCTATATTGGTAACTGACATAAGGTATCTCAGCAAATGCTCCGCAGTGTTCGCCACAATTTCAATGCCTGTAGCGATTAAACCTAATTTAAATGGTGAATCAATAAATTTCTCCAGCTTTATGAATTGAAAAAGGAGAACATACAAGAAGTAATAAAAAAACGCAGGAAGATGTTCTTGAAAGCTATTGTCCCATGTGCCACTGTAAAATATAACTGAAATAATGAGACGAAAAAGAACTACGGTTGTCCCCGTTATAATACCTGTTTTTAAAACGGACTTTGGTTTCCGAGCTAACAGAAGCACTAAGAAAGTTATACTGCCTACTCCAAAGCGAAACGGTTCGCCTTGAAAGGGAGAGAGTTTAATTTCGCTACTGACAGCTGTTAAAACAGCGATCAATAACATCCATATCGTTTCCGACTTCAACCAATTTTTTTGACTAATGCCTATGGAGATTCCCCTCCAATCAGATAATATATTCTCTTTATATTACCATGATTGCACTAGAATGAAAAAATACGGTGAAACTTATAAGTCATATAAAAAACAAAAGACGATATCCACGCTACTAAGGGCGTGGATATCGTCTAACTGTTAGCTCATTTGATCAATGAGCTTTTATGAAAAATGAATAGGTGTGCTGAAAATCATTTGAGATTTCGAGAAACCATTTAATAGTTCCCTGTATTTTGTTATGCTCTTTGCAAAAATGCCCTTGTACGCTCATTCTTAGGTTGATTAAATACCTCTTCTGGCTTGCCATCTTCTACGATAACACCTTGATCCATAAAGACAATACGATCGGAAACTTCCCTTGCAAATTCCATTTCATGTGTCACTATAATCATTGTTAAACCTAGATTCGCCAGCTCTTTCATCACTTTCAAGACTTCTCCTACCATCTCAGGGTCTAAGGCAGATGTCGGTTCGTCAAACAGTAGCGCATCAGGCTGCATAGAGAGGGCTCTGGCAATGGCTACACGTTGTTTTTGGCCACCTGAAAGCTGATGGGGACGAGCATTTTTGTAACGATCCATCCCGACAACCTTTAAATATTTCATCGCCACTTCCTTCGCTTCTTCCTTTGGCCGCTTTAATACTTTTATTGGTCCTACCATACAATTGCTTAATACATCACAGTTATTAAACAGATTAAATTGCTGGAATACCATGCCGAGGTGAGTACGGTATGTATTTAAATTATGCTCTTGGTCCAGTATATCCTGTCCTTTATATAAAATCTTTCCGCCAGTGGGCGATTCAAGCAAGTTAATACAGCGCAGCAGTGTTGATTTCCCTGAGCCCGAAGAGCCAATCACACAAACTACTTCACCCTCCTTAACAGAAAAGTTAATATCTCTTAATACCTCATGTGATCCAAAGGATTTATTGAGATGCATGATATCGATAATGTTTTCCATAGAATCCCTCTCCTTTGTTATTATGATGCCTTCTGTCCGCTCAGCATTTCTTGATTATCTATTAGCTGATATGTTGCATTGCCGGCAAGTTTTCTTTCGAAATATCTCAATATTTGTGTCACTATAATAGTCATAATCAGATAAATGATACAGGCGACAAAGAATGACTCAAAGTAGCGGAAGTTATTTCCTGCAATCGTCTTCGTTTGGAAGAATAATTCGGTAACACCGATCACATTTAACACTGATGTATCTTTAATATTCATAATGTATTGATTGCTTGTAGCTGGCAAAATATTGCGCATTACCTGTGGCAAAACGACATGCACCATCGTTTTCCAATGATTCATACCAATCGCGCGTGCTGCTTCAAATTGTCCATTGTCGATGCTAATAATGCCACCTCGTACGATTTCTGCCATGTAAGCCCCTGTATTGAGAGAAACAATGAACATTGCCGCAAATGTACGGTTCATATCAATGTGAAATATCAGGTCAGAACCAAAGTAAACAACCATCGCCTGCACAATCATTGGGGTTCCGCGGAAAAATTCCACATATACCGATAAAATGATGCTTACGCATTTTAAAAATACTCTTTTAATTCTACTTTTGCTTTTCGGGATTGTATGAATAATACCGATGATTAAGCCAATTAAGGCGCCAAAAATTGTACCAACTGTCGCAATGAGCAACGTCATCCATGCGCCTCTTAAAAACATTGGCCAGTTATTGACGATAATCTCTATAAACCATTCTAAACTCATCTATTTTCCTCCTCCAAACAGCGCCTTAACAGATGCTTATGTCTCTCCTATAACAAAGCTTTAATACATGCCGTATCCTTTAGGCGTAAATATTACATGTTAAAGCGCGATTGATGCAAAGCTAGTGAAAGCTGAAGAGCACTTTCACTAAGTGAACTTTTGCATTATTTGGCTGCTGGTTGTTGTTTAATGGCATCATCCATCATTTTTGTACGCTCTTCTTCTGAGATGCCTTTTAGTATTTCATTGATTTTCTTTGTTAATTTGCTATCTTTCGGTATACCCACTGCTGTTTGTGTATCTTCCGCGGCTGTTTTAAATCCTTTGCCGTCGCTAAATTCAACCATTTTAAATTGATCATTGGCTGAAGTTGCTGATACTGCTTCTGGTTTCTCTGAAACATATGCATCCATCTTGCCTGCTTGTAAAGCCACGCGCATAGCGGAGAAATTATCCGTTGCTGTTTGTTTTTTCACGCCTGGAATTTGATCAATAACTGTATAGTGGAATGTATTTAATTGAGCTGTTACTCTTGCCCCTTTAAAGTCTTCAATTGAAGTAGCATTTTCATATTTACTTCCTTTTTTAACGACCATCACTAGATGAGATGTATAGTAATTGTCAGAGAAGTCGATTGTCTTTTTGCGTTCTTCAGTAGGAGACATCCCTGCAATAATCGCATCTATCTTACCTGAAGCTAAAGCTGGCACTAAACCGTCCCATTCCATTTTAGAAATGACAAGTTTTTTCCCTAAGCCATCTGCAATTTTTTTGGCAATTTGAACATCATACCCACCTGCATACTCAGCGTTCCCTTGAATGGCAACCGCACCATTAGAATCGTCACTTTGCGTCCAGTTAAACGGCGGATAACCTGCTTCCATGCCGACTGTAAATGTGTCGCTTCCTTTGCTGCCTGAAGACTTTGCATCACCAGATTCTTTAGAACTGCACCCTGTTAGAATTAGCACAGCAATTAGTAACATGCTTGATAACAGTGTTCCTATTTTTTTCATATTGATCTCTCCCTTTTTTCTAAATAAAAAAGACTAGAATTATAGACCTGAGTTGAACTCAGGGCTACGTAATTCTAGTCCTAAATCCTCTACTTATATCCCAATTTGAGATAGCACAACTCAATAAACCATAGAAATTTATTGAGACAGTCCTGCAGTTATTCACTGCAGACCCAGCATACAACAATGAGAAACTTGTTACACACTTCGGCAATATTTCCTTCTTCTTAGACTCATCGCTTTCTCTAACTCCACTAAGAACTAATAAATACTGCGCCTCTACCTCACCGTATAAGTGAGGCTATATTTAGTTATGTTTTAAACAGTCTACAATAGGGATGGAATGGATGTCAATAATATTTCAACAATTTAAAAGATTCTAGCCATCAATCTTCCTCATATTCTTCTTCTGCATAATAGACTTCCCCGCTCATGGCATTAATAGCCATGATTTCTTTTCCAGCTGGAAATTCTGCTTCATAAGTCAAATCATATATAATTAGGTCTTCATCTTCTTCATCATTGACCTCAGTTCGTGCAAGATGCATTTCCAGCTGTTCTTTAAATTTAGCGTCGGCTTCCTCTAAAGGCAGGACTGGTACAATGTCTAGGGTATTTAACTTCCCTTCGTTTGGCAACAGCAGCGAACATTCACGAATAATCCCCGTATATTTCCCTACATTGATATGAATGGTGTAATCACTTAATAGGACACCCTTATGCTGTCTTATAAATGAAAATGTTGTGTATGGCTCAAAGTCAAAGTTTTCGTCAAACTCATCATCTTCTTCTAACTCCAACTCTTCAAAGAATTGTCGTTCCTCTTCTGACAAGTCTTCTTCTGTTATTATGCCATATGACGAATATTCCATTTCCCCTTGCTGTACTTCTAACAGGTACTTTTCATGGACATCGCCCACAATCGCCTCTAGGAACATTTTTGCTTTATTAGCTAATGTAGCTTCTGGCAGTTCTTCTTTCTGCTCTTCCCACTCTACCAGCGATTCGTATTCCATAAACATAGAATCTATGTTTTCAATTTTAATAACAGGTTCTTCTTCATCGGTGTTTTTCGAATTGCCTATATACCAAAAACGATTTGCTCCGTCCTCAATCAATTGCATATCATCAGTTACACCAAGCAATGTTTTTACACTCTCGGTTACTGTAACGGGCTCAAAGGAATTAGCATTTTGCTCCCCATATTCCATAAAATCCTCTTCGTATTGGAGACTACCGTCTACATGTACTCTAAAAGTGCCACTTTTTGGTTTGTAGAGAAGCTGTAATTCCCCATTCAAGTCTGCAATCGCAAGTTCGACAAGCGGTTGTTCAAAAAGAATTTCCCTAGCATCTTCAGCAGAAATCTGAATATCAGGATAGGCTAGCTGATAATACGACTGATTAAAGGTAGCCGACAGGATAAAACCTTGTTTATTTATTTCTAGCGTCACACCTGAATTAGGCAAGAATAGATTTAGTGCAACATCCTTTGCTTCAAACGTTAACAAGTATGATTCACCATTCCATTCAGAAATACTGCGGAAAGTAAGTTCTTTTTGATAGAATTCATCTATAAAATCTTCCGCAATTCCCATCAAATCCTCTTGTGTTAATTCTTCATACTCATCAAGTGACACATCATTGTGTTCCATGATGTCTTCCATTTCAATTAAAAGTGATGCTAATTTTCCGTCTTCTGTTACTTCGATTTGCCCATAAGGCAACTCTCTATTTAAGTCTACAATTTCTCCAACTGTCGGATCGTCCTCATCGTACTGAATAGCAATGACCGGACGCCCAATCATATAATCGCGTAATATAAATTCCCAGCTCTTCATTGGTTTTCTCCCCATATTCATTTAATTTTCTATATCTAATTATTAAGTGGTTAGTATTGTTCATCTATAATAAAAGTGCTCTTTCTACTAAAAGTAGTATCTTCTTTGTTAATTTTACAGTGCTACTACTAAAAAATTCTACCATAAATAATACATTTGGGCTTAAACAAATCAAAAAAAAGCCAGAGGAATTAATCCTCTGGTCCGTTTTCTAAAACACTTTTTTCCATAAGCTCTTTTTCATACCGTTCAATCTCTTCGATTGAATCTGCATACCAGACTCCGGTAAATCTAGATGGTTTTTTTTGCTCGAAATAATCTCCATCATAGTAGGCTAATGGGAATAGTACGCCTTTTTCAACATACTCTTTTATCGCTGTATAGAATGCATCTCGTTGGTCATTTGATCGGTAGGCTAAAAACTTGTTTACTGGCTTTCCAAGTTGTTCGTGTAGTAATAACATGGATGTAGAACCATTTTGTCTAAAGTTCAAATCGATAGCTTTCACTTGGCCATCCTTTGTAATAACAAGGTCAAATCCCGCTACACCGATAAACCCTTTTTCTACACCGCATTCCATAATTTCGCGACCTGCCTGAATGATTTCTTCTGGTACATTCTCTACTAGTATATTTCCACTGTATATTCCGTTGTCATCTGTAATTTGCTTCGATGCACCGATGAATTGGATACCAGTTTCTTCTGAATAAAGGTACTGGCAGCAATAATTCACTTCTATATCAAGACACTCTTCAACAATAACCATTTTTGCATCTTCACTTTTAAATTTGCGGACGGCCGCGACTAGCTGATCGTCAGTGTGACAAATCATAACACCATAGCCCCCAGATGAAGGCAAATCTTCACCTTGTTTTAAAATAAGTGGTAGCTGCCATGATTTAAGCTCTTCCTCTAATTGATCTATGCAAACAACGTCTCGTTTAGGTACATACTGTTTTGGGATGATATCATCGATATTAGCCTTACAGTTCAAATAATTAAACATTTCTGCATCCATCCAATAACAATCTCGACTGATTTCTTCTTCATCATATAAATAATGGAAAACAATTTTCTTTTTCTCTCGGCTCCACTTGTGTAAAACAGCTTCATATTCTTCTTGGTTGCCATATTGATAGGGTTGTTCGGGTATTTCTACCCCTACTATTTCGAACAGTTCTTTGATTTTGTCTGTTTGTGTCGCTTTATGAACCAGCGTTGGTAAATTTGAGATAACTAATTCTCTTGCAGTTAAAAAGTCCAACTGTTCCATGTCCTGCGACATCCAAGGGTTTTCTTGATAAGATGGCCTTGGACTATAGACAGCGTCCTCTCCGTAGATTTGCTTCAATGTAAAGGTTGGTTTTACGACTAGCTGATCCATATTATCTTCTCCTTTTCTATAACCGCACTGTAGCGGTCTTTTTTATCTATTGTGTTTCAATTGTTAGATTCGTCTTTAGTTAACTCTTTATAGCTTTCAAAAATCCCTTATAAGGATGCTATTAATTACCCCTTACTCTCTAACAAGAAACTATATTTCAAAAAGATAACTAAAATCTAAAAGACCTTTACAAATAACTAAAAATAATGTAAATTATCAAATGGCGAACGTTTTATAAATAAATAAAAATAATATTCGACTTTAGGGGTGTTCCTTTATGGATAATGTATTTGATTACGAAGATATTCAGTTGATTCCTGCAAAATGTATTGTGAATAGTCGATCAGAATGTGATACAAGTGTGACACTTGGCGGACATACTTTTAAACTTCCAGTGGTCCCTGCAAATATGCAAACAATTATTGATGAAAAGGTAGCAATCCAATTAGCTGAAAATGGCTATTTCTATATCATGCATCGTTTTAATCCAGAAAAACGCGCAGACTTTATCAAAGATATGCATGCACGCGGTTTAATTGCATCTATCAGCGTTGGTGTTAAATCGGAAGAATATGACTTTATTGAGACATTAGAAAGAGACGGGCTAACACCTGAATTCATTACTATTGATATCGCTCATGGACATTCCAATGCAGTCATTAACATGATCCAGCATATTAAAAAACATCTCCCTCAATCATTTGTCATTGCAGGTAATGTTGGAACACCAGAAGCAGTTAGAGAATTAGAAAATGCTGGTGCAGATGCAACAAAAGTAGGCATTGGACCGGGTAAGGTATGTATTACTAAGATTAAAACTGGCTTTGGCACAGGCGGTTGGCAATTAGCTGCACTTCGCTGGTGTTCTAAAGCTGCTACTAAACCAATTATTGCTGATGGTGGCATTCGCACACACGGCGATATTGCAAAATCTGTACGTTTTGGCGCTTCTATGGTGATGATTGGCTCTCTATTCGCTGGTCATGAAGAATCCCCTGGCGAAACAATCGAAATAAACGGCAAACTTTATAAAGAATACTTTGGCTCTGCATCTGAATTCCAAAAAGGGGAACGTAAAAATGTAGAAGGCAAAAAATTGCATGTTGAACATAAAGGGCATTTAAAAGACACCCTAATTGAAATGGAACAAGATTTACAGTCATCTATTTCATATGCAGGCGGTACAAAACTAGATGCAATTCGCAATGTTGATTATGTAATTGTAAAAAATTCAATTTTCAACGGAGATAAAACATATTAATTTTCTTTACCGGACAAATAAAAAAGCCCTCTACGTCATGCTATATGCTGATCGTAGAGGTTTTTTTCTACCCATTATTAAAAATATTTACTATTATCCGATAAATATTTTGGAAAACTATCACTAAACGATTCTTTATGTGATAGAATTAGCTCGCAATTAAGGTAAAAGACACTCATATGCACTATGTACATAACAGAATAAGGGAAATAAAGGATCTAAAATCCACATCACATAAGCTTTTAACCTTATCTAAAAACATGAGTGAGCCCAAAAGTCTTGATAGGAATCAGCACCCTTAAAGCAATTTGGTTAATGAATGCTCAGCGGACTTCCAACGAGTAAAGTAGTCACTAAACTTTCTTGCAGCATATCAAAGTTTTAGTATAAGAGAGGTAAACGCGAGTGAAAAAATTATTTAACTGGAGTCTGCGTTCTAAGTTAATTGGGGCTTTTTCAATTTTCTTGATTATTCCTTCGTTGCTGATGGCTACGATTTCTTACAGTAGCACAAAATCACAAATTAAGCAGGAACAACTGAATAGCGCTAATTCTACTATTAAACTGTTGAATACAAATATAACGAATACTATTCAACCTAAAATCCATGATGCAACTTATTTATCTAAACACATTTCTAAAGGTTTAATCGATTCTTCAAAGGATTCAGAGCTTCGAAAGATATTAAATCAATATATTAACGAACATCCCGAGACAGCGATGGCTTATGTAGGTACAGAAAAAGGCGAAATGATCCGTATGCCTTATGCTACATATCCGAAAGACTATGACCCACGAGAGCGTCCTTGGTACCAAGAAGCAAAGGATAAGTCAGGAGATGTGGCAATCACTGAGCCCTACACTTCAACTTCAACTGGCGAGTACGTGGTAACTATTACAAAAACATTATCAGACGGATCGGGCGTCATAGGCATAGATATTAAAATTGATGCTTTAAGAGACATTTCAAATCAAGTGAAAATTGGAAAGCTAGGTTTTATTTCTTTATTAAGTGATGGTGGAAAGTATATTGCAGATCCGAAGGCAGATAGTGGATCAGCTCCTAAAGAAACTTATATGAAGGAAGTATTAAATAAAGCAAAGGGTCAGACAGAGACAAATGAACACAATATCATCTACCTCACAAATAATGAAACAGGTTGGAAAGTAGTCGGCACCACATACAAATCAGAAGCAGATAAAGCGGCAGCATCTACACTTTACTTGGATATTATAGTAGAAATTATATTCTTATTATTAGGTGCATTTGCCATTTGGTATATTGTTCGGTCTATTATAAAGCCTATCAATCGCTTAAAAGAAAGTGCCTCTAAAATGGGGAAAGGCGATTTATCAGAGGAAATTATCGTCACTTCTACGGATGAGATCGGACAGCTTTCTAGCTCATTCAATGATATGAAGAATAATCTTGCCACTCTTATTCAAAAAGTAGGATCAAGCACAACGCTTGTCCGCACATCATCAGAAGAATTATCAGCAAGTGCTAGCCAAAATATTGCTGCTTCAGAACAGATTGCCTCTGCCATGCAGCAAGTAACTATCAATACAGAAAATCAGACAACTGGCATTGAGCAAAATGCTACTGCTGTTGAAGAAATTTCTCATGGCATCAGCCATATTACAGAAAGCATTAATGAAGTCGCTGTTTTATCTTCACAAGCGACAGAACAAGCAGAAACAGGCGAAGAATCCATCCAGCATACAGTGAATCAAATGGATTCAATCCATCATTCCGTATCTGCTACGGACACAAAAATAAAGTTACTGTATGATCGTACTAAGGAAATTGGTGCAATCTTAGATATCATCGGTGATATTGCTGGTCAAACCAACTTGCTTGCATTAAATGCATCGATTGAAGCCGCACGCGCAGGTGAACATGGCAAGGGCTTTGCAGTAGTTGCAGAAGAGGTACGTAAGCTTGCAGAGAGCTCACAACAGTCTGCATCACAGATCGCAAGTCTCATCCATGCGGTACAGCAGGATTCATCAGAAGCTGTTAAAAATATGGCTTCGACTCTAGAAAACGTTCAAGAAGGATTAAGCATTTCCAAACAGACAGCAATGCAATTTGAAGCAATCATTTCAAGCATGCAAGAAATTACACCAAAAATTGAAAATGTCTCGGCTACTACAGAGCAAATTTCTGCCTCTATTCAAGAAGTATCGGCTACTGCTATTACATTAAATGATCATGCAAAAGACAATGCAGCAGCATCCGAAGAGGTAGCAGCTTCAACAGAAGAGACGCTTACTTCAATGGAAGTAATGGAAGAAAACGCAAATCAACTTCTCAATATGTGTGAAGAGTTACAAAACATGATTGGTGAATTTAAAACAAATTAAGAGATACCTCCTATATAGAACTATCTATAGAGGAGGTTTTTATTCTATCACTTCCCCTTCATATGAATGGGCCATGCTGCATAAAGTGAATTAAAAAGGTGGGATTGATATGAATAATGACTTGCATTTTATACGTTACTTTTTGCCCCCGACAGCTGCTATTTTAGAATTAGAAACAGGTCCTGTTATTTTGCATGCCGATGTAGACGGTGACTCAATTGAAGAGCTGATTAGCGCCTATAGCTATAGGGGCAACACGTTTCTTCTTATGCTAAAGCAAATAAATTTCCAGTGGCAGCCGCTCGTCCACCTCAAAATAGAACAGCACCATATTGCAGGGTTATATGCTGTAAAAAAGAAGGAAAGCACTAAAAAGGATTTAGTCATAGAATGGAAAATAAACAACCTTCCTCCTTACTTAGATACACTAACGTGGACTTCTAATGGATTCCAGCGGCAGACAACCCCATCTCAACAGCTTATCATTACGAAAGCTTATGGCGATGTTACGGGAGATGGACTAATAGATACCGTCTACCTCACAGGTGAAAAGCAACCTGATAGCCCGCTTTGGCAGAACCTAGAGTTACAGATTATGAATCACTCGCAAGGCATTCCTGTTAACATATCGCTCAATGATATGAAAGGTTATAACCCAACCATCTTTCTCGGTGACTTTACCGGGGACAAAGCTCAGGATATCCTTGTAACTGTGGATTCTGGTGGGAGCGGTGGTATTATTTTCACAAAAATCTTTTCTTATCAAAATGGAGTATTTAAAGAAATATTCGACGACGAACGCTTTAATAACAAATCAAGTTATAAAGTAACATATGAAGACGGCTTTAAAGTGCGCGTTACGAGCTCAGTACCGCCAAAACAGTATAAAATCGATCTTACTTATAAAGGAAAATCCTATCTTTCAGAAATATACAAGCCAAATGGCCAATTAAAAGAACCGATTGAAGGTTGGGTAGATCCAATAAGCGGTCTATACCCAATCGATTTTGACCGTGACGGTGTCTATAGTCTCTTGGCATTCCAAAGCATTGCAGGCAGGTATCACGCTGACCGTTTAGGCTATGTTCAAAGTACATTAGAGTGGGATGGTGAACAGTTTGTAGTTGTAAGACAAAATGTCTCTATAGAAGGTCGAGAAGGAAAGCGCCAATAAACTATTAGGACAGGAGAGAAATTTTGCAAAATATCTTGCCAAAACATTCCTCTTTGAAAATCGTCTTACGAAAAAGGCAAAAACAAATGTGTAGGCAAAAAAGAGAGTCAATGAAAAAAGGTACTAGAAAAACAGGTATCGAGCCTACACTTCTTCCCGCTCACCAACAGCAAAAATAGTAAACTATGAGGCAGAGTGGCAAACACCACTTTGCTTTTTCTTTTCTTCTCTGCCTATACATTCCGTTGTATTTAAAATATAGTAGAAGCGGGTGATAAAATGAATACAAAAATATACATGGACAACGAAAACTTAATTGCAGGCATTTCATTAAAAGATACAAGTATGCCCGAAAACGGCAATATGGCACT
Source organism: Rummeliibacillus sp. TYF-LIM-RU47 (assembly GCF_008638315.1). NCBI lineage: Bacteria > Bacillati > Bacillota > Bacilli > Caryophanales > Caryophanaceae > Rummeliibacillus > Rummeliibacillus sp. TYF-LIM-RU47. The sequence goes on along the minus strand of NZ_VVIR01000004.1, from coordinate 102,419 downwards.
CCATAGTTGCACTGATCCTTCTTTAATTTTACAAAATCGAAGCTTGTTGGCAGCATCTATCGGTTGCGATCTTAATCAATTTGTTTGTGCCAATCAAACACATAGCCCAAACTTTTATAAAGTCACTCGAGACGATGTTGGGCGTGGAGCTGAAGCAAAAGAAACAGCTATTGAGAACACAGATGCACTATATACGTTTGAACCAAATATAGTACTGTGCACCTTTACTGCTGATTGTGTCCCCGTGATATTATATGATCATTCTACAGGCCTGGTTGGCGTTATCCATTCTGGCTGGCAAGGGACGATTAAAGAAATTACTCTGAAAATGATTGACTATTTGAAAGAGAATGAAACATGTGACCCTAAAAATCTGTATATTCATATTGGCACAGCTATTAGCCAAGATAAATTTGAAGTAGATCAAGATGTATATGATCAATTCAAAAATCTGAGCTATGCAGATGAGTATATGTATTTTAATGAAAAAACAAATAAGTATCATATCTCTAACCAACAAACCGTTAAAAGGCAATGCGAGCTTGCGGGTGTACCAAGCGCTCACATTACCATAGATGAAACATGTACGTATATTAATAATGAAGGCTTTTCATATCGTGAGGATAAAAAAGCAGGTCGCCATCTAACATTTGTGATGAAAAAGCAGTAACTGATTGTACTTCCCTCCCTCTCTGCATATACTCTAAGACCATGCAAAAAGGGAGGACCCATATGTATATATATCCACGATTTGGCCATTCACTTTGGTATTATAGCCAACTATTTGATGTACCTCTTGCTCTTATAATTGATTCCAACCCTCGCCTTGAAATAAATGATTTAGGCGATAATGAAAGATTACAAATACCCGGATTCACTTTAAATCACTATATAGCCAAGCAGGAGGAAACCTTAAAACAAATTGCTAGGAAATTCACTATTCCCTGTGAAGCTATTCTTTGTGTAAATCTAGACTTACATGAAAATACCTCATTAACCGTGGGCCAAAAAATTGCTCTCCCCCAAAAAGTGACTTGGCGAACTATACGCGATAAAGACCACTACGACTCAGCCAAAATGAGGAAGGATCTTCAGGCACTGTTTCAAATTTATCCTTTTCTAAAGCAACAAACGATTGGCTACTCTGTATTAAATGATCCATTAAAAGAAATTCAAATTGGAAAAGGCCCTAAAAAGGTTCACTTCAATGCATCTTTCCATGGCAATGAGTGGATTACCACTGTATTTCTTTTGTCATTTTTAGACGATTATCTTTTAGCCTTAATGAATAAAACAGATTTGAGAGAGACAAACCCCCTCACTCTTTATATGCAAACAACTCTTTCCATTGTGCCGATGGTCAATCCTGACGGAGTCAATCTGGTATTAAACGGCCCTCCGGATGATCAAGAATGGGCAGGATATCTGCTTACTATAAATAATGAATCAACTGATTTTACTGGATGGAAAGCTAATATAAACGGTGTTGATTTAAACGATCAATTCCCCGCTAATTGGGAAATTGAAAAATCCAGAGCCCCTCAACTGCCAGGTCCCCGAGACTATGGTGGTGAGCTTCCGCTAACAGAACCCGAATCTATTGCTATGGCTGTGTTGACTAAACAGCGAGACTTTGATCGGGTATTGGCATTCCACACACAAGGTGAGGAAATTTATTGGGGGTATCATCATTGTGAACCCAAAGAATCAAAAACCATCGTGAAAGAACTCTGTAAAGTCAGCGGGTACAAGGCTGTCAGAAATGTAAATAGCGATGCGGGCTATAAAGATTGGTATATACAAGAATGGCGAAGACCTGGTTTTACTGTGGAACTTGGCTATGGTACAAACCCGCTACCTATTGAACAATTCAGCTATATTTATAAAAGGGCGATGGGAATTTGCTTAGCAGCTTTATATATGTAGATAAAAGAAGTCAGCTATCGCCTCCATGGCGTATAGCTGACTTCTTCTCTAATGTAAAACCTTTTTTCTATTGTTTCGTTTTTCATCGATGCGGGCAATCGTCCCGTTCTCTACACCAAGCTCTTGTAGCCATCTACGATAAGCAATAGTCAAGGCATCTGATTTAAGATGCATTTCCGCTTGTAAATCTAATGGTAGGAGTTCAGGCTTTTGGCTTTCTACGATATCCAAATCCTGAGCAAAGATTAAATCTTGAAATTCTACAAAAGATGCATCTGGCTGATCTAAATCATAGTTTCTTGTTAAAAGCATAAAGGCTTTAGTTTTTTCATGATCTTCTTGATTTACACAAACGAGAATCGTTAATTCATCCTCTGATTCTTTTGATGTTTTTGTAAAACGTGCAGTAGTTGGATTTAAAATCTCATAAACATAGTCAGTATAACCGCCCTTTGAACGTCCATCAGGATTAGGCTGATATACTGGTATTTTACTTGTGATAAATCGATTGTCTTCAAAAGAAACGGTATAATTATCAACTTCAGCATGGTCTTCGTCTCCAAGCATGCCGCCATGGACAAACATAAGGTGAGACACATCTAAGAAGTTTTCAATAATTCGAGGCGCGTTTGCATTTACATCATATGGCCCGCAGATGACTGTCCGATATCCCTCACGACTATAATCAAGGTAAGGAATCATCGGAGCAGGCTCATCACCTAAGCATACCCAAATCAAACCATACTGTTCTTGGCAATGGTAGACTGTAGCCTTAGCCTTGCTAGGAATTGCCTTCCCGCATGGTAACGCAGGAATTTTTGTACAATCGCCATGGCTGTTATATTCCCATGCGTGATAAGGACAAACAATATTCCCATCTTTTACTTTTCCAAGAGACAGCGCTGCCCCGCGGTGAATGCATAAATCTTTAAATGCATGCACTCCTTCTTCGTTACGGAAGACAACGACGCGTTCACCTAGTACAAAAACCTGCTTTGGCGCATCTTCCACTTCATTTGCAATACATACGGGATGCCATTCATTCCATAGATAATCTTGACGCATCTTCAATTCCCCCACTAATTTAAATTTGTCTGTACCTCGTTTGATTCCTTATGATCTTCTATACTTTCCGGCAAGATTAAATTTAATAACAATGCAGTAACTGCACCAACAGCAGTGCCTGATGCAACAAAATATGTCGCTAGGTCTGGTAACTGAGCCAATATATCTGCTGGCATTAATACTGCAAACAAAGCAGCCATAATAGAAACACCTATTACTAACATATTTCTTTCTGTAAACGGCACTTCTTTTATCACTTTAAAGCCGTTCATCATAATTACTACACAAAGGATGGCAAAAATACTATTAACTACAACAGATGGAATACATGCAATACAATTCATTAATTTTGGCATCATTCCAAGAACGATTAAGATGGCACCACCTACTAGAATTGGTTTTCGGCTTTTAATGCCTGTAATCGCAATAATGCCGGCATTAGAAGAATAACCAGTGACAGGGGTACCTCCGAGGAAGGAGCCCAAAAAACACCCCAATCCTTCTCCCAATGCCCCACCGTTTAGTCGCTTGTCATCTAGCTTGTCACCCGTAATATTGCTAACTGTAAACCAAGTACCGGTTGTTTCAATCATGACGATCAAATAGATGGCCAACATAATAAGGATGGCGTTGATATTAAACGTGGGCATTCCGAATGCAAAGAGAGTTGGCAACTGAAACCACGACGCTTTCTCAACAGAAGAAAAGTCAATCAATCCATAAAAGGATGCAACAAGAGAGCCGCTGGCAAGCGCTAAAATAACGGAAATTACTTTGATAAAGCGAAGTTTTGTTTTTGACTTTTCGCCAATATACATACAGAAAATTAGAACAGCAGCTGTTACAATCGCTACAATCATATTAGAGCTTAAACTGCCCTGCGCAGTATAAATTGAGTGGATGGCACTAGGCATTAACGAAATACCGACAATAACAATAACCGTACCAGCCACTAAAGGAGGAATAAACCTTCTTACTGCCTTACTGAACAGCTGCAGTGGATAACCTAGCAAGCCTATCAGCAATGCACCAGGTATTAAACTTCCAATCATTGTACCGATTCCCGAGGTTGTCCCAATGGCAGCAAGCGCGCTGATCGGAACGAATGAGGGTCCTTGCATGACAGGAAGCTTCATTGCAAGCCCTGCTTGAATTAATGTCGCCAGCCCACATGCAATAAATGTCATTTGAATTAATAGTGCACTATCATTTACTGAAAAAGAAAGCATACCTGCTAGGATCATCGGCGGAATAAAAAGGTCCATTGCCATTACTTGTTGTAATCCGAGAAGAAGCATTTGAGCAGCAGCGCCTCCCCTTTTCCGGTCCACAATAACTCTTTTTGTTCTCCCTGTTTCTAATTCTCTCGTTATACTTCCCATCATCAATCCTCCTGTAATAAATCAACCCATATAATTCATCAAAATAAAAAACTCGGATTACATACCTCTACCTTTGTAGAAAGCCATGTAATCCGAGTTCAAAAAAATGAGAATTCGAAAGAGAAGATAAACGTCCCTATAGGCGATTTATCTTTTCAAAGCTTTCCATAGCCAGTTTATTTACGGTAAACAGGTAGAAACTTGTGAGCCATATTCTCACGATTATATGAAAAACAACTTATATAATTTTATGGGCTAAGTATAGCACTCACCCTATGAATTGCAAGTATATTTTTTAATAAGTTTTTAGTCAGCAATGTCTTAAAATAACTTAAACCTGCACCATATAAGGATTTAGCCTATCAAAATAAACTTTCGCTTTTTTGTAATAGTATTTAGTCAACTAATCATTTATAATCAAAATATAAACAAAAACACGAACTTTATGGAGGTATTTATGGATAAATATACGTATATTTTCAAGGGAACTGCTTTTACAAGTGAAACAAATAAAAAAGTAGCCATCTTAAAAAATCATCTCTTCTGCATTAATGAAAAGGGCGTGATTGAGGATATTTTCAATCCTACGCAAGATGAGTATTCTAGGTTGATAGATGCCTATCAAGATAATGACAATTTCCACACATTAGCGGCAGGCCAATACATCTTACCTGGTTTTGTCGACTTACATGTTCACGCACCGCAATGGGCACAATCAGGAACAGCCCTTGATTTACCTCTATATGATTGGCTCCATACGTATACTTTTCCACTCGAAGCAAAGTTCGCTGATTTAGAATTTGCAGAGCTTATTTATGATGATTTAGTTACAACATTGCTTAAGAACGGAACAACAACAGCTCTTTACTTCGCTACTATCCATAAAGAAGCAAGCTTATTACTCGCGACAATATGTGCTAAAAAGGGACAACGCGGGTTAGTAGGCAAAGTGGTGATGGACGATCCAACACAAAACCCCGATTTTTACCGAGATCAAGATGCCAAAACGGCATTAGCTGATACAGAAGAGTTTATTCTTGAAGTCAATCACCTTTCAAAGGAAACCAAGCAAGGCGTGTACCCTGTAGTGACCCCTAGATTTATCCCAAGCTGTACAGATGAAGTACTGGCAGGATTGGGGGTATTAGCTGAAAAATATGATACCTATATCCAATCGCATTGCAGTGAAAGTGATTGGGCACACAATTATGTACAAGAACGTTTTTCAAAACATGATGCCTTTGCACTCAATGATTTTGGATTACTAAAAGATAAATCAGTGATGGCACATTGTAATTTCTTAGACGATGAAGACGCCTCACTATTCGCAAAAACGGGAACGGCTATTAGCCACTGTCCCTTATCCAATGCCTATTTTGCCAATAGCGTATTGCCTGTAGCACATCTGCAAGAAAAAGGAGTGGATATTGGCTTAGGAACAGATATCTCTGCTGGCGCTACGCCAAGCATATATGCCAATGCCATTCAATCAATTATTTCATCTCGGATGCTAGAAGATGGTGTAAACCCTTCTATACCAGCCAGTGAGCGGGGTGTACCTCATTCTCGCTTGACCATCGATGAAGCATTTTATCTGGCAACAGCCGGCGGTGGCGAAAGCTTAAGTTTACCTATTGGGAAAATCAAAAAAAATTACTCGTGGGATATTCAAATTATTGATACTACTGTGTCATCTGCAAGAATGCCCATCTTTTCGCCAGATGAGCAACCATACGATATTTTCCAAAAAATTATGTATCATACACGCCCAGAATATATCCAAGAGGTGTGGGTACAGGGAGATAAAGTCCAATTTTAATCCACAACAAAAAAGCACAGACCATTTATGCTGGTCTGTGCTCTATTGACTTATTTCCAAAAGCCATCTTGCTCTAATTTCTTTTTACCTTTAAATGCAAACAAGATTGCAATGATATTGATAACTAACATAGCTAGTAAAGCGTATAAAACAACTGTGTAGCTTCCTGTAAAATCATACACATAGCCATATACAGGAAGAGCGACAATAGAAGAGATTGCTAGTCCTAAAGAGGCTGTTGAATAAATTTGGCTATACTCTTTATTACCAAATAGACTTGCTGTCAACGCAGGTCCTAATGTACCGATTGATGATGAAATCACGCCAAATAACCCTACAGCTAAAGTAATGATCCCAGCATTTGACTCTGTAAATACAAGCAAGCAAATAGATATTAAACCAACAGCCATTGCAAGAAGTGCTGTATTTTTTGAACCTATACGGTCAGTCAAGAAGCCTATGATTAATGATCCAATTAATACACCGATCATTAAGGTCCCCATAATATTACCTGCAAACGAAACACTGAATCCTTTATTCATCAAGTATGTTGGGATATGCATAGAAAAACTTGCAATAGATGTTACAAGGAAGAAGAAAATAAGCAATGCATAAAAAGCAGAAGATTTTTTTGCTATTGCAAATGTAACACCTTTCTCTTCAGTATTGACTGCTGTCCCATTATTAGTTGCAGCTACTTCATCCACTCCATAGGGAAGAAGACCCTTTGCTTGTGGAGATTTTTTAATCAAAAGTAAAACAACGGGTATAATGATCACCATTGCTGCAATACCCACAATAACATACGATGATCTCCATCCATGGCTAGAAATCAATTTACCAACGATTGGTTGAGAAATAGCACCTAATAAACCACCAGCAGCACCTAAAATACCAAGAGCCAAGCCACTGTTCTTTTTAAACCACTGATTGATCAGCACTGGTCCTGCAATAACTGTGATAAAAACGCCCCCTACAGCTAATGGAATGGCCATAATATACCATCCCCATACAGAACTCATAAAACTAAATAGAACATAAGATCCCGCTTGTAAAATAATACCTACAATTAAAACTGCGCGAATATCATATTTCGCCAAGATTTTTCCGCCTATTGGCAGGAAGATCAACGTCACAATAGCAGAGACACTGAAATACAGGCTTAAGCTACCTAAGCCTACACCAAGATCTTTAGTAATCGGCGTTAAAAATAAGCTTGCAGAGTTACTCAAACTTCCTTTACCGATACCAACAATGATACAAAGCGCTAGCAAGGTCCACCACGCGTAATGTATTTTTTTCTTTTCCATAATTCGTTACTTCCTTTCTGCTTTCGTATTTATCACCAACAATAAGCAATTCAAAGTAACAATTGATAAGTGTGTATAGAAACCGATAATTTTATTGAAATAACTAAAAGTTGCATGTTCTAAATTTTAGTTATCTAAATATTAGGAGACTAAATATTTACCGCTACTTGACCTAATAGAATAGTAAATAGCGGTTATGGACTCTCAATTATTCTTTTTTCATGCTTGGCTTTTCAAAAAAAATTACTTAGAATTCTAAATAAATCACCAGTAAACAATAGCAGACTTACTGTAAAAGCGCAATACCTTTCTTTTAAATTTTGTGATAAAATATTGTTTTTTTAAGTAATTATTGGTCCAATTAATTACAATAATGTTATATAGAGCGATTAATTTAATGTGCGAATATATTCTAACGCAACGTATAATTTACATATGATAGAGGTTTTTCTTTTCCTATAAACGGTTAAAGTATTAAAAACAGGAGGGATCCATTATGCATCCAGTTGTACTTTTTGATGGCGAATGCAATTTTTGCGATTCAAGTGTACAGTTCATTATCAAACATGACCCTAAAGGACGTTTTTATTTTTCTTCATTACAGGGGGACACGGGAGAAAAAATGCGGGAGAAATATCAGATACCTTCTTCCATTGACAGCATCGTACTCATAGAGGATGACAAAGTTTACTATAAATCAACAGCAGCACTCAGAATATGCAAGGGCCTCTCAGGCTTTTGGAAGATATTTTATTTCTTTGTTGCCGTACCACTACCATTGCGTAATGCTGTATATGACATCATTGCGAAAAACCGCTATAAATGGTTTGGCAAAAAGGAAAGCTGTATGCTTCCATCGCCAAATATCCGAAAAAGATTCATATAAAAAAGAGCGAAAAGAAGGCCTTTTCGCTCTTTTTTTCTTTTTTATATTGGTAGATCTTATACCTCAAACTTCTGTAAAAGTGGTATAGCGCCATAAATGATTTGCCGTTTGCGGAGCCATCATTTCAAGGCCCTTATTATCCGTTTGATGTACTGTGTGCCAATCTTTTTTATCATGTTCTTTCATATACACTTCATGGCAAGGTGCTTGGTCATGGCTGCCTATAAAATCTACTGTCCCATTGCGATAAAATGTCCCAAATAATCTATAATTAATGGCAGGAGAAGCTACAAGCGGATTACCTACTTCATGATACAGCTCAAACCGTACGAAATCCTCGTTCTTGATGACTTCTTGCATTTCTATTCCTTCATCAGAGGCCCGCTCTTCTTTTAAAAAATGCTTATCCTCATCATATGCCTTGGTAATGCCAGCTGTTTTCTTCAGCACTGTCGCTTCTTCAGCTTCTGCATCATAGGTAATTTCTGTCCGAGTACGATAGCTATTTGCTTCCGGATCGTAATGACGATTGTCTCCTTTAAAAAAACGTTCAGAGGAGGCTATATTTGGGTTTCCAATCCACTCTTCCTTTAAAAATGTGGTGTAGCGCACCAACCAATTTTTATCTTTTTTCTCTTGCCTGTTTGCTTCGGGTCTTATAAGAAGATGTTCTGCTGGTCCAATCTTTTTTCTCAGCGTAAATTCTTCTTGTGCTGTTTGTTCTTTCGAGGTATCATTTTTTGCTATTCCTAATACACCAGCTATTGCAGAATTGGTCTTACTGCTTCCTTGTTCTGACAAGAGAAGCGGCCTTTTCGCCTTGATTTGGTAATTACATTCTTTACTTGTGCTTGGTATTTTTTCTTTAAAGTTGCATGTTTTTGTTTTACCAATCAATTGTTGATCTCGATATATAAAGTATTCATCAATTCCATCAATAGCTTCCCATTTAAACTGAATGTCTTCTTCTGAAATAACAGTTGTAATAACTAAATCCTTCAAAATATTATTCTCGGATTTTTTATCAACAGCTGTAGCCGTTTGAACAACGTACTTTTTAGAAAGTCCCTTTTCTTCTTCCTCAGTAAATTCCACATAATACTGATATAACGTACCTGGAACCAAACCTTTGTCAGCGAATTCACTTTTATCACCTTTATAAAGCAACTTTCCATCTCTATAAATTGTATAAAGCCCTTGTGTTTCCTTAAGTAAAAAAGTAATTGAATCCTTGGAATGACGAATAGTGCCAAAAGCAAATCCGTCATCTTTCTGCGGAGCTTTTTCTATTTTTTTTAAGATAATTTTTTCAGCGGTTCGAGCGATTACAAAAGTCCCCAGAAGAATACCTGCTGTCTTGATTGGATTTCTTTTCACTTTTTCCAACAACGATGAAGATAGCATTTGATCACCTCAGTATTTTTTTATGCTATACCCTTTTTTTGGTTTTTGCTATCAACATTTTGCTTAGGTGTTAAAAACAGTTGATCATAAGAAGAAAAACAAACCAAATAAAAAAACAAAAAATATTTTTAAATGGCCCCATTTTTCACCGTCTTTTCACTATTGAGGGATAAGGTATAGAGGCAACAAAAAATAAATGATATTTGGAGGAACACTTATGAACAAAAAGAAACTAGTTGGATATGTAATGTCAGGTGCCCTGTCAGTTGGAGTATTAAGTGGAATTGGCTCTAACGTATATGCAAAGACGATGTCAAATTCCTCTGATAGTAGTAATACGACTCAAGAACAAATACAAAAGATTAAAGCAGAACTAAAAAGCAAATTGGCGAAACTCGGCGTGTCATTACCAGAACCTACTTTTAAAAACTCTATGTTAGCTAATTTAGATGACGCCACTAAAAAGAAGGCTCAAGCTATTCTAGATAAAGAAAAAGATGGCTCTCTTTCTCATGAAGAGGCTCAAAAACAACTTAAAGCTTTAGGCGTAAACTTCCCTGAACATCCTGGTAAAGGTAAGTTCAAAGCTCCTCTAGACAACCTAGATGACGCCACTAAAAAGAAGGCTCAAGCTATTCTAGATAAAGAAAAAGATGGCTCTCTATCTCATGAAGAGGCTCAAAAACAACTTAAAGCTTTAGGCGTAAACTTCCCTGAACATCCTGGTAAAGGTAAGTTTGAAGCTCCTCTAGACAACCTAGATGCCGCTACTAAGAAGAAGGCTCAAGCTATTCTAGATAAAGAAAAAAACGGTTCTCTTTCTCACGAAGAGGCTCAAAAACAACTTAAAGCTTTAGGCGTAAACTTCCCTGAACATCCTGGTAAAGGTAAGTTCAAAGCTCCTCTAGACAACTTAGATGCTGCTACTAAGAAGAAAGCTCAAGCTATTCTGGATAAAGAAAAAGATGGCTCTCTTTCTCATGAAGAGGCTCAAAAGCAGCTTAGTGCTTTAGGTGTCAATTTTCCTGATCACCCGAAAAAAAGAGGAAATAAAGAATTAGAAAAAAGCTTGGATAAATTAGATGAAAAGACGAAACAAAAAGCACAAAAACTAATGGATCAAGCCCAAGAAGAAATACAAAAGCTTGATACAAAACGCTAATTATCACATTCAGTAGATATTTCAGGGCTCATACCACTACAACTTAGTTGTGGTGGTATGAGTTTTTTTAAAGAATTCTTTTCTACCGTAAAAGAAAGAAGTACTATAAGAAAAAGACATTACACTATAGAAATGGGGTGTGCCAGATTTGAATATTCTTTTAGCTGAAGATGATTTGCAGCTTGGTGAGTTAATTAGCTTTATGTTGAAAAAGAAAGGTGGCTATAAAGTAGATTGGGTCAAGGAAGGCGAAGATGCTTACGTATATGCCACCACCTCCTACTATGACCTCATTATTTTAGATTGGATGATGCCCAATGGGGATGGAATTTCGATTTGCCAAAAGCTAAGAAATGATGGATATACTGGTGCCATTATAATGCTTACAGCTAAGGATACTGTCAAAGATCGAATTAATGGTTTGGATGCCGGGGCTGATGATTACCTTATAAAGCCGTTTGAAATTGATGAACTATTAGCACGTTTAAGGGCACTTTCTCGGCGCAACTTTGCCCCACTTATAGAAGATAAAGTATGGATACAGGACCTTCTGTTGAATCGAACAAACCAGACGATCGTTAAAGGTAAAAAAAATATCCAGCTAAGCCCGAGAGAATTTCAGCTACTCGATTTACTAGTTCAAAATAAAGGGCAGGTGCTAACACGAGATATCATATTAGAACGTGTATGGGGTTTTGATGCAGAGGTTTCGATGAAAACGATAGATGCAACTGTAAAATTGCTACGTAAAAAATTAGAAATGGTTGATCAATATGATTTGCTTAAGAGCATAAGAGGAGTTGGCTATACACTTGAAAATTGCTAAACTACCATTCTCCCGCTTATTCCGTAAAAGAAATATATTTGAACAGACTCAATTTCGTTTAACTGCATTATACAGTGGATTGCTTATGCTCTTCCTTCTTTTCTTTACAGCTGTTGTTTACCTTTTGTTGTATACAACCATTTTTAAGAATCAAGAACGTAATCTCCAAGGAAACTTAAATCATGAAGTTAAAAATATCGAATCCTATCTTCAATCACACAATAATAAAGGTCAGTTGCGCTTTAAATATCAAGATTCTCTTATGAATGATGCAGATCAATTTTTTTATTACATTATGGATAATTCAGGAGAGTTAGTACTAGGTAATGAAGTCATACCTAGTATGCGTGATAACTTACTTAAAACCCTTTCTAAAAAACAAGAGAATCAAGAAAATATGTACCAAGAAACAGTTCAGGCAGAGTTTCCGAAAAGGGGTCAGTTTACCGATAATAAAGATGCCTTTCAACCCATTAAAACAACAAACAACATCCGCTTACTCATTGCTAAACACTCTATTAACTACCATGGTGAAGTGATCGGCACCTTATATATTGGCAAAGATATCTCAGTTGTACACCAAATATTCAAATGGCTCTTACTCATATTATTAGGATTAGTTCTGCTCTTTTCAGTGATTGCCCTTATTATTAGCCACTATATGTCGAAAAAAGCTATGATTCCAATAACGTATGCCTTTTCAAGACAACAAGAGTTCACTGCAGATGCTTCGCATGAGTTGCGTACTCCCTTAAGTGTGATGCTATCATCTATCAACGCTTTAGAATTAGTTATAGATTTAGAGGAAGAGTCCTATGAAAAAAAGATTATTTTAGGAATGAAGAAAGAAGTTAAAAGAATGACTAGATTGGTGAGTGATTTACTAACACTGGCACGTTCGGGCAGTGATGCTATTGAACTTAAAAAAGAAACATTTGATCTTCAACCTATTGTCGAAGAAGTCATAAACTCTGTTTGTCCACTTGCAGAAGCTAAGGAAATCAACCTTCATTATGACACGCCTAAGCAATTAATCCTTACAGGAGATCCCCAAAGATTAACTCAACTTCTTTATATTTTATTGGATAATGCGATTAAGTATAATCGAAGTGGTGGAGAGACAAGTCTTTTCCTCTCCATACGTGATAAAGAGCTGTGGGTGACAGTGAAAGATACAGGCATAGGGATTGATCCGGCTAATTATAACCGGATTTTTGAGCGCTTCTATCGCGCAGACCAGGCTCGCTCTCGTGAACTCGGTGGTTATGGCCTCGGCCTCTCTATTGCCAAGTGGATTGTGGAGTCTCATGACGGCACAATTCAAGTGAAAAGTGAACTAGATAAAGGAAGCACGTTTATTGTTCGTCTACCTATCCAGTAGGTTGATATAAATAATAAAGGAGTTGATGATATAAAAATCACCAACTCCTTTTTCATTAAAATGGATTTGTTGCAATAAAGCTAGCTGTTTTAATGTACATGCGTGAATTTAGTTTTAATTGGCTTACAATGAATTCAGCAAGATCTTCAGCCTGAATAAATTTAGATTCGTCATTGTCTTTAATTAAGCTTAGATCAAGCGCCAAATCTGTCGCTACTGTACTTGGGGTTAATGCAGATACACGAATATTATTACGGCGTACTTCTTGTGCAAGCGATTCTGTGAAACCAATCACAGCAAATTTGGATGCACTATATGCACTTGATGTTGCTGCTCCTCCCAAGCCGCTTGTAGAAGAAATATTGATAATATCTCCGCCATTTTTTTCAATTAATTGTGGCAATACTGCACGAGTTACATAATATGTGCCCATTAAATTAGTATCGATGATGCGTTTCCATTCTTCTGGATCCATTTCTAGAACACTAGCGAATGTTGCAACACCTGCACTGTTAATCAAAATGTCTGCTTGTCCTAATTGATTTGTCAAAGCTTCAACAGCCTCTTCAACCTGCTGTTTATTGGCTACATCAGCAACTGCATAAGCTGCTTTTACACCAGTGTTTTCAATTTCTTTTACTACTTCTTTTAAAGTCTCTTCTGTTCTGGCAAGCAATCCTACATTTACGCCTTCTTTAGCTAAAGCGATAGCTGTTGCTTTGCCGATGCCGCGAGCACCACCCGTAATAAATGCTATTTTGCCTTTTAATGATTGTGTCATCATACCAGCTCCTTGTTACAATATTTTTTAAGTATACTATGTCCGATAGATTCTGGCTAAAAGGATGCTTATAGATAATTTAAGACACCTAATTAACCATAATATGGACGTTTATAAAGACGTTCCTTTGGCAATGGTTACTTATGTTTGGACTAAAAGATCTTTTGTCTCTTGTCATCTCAGCCTTTATCATCTTGCCCGTAGTCTTGTTAATTAGGGAATCAGGATATCTTATTGTCAGCTGGTTATTTGGAGTTATAAATCCAAGGGTAACCATTGGCACTGGTCCCCGGATCTTTAAAATTGGCATGATTGATATTCGTAAATATTATCATTTGTATAGCTGGTTTTCCTATGATGGGATCAAACGGAAGAGCAACTTTGCATATGTCTGCATCTACGCAGGCCCTATTATAGCCAATCTAACTGTAGCTTTTTTTATTAATTTTTCTGTAGCACATGGATGGGGAGAGGAGTATAAGACTTTTTTAGATCGATTTGTGTTTTATGCTATTTATTATGTAATGTTCGATATCATTCCGATGATTACAACCAATTCTAAACCCAATAATGGAATGATTATCTATGAAATGCTCCGCTATGGCAAACGGGTAGACTTTAATAATGAAGCATTTCTTCCATCCACTTCAGAAGTAGAAAAGGAATACCAAGAGTATATAGAACAATTAGAGGAAATAAAAAAGGAAAGAAAAGAAAAATAGCATAACTATACCTCTTTAGTTCTAATAAGGTGTACCTCATGGAAAGAGGTACACCTTTTAAATTGCCACGACTACTGACTACAAAGAACATTTTAGAAAATACCAGCTCTTCCAGTTAGATAGAGTTCGTTTTATAATGAATAGAACGGCAGTTAGATATTTTGTTTATATTTTCAATTAATGTTAACCAAATAAATAGCGGAGGTATTTTAAATGAGTCAATACTTGTTATTGAAAGACCATGTTTATAATTATATTGTGGAACAAATTAACAATAACGAACTTCTTAGCGGCAGCAAAGTCAATGAGAGTGCAATTAGCGAAAGTTTAAATGTAAGCAGAACACCTGTTAGAGAGGCTTTAATTCAACTATCCTCAGATGGATTGTTAGAATATGTTCCAAGAAAAGGTTTTGTGATAAAGGGATTAACAAAGGAAGAAGCAAAAGAAACCTTCTTGATTATTGGAACGCTCGATGGACTAGCCGCATCTCTTACAGCACCATTACTTAATGAGAAACATCTAAAAGAAATGGAGTTTTATGTTCAAAGCATCGATCTGGCAATTAATACGGAAAACTTCAATATGTATCATAAAATGCAAGAAGAATTTCACAACGTATACCTTTCCATTTGTCCAAACAAAAGTATTGTAGGCTTGCTTCACCAATTAGAAAAGAAATTCTTAAAAAATATGTACAATCTAGAGAATGTTGAATTCACAAAGGAAAAGCTTAGACAGACAAATAATGAACACAAAAAGATGATCGAATTATTCAGAGCTGGAGATATCGATGTATTAGAAAAACACATGAGAGATGTTCATTGGAATTCAGATAAGATTGATATTATTCCCTTATAGGATTGCGGGTATTTATTCAACTCTTCTATTATTCGCTATCTCTTGAAGTGACCCCCACTTCCTCCGTCGAAGTGGGAAGCTGCGTGTAATATAGATGATTAGATAAAGATAATCTATATATGCCCTGTAAATGTTTTATAAACGTACAGATTTCCTTCTTCATTACCATCCTTTCTATTCACTTTCACCTTTCCGTTATTTCAAAAATAAATCTATCCCAAATTTTAAAAATCACCCTATTATGCAATGTCCCATTCTACATTTCTTATATTTAATTTCCCCATTCGAAGGGACCAACAATAGTTGGACTTTTCGAATTATTTTTTATTGAAAAACATAAAATATAATGTACAATATACAATATACTTTATAGGGGGTTTGCAAATGAATATACAAAACTATGAAGCCGCAAAGAAATTAAGGCATGAATTGCACCAGCATCCTGAACTATCCAATGAAGAGCATTGGACAAAGCAACATTTAATCCAATTCTTGAAAGCGCATACAAATAACCTTGAGATTATTGATAAAGGAAATTGGTTTTATGCTGCTTTCCATGCTGGAGAAGATAAGCAGAATATTGCCTTTAGAGCTGACTTTGACGCATTGCCTATGGACGAAGTCATTGATGTTCCATGGGCTTCGAAGTTTCCAGGAAAGGCGCATAAATGCGGACATGATGGTCATTCTGCTACGTTGGCGGGATTTGCCCTTGAAATTGATCAGAATGGAGCTGAGAATAATATATATTTTCTCTTCCAACCTGCTGAAGAAACGGGCGATGGTGCCATTCAATGCGTTGATTTTATTGTAGAAAATAATATTGATGAGATTTTTGCCTACCATAATATGAGTGGCCTTCCCTATCAATCGGTCAATATCATAGACGGTACCATGCTTTGTGCTTCCAAAGGTATGTCCATATATTTTAAAGGGTTGCCAGCGCATGCTAGTCAACCGGAAGAAGGAACCAATCCTTCTATTGCAATTGCCAATATCGTAAGAGAAATTCCGACATTCATTTCACCCCAAAAGAACGATGGCTTAATTTTATGTACAGTTGTTCAAGTTGATATCGGTGAAAAAGCATTTGGGATTGCTGCCTCCAAAGGGGTCATTCGGTTAACAATACGTGCTTTATATGAAAAAGAATTAGACCAGCTTCAACAAAATCTCGTAAACTTCGCTGAAGAACAGGCCAAAGAATATGGATTGGAAGTAGCTTTCGAGTATAATGATGAGTTTCCAGAAACCGCTAATCATAATGAGAGCGCAGAAAAAATACGAAATGTAGCCAAAGCAAAAGGGATGAAATTAATTGAATTAGAAGAAGCATTCCGTGAATCCGAAGATTTCGGCCATTTTACAAAGCTTACAAAAGGCTCTTATTGCTTTATCGGTAATGGTGAGGATTATCCTCAAGTTCATACTCATGAATATGATTTCCGAGATGAACTAATAGAAACAGGAGTAGAATTATTTATGGGTATAGCTCATGGTTAAAATCAAACGGCGACGCCTAATGGGGATTAGGGCTGATAGCATTTGATCTACAAGCTAGTATGCTTTTTCTGAAAAGCTACCTAGGGAATTGGGAGGACGATGTATGTTTAAAAAAGGAGAAAAAAAGGGGTTTAGCTTTCCACATGTTTATATTATGTTTTTGCTCGTCATGTTGCTAGTAGTCATCCTTTCATGGATTGTACCAAGCGGCGAGTATGAACGTACTGTAGATCCCAAAACCGGTATTACCAAACTCAATACGGATGTATTTCATTATATCCAAAACAAAAATCCTATTTCGTTTATGGACTTCTTTACAGCATTACATAATGGAGTTGTACAGTCGGCGGATATTATAGTAATGTTGCTCTTTGCTAGCGGAGCACTTTATATCCTTGAAAAATCCGGAGCTATCGCTGCGGGTATTCATAAGCTGTTGCAGATTGCAGAGGGAAAAGAAAAGCTTATCATTATTGCATTGCTTACTTTATTTTCTATCCTAGGAACAATTGGCTTTGGTGAGGGTGGCATACCTTTTATCCCTCTCGCAATGGCTGTCATCATGGGAATGGGTTATGACCGAATTACGGCTTTCGCTACGTCGACAATTGGTTTAGCCATTGGTTTTACATCAGGCGTAGTTAATTTTTATACTACTGGCGTAAGTCAAACAATTGTTGGCTTGCCAATCTATTCAGGGCTCATTTTTCGAATTGTTTCATTGATTGTCTTTTTGATTATTTCTGCAATATATATACTGCGATATGCCAATAAAACAAAAGCAGATGTTACAAAAAGTATTGTACGTGATGAATATATAGAGCAGCTGGATCATACTAAAAAAGCTGAATATGAAGAAGAAGTATTTACATGGCCAAGGAAAGTGGCATTAATCGGACTTGTCGCTGTTTTAATAGGCAGTGCCTTTGGAGCTATACGCCTTGGATGGGGAATGCCTGAGCTATCCTCCATCTATGCTATTTATGCCATCTTCTTAATTATCGTATTGCGATTAAATCCAAGTGATGCTGCTGAAACATTTGGTATAGGCGCTGCTCGTCTACTACCTACGGGACTAGCTATAGGGTTCGCACGTTCTGTGATGATACTGATGGATCAAGCAAAAATAATTGATACAGCTGTTCACGCATTGTCTGGCATGCTTAGTCACACGGGATCAATCATTACCCTGCTTGTCTTATTTATTGTAGTGATTTTCTTTAATTTCTTTGTGGTTTCAGGAAGCGGAAAAGCGATGATTTTAATGCCGATCATGGGCCCTCTTGGAAAAATATTAGGTATCAATCAACAAGTAATGGTTGTCGTTTACCAATTTGGAGATGGTTTTACAAATTATTTATGGCCAACCTCTGGGGGCTTAATGGCGGCTCTTGGCATGTCTAATGTAAGTTACTCCGATTGGGTGAAATTTTCATTAAAATTATTCCTATTGTTACATTTTGCGGCATTTATCTTAATCGTTATCGCTAATTCCATCGGGTTGGGTCCTAATTAATGATTTTCTATTACGCTTGTACTAATTAAAGGAGGAAGCTAGGATGATTAATTTTTTTGAGGAAGCAAAGAACTATGAAGAACAAATTATTAAGGATCGTCGACACTTACATCAACACCCTGAAATTGGTTTTGATTTACCACAAACGCAAAAATATATTCAAGATCGATTAGATGAAATGAAAATATCCTACAAGTCATGTGGGACTGTGTCGGATGAGGTCAGAGAAAAATATATCAAAGCAGGATTTGGTGCACAAGACAATTGTACAGGCGTTGTAGCAACGATTGGTCATGGAGCTCCCTGTATCCTCCTTCGTGCAGATATGGATGCATTACCTATCCAAGAAGAGGTAGACATTGAGTTTAAATCACAGAAAGAAAATAAAATGCATGCGTGCGGCCACGATTCTCATGTGGCAATGCTATTAGGAGCAGCACAGCTTTTGAAAAATCATGAAGAGGAATTAAGAGGAACTGTAAAACTCTTCTTCCAGCCGGGAGAAGAATGGGGTTTTGGTTCTAAACTGATGATTGATGACGGAGCACTCGAAAACCCAAAAGTTGATGCGGCATTTGGCATCCACATCATGCCAGATCAACAAGCTGGTACTCTATCTGTTAGTAAAGGTACTCTAACACAAGCAATGGATACATACATTGTTGATATTAAAGGGAATGGTGGCCATAGCTCTCAGCCCCACAAAACAGTCGATGCCAATATGATTATGAACCAGCTTTATACAAGTTTGAATCTTCTCTTCACACGCGAGGCAGCACCCGACCAAAACGTAACATTTTCAATAGGGGCCATGAACGGCGGTACAGTAACTAATGTCATCCCTGATAAGTCTGTACTTAGCGGTAATATGCGGAGTTATGATCAAAAAACACGTGATTATCTTTGTGAACGAATTCCTGAAATGATTGATTATGTGGTAAAAGCATGGCGTGGCGAATATTCAATAACAGATTTCCATACACCAACAACTTATAACGATCCTGAATTTATTGATGAGATAACCCCCCTACTTCAAGAAGTAATGGGTAACAAAAATATGGTTGATAATGGTGTTATGAGCGGCTCCGAAGACTTTTCTTACATTTCTCAGGAAGTCCCTTCTGCTTTTGTCGTGTTAGGTACAGGAGAAGAAGGCGCTGCCCCTGTTCATAACCCACGTATGTTCCAAAACGAAGATATTTTTAAGTATGGCGCAGCTTTACACGCAAATGTTGCCATGGGCTGGTTACGTTCTCAGCATAAAAATTAAAAGTTTAAAGCCCTATCCTTCTGACTTTTTTTAGCGGGATTGGGCTTTCATTCTGTTTCACGTGAAACATTGCTTTTGCTCAGTTCCTGCTACTGGAATGTATTAAACAAAATGCTTATGATGAAATTATTCCTACTCCATTTCTCTCGAAAGGACGTATAAAGCGATGCTAAACGAAATTAAATTGGAGCATTACCTGCCATATATCAATAGCCTGCCTGAATCTAAAATAATCACTAAAGATGACGTATTGAATAGCAACTTTCTCATTGAAAAAGACAACAATATTGAGATGTACTATGCCCCTCACAATGAGTACATTAATCGAGATGCCAAACTAGTTATAGTAGGCATTACTCCTGGCTGGACACAGATGAAGACTGCCCTACTACAAGCCAAAATTTGTTTACGTGAAGGTGATTCAACCGACCAAATTTTAGAACAATCAAAAAGAGCAGCCGGTTTTGCGGGTACAATGAGGGAGAACTTAATTGAGATGCTTGATGAATGTGAAATGAATAAAGCATTTGGGCTTTCGTCAACTCGGCAATTATTCGAGAAACATTTTAACCTTCTACATACCACTTCTGTGATTAAGTACCCTGTCTTTGTGAAGGAAAAGAATTATACAGGGCATACGCCAAAAATTGGCCGTTCTCCCCTATTAACCAATTATGCATATCATATATTTCTTCATGAGCTAAAAGAAATTAAACAAGACTATCTTCTCGTTCCCTTAGGTAAAGCTGTAACAGAAGTCATCTCCGACTTAGCGAAACAAGGAGAGATCCCAATGGAAAGATGTCTTTTTGGATTCCCTCATCCTTCTGGAGCTAACGGCCACCGAAGAAAACAATTTATGCAAAACAAGCATCAACTACAAACGATTGTTAAGAAATTCTCTCAACACATTTAGAAAGAATATTACAATATCACAATGAATTTAGGTAGCCTTACTCAAAAAATTGCTGTTCTTCTTGTAACCCCCTTTTTCTCTTAATTATTTTTACAATCGGAACTGCTATAAGTAATGCAACAGCTATGTTTATCAAGCCAATGGATGCATTAGCTATCCCCATACTTGAATTATCAGTAAAAAGGCTCACATTCGATATACCAAGGGATAAATTCACGAAAAAAAGGATTAGAAAAAAGTTTAAAATGCGCTTATAATAGTCAATTTTTGATTTTGTATCTGTATATATATCAAAGGGTCCCTCTGCTGCTGCCTTTTTCATGTAGACCCAACCGCCAGACTCATGAACGATGGTAATTCCGCTGTCTTTCAGAAATTCAAAGTACTCTTTCTTTTCCAGGTCAGACATCCCAGTAATAAATTCATTACGATAGATACTATCACCAGGCTCTCCCTTTGTAAAAGTAAATCGACCCAAGAGAAACTTTTCCAGATGCCAACCACTTTGCGCCATTTCATTAATCCACTTTTCTTCTTTCTCAAAATCTAAATAAAAGCGAAACTTTACCTTCTTCATTGCTGTCTCTCCCCCTTTGTAATGAGTAACCCATTGTGATGCAACTCTTCAAGCCGTTTTATTTCAGCTTCAATCAACAATTTTCCATATTCTGTAATAACATATTCCTTTTTCCGTCCATCATCATCTAAAGGAACAATCCACTTTCGCTTTACCAATGTCTTTATTGCTCCATAAATGGTACCAGGACCAAGCTCTACACGGCCATTGCTAAGTTCAGAAACGAACTGCATAATACCATATCCATGCCTTGGTTCATACAGAGCTAAAAGGATATAATAAACTCCTTCTGTTAAAGGCACATTCTCTTCCATCATCACACCACCTATCGTCAACCGTTATATCGACTGTTGATATAGACTATATCAGCTGTCGATATAACTGTCAATCTTTTCAAGATACAAAAAGGGAAACCGTTATTTCGGTTCCCCTTCCATTTGACACTGATTATTAAAACAAAATCGTAGATAAATAAATAACAGTTGTGACGGTGACCATGCTAAAAATGGTCGACATCAAAACAACTTGTGCCGCATACTCCGGATGATTATCATATTCCAAAGCAAAAAGTGCGCTGTTTCTTGAGGTTGGGAAGGAACTTGCGATGAACAAAGCCTGCGCCGTCACCCCATCCAATTTCAAAATAAAAATAATCAGCAATGCTACTGCAGGAGATAAAATTAGTCGTCCTACTAAACTCATAAGTAAAGGCAGCGAAAACTGTTTAAGTTGAAGAAATGCACTTTGAGCGCCCAATGTAATTAGAGCTACAGCAAGGAAAGCATTAGAAGAATTTTTAATGGGTTCCCACAAAAAAGAAGGAATCTTTATATGTAAAGTATGAAGAAGCAAGCCTAGCAAGAAGGCGTAAATCACTGGGTTTTTTAAAAAGCCGTTCAGTGCTTTCCCCTTCGTTTTATCTATTGAAACTGAGTTAAACAAGCCATAGGTATAGGTAAGCAAATTCTGATAAATCATTACAACAATTTGAATAGATGCACCTAATGGATTGTGTTGAAACACAAGCTGGCTGACTGGTAAACCGAAATTCCCAGAGTTAACTAAAACCACACTATTTTTAAATACAGAGGATACTCCTCTATCGAATTTTGCAACTTTCGCAATGCCTCCGCTTAAGATGATCAAGATTATACTTTGTATAATTAAAAACCCCAAAATGTGCAATAATGTTTCGCCGCCAATTTTATTTTCATAAATATTAGTGAAACTGACTGCAGGCATTAGTAAATAAGTATTCAATTTAGATAGAGTGTTCATATCAAATAAAAACTTACGATGGAGATAACCCCCGAGCCCAATTAAGATAAATATGGGCAGTATGACGTTTACTAAAATCTCAAAAAATATAGCCATAAATACCTCCTCAAATTAAATATAAGGCGTCGGTTAAACAACGGTAAATATAATATCCATTTAAACATGAAATTCCAAAAACTCAATGTAGAGAGTTTTTGGAATCAATCGTTAGATAGGAATAATGGAGAAAATAAGGGCTACTAAAATCATTACAGCTGTAGCTCCGCATGCCCATTTCAAGAAGGTACGTTGTAGACTACCAAAATCTTCGCCAACCATTCCTACTAATAAGTACGTGGATGGCACAAGAGGACTTAATAAGTGTACCGGCAACCCTAATAATGATGCCCGCCCAATCATAGCTGGATCAATTCCATAACCGCTTGCTGCTTTGGCGAGTAACGGTAATACCCCGTAGTAAAAGGCATCATTGGACATAAAGAATGTAAAAGGTGCACTAATGATGGCAGTAATTATAGCAAAGTGTGACCCCAAGGCATCTGGAATATGCGTAATAACCACATTAGCCATAGCATCAACCATCTTTGTTCCAGAAAGTATTCCTGTGAATACGCCAGCTGCAAATACCATGGAAACTACGGACAATGCATTATCTGCGTAGTGCATGACCCTTTCTTTTTGTTCTTTTAAATTCGGATAATTCATTGTAATTGCAATAGCAAAACCAATCATAAACAAGACAGTAGTTGGCAAAACTTCACGAATCAATGCTACTAAAAGGATGATTGTCAGTAAGTAGTTGATCAGTATAAGTTTCGGTCTCTTTAGACTTTCATCAGCCGTCGTTGCTGCTGCCATCGCTTCTGTACCATAGTTAATTTCTAATACACCCGTTCTTTTACGTTCCTTTTTACCAAGGGTGTAAGCCATAAACAAAACAAACAATACTCCGCCAATCATACTTGGGATGACGGGTGTAAAGATATCCCCCATCTCCAAATTCAATGCCGTCATCGCTCTTGCTGTAGGGCCTCCCCACGGAAGAAGATTCATTACACCAGAAGCTGAAACCGCAATTCCCGCAAGTACTAATGGTTTCATTCCGATACGTTTGTAAAGTGGTAGCATTGCTGAAATAGTAATCATATATGTGGTAGTTCCATCTCCATCAAGTGAGATTAATAAAGCAAGTACAGCTGTACCAATTGCGATTTTTACAGGATCACCTTTTACGACCTTTAAAATTGTATTAATAATAGGATCGAATACCCCTGCATCAATCATAATGCCAAAAAAGAGAATAGCAAATAAAATCATAATCCCAGTAGGTGCCACACTCTTGATTCCCTCTAATGCCATAGGACCCATATCTTTGCCGAATCCCCCAAATAAGGCAAAAACAATTGGAACCACTATCAGAGCAATCATTGCAGATAAGCGTCTGGTCATAATGAGCACCATGAATGTTATAATCATTAAAAATCCTAATGTTGCAAGCATTATTCTTCACCCCTTTTATAAGTAAATTAATAATATATAATTTTCTGTTTACTGAAAACGTTTTCAAATTAAAGTTATTATTGTACATAATGCTACATTTTGTTCATATTGTTCATGAAGCACAAAAAAAGAAGGCTATATTTAATAGCCCTCTTTAAACAGGATAATATTTTCTTTCCGGTCTTCCAACGATACCATATACAACCTCAGCTTTGGCTTCATTTATCGATGAAAGATACTCCAAATATCGGCGCGCAGTAATTCGTGAAGCCCCAATTTCTTTTGCTACTTCCTCTGCTGAAAGTCCCATTCGCTTTGTAAGAAGAACAGCCTGGACCTTCTCTAAGGTTATTTCATCTATTCCTTTTGGAAGTCCTGAATTTTTCTTCATCTTTTGATCGAAACTTTTTCCAAAAAGTAGATCTACATACGTTTGGTTTATCTCCTGATTCGACATAAGTATAGAATGTCTTTTTATATATTCTGAGATAACTTCATCAAAGCGTTCCCTATTGACTGGTTTAATTAAATAATGGATTACTCCGTAATTTAGTGCCGTTTCAATAAATACTTTATCAGTAGCAGCCGTAATCATAATAATGTCTACCTTAGGGAAGTCCTTTCGGATAAGGGGCAGTAAATCCGTGCCCATCATATCGGGAAAAAATACATCTAAAATTAATAAATCCGGCTGCTTTAACTTAATTAATTCAAGGGTTTGTTCACCGTTTAACGCCTTTCCAACTACCTCTATTTCATCAAATGTTGATAAGTATTTTTCATGTATATCCGCAATCCGGAAATCATCTTCTGCAATAACTGCTTTTATTCTGTTCATGTTTTCTCCCCTTTATAAATATTTAGGAAGATAGACGGTAAATATCGTTCCGGTTTCTAGCGTACTTTGAACCTCAATCATGCCATTCATCTCTGTAGCAGCCTTTTCTGCATTCGAAAGACCATATCCTCTTGCTTCCATCCTATCTGAATCTTTCGTAGTAAATCCTTTTTGGAAAAGATATGTTAAATTTTCTTCTTTAATCCCCTTTCCATTGTCAGCAATTTCAAAGATAATATCACTTCCAATGTCAGTAGTGAAGAATTTTACAGTTGGAATGTCAGAATCTAACACAGCTTCAAAAGCATTTTCAATTAAATTACCTAGGATAATAATTAAATTTGACAGTTTTATATGAGAAGGAAGAGAGTCTAAATAGCTATCTTGGGCTATATCAAACGCAATCTTCTTTTCCGATGCCTTTCCTAGTTTGCCTAGGAGGATAGCCTGAACTTTTGTATCTTTTATTTGTTTAAAGACAATAGAATTTTGAGTCTGAAGCATCTGTGTTTCTTGATGGAGCATATCAATCGCTTCTTTGTACTCTCCTAGCTCTAGCAATCCCATCAATACGTATAATTTATTAGTAAATTCGTGGGTTTGTGCACGAAGGTCCTCTGAATAACTCTTTACTTCAGATATTGTGTTGACCATTTGTTCAATTTCCGTTTTATCTCGGAAAGAGGCCACTACTCCAATATTCCCCTTTTTATTATAAAGAGGTGTACAATTCACAATGATTGTTTTTTCCTTCCACACTATTTCTTTATCTATTTGAGGCGTTCCTGTTCTGATCACTTCATATAGATATTCAGAAGGAAAAAGGTCATCTACCTTAAAGTCGATGACAGATCCTTGAATGTTCAAGAGGTTTTTAGCAGTTTGATTCATCGTGGTAATGAACCCCTCCTGGTCAATGGCCAGAATCCCTTCTTTCACAGCATGTAATATGGCCTCCTGCTCTCTATAAAGCCGAGCGATTTCATATGGTTCTAAACCCATGGTATCCTTGCGAATGTTACGACCGAGTAATGAACTGCCAACCAGGGATATAATTAACGCAATGAGAGAGACATATAGAACTTTAATAATGTTTTTCTTTGCCTGCTCATGAACATCTTCAAGTAAAAAACCTACTGATACAATTCCAATAATCTCGCCTTTTTTATTGTAAACGGGCGATTTCCCTCTAATAGAAGGGCCGAGCGATCCTTTTGATTTTGATACATAGTATTTCCCACCCTGAAGAGCTTTTTCGTTATCTCCGCCCTTCATTTTTTTACCAATCATTGCTTGTAGAGGATGAGAGTATCTGACCCCATTCTTATCTCCCACAACAATAAATTCAGCACCTGTTTCTTTACGGATTTTTTCTGCAATGGGTTGTATTTCATTGGATGGATTTTTTGTTTGTAAAGCAGTAATAATATTCGGCATAAAAGAGACTGTTTTAGATAACTCTAAGGCCATTCTTCCTTTATTATCTTCTATCTGTTTACTTTCCATATAGCTATAAAACACAGTTAACAGCAAAATTAACAACAGCCCTAAGGCAAAAACGAGGCCAAATATTTTCGTCTGTAAAGATGTTCTTTTGAAGTTCAATAAGGGTTTCTCCTTTGTTTGAATATACCTATCTTTCAATAAGTGTTATATTCACTGCCACTTTACTTGTCTTGATTCCTGTTCATTCCAAACCCCAAATCCTTCTGAATACTTTTTCTCTAAAAACATAGGGAACCTTTCTTTCATTCCTTCAGCAAAATTCAGTTTTGGTAACTCCTCCGTATCTACCCAAAAAATACGGCCTTCATCTGTTCTATCTAGCAAAGTTCCGCTAAAATCCTCTGTTCTATAATTAAAAACAAAATACTTTTCGCCTGTTTCATCGTTATACAAATATATAATTCCACAGGCTTCTAAATTAGAGATGGTTAACCCTGTCTCCTCTTTTATTTCTCTAATCGTTGAATCAATTAGACTTTCGCCGTCCTCAACCTTTCCACCAGGAAAAGAAATACCCTTCCAAGACTTAATCCGATCAAGAACTAAAACTTTATAATTCTCTTTATCATAAATCATACACATATTGGTTAATGTTGTCCTAGTCAAAAAATAATCCCCCAGCTTCACACTTTTATCAATTATCGCCTATGTACTACTTTATCTCATAATTTCTTTTATATATTAACATAAGCCTAAATAGACAATTCAAACAAATAGCACCTCTACATGATTAGAGGTGCTGGCATTTTTCTTCCTATAGCGTGGTTGAATTCATCTTTGCTTTTTATTATTTCCTAAGCGATTCATTTTGTTGCTTTAATTTCTTTTGAAGAAGGTTTAATTGATTCATCAATTCTTCATACTCTTCAAATTCAATATTACATGGTTTAACGTCAGCCGAGATTTTCGTGATAATAGCTTGTTTTTCTTTGAGAGCTTTTGGTTGCAGGTATATAGAGACTTTTCGTTCGTCTACTGTTGAACGCTCTCTTCTTACCCAATCATTCGCTTCCATCCTTTTAATCATTGGCGTTAAAGTACCTGTACCTAAATTTAACCGATTGCCCAATTCTTTTGCCGTAAGACCATCTTTTTCCCATAGCACTAATAAGGCTAAGTATTGAGGATAGGTAAGGCCAAATGGCTGAAGCACCTTTGCATATAATTTGTTAAATTGGCTGCTCGCTTCGTAGATTGAAAAACAAAGTTGGTTTTCTAAATTAAAAAAATCATCCAACATGCTCATTCCTTTATATACAATAATATTATTTTTTCTCTTCCCATTCCTATATAACAAAAACTTATACTTTACTATTATGGACCTTATCAAGAGATACTAAAAATTTAAACGTCTGCGATTAAGTTTAGGCGCTTTATTTGAGGGTATCAAGGTAAAATACAAATTTTAATCAAAAAAGATGTAATTGTTGACTCTTTCATTTAAATCTTATAGGATTTAATCGTACACGATTTAAATTTAAACAAAAGGTGGGAATGTAAATGACAGTTTTATACACAGCAAGCGCAACAGCAGTAGGCGGTAGATT
Organism: Rummeliibacillus sp. TYF-LIM-RU47; assembly: GCF_008638315.1. Lineage (NCBI taxonomy): Bacteria > Bacillati > Bacillota > Bacilli > Caryophanales > Caryophanaceae > Rummeliibacillus > Rummeliibacillus sp. TYF-LIM-RU47. Next base: position 74,443 of record NZ_VVIR01000004.1, on the reverse strand, counting down.
AGGTAGAGTAGTTTCATCAGACAATGTATTAGACCTAGATTTAAAGACACCAAAAGAGCTAGGTGGACCAGGCGGTTATGGTACAAACCCTGAACAATTATTTGCGGCTGGTTACTCTGCTTGCTTTGATTCAGCATTAAACCTTGTCATCAAAACACAAAGAGTAAAAGAGGTAACATCAACTGCAGTCACAGCAAATGTATCCATCTTCAAAGGGGAAAATAATGGTTTTAAACTAGCAGTGGAATTAGAGGCTGAAGTTGAGGGCGTCGATAAAGAAACAGCTCAAAAACTTGTAGAGGCAGCTCATCAAGTTTGTCCTTACTCCAATGCAACAAGAGGTAATATTGAGGTAACTCTTAAAGTAGTTTAATGGTATTGGTTTTGGAAGGGTTTCTTTTTCAGAAGGAACCCTTCTTTCTATTAATTAATATATCTTTCTTTCATTATTTCCCTGTTCTTCAAAATACGTGTGCTCATGCTGAAGCAGCCATTCTTTTCTCCATTGCCCTCCTGCATAACCAGTTAATTTCCCATTAGAACCGATCACTCTGTGACAAGGAAGGACAATACTTAACCTATTTTTTCCATTTTCATTTCCTACAGCGCGAGTAGCTTTTTCATTCCCTATGGATATGGCAATATCCTTGTAGGATCTTTTTTCTGCATAGGGAATTTCTTTTAGCGCCCCCCATACTGTCCTTTGAAAGCCAGTTCCTTCTAATGCATAGGGAAAAGAAAAATTCCGACGATATCCTTTAAAATACTCATCTAACTGGGTGTAGCAAGCTTTTACAACAGATGGTGTTTCCTCCAATAAAAATTCTTCTGTGATATCCTCTTCAGAAAATAAAATGGAATAAATCGCTTCATTCGTGCCAATTATTTCAATTAATCCAATTGGTGATTTGTAATACATTTTATAAGTCTTCATCATACAAGGACCTCCAAAGATAAAAGGTAGCATACGCCTTCCACCCTTTCCAATGTTTTGCAAATGCTTCTATCTCTTCTATAGTGGGCTTTCTCTCAAGTTCTAACTGTTTCTTTAGCGCATTGTGAAGGCCAACATCTGCAATGGGAAAGGCATCGGCATAGTGTAGACATCTCATTAATACATAATCTGCCGTCCATGGACCAATACCTCTTATCATCATTAAAGACTTGCGTATTAGTTGATAATCTTTCCTCTGGAGCAATCTCTCTTTATTTAAGTTTCCTTTGTCCATCGCTTTAGCAATATCAATAATATATTCTGCCTTCCTCTGCGTAAATTGAAGTTCTCTTAAATCATCGATGTGGAGGGATGCTATTTTTTCAAATGTGGGGAATAACCAAAATGTATCTCCTTCAAAGTTCAAGCTTTCACCGTATTTTTCAGTAAAACGTTTTTTTAATGTGTATGCAAATGTTAAATTAATTTGCTGCCCCATAATTGCCCATACGAGCGCTTCAAACAAATCTGGAATACATACAATCCGTAAACCATAATATTTATGGACAAGTGTCTGTAAGACTTGATCTTGAGCAGCCAACTGATAAAATCCCTTTAATTCCTGATCAAAATCGAACCATTCCCATATATAAGCTGCTACTTTTTGTCGTAAATCAATTGATGGAGTGCTTATAGGGAATTCAACATTTAAGGAACAATTGCCCCATCCAATTCTACATAAAATGAAAGAATGATCCACCTTTATTAATTTATATAAAAATCCCTCTTTAATCTGGTGGGTTTCTTCTAATTTAGACCTACCCAAATAGAGTAAACACTCTTCAAAATTAAATTCATGTGGGGGATAAATTTCCAAATATGTCTCTTTATCCTTCCAATTCATTTACACAACCCTTTCGAAATTCACTTGGAGAACAATTTTTCAAACTTCGAAACACCTTATAAAAATTAGAGGGGCTCTGAAATCCTACTTCATAACAGATCTCTAAATTTGTCATAGAGGTATGACTTAATAGGTGGGCTGCTTTATCTATTCGAATTTTTTCTAGATACATACGTGGTGTCTCAGAGGTCTCCTGTTTAAATATGCGTTCTAAATAAAATGGACTTACACCAATTTCATTTGCAATATCCTTCAGTATCAACGATTGTTTATAATTGTTAACTAGGAATGTAATTACATTTCTCACAAGTTCAATATGTGGGGAGTGCTCAACTTCTGGCTGACATCTTTTGCAAGGACGATAACCAGACTTTTCAGCTTCATTCATTTCAATATAGAATTCAACATTTATTTTTTTAGGTTTTCTTGATCTACAGGAAGGACGACAGTAGATTTTCGTTGTCTTGACTGCGGTAAAAAACAGCCCATCATATTTCCGATCACAGGCGATGATTTTCTCCCACATCTCTTCAAAAGAAAGATTGATATTAGTTTCCATGTACACACTTTCCTTTCATATTAGAGCTTCGTCTCATACAAACAGAATGTATCCCTATGCTCTAATAATTCGCCCGCCTTCTTTTCCAAATATGCGATTACTATATCAGATAGAGCATTTCCAAAACTAAAACGTCTGACTCCTAATTCTTTAAGATGATTATAATTGGTTACGCCAGGTAAAGATAATATATTTACAGGTGCACTAACACTCATTGTAAGCTCTTTAATATCCATATCTTCTTTTATCCCGGGTACAAAGATTCCGCTAGCCCCACTTTCCAAGTATGCCCTTGCTCGTTCCATTGTTTCAGGTAAAGGGTTTTCCTTTTGAAGATAAGTATCCGTTCTTGCATTGATAAAAAAATCCTTAACCCCCCTATGATCCAACTCTAGTCTTATTTTTCCCAACAAGCTAGCATGTTGGGAAATACTTTTTAATCCATGAGTTTTTTTCTTGGAATCCTCGATATTGATACCTGCTACTCCGACTTCCGCCGTCCTTAACACATTCTCAATTATCATGTTCGTATCTTCACTATAGCCTGCCTCAATATCAGCAGAAACAGGAATATTTACATTCTTCGCGATTGTTTTTATGACTGCTAAATGTCGATCAAAATTAATTAGTTCTCCATCTGCATATCCCAGTGAGTTGGCAATCCCCCAACTAGTTGTACCAATAGCTTTGAATCCTGCCATTTCAAGCGTTAACGCAGACAATAGATCCCAAGCGTTACCAAGAAATAAAGGTTCCTCTGCATGATGTAGCTCATTGAATGTTTGAATTGTATTCATCTTATTCTCCTCCAAGTAACTTTTGTTGAACCTATTCTAACAAGAGGTCGAACCACATTTCGTCCTCATTCTTGCTCTTATGGTCAGGAGATTCATTAAAAAGAGAATTCTAACGTGCATTCCACTTAAACACCCTTCATCTGGAGTCGGTTCTTTTCATAAAGAAAAGTATAATATATCAAAATGATATATATCTTTTTGTTAGGATGATCACATTGAAAAATTACAATCATACAACCTATGCCATATTAACAAGTAAAGAAAAACAGCATAAAATGATAAAAAAGTGGAGTTGATTGCTCTGACCAATTTCTCTCCTGAAAAATTATCAGTAGAATACAGAGATGGGATAACACCTGTGCAGCCTGTAATCCCAAGACACTATACGCTAACTCATTCAGATTTAACTGGAGATCTATTTTTAACCATTGGTAACCATTATGCATGGGATAAGGTCACCTCTATGCGAGATGAAGTATTGGGTGAATGGAAAGAAAATAGTAGTTTCTTATACTATTGTGTGTATGTTTATATTGACCAAGAGCCATTTAATCAACTTATCTCAGCGAAACGCTATGAAGTATTTAGACGTGAATTGCCCCTTGCATTAACCGCTATTCGTTATGGCGACAATCTTCTTTTTCAGAACTACCCCATACTTGATCAAGCAACCATAGTGGTTAACTTTGTGTCAGCCTATCCCCCATTTGCCAGACAAGAAAATTGGGGGATGTTTCATAATTATTCCGTAAAATAAATCACTAGGCTGCTGAGTAATTAAATTAAGAAATTCCTTTCTCCTAACCATTAATTATTCAGTAGTCTTTGATTAAATGACTGATAGCTTTATATAATTCTTTTTCAGTTAGAGTCTAACCCTGCCCTTACAGCATCCTAAGAAAGTGCTCCATTCGTTTACACAAGGGAAAATTTACAAAAATATACGAGAGGCACTCTCTCGCTGTTACGGCATGTTTTTTCAGATTTTTTGGTCCCCAAAGCTAGTAAGATCTTTAAAGTCCCCAAAAATACATACATGACCTCTACAAAGACACTTCATATGGAGTGGATTCTTTTCATAAAGTAAAGTATCATATATCAAAATGATATATATCTTTTAGTTAGGATGGTCACATTGAAAAATTACAATCATACAACCTATTCCATTCTTGGAATTTTAACCACAGAATGCCGTACTGGCTATGCTATTAAGCAGCTAATTGACGAGAGTTTAAGCCACTTTTGGAAAATTAGTTATGGCCAAATCTATCCGACATTAAAGTTGATTGTCCAAGATGGATTAGCAGAAGTCCATACGTCGACTCAAAAAGGTAAGCCTGATCGTAATGAATATTTCCTTACGCCAAAAGGAAGGGATGCTTTAAAAACTTGGTTGGAAGAGCCGGTTGAACAAATTCCGGCTGAACGAAATGAGATCTTACTTAAATTGTTTTTTGGAAGCTATCAATCAAAAGAATCTACTATTTCCCTAATCGAAGAATATAAGCAAAAATTAGAGGCTCGTTATGAAACATATAAAAATATTGAACATACTATTTCTACCTACAACAATGACGCTTCTCAATATTGGCTGTTTACATTAGATTACGGAAAAAGGATAACAATGGCCGCCATTGAGTGGTGCACCTCCACTCTCAATCAAATATCAGTTTAGGGGGAATAAAATGGCTAAGAAAATTTATACAGGGCGTTATACAACGGCAAATGACGAGGATATTGTTGTTTTTATTATTGGCATGAGAATCAACAAGCGATTAGCGTTGCATAAATGGCTTCCTGTATTTAATGCTATGCCTGGTATGATTAAAGAGCTGTATGTGAACAAAGAAGAATTGGGTTTTCTTTCAATGGAAACCTATTTTGGCCTTAGAACAACCATTATGGTTCAGTATTGGCGTTCTATTGATGATTTACTTTCTTATTCAAAAAACGACCTACACTTAAAGGCATGGAAAAATTTCAATAAAAAAATAGGTAACAATGATGCAGTAGGTATTTACCATGAATCATATAAAGTAAGTAGCGGAAACTATGAATCGATTTATGGAAATATGCCTCTCTATGGATTGGGAAAGGCATTAAAACATATCTCTGTTTCTGAAAGCCAGAACTCTGCGCGTAAACGACTTAAATAAGCTTAATCCTCTCTTTTGTTTTGTGATTTAAGGGTAAATAATTCTACATTTACATTCCCCAACCTATCAAACTGATTTAATAGATACAATACGTTCAAATATTCTGTTATTATCCAATTAGAAGAACTATATTTAAAGTCAGCAAAAGCCCCATAAAAGGGGATTTTTAATGGATTCGAATGATACTGTGATTTAGGGGATCTATATTAATTCCTAATTTAAAAAGTAGAGGTGAATTTATAGTGATAGATATTAATTGGGCGTTAGTCGCCCCACTCCTTGTTATTCAGTTTATATTATTTATTGTTGCATTAATTGATTTGATACGCATTCATGCAACGAACGGTCCAAAATGGGTTTGGGCTATTGTCATCATATTCCTCAATACGATTGGACCAATCTGTTACTTTATTTTTGGGAGAAAAACTTCATGATTAGAATTGAACATCTTACGAAGGTTTTTGGTGGAGAAAAAGTAGTAGATGATTTGTCTTTCGTTCTTGAAGCAGGGACTTCCACTGCATTAATTGGTCCAAATGGAGCTGGAAAAACGACTACTTTATCCATTCTCACGGGCTTACTAAAACCAACCAATGGATCTATTAGAATGAATGATACCCAAGATATCCGAAAAGAAATTGGCTTTTTGCCTCAATACCCTAACTTTTATCCTTGGTTAACGGCATTAGAGTTTACTGAGATGACTGGAAAGCTAAACGGTGTACCATCAAGGGATGCAAAAAAAGAGGCAGAAAGAGTGTTGGATTTCGTTGGATTAACGAACGATAGATTAAAGAAAACGTCCACATTTTCAGGTGGTATGAAACAACGGCTTGGTATTGCTCAAGCCATCGTCCACAAACCAAAACTCCTCATATTAGACGAACCTGTATCTGCTCTTGACCCGGTTGGGAGACGGGAAGTTATAAATCTATTAAAACAATTGCAGCAACATTCAACGATTTTGTATTCTACTCATATCTTAAATGATGCAGAAGAAATGACAGACCAGCTGCTCTTTTTAAAAAAGGGAAAATTAGTAGAGCAAGGTTCCTTGAAGGATATACGTACGAAATTTGATTCATTTCATTATAAAATACAATTTACAAGTAAAGAAGAGGTATCCCTCTTTGCCACACAATCACAGCTACCAACCACAGTAGAGGAATCTTATGCTTTTATAGAAATAAAAGATGGCTATCCAACGATGCAAGAACTCATGTCCCAACTTATTGTTCTGCCATTTTCTATATTAAAAGTGGAACGAGTGACGATGACACTGGAGGAAATTTTTATGAAGGTGGTTGGACAATGAAGACTTTCATTATACTACTACAAAAAGAATTTCGTGAAAGCTGGAGAAGCTTCAAGTTTTTGTGGATGCCGCTACTATTTATTTTGCTAGGTATTACAGATCCATTAACCAATTATTATATGGAAGACATTTTAAATGCTGTCGGCAATATGCCCGATGGATTCTCTCTTTCACTACCAGACTTTATACCAATTGATATTCTGATGGCTTCTACTGGTCAATTCCAATCAATAGGCCTTATCGTGTTTGTTATTACAATAGCAGGGATGATTAACCGTGAAAGACAAAACGGTACAGCAACTCTTATATATGTGAGACCTATTTCTTTTATTGCTTTGTTTATGAGTAAATGGGTTGTAGGAAGCATACTAGGCATTCTAAGCGTTAGCTTAGGCTATGCTGGCAGTATGTACTATACAGCTATTTTATATGGATCAGTTGATACTATGGCGTTTATTCAAATGGTTCTGTCCTATTGTGCATGGATTGTATTTGCCACTGCTGTTGCGCTAATGTTTAGTGCTATATTTAAGACAGCGTTCGCAACGACCTTCACCATTATAGTCATCCCATTTGGTGTTATGATCGATGCATTGATTGGCCAATACTGGCATATATCACCATGGAAATTAGCAAATTACAGCGTACAGTTACTATCTGGTACGCACAATGAATATTATATAAAAACTCTACTATTAACGATTATCTTAATGGTTTTAGCCATTATCATCGGTATCCTTTTTACGCGGAAAAATGCCGGAACAACGAAAATTTAACTTGATAAAATGAAAATAATTCACATTATTATCTGATAGTAAAAAACTGCCTCTCATACTTAGTGGGCAGTTTTTTATTTTCTTGGATACAACAATATTTTCAACTATTAAAACGATATCCGCTGCCCCAAATTGTCTCGATCGGCAGCTCGGATAATTTTGCTTTTTTCAATTTATCTCGTATTCGTCCAACATGGACAACAACTGTAAAAACATCTCCATCTAAATCGTCCATATACCATAATTGACGGAAAAGCTGTTCCTTTGTCCAAACGCGATTTGGATGATCCATAAAGAACGCGAGCAAATCAAATTCCTTCGTTGTAAAAATAACTTCCTGATCTAACACGAATACTTTCCGTGCAGCTTTATCAACTATAATATTTTTCATCTCTACATAATCTTGTGTTTGTCCAGTACCCGTCAACTGCTTATAACGTTTACTATGAGCTTGCACACGCGCGACAAACTCGCTCGGGCTGAATGGTTTCGTTATATAATCATCCGCTCCTAAACCAAGCCCCCTGATCTTATCAATATCTTCCTTTTTTGCAGACACAATTATTAGTGGTATATTTTTCTTTTCACGAATACGTCGACAAATTTCAAAACCATTCATAGAGGGGAGCATCAAATCAACGACAACTAAATCAAAAGGCTCGTTTAAGGCTCGATTCATCCCCTCAAAACCGTCTGTCACGATATCTGCTTGTATTTGATTAATTTCTAAATAATCTCTCTGTAATTCTGCAATACTGATATCATCCTCGATAATTAATATACGAGTTGGCACGAGTCATTGACACTTCCTTTAAGCCTTTTTCAAGATTATTGTCACCGTTGTACCATAATCTAGCTTGCTTTGAATTTTTACATGGCCATTGTGCTTGGAAACGATCTGCTTTACAATGGCAAGCCCCAGGCCACTTCCGCCTGTCGTTGAGGTACGTGCTTCTTCACCACGATAAAAATGATCAAATACATATGGGAGCTTGGATTCCGGAATTCCTTGCCCGTTATCCCTTACTTTAATTTCAACTAGATCATCCACGACTATTACTTCTAAAATTATATATAAAAGTTCAGTTTGCTTTTTAAATTTCATACTATTTTCTATTAAATTAATAATAGCCCGATTCATCTGCATACGATCAATATAAACATACACATCCTCCTCTACATTCAACTCTAACTGAACTTCTTGATTATATAGCTGAAACTCCTCCACGATATGTGTAAGGAACTTTGTAAGCTGTATACGCTCAAAATAGAACTGAATGGCCTCTGCATCAAACTTTGAATAAAGAAAAAGTTCTTCAATTAAACTATTCAATGCAAGTGATTTAGAATGGATGGTCTTCAAATACTTTTCTCGCTTTTCAGGTGTTTCGGCAACACCCTCCTGTAAACCTTCCACATAACCAATAATGGTGGTAATCGGTGTTTTTAAATCATGAGAAATACTGGCTATTAGGTCTTTTCGATTTTTTTCAAGATTACGCTGCTCCTGAATAGAATCTAAAAGTGCTAACCGCATACTCTCAAAGTTGGAGGTCAGTTCATGTACTTCCTTTGCTGTCTTGGAAGGTAATATTGGTGTCTCAATCATTAAATCTCCTTCTCGAATTTCAGACATGGTCCGTCCTAAATTTTCTAAAGGCTTAACAATCGTCTTGCTTAAAAACTGATTTAAAAAGAGCATTGCCGTGATAGCTACAAGAAAGATGATGAGAATAATAATAATTCCCCATTTTGTCAGGAAATCTAAAAAGCTATTTTCTTTCTTTAACACTAAAACGCTGCCCTTCGACTTATCGCTATAAAAAAAATCATACTTAATATAACGGTAGAGTCCACCTGCATTATCTATTGTGCCCTTTGTCTCAATATTATTCTTATCAAAAGACGGGAAATGTACAATAAGTGATCTTTCTACTAGACCCTTAGAATAATATACAATCTTCTTTTCATGCCGAATGACAACCCCAAGTGACCTCTGCTCAATCTGTTGTAACCTTTTTTGTATATCCTGCTCTAATAGATTGTCTGGGTCCATCTTAGCAATATTACGTAGTTCTACATAAGCAAGCCCCTCATCTGGACTTAAAGAACGCTGCTTCGTAAAAGTTTGATACAATGTTTTAGGGGTGGGAATAGACCCTGTTGTGACATAAAAAACAATGCATAGAATAGAGAGAATAGAGACACTCGCAATCACAATACCGCCAATATATGAAGTTAAAAATCTATTCTTTATAGTCATTATTCATCTCCTTTCTTCAATTTATAAAGGAGAATCCTTCCTTTTTCAAGGAAGGAGGCATGATTGATTAAAAACTAAATGAGGGATTTAATTCTCCCTTATAGGGCTCATGTTCCACAAAGATTGTGATATCTTTGCCATTTTCATCTTTACCCACACGTTTATAAGTAAACTTGCCATCGTTCAATTCAGTAAGTTCTAATGCGGCTCCGTATTTATTTTCGCCTAATGATACATGCGCACGGATTTTATTGTGGTTTAGGACATCAAAGTAACCGTAATCTCCACGACTTTCCCCTGTTTCCTTATTAAAGAATTCGTATTTGTTCGTATCCTCTTCAAACTTTGCCACACTCAAAAAGTTCGTATTATATTGTGAGACATCATTTCCATCCTCATCAAGTACCTTTGTTCCTTGCCATAATGTTTTACTAAGAATCTTATCCCCATCTACACGAGTATTAATGTCTCCAGTAGAAGTAGTTAGCTTTTGATCTGCTTTAGAGAAAGCTAAATCATTTTTATCATATGGTATATGCTCTACAAATACTTCTATATCATTACCTTTCGTATCTTTGCCCATACGTTTGTACGTGAAAATCTTCTGATCTAATTCAGTTATTTCAACAACGGCTTGATATTTCATCGTATCTGAAATTAAAATGCGTTTCTGGCCATCATTTGTGACAAAGAATGTACCCTCGTCGCCTCGTGTTTTGCCTGTTTTCGCATCAAAAAACTCGTAACGTCCTTTCTCTGCATCGTATTTTGCTAAACCGATAAAACCGGAATTCTCCTTAGTTAAATCATTTTTATCTTTATCATAAACACGAGTGCCTTGCCAATTTGTACTACTTAATATGTTCGCCATTTCTTGCCCCTTTGAAAGTGGCTGTTCAGCGTTTTTGGCTTCTGCCTGCTCATTTTGTACTGCTGATTTGTTAGTCTCATTTTTAGTTGTATCATTGCATGCTGCTAATAATGTGACTGAGCTAAGAATAGCGAGTGTAGTGAATTTGAATTTGTTATTCATAAAGTATTATCTCCCTTATCGTTTTCTTATACTCAGTATGGACATCAGTTCTAAACTGTATATATCGCAAATATAAACAAAATATAAATTCGTAAAAAACGCACAATGCTTTATATAGGTATGTTTTTTAGAATAATAAAAAGGTATATGAAAAATTCCATATACCTTTAATAATTGGTGTTGTGTCTCACCTAATGTTTTTATTATATTAAGATAAATCCCTATAATGAGTGGCTCGGTTTCGCCCCATTTTCTTAGAAGAATAGAGAGCTTGGTCTGCATTTTCTATGATCGATTCTTCTGTATCCTTTTTAGTAAATGTGGCTGCACCAAGACTGATTGTTAAACTTCCAATCTCATTCCACTCCGCTTGTGCAACCTTTTGATTCATATTCTGAGAAATTGTGATCGCTTCTTCTACATCCGTATGTGGAAGAATGATTGTAAATTCTTCTCCACCAAAACGAGCAGGAATATCTGTAGGTCTCACCTGGCTTTTTAGGATATTTGCTAGCTTTATAAGGGCCATATCACCTATATGGTGTCCATACGTATCATTTACCTTTTTAAAATGATCAATATCAATAATAAGTAGGGAGAATACTTTTTGTTCTTTGTGATAACAGCCAATCTGCTCTTCCAGTTTTTGCTGAAAGAATCTTCGGTTAGGAATGCCTGTAAGCTTATCTGTATTTGATATTTCAACTAATCCTGAATTAATCTCCATCAATTCAATTTGTTTCTTTTCTATTTCAAGATAGATTTGTTCTAGTTTTGCAAAAGCTATATTCTTTTCTATATAGGCCTCTTCCATTTGCTTTTTGGTCTTACGTAATTCTAGTTCATAATCTATCCGCTTTTTCATTTGAACAAATATACAGTCGACCATTTCAATACTGTCTTGCTTTACATGTCGTGCATTCATTAAATAAGGAATAGCTTCGCCGTTTTGATTTCTAAGATTAATGAATAATTCTTCTACATATCCATGTAAATTAATATTTGGGTAAAAATAAGAATGAAAGATTAACTTATTCCCCGTCGATAATAATGATTCAAAATGCTTCCCTATTAAATTCTCTTGCTTGAACCCCATCCATTCAAGAAAGGTATTATTAACCTCTGTTATATAACCATTACGGTCAATCGATATAAACCCACAAGGTGCTTCTCTTAATCTTTCATTCATTATTAAACCCCTCTGATAAATTAATTCTCTAGATACTCCATAATCATCTTAGATGTTTCTAACGGTTGACTAATATGTGGGTAATGACCTCTTGCATCTATGATTTTAAGCGTACTATTTTGTAAATGTTGATTTAAATATTCACCTACTTCTTTTGGTACAATGCTATCCTCAGAGCATTGAATAATTAATGTAGGTACATCTAATAAGTCTAAGCTAGAACGGTAATCTGAATAGAATGTAACCTCTGCAAACTCCCTCGCTACACGTGAATTCGTTGAAACAAAGCTACTTTCCAGTTCTTTAGTTAGCTCTGAATCATTCGACTGGTCCATAGCTAAAGGAGCCATATAGCTTGCCCAGCCAGCAAAATTCATTTCCATCATTGCAAGTATTTCATTAATATCACTTCGTTCAAATCCACCAATATATCCGTCTGAATCATTTAAATAACAAGGAGAAGGCGCAATCATAATCAGTTTATCGAAGTAATCTGGTCGCTCAATTGCAGCCAGCATGCCAATCATTGAACTAATTGAATGTCCAATAAATAATACATGTTGAAGATTCATTTCTTCAATGATGTCTAGAACATCCTGTTTATATCCATGGAGCGTGCTATATTTTTCAGATTTATAAGCAGTGATATCCGAGTTTCCTGATCCTACATAATCAAATAAAACAATTCGATAACGATCAGCCAGGTTTGGAGTTACATATTGCCACATGCTCTGGTCACAACCAAATCCGTGTGCAAGAATAATCGTTTGCTCTCCCTGCCCTATAACCTTCACATTATTTCGATTCATCACATTATGCATAACAAGCGCTTCCTTTCTACTTTTCCTATTTTCATTTTAACGAGTACACTTTAAATCTCTAGTGAAATTTCCCATATTTAACCTCTATTTAACCATTGTACTGGATAATTCAATTAATAAAAATACAGTCCAAGCAATTTACTGGGACTGTATGAAATGTTTGTTACATATTTTTTAATATGCCTGCAAGATTATATAAAGATTGGGGCTTAATAATTTGGTAGTGCCTTCCATCCTTTTGTAAATAGCCTTTATCACAGAATTGTGTTAATACATGCAATAAGTGACGATAGGATACACCTAAATAATCACAAACTGTTATGTGCCTCTCTTTATATATCCCTTCGTCAGCTGTTTGTAAAATGAAATCTGCTAGTCTATTTTCGAGCGGAAAAGCTAGGCTCTGTGAATACCTCGTTGCCATAATAGTTGCCTTAATACTTAAAAACTTGGTTAATTCACGTAGAAACTTTACGTCTTCTAACAATTGTGTACCACAAAGATGAATGGGAATAGCAAAGCAAATGGTCTTAGTTAAGGCCTGAATCCCTTTTGTATAGTACACCTCATTTAGTAATTCCATTTCTCCAATATAATCATGAGTGTTGATAAAATTAATTAAGGATACCTTCCCATTTTGATGTGTTACATAAATTTTGCCCTTTCCTTCAATAACATAAAACAGAAAGTTGGATCGCGTTCCTTCTTGTATAATCCATTCATCTCGCTCATACTGATGTACCTCAATGAACTCCTCCACTGGAAAAGAAAACAAATGTGCGATAGAGTACATCTTCATATATTGTTGTTTTTTCTCATCCTTATAAATTTCCACCTTGCACCTCAAAAATATGAGATATCTCATATTATTCTCTCTTCACTCCATGATACCATGCAAACAATGGAGGGAAATAAAATGAACACACATCACACACATCGCTGGATGAGCATACAATATTTTAGCTTTTTCATAACATGGGGGATATTTCTACCCTATTGGACGGGATGGTTGATTCATGCCAAAGGAATGACCGTCCCTCAAGCTAGTTTGATTATGAGTGTGGGTCTAGTTGCAAGAGGCCTTTCTACACTATTTGCATTTCCTTATTTGTCAGAGAAATATAGTAGTAAAACCTTATTAAATGGAGCAGGGATTGGAACGCTGATTGCCATACTGTTTTATATTCCATCCAGCTCCTTTACAAGCTTACTTATAGTTACATAATATTTCACTTCTTTTATCCTGCTTTGATGCCTACCCTGGATAGTGCTGCTGGCGTGCTTATACAAAGTAATCAGTTAAAAAACTACGGAAAGAGCCGTCAGTGGGGATCTATTGCCTTTATCTTTGCTGGCATGCTTTTATCTGTCTTTACAGGGGCGCTTGGAGATAAAGTTATTTTTTGGGGATTTTTACTTGGTGCTGTGGTATTAATGTGTCTTGGCTTCACACGTGCGCCCGTAATTCTATCTGTAAAGCCAACGGTAGATCCAATGCAAAAAGGTGGAATGCTAAAATTATTCCGTATCAAGCACTTTAGTTTAGTACTTATCATAGTCATCTTACTGCAAGCAGCACATGCAGCCTATTACAGTTATGGTTATCTCTTTTTGCAAGAAATACATGCGCCCAAGTTTTTAATAGGTACTATTATTAACATCTCCGTTATAGCAGAAGTCATCTTTTTTTCAATAGCTGATCGAAAGTTTCATACATTTTCAGTGGGATCTTTGTTAGCTATAGCAGCGGTGGGTTCTACCATCCGTTGGGTATTCGTATTTGTCTTTCCAAATGTAATCGTTTTTAGTATTGCACAGGCTTTGCATGCTTTTTCATTTGCTATGGCGCATTATGCGTTTATGAAATACCAAATAAAAAACATTTCACCTACAATGATTTCGAAAGCTCAAGGCATTTATTCAGCTTTAGCCCTTAGTTGGAGTACTGCTGTATTTACTGTATTTGGCGGTTACCTATATGAAATTGAGCCAAGATATGCCTTTCTAGGCATGATTGTTTGTACTATCCCTGCTATGATACTCGCGCTTTTATATCGAAAACTGGAAATAAATAATTCATAAGAAAAAATAAGCAATGGAGATAATCCAATGCTTATTTTCCTTCTCAAATCTGCTTAAAGATCTCGATTTAGTTAGGTGCTATTTAATGGTTGTTATTTATTCTTTAAGCAATTTAAATTTCTCATAACTCTGTTTAAATTCTTTTTCAGTTACAGCATGAAATCGCAGTTGTTCACCGGTTATCCAAAATAAAAGGTCTAAGCCAGTTGCATCCTTAAGAAAATGCCCATCCAATTTTGTAGATCTTCCGTTTACGGTAGGAAAGAACTCAACCATATTTCCGTCTGTTATTCCATTCATCACATAACGGGTTTCCTTATAGGGCTTATGCGAGTCACCATTAGCATTCATAACAAGAAGTGACCCAGACAATTCTCCTCCAGATAGTACCTCATCAACTTTTAGAAAGAGCTGATATGTTCCATTTTTCTCAGCATACAGATAGCCATAATTCCGTTTCAGTGCTACCGTAAATTGTTTCCATCGTATCTTTTCATCATATTCCGTATTATATTCCCGATTGGCCTCTACAGATATAGCAAGCTCCTCTCGGCTAACACCCCTGTATAAATGGCTACTCTTCTCGCTTCTTTTTTGTACCAGCAGATTAGTTTTAGAAGGTTTTATATCAAATATCAGAACAGCCCCATGTGTATCCACCTTCAATTCAAACCCTTCTTCCGTTTCCTTTCCGGTGACAGAGAATGTTTCTTTTTCTTTGATTTTCTGTTGATGATATTCACCTTTCACTTTTCCATTTCGACTAGTCAGTTCAAACCAAGAAAGGACATCGTTATCATCGTATACAAACGCATCAAATTGATTCAGTAGTACCTGTCGTTCCTTTATCTCTGAAGCAAACCACCAAAGTGCTAGCCCAACAAGCAGTAACATTACCGCTACAATTCCCCAATGTTTGAACTTCCTCATTTTGCCCTCCCCTATAAGTAGCCTTAGCCTGCAAAACAAGATCAGTCTATCTTATGTAAGACTTCAAGATTATTTGTTAGAAGTCCTGCAAAGCAAGTTGTTCTTATCTTTCAATTTTAGGGATTCATACTCTATTTAGTAATAGAATAAATGTTCAATTTTTCTGAGTAAATGATTGTACATAGCCTAGCTCTTAGCTTCTTATTCTGCTGGTAAATTAATTCTGAAGTACTTTATTTTTATTGTTATCAATAATAAAGAAAGAAGCGTGAATAGGAAGCCACTCCAAATCAGCTGGTGAATTCCTAATTTAGAAATAAACCAGCCTCCAATAGTCGTTCCTAAAGTAATTCCAAGGTTGGAAAACGAGACGAATAAACTGTTTCCAAATTCCGGTGATTCCTTTGCTTCATTCATTAACCAAGCTTGGCTTACGATTAATCCACCAGAATGAACGATCCCCCATATAAATATCATAAAAATCATGGGAACGAAATAAGAGCCTAAATAATATAGCAATATATAAATAATTAAATATGCACCTAGGAATGATACGATGGTATTCACAATACTTCTTTGTAAAAATAATCCGAATAAATGATTGCCAACAATCATAATTAGCCCGAATATGAGTAACATGATACTGATTAGAGAACCATTCATGTTCGATACTCTTGCAAGGTAATCAGCAAAGTAACTATAAACTGAAAACATGGCTGCAAAAATAAATACAACCGCTATTATGTTTAACCACAATCCAGGCTTACGTAATATACCTATCTGTTTTCCAAAGGACATTTTTTCTGTAACTGGCATAGAAGGAAGCAAAGTAGCTATTCCTATAAAAGCAAGAGCGTTTACAATTGCTCCAAATAAAAAAGCAACTTCTAATGAAAACTGTTCTGCAAGATAAGATGTCAATGGTACACCAAAAGCAAAACCAACGGTAATTCCCATGAAAACCTTTGTGATGGCTTGTCCACTTTTTTCAGGTGGAACAAGAGACGCTGCAGTAACCAGTGCTATCGAAAAGAAGAGGGGGTGAAGCGCTGCAGGTAGAATACGAAAAATGAGCATAATTTCAAACTGGGTTGTAAAAGCATAAATAACATTAGAAATAACGAACATAAATATGGCTGTCAGTAAAAGTAACTTACGGTTAATTCCAGAGACTATTACTATAAGAAATGGCCCGGAGATTGCAACAACTAGCGCAAATATACTTACTAATAAGCCCGCTTGTGAAGTAGAAATTGCAAATTTTTTCGCTATTTGTGGTAACACACCGACAATACTCATTTCTGTTGTAATGATTCCAAATACACCTAATGCCAATGTGATGATAAGCAGAGGGCTTACTTTCTTCATGAATACAAAACTCCATTCTCATATTAATTTAAACAATTATAAAATTTATTTATCTATATATCTAAAAAAGTAGATATATTAGCTTAAAGAAACCCTCCCCTCTTTTTATAATTTAGTTTGAACGTAATCGGCAAATTCTTTGATTGTTTTTTCATTCCGACGATAATACGTCCACTTCCCAATTCGTTTGGATTCTAATAATCCTGCCTTTTTCATTGTTAATAAATAACTAGAAATAACTGATTGGGCCATCCCAGTTTTTAATTGGATCTCTCCTACACATACGCCAACTTGAAAACTAATCCCCTGTTGTAAATAAGGCTCTTCATCAAAATAAATTTCTGGGTTTTTTAACCACATTAAAATTTGTTGTCTTGTCTCATTTGATAATGCTTTATAAATTAGTAAAGGTTCCATACCAACATTATATCTATTTTTATAGATTTGTAAATACGTTGCGTAAGAAAAAAGCCCTCAACCAATAGCTCAAACATTCTAAGTTATTTTGACCTAAGTTTATATATTTAATTTTATGCACTTCGATTCTCTAAATATTTACAGACTCTTTTTATTAAAAGTGGTTCAAAGTTTTATTTTCTTAAATTACTATAAGGTATAATCTTAAGTACTATATCTTTCTAAAAAGGAATGGATACTACATGAGTAAAGAACAAACAAGGTACTCACGTCTTGCTAATATAACTAAAGTTATCAATATGAAGCTCGAATTACGCGAAGTATTGGAACAAGTAACAATCGCAATATCAGAGGAAATAGTTCGATGTAATTCTGTCGGCATATACTTACCTCAAGAAGATGGATCGTTTAGAGGCTTTGTAGGAAAACCAGAATATCTAAATGGCTGGACATTAGATATGCATGTCATTGATACGGATTACGACTTACTCGCAAAAGAAGTCATTGAAACCAAGAAAGCCATATACATTCCTGATACATCAAAGGATAATCGTCCTGACCCACGGGCTGTTGCAGGATTTCAAATCAAGTCTTTATTAGGTCTGCCCATTTCATTTGAAGATGAGCTATTTGGACTGGTCTTTTTATTCGATTATGGCATACCGATGAATCTAACAGATGAAGAAATACAAACAGTCGAAGCCTATGTCAATATGGCTGCTGTTGCCATACAAAATGCGAATAATCTAACGTATAAAGAACGACTCATTAAAGAAAAGCAGCTTTTGCTTGATGCGACAAGAGATTTATCAATGTGTTCTTCTATGCAAGAAAGTCTTGATATATGCTTTTTCTATTTAGCCCAAGTTTTAGATACGTATAATACAGGAGTTCACTTATTAGATCCGATAGCTGAGAAAAAGATTAAACCCGCCAAGTTAAGCAATAGGAGTGACTGGTCTGAATCAGAATGGCTCAAAACACATAATAAATTTCAAATGGATCAAAGTAATGACCTGGTAATGCAAGAAGTTTTTGAAACAAGAAAGGCTATATTCATTCCGGATGTATTTAAAGATAATCGACCAAATCACGAAGTTTGTCGTAATTTCGGCATTAAAGGTCTACTCATGTTTCCTTTAATTTCAATGGGCGAGATTTTAGGACAAATCTCAATTGTAAATCTTGGCGAAGAAAAAGTCTCTTATTCGGAAAATAAGATACAGTTAGCCCAATCTATTATAGATGCGACAGCCGCCACGTTATCAAATCTTTTATATATGGAAAAGCAAGAGGTCATTATTGAAGAAAGAACATCTGAAGTAACAGATAAGAATCAAGAACTTGAAAGAGTTATAGCAGAATTACAGCAACTTAGTCGGGAAAAGGAGTTGATTCTCAACTCTGCAGGCGAAGGGATCTTTGGCTTAGACCTTGACCGAAATATCACCTTTTGTAATCCAGCAGGCGCACACATGTTAGGTTACAAAACAGAAGACGAATTAATTGGAAAAACAGTAAATGTTATCTTTAACAATACGGAAATAAGCCGATTAAATAGTGTGTCACCTGATTTAGAAGAAAACCCAAAATACGGATTAAAAGAAGGCGAATTTTATAGAAAAGATCATTCGAGTCTTCCCGTTGAGTATGTCATCTCTCAAATAGAAGAGAGGGGTAAAATTGTTGGGGAAGTTGTCACGTTTAAAGATATTACAGAACGAAAACAATTAGAAGAAGAAATTACCTACCATGCATATTATGATAGCTTAACAGATTTGCCCAACAGAGTTCTCTTAAATGATAGATTAACCCAAGGAATCATCCATTCAAAAGAGAATGGAGAAAAATTAGCCGTATTGTACTTAGATTTGGATCGTTTTAAATATGTGAATGACTCACTTGGCCATAGCTTTGGAGATCGTTTACTTCGAGATGTTGCCAATCGTTTACGCCACTGTGTTCCACACACAGCAACCTTATCTCGTCAAGGCGGAGACGAATTTGCCATTTGTTTACCCCATATCCACAGTAAAGATGATGTCTTAAAAGTGGTTGATGATATTATCTCTACTTTTACAAAGCCTTTTAATTTGCTAGACAACGAAATATTTATTAAAGCGAGCATCGGTATTAGTTTATTTCCTGATAACGGGGATACAACAGAAACATTAATTAAAAATGCAGATACGGCCATGTACAAATCAAAAGAGACAACAGGCAGTGGTTATCATTTCTTTAGTGAAAGCATGGATGTAAGAACCTTTGAAAACATCAAGTTAGAGAATGCTTTATACAAAGCTTTAGAAAAAGATGAGCTTGTTCTCCTCTATCAACCTCAAATCAACTATAAAACGAATCAGTTAGAGGGAGTAGAAGCCTTAGTAAGATGGAATCATCCAGAACACGGTATGATTCCGCCAGAAAAATTTATTCCTATTGCTGAAGAAACAGGTCTGATTGTGCCCATCGGTGAATGGGTTCTTACTGAAGCTTGTAAGCAGATCAAGGCATGGCATAAACAAGGTTTCCAATTAAAAAGTGTATCTGTCAATCTATCTGTTCTCCAGTTCGAGCAAAATAATTTATTCTCTATTGTCAAAAATGTATTAGAAAAAGTTGAGCTATCACCTGAGTATTTGCATCTAGAGCTCACAGAGAATCTTATTGTTAAAAATACAGAGTTAACTTTAAAAACGATGAAACAATTAAATGGATTAGGTATTAACTTAGCCATTGATGACTTTGGCACTGGTTACTCTTCTTTAGGTTACTTAAAAAAATTGCCAATTTCCACATTGAAAATCGATAAAACCTTCGTGCAAGAAATGACAGAAGATGAGGCTGCGATTACCAATACAATCATCACACTTGCTCACAATTTAAACCTTGAAGTCATTGCTGAAGGTGTTGAGACATTAGAACAAGTAGAATTTTTGTCTTCTCAAAATTGTTATTTGATGCAAGGTTATTTTTTCAGTAAGCCTTTAACAGCTGATCATCTATTGAAAAAATACTTTCCATATAAATCTATTTAGTCTATAAGGAGAATGAATATGAAAACAGCCCGACTTGTACTTGAATATTTAAAAGAGACCGGTGTAAAGTATATTTTTGGCATTCCAGCAGGTTCAGTTAATGCTTTTTTTGATGAACTTAATGAAGTACCAGAGATTACGCCAATTGTAACAAAACATGAGGGTGCAGCTTCATATATGGCTGCAGCATATGCAAAATATACGAATGAGTTAGCTGTAAGTATTGGTTGCAGTGGTCCTGGTGCGACCAACCTTGTGACAGGTGCTGCTAATGCCATGCGTGAACATTTACCGGTTTTATTTATCACTGGATCTGTCCCATTAAATACAATGGGGTTAAATTCTTCTCAAGAACTGGATGCTGCGCCTATCTTTGCGCCAGTTACAAAATACAGTGTATTAGTTAAAGACTCAAAAGATATTTTAAAAGAAATTGTGAAAGCATGCGAAATTGCGTTAAGTGATGTTCCGGGACCCGTTCATGTAGCGATCCCACTTGATCTAGAACATGAAGAGGCGGATGACACTCATATACCGACTCCTGCCAAGAGAACAGCTATGGTTCCAGATCTAAGCGTAATCAAAAATGTAGCTAAGGAATTATTAACTAGAAAAACGGGCTATATTTTCATCGGACAAGGCTCACGTTACTCTACAGATCAAATCATTGAGTTAGCAGAAATGCTTAATTGGCCTATTCTAACAACTCCGGTCGCAAAAGGATTCATCCCAGAAAACCACCCTCTTCTAAAAGGTATTTTCGGATTTGCTGGTCATGAAGAGCCTTCCTCTTTAATCAATGAAGGAAATGGAGAGGTATTATTAATTGTTGGATCAAGCTTAGGTGAAACAGCTACAAATAATTATAATGTAAATCTAACGAAGAACCGTTTTACTATCCAAATGGACTTTGACCAATCTGTATTTAATCGAAAATATCCGATTAACTTACCTGTTCTAGGTGATATCAACTTAAGCCTATCATATTTAATTGAGGAATTAAGAGCTGCAGGTCTTACAAGAAACACTGCTGATTCGGTTGTTCCAAATAAAGTAGACTTTGATGAAATGACAGAGGAATATAATACGATCAATGTCCTTCTAAGCCTACAAAAATATTTACCAGCTTCTACTAGATATACAATTGATATTGGTGAGTTTATGTCTTATGTCATCCACCATATGAAGGTTCTGGATTATTCAACATTTGATATTAATGTACATTTTGGTGCTATGGGAAGCGGTATTGGTACTGCGATTGGTTCACAATTAGCAAATCCAGATCGCCCTACTGTATGCATTACAGGAGATGGTTGCTTCTTCATGCATGGTATGGAAATTTTGACTGCCAAAGAATACAATTTACCAATCCTATTTGTTGTAATGAATAATGCTCGTCTAGGCATGGTATATCATGGACATTCAATGCAATTTAAACGTACACACCCATCATTTGAGCAAGAAGCAATCAATATTAGCGCTCTTGCTACAGCCATGAATATCCCAGCTTATAGAGTAGATGACATGCAGGATCTTAACGAAGACTTACTGATTAACTTCAAGAATTTAAAGGGACCTGCTGTTTTAGAAATAGCTTTAGTCGATAATAATACTCCTCCAGTGGGCGATCGAGTGAAGTTTTTATCTTCTTTCGGAAAATAATATTCTAGAATAGTTTTCAAGAAAACTCAAAAAGCCATATAATATGGGAAGTTTCCCTTTTATATGGCTTTTTGAAATTATTAACTAAAATATCTTATAAAGTTGCGAAGGACTCTGTTACTACCTTACCAATGGCTTGCATGGTTTTCCCTTTAAAACTATCAGGAACCGCTTCACCTGTAGGATTACTATAATAATAACTACCGATTTCCTCATTATATGTATAACCTAGTTGTAATAATAATTGCTGTAGGTCCTCAGGAAGTGCCGCTGATCCTGTCTGTTCTATAAAGTAAGTGGTAGGATAAATTTTCACATCAATATCACCTATCCCAGTATGGACGACAAATAAGTCTTTTTCATGGTGAACAATCCATTGATCTTTAGAGTATAAGGATATCTTTGCGCCTTCTAAGGCTGAGATCCCTTCTAAATTAACTCCAAAAATTTTATTGATTAGCTGGCGAATAACCGGTCCTGTTTGTTTCTCATCAGACTGCTGTAGATACAAATCAATCACTTCTCTAGAAGACAATTTGCCAGGAGCAGATGTAGATCCTTCTATAGCATTATCTTTTAGTATAGGTGCCTTATCTAAATCTATTCCAAATGCTGAATCGACAGCCTCACAAATCACAGTACCACTAATTTTACCCTCGTAAGCATCCAGATACTTATCCATCATTTCAGATTTCGACATGTGCTTTCCCCCTTTTATATCACTCTAATTTAATAATAACTAAAAAACTGAATATAACAAATATTAATATTTCATCTATGCATTTAACATTAGTTTCATTTATATCTTCACAATAATTGACGGGCTTTTTCTATATAATCACAGAGGAATCTGTTAGTTCAAAATACCATTCTAGGAAGCAGTTAAAGCTTTTCCATTGCGGTTTCAAATTACCAGCAAAAAAATCTTCCATCTGCTGTCCCAATCCCAAGCCTAATACTTCATCTGTGCTCTTATTATAAAAAAAGCCGAACTCCCCATCAAAGTTATCCAAAGGAATGTATTCTTCAGGCAGTTTTAAAACGCTATGAGTTCTCCCCATACCTAACATATAATCAGAAGAATTAATCATAAACCAACAAATCTGATAGATTTCACGGCGTCTATTGAAGAAAGTTGGTCCATCCTCTGCATGCAGATAAAACGATGCAAAATCTGACTCTAAATCGATGCCTAGCTTAACTAATGCATGTTCATACTCGTCTGTAATATCTTCGAACCACCAGTTCTTGCTTTTGCAATAATTGATTACTTTTTCCGATAGCATCTAGACTGCTCCTTCGTTATAAAATAAACTACATCCATTATATTCCTGAGTATACCACAACTCATTTTCTTGTCATTAGCCACAGAATATTAAACTTACTTTCATTCATCAACCCTTCGTTTTATTAAGAGAATTGCCAAAAACCTGCTACTGGATGTTGAATCTCAGTAAGCCCTATGTTGGCGAAAATATATAGGGAACCAAAACCAAATGGGTAATTGTCATCTGCATGAAGCAACGCTTCAGGGTAACCATCTTCATCTACTTGAAAGAAAAAAGAAAGTGATTCTTCCTTTAGTTTGGTAAAGTAATAGTCTTCCTCTTGAATAAGTCTTGGTTTCCCACCAAGTTTAATTAAAAAAGGTGACTCCATAGACTTTTTGTCATCGGTGATTTCTCCGTCTGAAATTACATGTTTTATAAGACCTGGATTAGTAAATAGATCTTTGACGCTTTCCTTTGAAATCGGATGCTCAATCACCTTTATTGAACAACTTGGATAAATGTTTTTGTCCAAATATTGTTCATAGTCCTCTGGAATGAAAATTGAAATCATGCTTTCAGATTGGAATGGATGAATAATGCTCAAATAAAAATAATAGCTTTGATGAGCTTGATGGATAAGGTTTGCTTGCTCATCAAAGAAATCAGGTGCATTCCCACCTATCCAACCAGTACCATCTTCATTCGAAGAACATGGTACTGCATAATAAAGAATACAGTCTGTTCTCTCCACTAAAATATTCGTATAGTTCTTCATTACACCTCTCCCTTAAGAAACTTAATGAGGTATATTTCAGGCTGTGCAAGGAAATCTGTAAAACTGCATAGGTCCGCATAATTCTGATGTTCTTCGTCATAACAGCCTATCTGACCTCTGTTATTTGGATTCCAAACTAGCTGCAAATCAGAATAATTATCTATTTCAGCTGATAGGCGCAACAGCTTTTGTTTGCCAAGTTTCATTTCAAATGTATCGGTCAATGTGAAAAAGTCTATATAGCCAATATCAAATTCATTTTGTGCTAATTCAAGACGGGGCTTGTCTCCTGTAAGAAAGATTACCAGTTTATCTGGTAATTTATATTTTTTCAGTTCATGCTTTTTATTTTCTAAATTATGCATTTCAGTCGGCTCTAGTGACTTTAAATAATCAGCTATGTCACTATGCTTATTACTAACGGCAATCGTGTAAGGCCTCTCACCGTTCTTTTCTGCTAAAGTAACGTCCGCCCCGTGTTCAATCAAAAATTTAACCATCGTCGTATTCCCCATACGTACAGCAACCGTTAACGGAGTCGCTTCATAAGGATAGACTTTATCTGGTTTATTATAATTGATGTCCACTCCTTGATTGAGCAAATAATTGAGTGTCTTCATGTCATGGTCTAAAACAGCTTCTCGCAATACAGCACCGCCATAAAGCTTTATATCTAATCCCAGTTCATGTATAAGCGGAATATTATTTTTGTTACCATAGTAGGCCTGTGAATAAGCATCAGAACCTATTTGATTAAGCATATCTAACTTGGCCCCTTGTCCAGCAATATACCTAACTATGTCTTCCTTACAATAGCGGACGGCTCTTAAGAATGCAGGATTATGCTTAGCATTTAGATTGGCCCCATGCTCTACCAGCAGCTTTACTACCTCTAATTTCTGTGATACAAGTGCCAGATCCAATGGGCTTAATGTAATACGCTTGTTAAGTACGATGCCCTGCTCAATATCCCAGCCTGCTGTTATTAATGCTTGTAAAGCAGGGATATCCCCTTGGTAAATATACATGGCGATTTCCGGGAGTTCTTTAAACCTCCCAATATCTTTCAAAACAATCATCCCAAACACCTCTCTATCTCTATAATAAGCTACTTACTAATAAAATAGGCACCCTGGTTTTGGTGTTCTACTTTCAGCTTTATGGATGCCAATGAACTGGCAGAGAAGTCGTATCTTATAATATGAAGACGTAGTCGATTTCTCTAAGCCCTGTCAGAAGCAAAAGATTATAAAATTAGAACCGTATATAATTATATACGGTTCATCTTTTAGTGTTCTGGTTAGGAACACCGACATATTTTTTATAAACGCTCTAAATCTTGATACTCTTTGATATAAGGACCATCCTCTGCAACATATGAATGGTACAATGCCTTTACTGCGAAGTTTTTCTCTAATCCCATTTCTGATTTTAGCCTTTTTAATTCATCATGCAACGTTCGATGTTCATTGATAAGCTTTAACATAGTTGTTTTATTATATTTCATTACATCCGTCCTTTTTATAACTCATATTATTACTATTTAAAATAACAAAATTCAAGGTAAACATGTGTAGCGATACTCGTATAGCTGGTATAATCTTTTGTACAAAGTATACTATACATTACTTTCCGCTGTATAAATGTACACTTGGTTACGTCCTTCTTGTTTGGCCGAATATAATGCTTTATCAGCTTTATTCAGAAGCTGATAAAGTGTCTCCTCTTTCTCTTTCGTGGCTTCAGCTACACCAAGACTTAGAGTAACAGAAATAATTCCACCATTTGTGATGAGTGGGTTTGTTTCTACATGGCTGCGTATCTGATTAGCTAATACTTCGGCTTCTAACACCGTATATCCCTTTAATGCAAGAACAAATTCCTCGCCGCCATATCGAGCAAAGAGTTCCCCTTTGTTCAACTGAGCTCGACACATATTTACTACATGCTGAAGCAACTGATCCCCAACAAAATGCCCGTACGTATCATTAACTCTTTTAAAATAATCAATATCCATCAAAATTACCGAGAAGGCCAATGAAGTATGCTTTAACTCTGTAAACTCTTGATTACACTTCTGAAAGAATGCACGTCGGTTATAAATTTGTGTAAGTTCATCATAAAAAGCTTGATATTCCAGTTGAACCTGCAATCTTTTTAGATCTGTAATATCAGTGAATATAATTAACAGACCTTTATTAGTATTAGCATGCTGTAGTGGTGACATACGAACTTGATAAGTATTCTCTGAATGATTTGCTGCTCTAAGCTGTAGTTCTTGGTTAAATGCAGTCTTCTTCAAATCAAAAGGGAATGCATTTCCTGACAATTCAAGCCATACTTTAGCAAAGTCCATTCCAAACATTGATTTATGCAATTTCGGAAACATGCTCTGACATGCTTGGTTAAACTCGATTAATCGGTTAGATTCATCCAATACGATAACACCATCATTAATACTATTAAATATCACATCTTTAGCAACAGGCATAATCGTAAACATACGTGATGAGCTAATAGACCATAAATATAAGAGTGAAGAAAGCCATAAAACCATTGGTACAGGGTCAATTCCTGGAGGAGTCACCCCTATTAAATATATAAAAGCTGTGATTATAGGCACTAATTGACCGCACATTAATGCGATTAATTGCAAACGGTAAGCCCTAGCTGTTTCTTTCCAACGAGAGAGTACTAGAAGAAAGGCCACAAACATGCTGGCAAATGTGAAAACGCCTTGGATCATATACCATATACCTAATTCCAAATGTACATAAGGAGCGCCCAAAGCTGGATCAATTTCAAACACTCTATAATACAGGTGATGGAAATTATTCGTAGCAACCAGGATCAAGCTAATAAAAGGTATAAGAAGAAGCGCTACACAACCTTTTTTAGTTATCTTCATCCCTAAATACTGCATGATAAATAGTAACCCTAAAGGCGGTGAAAATGGCATCCCTATATATTGAATGATAGTCCAAAATTGTACTTGTTCAAGATTTGTAGACAATAACCCAAATGCGGAAGCAATACAATAAACAGATGTAAACGCCGTATAAAGAATAAATAGATTGGCGATTTTCGTATAATTAAATCGCTTAACGAAAACGTATATGCATAAATACAAATTTAGCACGCTTGATGTACAAACTAGAGTTATATTAGCTGTCAAATCCGAATTCACGGTTATGTACCTCTTTAAAAATGTTTTTATTTTAATTTAGCACAATAACAGATATACATATACTTATTGTTGTTATGACTATGCACATTTCAATCAAAAAAAATGTCCTCTTATGTCGAAAAACTTCTTAAAAAAATTTGACATTCTAAAAAAAATGATATAAATTGTTAAATACACGAACAAATATCCAATATACATAATTTAATATTCGCTTTTTGATTCTTCGTATAAACTTGGAAATAAGGTCCAAAAGTCTCTACCAAACTACCGTAAATAGTTTGACTATGAGGAATGACAGAAAACGGCACGTTATCAGCACTGATCAAACCATTCATTATTCAGGCTATTTCTCGTTTTTTGTTTTTTCTGTATGTCAAACTCTAGTTAATTTAACTAGAGTTTTTCTTTTTTCACTCATATTTATACGAAACTATTCTAAAAAGAGAAAATCAACAGGAGAGGAAAAAGAGAATGAAAAACAAAGAACACTATCAATCAATAGGAAAAATAATCAAGGAGAATTATCGTTTATACCTGGCTGCTCTAGTCATCGTTCTCGTTGCTGAACTAATTGGGCTAAAAAAGCTTCAAATAGGGTCTGCTTTAATTATCATATATCCAATGCTTTTTGCGTTTGTGATAAGTGTCTTACTTGGACCTGATATTTTTCGATTTTTTAAAGAAAAGGAATCAAAAAATGCCTCATCACTTGTTCTCGTGGCCATTACTCCTTTTATGGCAAAAGTAGGGGTACTAGCCGGTGCGAATCTTCCAAAACTAGTTGATGTAGGTCCAGGATTAGCTTTCCAGGAGCTTGGACATGTCGGAACGATTTTTCTAGCCTTACCAGTCGCAATATTATTAGGGATTAAGAAAGAAGCCATCGGTGCAACTAGCTCTACATGCCGTGATAAGGATTATGGACTGATTTGTCATCTATATGGAGCCAATTCACCAGAAGCAAGGGGCGCCCTTTCTATTTACATCATCGGTTTTTTAATCGGTACAATTTATATCGGTTTTTTGGCAAGTTTGGTAGCATCCATGAACATTTTCCATCCCTTAGCGCTAGCTATGGCCAGTGGTGTCGGGAGTGGTGTAATGATGGCGGCTGCTTCTAGCACACTGGCAACCATCTATCCAGAATATGCTGATCAGATTGTAATGCTAGCAGGTGCAAGTGATATGTTGGCTGCAATTGTTGGAATTTACTTCACTTTATTCATTTCACTTCCTCTTACAAGGAAAATGTATTACTGGCTTGAACCAAGAATCAGCCCAAAACATACACGAGAAACAAAAAATATGAAGGTTGGTAGTTAATATGACAATGAATATGCGCGATTGGACTATTTCTCTTTTATTCACTTCCGTTATTACAACCCTTGTGGCTAACCTAATTGGAAATCATATGTCCATTGCAGAATCCATTCCAGGTGTAATGATTTTATCAGCAATAGCTTTCATTGGGATATTTTTAGGGAAATTAATTCCTTTAAGAATACCGGCTATTGTTTATGTAATTCTTACAGGATTACTTGTTGCAAGTCCTATTTCCCCCATCTCCCAGCCAATCATTGATTACACAGCCAAAATATCCTTTATGGCTCCAATAACAATTGTTGGGACCCTTGCTGGAATTGGACTTAACTTTAAATCCTTTATCAGTCAAAGTTGGAAAATGGTCATCGTAGCAATCTTAGTTTTTACCGGCACATTTCTTATACAAGCCATTTTTGCTCAAGTGTTCTTAAACTTAACTGATACGTTAGATTCATTCTAAATACAGATGAGGTAGGAAGGCGACTGCCATCCTGTTTCCTAAAGCCATCTAAGGAGAATTGTTATGGAAAATAGAGATTATAACGCTGATTTAATGATTACAAATTGTTCTATATTAACCCCCGATTTAAACGTACTAAAGAACCAATGTCTTGTTATAAAAAACAATAACATCATAGATATTGGTGATAATATCCCCTTATCAAAATCCTATAAATCGAAAGAAACACTATGTGGAAATGGAAAATTACTGATGCCCGGATTAATTGATGCACATACCCATTCATGTCAGCAGCTTCTACGTGGAAGAATTGCAGATGAATACCCTATGATTTGGACACGCATAATGGTTCCATTTGAAAGCAACCTGCAAGAAAAAGATGTATACATAAGCTCACAGTTAAGCTGTCTTGAAATGATCAAGTCTGGAACAACAGCCTTTATTGATGCAGGTGGAAGACATATGCATAAGGTAGCAGAATCTATTGTGGAATCTGGTCTACGAGGGGCTATTACCTGTTCCACCATGGATACCGGCAAGGATATTCCTGATACAATGAAATCTAATATAGAGAAAAATATTAGTGAGAGTCGGCAATTATATAACCAATTTCATGGAACAGGTAACGGGAGATTAGATGTATGGTTTTCACTGAGATCTATCATTACTTGTACACCTGATTTAATTCAGGAAGTTTTTGCAGCCGCAATAGAATGTTCCACAGGTGTACAATCCCATATGAATGAATATCCAAATGAAATTAGCTATTGCTTGGAAAACTTTAAAATGCGTCCGTTTGAATACCTTGAGTCTATAGGTGTCTTGGACCAAAATTTCCTAGGTGCACATAGTATTCTACTTTCTGAAAATGAAATGGATATTATTAAAACTTATAATAGTAAGGTCGTTCACTGTCCCATTAGTAATTCAGGCAAGGGAATTCCTAAGACACCTAGCCTACTGCAAAAAGATATAAGTGTTGGTTTTGGAACAGATGGAGCTGGTCACTCTGGATTGAGTTTATTTGACCAGATGAAAGTGTTTAAATCATTAATGCGAGCTTTTTTGGGAGTTCCTATTTTTGATCCAGTGGTCATGCCTTCAAAGAATATCTTAGAAATGTCGACATTAGGTGGCGCTAAAGCCATGTTACGAGAGCATCAGCTAGGGACATTAGAGGTTGGTAAAAAAGCGGATATGATTTTAATTAACATTGACCAGCCGCATATTTCTCCGACACATAACTTGCTAAATACCCTAATCGAATCTGTTAACAGTAATGATATAACCGATTGTATTGTCGATGGCAAAATATTAATGAAAAACAGGGAAGTACTTACATTGGATGAGGAAAAAATAAAATATGAAAGTAAGCTTGCAATGAAGGAACTTTCTATTCGAGCAAACATATAACCCTACTCTAATTCATGAGTTAGGAATAATTGAGGTCTGATAAATGTTTACAAATTTATTTCTTTTTAGTATTGTTGCATGTTCCAATTTAATTATTGGCGTTTTATTAGGGATGTCCGGAATTGCAGGATTTCTTCTCCCTCTAATATACGTAGGCTTTTTAGATATACCTGTGCATGATTCTCTTGCACTAAGTTTCTTATCCTTTGCTGTTTCGGGTATAATTGGGGCCTATTCTTATTGGAAGTCAAAAAATATGGATTTAAAACTAGCGCTGTTTTTAAGTCTCGGCAGTCTTCCAGGTGCGTTTTTGGGAGTTCAAATCAATGTACTCATTTCTGATTTCCTAGCAAAGCTTCTTCTCTATATCTTTATCCTGCTAGCTGGGCTATCTATGCTTAAGAAAAACAAGGATGATACTAAAGTAAATCGATCAATACTATTGAATCATTCATTAATCGTTATCCTTATTGGATTTCTAACAGCAACCATTTGTGCATTAACAGGGGCAGGTGGTCCCATTTTATTAGTACCATTACTAGTTAGCCTCGGAGTCAATATTCGGGTGGCCGTAGGGGTAAGTCTTTTAAATTCTGTGTTCATTGCTATTCCATCCATCTTCGGCTACTTTGCCCATGCCAATATGAAAACCATCCCAATGTTAATTATCGCTAGTTTAATTGGAACCATTATAGGAATTATTACAGGTACTCGTCTTGCTAATAAGGTCCCTATCAACCGTTTAAAAATAATGATTGCACTCATAACTATCCTATCTTCGGTTTATATGCTGGTTATGCTAAAAGTGGGGGCCTGATCCCCACTTTTTTTATGGAAGGTCCCTCTAAGCCCTACAAAAAGTACCTTTCCCTACTTTCCTTATAAATACAAACGAAAATACTCCTATGATGGCAATATATATTTCAATTGCCCACAAACTTTTATCCCTTATATCTGAATAATAGTATGTGATTCAGCCTTAAAATAAAGTATAGTTAGTATTTAATAAAACAATCCCTGATTAAGGATGTGCCAACATGCGTATTAATAAATATATAAGTGAAGCTGGAAAAGCATCTAGACGAGGTGCAGATAAATTAATTTCCGATGGAAGAGTTACGATCAATGGTAAACGTGCAACTATAGGTAGCCAAGTTGAAGCTGGGGATGACGTCCAAGTAGATGGAAATCCAATCTTTGTAGCAAGGAATAATGTCTATATTGCCCTAAATAAACCTGTAGGCATTACGAGTACAACCGAAAAAGGTGTAAAAGGGAATATTGTTGATTTGGTCAACCACCCATTAAGAATATTTAATATTGGACGCTTGGATAAAGATTCCGAGGGCTTAATTCTTCTTACGAACGACGGCGACATTGTTAACGAAATTCTGCGTTCTGAAAATAAGCATGAAAAGGAGTATATCGTTTCTGTAGACAAGCCAATTACTCCTGAATTCTTGAAGAAGATGTCAGAGGGAGTCAAAATATTAAGTACCAAAACACTTCCTTGTGAAGTCGTTCAATTATCAAAATTTGATTTTCAAATCATTTTGACACAGGGACTAAATCGTCAAATCCGCCGCATGTGTGCTGAATTAGGATACGAAGTGTACCGATTACAAAGAACCCGAATCATGAATATTCATTTAGGTAACCTCCCACCTGGACAATGGAGAGATTTATCCAAGAAAGAGCGAACTCAATTATTTAGAGAATTAAACTATGAACCAAAAGAATGGTAAAAAGTACGGAATATTAAATTAAAGTAGAGTTATCATTGAATTAAGCCATACTAAAGGGACAATCTCATTAGAATTAAATCCTTAGTGCCTCTTTCAAAGAAAGCAGCACTAAGGATGATTGATATGCATAAGGTCATCTCTACTCTTAAGAACCTCATTTATTTACTTATGATAGGGTTCACCGTAATAAGTTTAAATGCGGTTTTTCTGCAAACTTTAATAAAAGTTAAAAACTCTAACCCTTATTTCTTTCTAATAGTTGTTCAATTTTATAATCTGCGTTTAGTAATACACGTTTTATTTGTTTAATGTTATTTTCCGTTTGTACCATTTGTGTATATTTATTTTGAAATATCTCTTTTATTTGAAGGACGTTTTGAATTTCTTCTTGTGTTAATTTTTTATTATGATCCGTATTTTTCGACCAATCAAAAAGCATTTTAACTTCCAATAGTGAAAATCCCGTTTGTTTTAGTTTAATGATGGTTTCAATTAGAATGACGTCATTATTGTTATATTCACGATATTTATTTATAATTTCTGGATGTAATAAACCTATCTTCTCATAGTATCGAATAGTATCTTTACTAATACCGGTACGCTCTGCAAATTCTCCAATTTTCACCACTACCACCTACTACTTTATAAATTTATAAACCATTAAAATAATTATACTATGGAAAATAAAACGACTGATATGATGGCTGTACTTAATTCGGCCATTTGTTACTATCCCTTGTATAATCGTCAATATGTGTAGAAAAGCAAATGAGAGAATTAGTAATAGAAATAGCAAGTCTTTATTTGGTATAAATAAGGTTAGAATTATTCCTGTTGATACAATAATGAATAATAAGGCTCTTACATGATATCCTTCTTCTTTCCATTGTTTGATGCCTGCTACTGCCATTAAAAAAGCATATAGTCCACTCAATATATACGTCACACTAGCCATTTACATCACTCCATTCTTTTAATATATTCACTTTAAAAGATGGAGTTAACTCCATGTCAATAAATAAAAGAACAGCCTACAATAATTCGTAGCCTGTTCTATGTAAATTCAAAAACCGCACTTACTTGTGATACGGTTCACCCTTCATAATCCGGAAACTTCGATACACTTGCTCCACTAATACTAGCTTCATTAGCTGATGCGGCAAGGTCATTTTTCCAAAGGAGAGTTTATCGTTAGCTCTACTTAACACATCATCATGAAGCCCAAGCGAGCCACCAATAACGAAAGCGATTTTGCTTTGGCCGTATGTCATGAGACTTTCGATATCTTTTGAGAGTTCTTCAGAGCTGCGCGTCTTGCCGTTGATAGCAAGGGCGATGACATAGTGATCAGGGGTTAGTTTAGCGAGGATCCTTTCTCCTTCCTTCTTTTTGACCATTTCCATTTCAGCATCACTCAATTGTTCAGGCGCTTTTTCGTCAGGAACTTCGACAATTTCCATTTTTGTATAACCATTTAAGCGTTTGACATACTCCTCAATGCCCATTTTTAAATACTTTTCCTTCAATTTACCGACACTAATAATTGTTATACCCACAAGTTATCCACCTACCTTTTTTATTTACAAACAACTTATCCCCAAAAGTTATACACATATCCACAATTCACTTCAATATATTGTGTGCGTTCATTTGTTCGCCACAATATATGTAGCATGCTCTTCACAGTACTCGCACTTTGTGGATAACTTTTCTTCCTCACTTATATTTTCCATTAACGGTATCTTTTTTTCAGTTGCCACAAACATGTCTAAAGCATGTCCTATATGGGTTTCACAGCTATATATTGTCAAAATATTTATTCCTTTCTTGCTTTTAGATTTCCACAGAGTTATGCACAATTTACCTTTTTTTATCCACAACTCATTGTATCAAACAAAAAGCGAGCTGGAAAGAAGGGGATTTTCTTTCCTTGCTCGCTTGTTTATAATTTAATTCTTTTCCATTAGTTATCCACAAACTAAATTATTGTTTTAGTTTTGAGCTGTCTTCTAATGTTAATGTTTTTTGAACTAACTTGCCATCACGATAGACTTTTAATTTGATGTGATCTCCAACATGTTTCTTGTTGTAAAGAATCTTACGGAGGTCGATCGAATTATCTACTTTTTCTCCATCCATTTCAACAATGACATCATATTTCTGAATACCTGCTTTTTCAGCTGAAGAATTTTTCACAACTTGGCTTACAACAATACCAGCTGTTACTTCAGGAGGTAATTTTAAAGTTTGGCTTTGGTGGTAAGCTGGTACATCTGTTAAATCGATAAGTGATACGCCCATTGAAGGTCTTACTACTTTCCCCGTTTGTTGCAATTCGTCTATTACAGGAATAGCTGAATTAATTGGTATGGCAAAACCTAATCCTTCTACAGCAGATTCAGAAATCTTCATTGAGTTAATGCCAATGACTTGGCCAGCCAAATTGATTAATGCACCGCCACTATTCCCTGGGTTGATTGCTGCATCTGTTTGCAATACTTCTTCTTGCCAATCCTCCGTACCGTCTTCATTTAAATCCACTGGCACAGTACGATCAGTTCCTGAGATAACGCCAGTTGTAACAGAACCATAGAAGTCTAATCCTAGAGGGTTACCAATAGCAATCGCAGTTTCACCTTGTTTTAATTTATCAGAGTCGCCAAAAGTAGCCACCGTTTTTACCTTTTTACTTGAGATAGAAATAACTGCTAAATCTGTCCATATATCTGTACCGACTAGCTTAGCTTGTTCTTTAGAGCCGTCTGAAAATGTAACTTCTAACGTTTTAGCTCCTTCAACAACATGGTTATTGGTGACGATATATGCTTTGTTACCTACTTTTTTATAAATGACACCAGAACCACTACCAACTGGCTCACTGGAATCCTGATCGTTTTTGCCATTACCTCCAGTGATGCCGCCACCATCTTGGAATGGTAAGTCGCCCCATAAGTCAGTTTGCGTTTGTTGAATATTTGTAATGCCCACGACTGCATCCTTTGTCTTTGCAACAGCATCTGTTACATTCGTGGAAACCTCTGTAGACACCTGTGGAGTGGATGTTTTATTGGCTGTGGAACTGCCGCTGCTCGATACTCTCGCACTATTATTATTTGGCAGGTAATCCACCATGGACGGCAATAAGAGCCATACAAGAAGTGCTCCTACAATGACACCGATAATTCCGCTCAAAAAATAGCCTGCCTTGCTGCCATCTTTTCTACGTGTTTTTGTTTCATCTTGATCGTAATATCCCATATATTTCACCCTTTCTTCAATTATCTGCTTCGTTAGTAATACAATATCTGACCAACATTAAAATAAGATGAAAACAAGTTTAAAATCACCTCAAAGTTTTCCTAATCTTAACTTCCCCATTTCGGCATAAAAAAATCCCCTTTTATTAAACTGACTCTAATCTCGTTCGTTATCAATATAACGGACAGAGCCATTTCATAAAGGGGAATTTCTATATATTTAGACTGTGACCAGTTCTGTTGGTTCATTCGCATCCGTATCATACAATTGGACGAATTCACCAGGCATAATGCCACATGATTGCAATGTTTGAGAAACGCTCATACGTGCTAAATCTTTCATATTATTGTCTTTACTTAAGTGTGATAAATAGATGCGCGTTGGCTTCTGATCTATCACTTCACTCATTGCAACAGCTGCATCCTCATTGCTAACGTGCCCTAAGTCGCTCAAAATTCGGCGTTTGACGGACCACGGATATCGTCCCACCTGCAGCATGCCAACATCATGGTTGCTTTCAAAAACAAATGAATCAGCACTTCTTATAATGCCTTTCATCCGATCGCTAACATAGCCTGTATCTGTGATGACCACTAGCTTTCTTTGACCATCATGGAAGCAATAAAACATAGGATCACTTGCATCATGTGAAACAGCGAAGGACTCAACATTTAATGAGCCAAAGGTTTTGACCGTTTCCATATCAAATTGAAAACGAAGGTCTGTTGGAATTGTTCCGACTAGCCCATCCATTGCCTTCCATGTTTTTTCATTTGCAAATACAGGTATTTGATATTTTCTCGCCAGCACTCCCACACCTTTAATATGGTCAGAATGCTCATGTGTAACCAATATCCCGTTTAAACTTTTTATATCACGGCCTACTTTTTCAAAAAGCTGTTCCATCTTTTTGCCAGTCAACCCAGCATCGACGATTAATGAATGTTCGCCGCTCTCTACAAAGATGGAGTTGCCAGTACTGCCACTAGCTAACACACTAAACTGCATGGCTAAAACTCCTTACTGTTGCTGTAATTCCCTTTCTTTGACGTTATGTTCAATATCTACGATTGTCCCATCCGCGTTTACAAAGTAATCCACTTCATTCTTAATCCCTTTTTTATCCTTTGGCAATTCTACATGGATATACCATGTTGGTGCCAGCACTTGGATTTGCGTTAAAGGTACAAGTGTTGAATAGCCAAGCTCTATTTTTGTAATTGTAGAGTTCGGCATTAAATAGCCTTTGTTTAGAATAGCTTTAATAGCTTTTTCTGGTTCAATCAACGTTCCTTTTTCGCCAAAGCTTTTCAGTGAAT
The DNA here is from genome assembly GCF_008638315.1 of Rummeliibacillus sp. TYF-LIM-RU47. Taxonomy (NCBI): domain Bacteria; kingdom Bacillati; phylum Bacillota; class Bacilli; order Caryophanales; family Caryophanaceae; genus Rummeliibacillus; species Rummeliibacillus sp. TYF-LIM-RU47. The sequence continues at coordinate 37,448 of NZ_VVIR01000004.1, read as the reverse complement.
CAAACATCCTCTGTTCATAGTTTGTGATTTCATTTGCGTCATTCCAATGTACTTTTACAGCTGCATTCTGATTGTAATAAATCGTTCGATTATCTGAAACTTGGAAGAATGTTGCTACTTTGTTCAACTTGTCTATCTTCCAAAGCCTATACGATCTTCCTTTATAAACATTCTTCTCAACAAATTGCGTTATATTATTAGCTGATAAACTTGTCAAGGGCATCGGCTTGGTAATCTTTGATACAATTTCTGTGTCATTATTACCGATATGGAGCTTTTGATTTTTCAATTGGGCAAGCTCCAACATATTAAACTTCTTAATTTTGCCTGAAATATAGGAGACGTTAATCGTTGCAGCAGGCTTGTTTTTAATCGTTATGTTTTCATCTTTTAAGCGTGTAGAAAAATCTGTATCGCCAATAACAGGAACACTTTGCGCTTCATTATAACGATTTACGTACATATAGTACAAAAATATATTTAAAATAGAAAATACAATGATAAAGATGGTTTTAGCTTTATTCCAATCCAACTTGCTCACCTCCTGCACTCGGCACTAGAGGTAGAGACTTCCACTTGCCATTGATAAAGTAAAACCAAGTAGGCTTGAGTATAAAGACATTTGGACGTTCATTCGTAGATAAATAATAACCCGGCCTTATTTCTTCCACATCATTTATATCGACACCATCTTGTTTGCTTATTTCCTCAATGGCTCTTTCGCCACTCTCTATCATAACGGTTTCGTTTTCAGGGACAGAGACAAGCTTGTAATAAGGACGTATATAACGAGCAATCCGTGTTTCTCCCCATACAGTCTCAATTGCTGTAGAGGTGATAGATGCGTCAGTATATACCATATAGTCTTTCACATATAGCTGATACATAATTTTGTTGTTTGAAGTATCAACATCTTCATAGCGGAAATCGCCTGTCCATCCACCATGTTCATTAATAAAATTGAATGTATTCAAGATAAGGCTAGATTTATTTGTCTTTTCTAAGTTGTCTACAGCATTAGCATCAACGTAATCCAAGGTTTTTTTACTTGTATTAACCGTCATCATGGAAACGCCATCCGTATAATTCTCTTTAAAGTTTGTATCATCAATACTGCTTTTAACTCTTTTAGGCATTGTAAATAATGCATTTTTAAACTTATCAATAGAGGAAGAAGAGCTTAAATACGTATACTGCATAACCTTCTCCTCTTGTGCAGGTAAATACAGTGTATTTCCTCTTTCCCTTGCGTACGCAATATAACGTTCAAGAGAATGAGATTTGTCTATAATATATTTATAAAAGTCATCTTGGCTATCTACATGTACCTTTGCTTTGTAAAGCTGACCATTAGTAGTATTGGCGAAGAAAACAATAAGTTCATCTGAGTCGTCTATGCGCTCCCAATCTAAAATCATTTTATTAAATGAAAGATTTTTAGGCTGTTCATCGACAGTCGGCAAAATATTTTGGAAGATGGCATAGGGCACTTCTGCAGGGAAAAATAGTGTGAAGTTATCTGCATCTCTCATTAATTGATTCACCTTATAGGCATTCGCATTTTTGCTTACTAAAGTCATATTAGAGATACGCCAACGATGCATTCGATTCAGCATGTTTTTCATTTCTTCATACCGATCTGTGCCGCGCCACGTATCCTTCTCGTGGAAGACCATACGATATGGTTTAACGACATCAGCCAGCTGTTGTTTCTTTTCAAAAGAAACATTCAGCGGCGGTTTTTGTTTTTCAAGTGGGTCATAGTCTGGTTTGTATGTCCAAATGGAAAACGTCAATGTAATGCTTAAAAAGACTAAGACGAAGAGTAAAAGTGATTTAATCTGCTCGATATATTTCAATCCCACTCACCTGCCTCATCCTCTTCATATGGCAATGTGAAGAAAATGGTTGTACCTACTCCCTCTTCACTCTCTGCCCATATTTTCCCGCCATGCGCTACAATCATTTCCCGAGAAATAGCAAGGCCAAGCCCTGTTCCACCCATAGATCGTGCCCGTGCCCTATCTACACGATAAAAACGGTCAAAGATACGGTCAACATTATCTTTCGGAATACCCATTCCATCATCTGAAATCATGACAGTTAAAATACCGTCATTTGCTTTCATGCCAAAGCGAATATTGCCGCCATCGGGCGAATATTTCAATGCATTGGAGATAATATTATCAATAACTTGAGTAATCTTATCTGTATCGATTTCTACATAGTATGAAACAGAAGGCAATAATCGTATAAATTCAACGTTCTTCGATTTTGCCATTTCAAAACGGTCAATAATGCTGTTGAAGAATCGATTAAAGTCCACAATATCAGCGTTGATCTCATATTCTCTGCTATCCATATGGGAAAGCTGCAATAAGTCTGTTACCAGACGAATCATTCGCTCCGTCTCAGTTTGTGTGACATGCAAAAAGTGCGGGGCAATCTCTTTATTTTGCCAAGCCCCTTCTGTCAATGCTTCTAAGTAACTTCGCATCGTTGTAAGTGGCGTACGCAATTCATGAGATACATTAGACACAAACTCGCGCCGTTCCATATCAATCTTTTCTTGTTCTGTAATATCATGCAGAACTGTAATCAAACCGTTCACAAAGCCAGTTTCCTTCTGTATTACAGAAAAATTAGCACGCCAAATATATGGACGCTCTGAGAAACTAAAATCAAGGTTGATTGCATCCTTCATGTGGATTAAATCCTCAAATGTATATTGTTTCTCCAAACCTAATACGGAAACCAATGGTCTTCCCATTAACTCATTATGACCGCTATTTAACAGTTTTTCAGCTGGTGAGTTGATTAATATAATTTTCCCCTTCCGATCAGTCGCAATAACGCCATCCGTCATATTCGTAAGGATGGAGGCAAGCTTTCTTCTCTCACCTTCAGTAGTTGACTGCGCTTCTTGAAGACGATTGGTCAAATGATTGAAGGCAATAGCTAATTGACCTATTTCATCGTTGCCATATACTTTAACCTTCCTTGAGAAATTTCCTCTGGCCATTGCTTGCGCTTGTCTTCGCATATCGGAAATTGGCTTTGTAATAGTTCTGGCAATGAAAATTCCAAGCACAATTGTTATGGCTAAAGCTAATGCAGTTCCGGCTGCAAGGATTTGGTTAATATCATTCATTTGCTCAAAAATCCGTTCAATGTTTGCCTTTACATAAACGGTTCCAATTTCTTTGCCATTAGCCTTTCCATTTGACATGATTGGAGTGGCCACTACCCAAATTCTTTTGCGTGTCTTTTCATCTAATGCAATTTTGGCATAGCGCGTTTGTGTTGTGATAGATTGCCTTACAAGTGAATCCATTTCTCGTTGACCGACAATAGACTGATTGCTCTTATCAGAGGAAGCAAGGATTCGGTAACGCGGATCTATAACTCTAATTTCTTTAATATCATCGGAGGATAAATCTACAATACTTTTTAAGCTTTGTTCAAGCGTTGGATCACTATCCGTTCGTTCCTTTAACAATTCTTCTTTAACGCTAAAGTTAACAAGTGTCAAACGGTCAGTAACTGAAGTTTCAAAGCTCTTTTTTAAGTTTTGTTCCAATTCCTTTGCAAAATAAAGCCCTATAATTTGCATTGCAATAAGGATGAGTAATACATAAATCAGAACTAGTTTAACTTGGACTGATTTAAAAAAACGGACCTTTTGCATGTTCTTTTACTCCTGTTCAGGATTTCTTAAATAATAGCCAACGCCTCGGCGAGTGACAATCCATGCTGGATGACTCGGGTTATCTTCAATTTTTTCACGAAGTCGACGAATGGTCACATCTACTGTGCGGACGTCTCCAAAGTAATCATAGCCCCAAACAGTTTGTAGTAAGTGCTCGCGCGTCATAACTTGTCCGATATGCTTAGCCAAGTAATGAAGCAACTCAAACTCACGGTGTGTTAATTCAATTGCTTCATCTCTTTTTAATACAAGGTATGCATCTGGCTGAATGACAAGCGATCCTACTACGATATCATTGTTCTCTTCAACTGCTTCTTCAGCTACTGCCACAGTTTGGTGTCTACGCATATTTGCTTTCACTCTTGCAATCAATTCTCGTGTGCTAAAAGGTTTAGTCACATAATCATCAGCACCAAGCTCTAAACCTAGTACCTTATCAATCTCTGAATCTTTCGCTGTCAGCATAATGATTGGCAGGTCATATTTTTTTCGTACTTCACGACATACTTCCATACCATCTCTTTTTGGCAACATAATATCTAAAAGCATTAAATCAGGTTTAATTTCCTCTACCTTTTTTAATGCTTCATCTCCATCATATGCACAGACAACTTTATAGCCTTCCTTAATTAAATTAAATTGCAATATATCTGCGATTGGCTTTTCATCGTCCACTACTAAAATCGTCTTATCCAATATATATTCCCCTTCCTTACTCCGGTCTTTTTCTATTCTATCAATACTCTACCATTCTTAAGTTTGCGTTGCATCTTTAAAAACCCCCTTCGACATTTCCTGGGGAATAATTTCGCTATGAATCGACACATCGACTATATGTCCTATTTAATTTTACCATACTTCAGCTATTTTCATTGAGATTTAGAACGGTCATAAGGGCTTATTTTATCCCCTACATTTCTCCTATAATATGCATTTCTTTTTAAAAGTTTTAACAAAGCCATGCTTTTCACTTCTTAAAACCCGAATTTTCCGATATTATAGAGATATAGGGTGACGCTTTGCTAAAAGGATGATAATTTGTCTCATTTGGTTATTAGTGGAACTAATTGGGCTTTACGGATGAATAGGTCTATGGCTTAAAATTACGATTAGCCAATTCTTCGCCAAGGATCTTGCTATTTGTAAGTCTTGTTAAACTATTATTCTACAAAAAGATTGGAGAGATTTTATGAGTGATGCAAACCGACAGAAACAGCAGCCGGTTTTGCCAAAGGGCATAGAAGTAAATAAACTGAAGAAAACACAGTCCAAAAAGAGGCTGGCACAAAGAACTATTATGGTCATCATTGGTGCATGCATAACTGCTATTGCACTTAGCCTATTCCTCGTTCCCAACAACATTTTAGACGGAGGCATTGTCGGCGTTTCTATAATTATTTCCCATTTAACTCATCTGCCACTAGGCGTATTTATTTTCCTCCTTAATATCCCTTTTATTTTCCTCGGTTATAAGCAAATTGGGAAAACATTCGCATTATCAACTGCACTCGGTATTACTACTTTATCTGTCGCAACACTTCTCTTGGAACATGTAAAACCCGTTACCCAAGATTTGCTGCTATCCACTGTTTTCGGAGGAATTATCCTTGGTATCGGAGTCGGCCTTGTCATTCGATCAGGCGGTTCACTTGATGGTACAGAGGTATTAGCTATACTTTTCAATAAAAAACTCCCATTCTCCGTAGGCGAAATCATCATGTTCTTTAACCTCATTATCTTCACAGTAGCCGGATTTGTATTCACATGGGAACAAGCTATGTATTCAGGGCTAGCCTACTTTATTGCTTACAAAATGATTGATATTACCATTCAGGGTCTCGACGAATCGAAGGCTGTCTATATTATCAGCGATGAATACGATGAAATCGGGCAAGCAATTATTGACCGTTTGGGCCGTGGCGTTACCTATCTAAATGGCGAGGGCGCTTATACAGGAGACACGAAGAAAGTGATCTTTACAGTGATCACGCGTTTAGAAGAATCAAAGCTCACAACGATTGTTAGCGAACTTGACGAACATGCCTTTCTTGCGATTGGCAATATTGCTGAAGTGCGTGGAGGACGTTTTAAGAAGAAAGATATCCATTAATAAAAGGCAATCCCTCGAAAAGATGGGATTGCCTTTTGACTTTTATATGATGGGCTAGAATTACGCGTCCCACACATTAAGCAGTACATTAGTTTGATCACGATCTGGTCCCACTGAGAATGTTGCAATGCGAATACCAGTTAGTTCACTTACACGTTTTACATAGTTTCTTGCGTTCTCAGGTAATTCATCTAGCGTTTTGCATCCTGTGACATCTTCTGTCCATCCAGGAAGCTCTTCGTAGATTGGTTTGCAGCCTTCAATTGCGTGAAGAGTTGCAGGGTATTCTGTAATAATTTCACCATTATATTCATACGCTGTACAGATCTTTACAGTTTCAAGACCAGTTAACACATCGATTGAGTTTAATGCTAAATCTGTAATACCTGATACGCGGCGAGAATGGCGGACAACTACGGAGTCAAACCAGCCTACTCGGCGTGGACGGCCTGTTGTTGTACCATATTCTCGTCCAACTTCACGAATTTGTTGGCCAATTTCATCAAATAATTCAGTTGGGAACGGGCCATCTCCTACGCGTGAAGTATAAGCTTTACTTACACCGATCACACGGTTTACTTGTGACGGACCTACGCCAGCACCTGTTGCAACGCCACCAGCAACTGGATTGGATGAAGTGACATATGGATATGTGCCATGGTCTACATCCAGCATAACGCCTTGCGCACCCTCAAATAGTACCTTATTGCCCTCTTCTAGCACATCGCTAAGAATCTTAGATGTATCTGTTACATACTGAGCAATTTCTTGACCATATTGGTAAAACGCTTCAAAAATATCTTCAAATTTCAAAGGTTCTACACCATAGAATTTTTCAAAAAGACGGTTTTTCATTTCTAAGTTTGTACGTAACTTCTCTTCGAATACTTTTTTATCTAGTAGATCTGCGATACGGATACCAATTCGCTGTACCTTATCTATATAACATGGGCCAATTCCTTTGCAGGTTGTTCCAATTTTTTGGTCACCGCGGGCTTCCTCATCTACTTTATCTTGGTAAATATGATACGGCAGAATAACGTGAGCGCGATTTGAGATGCGTAAATTCTCTGTGCTTACGCCTCTTTCTTGTAGCCCTTTTAATTCTTCAACAAGTGATTTGGGGTTGATTACCATGCCATTCCCCATAATGGACATTTTTTCTTTATAAAAAATGCCTGAAGGGATTAAATGCAATTTATACGTTTCCCCTTCAAATTGGATTGTATGGCCTGCATTATCACCACCAGAATAGCGGGCGATGGCTTCAGCTTCTTTCGATAAGAAGTCGGTAATTTTCCCTTTTCCTTCGTCTCCCCATTGTGTTCCTACTACTACAACTGATGTCATAATCAGCACCTCCGTCAGGCACATTCATTGCACCCTGATTCAAACAGACTTATTGTAACAACGAAAATAGGCCAAGTCAATACAAGATGGCTAAAATATACGAACATGTAATAGAAGTCAGACTACAATGTTCGTTTTTTTAATAGTAAAGTTATAGACTTTGGGTAATATTACCTCAATAGATTGTTAGTTCCGTTTTGCATAGAATTCCTTCCTTTTCTTGCTCCAAGACTAGCTACTCATTCTGGCAATAAAAAAAAGAGCATTAAATGTAATGCTCTCACAACTAAAAGCCAGCAGGTACGTCTGCTGTCCAATCTACGCTAACAAATTTATTGTATTCTTTTTTAAATGCCAACTTCACCGTATCTGTCGGGCCATTACGCTGTTTGGCAACGATAATTTCAATTGTATTGGCGTCTTCTGTCTCTTTATCATAATAATCTTCACGGTATAGGAATGCTACGATATCCGCATCCTGCTCAATACTTCCAGACTCCCGTAAGTCACTCATCATTGGACGTTTATCTTGTCGCTGTTCAACACCACGAGATAATTGGGATAGCGCAATAACAGGCACTTCCAACTCACGTGCCAATGCTTTTAGTGAACGAGATATTTCTGATACTTCTTGTTGTCTATTTTGGCCTGCTCCACCGCTGCCTTGAATCAATTGTAAGTAGTCGATCAAAATCATGCCAAGCCCTTGTTCTTGTTTAAGACGACGACATTTGGCACGTATTTCACTTACACGTACACCAGCTGCATCATCGATATAGATGCCTGCTCTGGATAATGTACCTGTCGCCATCGTAAGCTTTCGCCAGTCTTCTGAATTGAGAGCGCCTGTCCGTAAGACTTGTGCGTCGATATTACCCTCTGCACACAGCATACGCATGACAAGCTGTTCAGCACCCATTTCCAAAGAGAAAATAGCAACATTCTCCTCGGTTAAAGTACCGACAGCTTGTGCCACATTTAATGCAAAGGCGGTTTTCCCTACTGAAGGACGCGCAGCAACGATGATTAAATCTCCTCGCTGGAATCCTGCTGTTAGACGGTCTAAATCACGGAAACCTGTTGGGATTCCCGTGATATCACCTTGGCGATTTTGAAGTTTCTCCACATTGGCATATGTCTCAACAAGCACGTCTTTGACATGTTTGAAGTCACCGGCATTCTTTCGATTGGCTACTTCCATAACTTTGCTCTCTGCTTCAGCAAGAAGTGCGTCTACTTCATCTTCACGTGTATAGCCATCTTCGACTATTTTGGTTGCCACGCGTATTAAACGGCGAAGCAACGCCTTTTCTGAAACGATATGAGCGTAGTAGCTGACATTGGCTGCTGTTGGGACAGCATTCGCAATTTCCGTAATATAAGAAATACCGCCAATATCCTCAAGCTCATTATGCGAAGATAACTCTTCTGTTACCGTAATAACATCAATCGCTTTTCCTTGGTCGCTTAAGCGCAACATTGTTTGGAAAATCATTTGGTGTGCCGTACGATAAAAATCTTCCGGTAACAGTACTTCTGAAGCGGTAATCAAAGCTTGCGGCTCAAGAAAAATAGCGCCAATTACGGATTGTTCAGCTTCTTGATTGTGCGGTGGAATGCGGTCCAATTGTGGATCGTTCATACTGTCTCTCCCTTATTCTTGTTCTGCAACATGTACTTTCAATGCAGCAGATACTTCATGATGAAGCTTAACAGGAACTTTCGTTACGCCTAATGTACGAATTGCATCTTTCATTTCCATTTTTCTTTTATCGATTTTGATGCCAAAGTCTTTTTGTAGCTGTTCTACAATTTGTTTAGACGTAATAGAACCAAATAATCGGCCATCTTTTCCTGGTTTAGCTGTTAATTCAACTGTTAAGCCCTCTAATTTTTCCTTTAATGCTTTTGCGTCTTCTAATTCTTGGGCTGCATCAAGGGCAGCACGTTTATTTTGTGCATTCAATTGAGCTAGTGCAGCTGGAGTTGCTTCAACAGCACTTTTTTGCTTCAAAAGTACGTTACGTGCATAACCATCTGACACTTCTTTTGTTTCACCTTTTTTTCCTTGCCCTTTTACATCTTTTAAAAAGATCACTTTCATGATTCTTTTCCCCCTTCTATTACTTTATCTATAGCTACTTTTAGTCGTTCTATTGCTTCATCAATCGTATCTGCTTCTAATTGGCATGCTGCGTTTGTCAGATGTCCGCCTCCACCGAGTTCTTCCATTACTAGCTGAACATTCATTTCACCTAACGAGCGGGCGCTAATGCCAATTCTGCCATCACTACGATGTGCAATAACGAATGAGGCTGAAATGTCTTTCATCGTCAACAAAATATCCGCTGTCTGCGCAATTAATACAGAGTTATAGATTTGATCATCATCACCACGAGCAATCGCCAATCCTTCATGGTAAAACTCTGCTGTCTGCACGATTTTGGAGCGTTCAATATAGGTTGTAATATCTTCTTTTAACAATCGTTGGACGAGTACCGTATCTGCCCCATTTGTACGCAAGTACGAAGCTGCCTCAAAAGTTCTAGCACCTGTACGCAATGTAAAGCTCTTGGTATCCACTATAATACCCGCTAATAAGGCTGTCGCCTCCAACATAGATATTTTATCATCTTTCGGCTGATATTCTAGTAATTCGGTCACTAGCTCTGCAGTAGAAGATGCATATGGCTCCATGTAGACTAGCATCGGACTTTTAACAAATTCTTCACCCCGACGGTGATGGTCAATCACAACGACTTTGTCTGTTTTGTTTAATAGCTTTGCCTCTATCGTCATGCTTGGCTTATGTGTATCCACTATAATAAGCAGAGACTTCTCTGTCATCTTATCAATCGCAAGCTCTGGTGTAATAAAACGGTTATATAAGTCTGATTTCTCTTTTACCAACTGCATAAGACGATTAATGCTATTGTCTATATTGTCAAAATCAACGACAACATATCCTTTAACCCCGTTCATATCGGCCATCTTTCTCACACCAATAGCCGCGCCAATCGCATCCATATCGGGCATCTTGTGACCCATAACGAAAATTTGGTCACTGCCTTGGATTAAATCACGCAAAGCATGTGAAATAACCCTTGCACGGACTCTCGTGCGTTTTTCAACGGGATTCGTCTTACCGCCATAGAATCTTACTTTACCATTCGCTTCTTTAATTGCTACCTGGTCGCCACCGCGACCTAAAACTAGGTCTAAACTGGACTGCGCTAACTCTCCTAATTCTATAAGTGATGTCGAGCTTGCCCCTACTCCAATACTTAACGTTAACGACAAATTTTGCTGAGCTGTAATTTCTCGTATATCATCAAGAATTGAAAAACGTTTTTTCTCTAGTTCTTGTAAAATGGACTCATTCAATATAGCTATAAAACGGTCCGCAGCAATTCTTTTCAGGAAAATACCGTTCGCATTGCTCCAGTTATTAACTAGCGAAGTCACAAGAGAATTTGTCTGGCTACGCGTTTGGTCATCCATCCCTTGTGTAATTTCGTCATAGTTATCAACAAACAGGATGGCAATCACTGTGCGGTCTTCATTATATAACTCTTCGATTTCTACTTGTTCCGTAATATCAAAGAAGTAAATTAGTTTTTCCTCTGATCTATAATAAGCCCTGTATTTGCGTTCATTTAACGTTAAATTTAATTCGTTAGAGTCCTCATGCTTGATCAATGTATAAAAATCATCTGATAAGGAAAACAAATCTTCTCCGATCAATGACTCTTTATTTAAAATTTCGTGCATATACGGGTTGCACCATTCTATCTCATACTCATCCCCAACCAGTACAATCCCGATTGGCATCTCAAGCAACGCCTCTTCGCCCACTTTTTTCAAGCGGTATGAAAGCATCTCAATATGCTTTTCTGTTTCCTTATAGGTATCCATTTCAGCCTTCCAAGCAAGGATAAAAACAAGGATAAGGATTAAACCATAAAGGATGCCGATCAATGCATTCCACATTAAGCAAATAACTATACTTGCTAAGCCAAGCAGCGACAGCATTAAAAGAGGATAACGTATTGGTCTTTTTCTAAAAAGAGAACCCATAAATCCCAACTCCTTATTTTCTTGTCATGTCACTTATTAGCTCGCGCAGTTGAAAGCCTAAATCAGCAATTCCTATCAAAGTGACAAATGAACTTAACGGAAAAGCCAAGATTGTAGCGACAACTGCTGTCCACTTCGGCCAACCTTTTTGATTTATGATGAAATGAATAAAGGATATTCCTTGAATCAAAAACAAAATGGTTAGAAGAAAGGATAGATTTAGTACTATGACATAAAGAAATGTTCCTTCTGCTGGCTTGATAAACAATGTTATTGCTAAGACAGCAAGATAATACCATAACATAGCTCGAGGTAAACGCAAGTCTTTGAACGGCTTAAATTTGGGTGCATTTAAGCCCAATCTACGCAATACAGGTAGCTGAACCGAAATCATTAACCAAGCAAATGCAAATACGCACAAGATGATTAGTGTAGGCATGCTTATCTGTATTGTATTAATCATCGTTTCGATCTGTTCACTGGAAAGCGGTGCTTGTCCAGTCATTGCCTTAGTCAATTCATTTGATTTTTCATAGCTTTTTCTTGCAGTTTCAATCATTTGTTTTATAAAATCCATATGAAAAAAGCGTACAGCAATCACATATTCAACGGAAATTACAACTAATGATGCTAAAGAAGTTGATAAAAATAAGAATCCCTTGCTCTTCTGTTTGCGTATGCCATATCCCACTATAAAAGCAACAATGCCAAATAAAATAGCCTGTGGAAGCGCTAAGAGGCCACCAATTAAAAGGGACAGAATAATACTGATTGCAATAGCTGCTAACGAAAATTTACTTTCGTACTTTGCTGCATACCATGCTAAAGGCAGTGGCACGAACCAAACTGTTACAATATTGATGAGAGGCACGTAGGTTGAAATAGCTAATAATATTGTAAACAACGCAATCATCATTGCGCCCTGTGTCAATCTTCTTGTCTTGTTTTCCGGCATTTATAACCTTCCTTTTCTTATAGACAATCTACTATTTCATCTTACTATTGTACCATGTTTCGTGGTTGCAAACAAAAGCACAAGGGGTATCTAGCTCTCCACCAACCTTAATTGAAACAGCAATCATTACACTTATAAAAAATGTAAGAATCCTCTTGTTCCCCAGCTGGATAAATAATAACCAAAAGATTTTTTAGCGGCTTGCTAGTACTACTTAGATGGCTTAAACAAATAAAGAAATTAAGCTTTATATCGATAAAAAAAGACTAGCATAAGCTAGTCTTTTAACATTTATTATTTATCTTCTGCAGTGAATGGTAGTAAAGCCATTACACGAGCAACTTTGATTGCTGATGTAAGTTTACGTTGGTATTTAGCGCTTGTACCAGTCACACGGCGTGGAAGAATTTTTCCGCGCTCAGAGATGAATTTTTTTAGCAAATCAACATCTTTATAATCGATGTGTTTGATGTTATTAGAAGTGAAATAGCAAACTTTACGGCGTTTGCGGCCTCCTCTACGTGGTGCCATTGTGTAGTCCCTCCTCATAATCATTTTGTATTAACGTGTGGTAATCTCTTGCTAGAATGGAAGGTCGTCTTCTGTTACGTCAACTTTCCCTCCGCCATTGTTATTCATTGGCGCAAATGGATCTTCATCTACACGTGTATAGTTTTGCTGATTAGGTGAGTGATTCTGTTGATATGATGGCTGTTGATAATTCCCTTCTTGAGAAGCACTGCCATATTGGCTGCCACCACCGTAAGACGATTGACCGCCATACGATTGGCTTGGTGCCGGACGATCTCCAGTTGCACTTCGTGGTTCTAAGAATTGGACACTATCTGCCACCACTTCTGTTGTGTATACGCGCTTGCCGTCTTGACCTTCAAAACTGCCTGTTTGGATACGGCCTTCAATCCCTGCAAGGCTTCCTTTATGCAAGAAGTTTGCAGTATTTTCAGCTTGTTTACGCCAAACAACACAGTTGATGAAGTCGGCTTGCTTTTCACCTTGTTGATTAGAAAATGTTCTATTCACAGCTAATGTAAAACGAGCAACTGCTACACCATTTGGTGTGTAGCGAAGTTCCGGATCTTTTGTTAGCCTTCCGACTAATACGACACGGTTAATCATCAGAATTCAACCCCCTTCTCTGCTTTTTTATTTATAATTAATTATTTTTCTTCTTCGCGAACTGCGATATGGCGAATGATATCTTCGCTGATGTTAGCTAAACGAGTGTATTCGTCGATCGCTTTTGTATCAGCGTTAGCTTTTACGATTTGATAGTAACCTTCACGGAAGTCTTCGATTTCATAAGCAAGACGGCGTTTGCCCCAATCTTTTGATTCGATGATTTCTGCTCCGTTAGAAGTTAGGATTTCGTCGAAACGTTCAACTAAAGCCTTTTTAGCTTCTTCTTCGATGTTTGGACGGATAATGTACATTAATTCATATGCTCTCATTTATAAGCACCTCCTTATGGACTTTGGCCAAATGAATGTCACTTGGCAAGGAGTTAGTAATATTTACTACTCACATCAATATATTGTACCACAAGAGATTGCTTTGGACAACTATTGAGTAGAATTATTGTGTATATTTCATGTCTTCATAGATTAAGTAAATAAAAAACCATGTAATGTCTAATGCATCACATGGTTCTAATTATCAACTATACATTAAAGCGGAATAGCATAATGTCGCCATCTTGTACAACATACTCTTTTCCTTCAAGACGGACACGGCCAGCTTCTTTTGCTGCACTCATAGAACCGTATTGCATTAAATCATCATAAGAAACAGTTTCAGCACGGATAAATCCACGCTCGAAGTCAGAGTGGATGACGCCCGCACATTGCGGAGCTTTCATACCTTTGCGGAAAGTCCAAGCTCTTACTTCTTGGACACCTGCTGTAAAGTAAGTGGCTAGGCCTAGCAAGCTATAAGAAGCTTTGATTAACTGATCTAGACCAGATTCTTCAATGCCTAGTTCTTCTAAAAACATAGCTTTTTCTTCATCGTCCAACACAGCAATTTCTTCTTCAATTTTCGCACAAACAACGATTACCTCTGCACCTTCTTTTGCAGCATAATCACGTACTGTTTGTACGTATTGATTGTTGCTTACATCCGCTACTTCATCTTCTGAAACGTTAGCTACGTAAAGCATTGGTTTTAGCGTTAGTAAATTTAAACTTTTGATGATCTTTAATTCCTCATCCGATAAATCAACTGAACGTGCAGGTTTTTCGTTTGCGAAAGCTTCTTTAACTTTTTCTAAAACCGGCGCTTCCACCATTGCTTCTTTATCTTTTTGGCGAGCTAATTTTTCTACTTTTGCATATCGTTTATCAACCGATTCTAAGTCAGCAAGAATAAGCTCTAGATTAATTACTTCAATATCGCTAATAGGATCTACCTTTCCAGCAACATGCGTAATATTTTCATCTTCGAAACAGCGAACTACTTGCGTAATTGCATCCACTTCACGAATATGTGCCAAGAATTTATTTCCTAGACCTTCGCCTTTGCTGGCACCTTTTACAATACCTGCTATATCAGTGAATTCAAATGCTGTGGGTACTGTTTTCTTTGGTTGGACTAATTTTGTTAATTCATCAAGACGCGCATCTGGCACTTCTACAATCCCTACGTTCGGGTCAATCGTTGCGAATGGATAGTTTGCTGCAAGTGCTCCTGCTTTTGTAATCGCATTAAATAAAGTGGATTTTCCTACGTTTGGCAATCCTACAATCCCTGCTGTTAAAGCCATTTTCCCACTACCTTTCCCTATACGTTCAAAAATTCATATTCAACCTGTCTATTATAGATATTCATTTATCAAATGTCTAATTTTCATAGGCTTCTGTTGGATTCGCCTGAACTAATACCTTTTTCATCTTTTTCTCAAATTCACGCCGTGGAATCATAACGCTGTGCTGACAACCTTCACACTTCACACGGATATCTGCGCCCATTCGGATAATCTTCCATCTATTTGTCCCGCAAGGATGCTGTTTTTTCATTTCTACTATATCATTCATCTCGTATAGCTTTTTTTCCACTTTTACTCACCTTCCTCCGTTCTATTCATATTCCTTTCATAAACCATCATTTTAGGGAAAGGAATTTCTATATGGTACGTATCAAATATTTCTTTAATATCTCTTCGAATCATTCGAGATACAGCAAAATGTTGCATTGGTAACGTTTCTACTGTAATTCGCAAAGTCACTTCGCCACCTGCTACATTTTGGACCCCTAGCAGCGTGGGCTCAGTCACAATCTCTTCGTGATTGGAAGGCAGTTTGCTCAAGTATTCTTCTATTAAACTTTCCGCCTTGGCTATATCATTATTATAAGCAATGCTGACATCAATTACAGCCACTGAATTATTGATAGAATAATTCACAACCTCTGAAATAGTCCCGTTCGGTATAATATTGATTTCACCTGCGCCCCCCTTAATTTTGGTTGTCCGCAGCCCAATTTCTATGACGGTACCTTCAACAGCTGAAATTTTGATATAGTCGCCAACGCCGAATTGGTCTTCAAAAATAATGAAGAATCCGGTGATGACATCCTTTACCAAACTCTGTGCGCCAAACCCTACTGCTAAACCGACGATCCCAGCACCTGCCAGCAAACCAGCTACTTTAATATGCATAACTGAGAGAATAGCTATAATAGCTGAAAAGTATACAGCATATGAGATGATGCTTTGTAATAGCCGTAAAATGGTTCTATATCTTCGTTCTGCTGTAGGATTTAAAGCAATAGGACCATTTATACGTAGGTTGAAAAACTTAGTTATGGCTATTTTAGCAATTCGCACAAGTATCATGGATAAGATAGCGATTGTAACAATTCTAATTGTGCCCCATCCTATGTTTTCCCAAAATTCCTCATTATGCAAAAGTTTGGTTAACTCTTCTGTAGGATTACTAAAAAACTTTTGTAAACTCAATTATATGTCTCCTTTAGTATAAAAAGTTTCGAATATACGTATACTGCTGAAAAAAGAGAAAGTGAGATTACCTATGACACTCCCTATATCTAATTCGGCATTCTCATACGCATTGCATTATGAAGACTCTGGCGCCACTTGGCGGTTGAGTTCATTTCTATTAGAGCATATACCATTCCATCATGAAAATCTCGTATTTTGCTGTATTGGATCTGATCGTTCTACAGGAGATGCATTAGGCCCTTTAACCGGCAGTATCCTGTCAAACTTTGTATCATTTCCTTATAAAATCATTGGTTCATTAGAAGAACCGCTTCACGCACTGAATTTATCTCAAACAGTAGATTCATTTGAAAATCACAAGGTACCACCTTTTGTAGTAGCAATTGATGCATGCCTTGGTGATCAAAAACGAATCGGAGAAATTCTTTTCCAACCTGGACCTTTGCTTCCCGGAAAGGCTGTAAAAAAAGAATTGCCACCAATAGGAGACGTCTCAATTAAGGGAATCGTCAACTTTGGCGGCTTCATGGAACACACTATATTGCAAACAACAAGACTCAATATCACCTATGAAATGAGCAACCGAATCGCCCGTGCCTTGTATCTTGCATGGCATCGCCATTCATTAAAAAAAGTGCATCAGCGTCACTATGAGAGCCACAATTAAAATAGCCGGAAGCATATTGGCAATGCGAATTTTAGCAAGTCCCATCATGCTTAATCCAATGGCTATAATCATAGCTCCCCCAGTAGCTGTGAGCTGTTGAACAAATGTATCTAAAACGTCAGCGGGTACAAAGCGGCTAATTTGGCCAGCAAATACGGCGATGACTCCTTCGTATATAAAGACTGACACAGCACCCAAAATCACACCGATACCTAACGTGGATGCTAGGAATATCGCAGTAAATCCGTCAATAATTCCCTTTGTTACTAGAACAGAATGATCGTTTCTTAATCCACTGTCTAGCGCCCCTAAGATAGACATAGAGCCTATCGCGAAGATTAATGTACTTGTTATAAATGCTTGGGCGATATCTCCATTATCGCCTTTTTTGCTGATTTTACTTTCGATCCATCTTCCGAATCGATTTAACTGCAAGTCCAGGTCAATCCACTCGCCCAATAACGTGCCAATAACAAGGCTAACAATAACAATAATAAAGTTGTTACTTTTAATTCCCATTTGAATGCCCATCAGTATTACCGATAGCCCTATTACTTGCATGACAGCTTCTTTCATTTTATCAGGGATGCCTTGCAGGAACCTACCAATGATCGTTCCTATGATGATTAATAGCGCATCCACTAATGTACCTAATAATACCAATGAACATCCTCTCAATCCTCTAGTAATTCTAATATGCGTTCTAAATCATCTTCTGAGAAGAACTCAATTTCAATTTTACCTTTATTTTTTGTTTTTTTGATTAAAACATTCGTGCCAAAATAATCCCGTAGCTGCGATTCTTTTTCTTCTAGGAATATATCTTTCTTTCCTTTGTTTTTTGTTTCACGTGAAACATCCTCATTAAGAGATTGAACAAGCTCTTCCAATTGGCGGACATTAAGATGTTGCTTTATGACCTTTTCTGCCACAAGAGGTATTTGCTTTTTATTTTTCAATCCTAATAACGTTCTTCCATGTCCCATTGTTAAGGCACCATCATTGATATATTGCTGAATATCTTTTGGTAGTGACAGCAATCGTATATGATTGGCAATATGAGGACGGCTTTTTCCCAATCGTTGAGACAACTGATCTTGTGTCAGCTTTAGAGCCTCCAATAAACTTTGGTACGCTTCTGCTTCTTCAATTGGCGATAAATCTTCTCGTTGAAGATTCTCTAAAATGGCCAACTCCATCATTTGTGCATCGTCTAACTCACGGATAACAGCAGGCACTTCTACCAGTCCTGCCAATTGGGCTGCGCGGAAGCGTCGTTCGCCTACAACAATTTCATATTTAACTCTTTTCTTCCTTACTATAATCGGCTGTAGGATACCATGTTCCTTTATTGATTGAGCTAGCTCCTCTAATGCGGATTGATCAAATATCTTACGAGGTTGAAAAGGATTTGCTCTGATATCTTTGATAGAGATTTGCGTTACTTGATCTCTTTCAGATAAATCTTGTTCTTGAAAAAGCGCGCCCAAACCTTTGCCTAATCCTTTAGCCATTCTTAATCACCTCTCTCGCCAACTCCATATAAACTTCAGCTCCACGTGATTTGCGATCATATATAATGATAGGTTCACCATGGCTCGGAGCTTCACTTAAACGTACATTCCTTGGCACGATTGTTTTGTATACTTTGTCTTGAAAATACTTTTTTACTTCTTCAATTACTTGAAGCCCCAAATTCGTACGGGCATCTAGCATTGTCAACAAAACTCCATCAATGACAAGATTGTTATTCAAATGCTTTTGGACTAAACGTATAGTAGACAACAATTGGCTTAAACCTTCAAGCGCATAGTATTCACATTGCACGGGGATTAAGATAGCATCTGCTGCTGTAAGTGAGTTAATTGTTAATAAACCTAAAGAAGGTGGACAATCTATAATAATAAAATCATATTCTTTTTTCAGTTGATCGATGGCATGCTTTAAACGCACTTCTCTCGAAATTGTAGAAACCAATTCAATTTCTGCCCCAGCGAGCGCTATCGTAGCTGGCACAACATAGAGATTTTCCATTTTTGTTTGGGTAATAGCTTCTTGTATAGGCTCATCATCAATAAGTACGTCATAAATGCACTTTTCTACTTCCCCTTTATTGACTCCTACACCACTTGTTGCATTTCCTTGCGGATCCATATCGATTAATAATACCTTTTTTCCTAATTCAGCAAGGCACGCGCTTAAGTTTACAGATGTTGTTGTTTTGCCAACGCCGCCTTTTTGGTTTGCAATTGCTATTGTTCTTCCCATGGTGCACCTGCTTTCAATAACATATTGAGGGTAACAAACATACCTTTTTCTACATTCTATCAAAAAAATACGTGTTCGGCTCCAATTTAAAAGAGTAAAATGCAAAAATTTAAAAGGCTCAGTTAATCATTATCTTGATTTTTTATAGAGAATATTTAAGGGAATATGCTGTTATCAGCGGACTTGGCTGCAATCTATTGTTTGAGTTCACTATGTAAAAGAAAGCTTAAATAATCAAAAACCCTTATTCTATTGCTAGAGTAAGAGTTTTTGATGGGCTATTTCTTCTTTTTTGGTATCTTTACAGTAATTTGATAAAATTCGTCGTGTTCTTCTTCTTCCGTTTCCACGGAAATCCCCGTTTTATTTACCATTGTTAAAGATTGTCGAATTGTATTAAGGGCAATTCGGATGTCTTTGCTAATCGCTTTACGTTTTGGTTTAGGTTTTTTTACCTTTTCAATCGGATTGGCAATTTCAATAATTCTTTGTTCCAACTGCCTCACGTTATATCCTTTTTCAACTATTTCTTCCAATAATTGAAGCTGCAATTCTTCATCTTTAATGGGCACCAGTGCTCTTGCATGCCTTTCGGAAATGTCTCGTTTTAAAATGGCCTCTTGAATCGAATGAGGCAGCTTTAATAGGCGCAGTTTATTGGCAATCGTTGATTGCCCTTTACCTAATCTTTGAGCAAGCGCTTCCTGCGTTAGCTCATGAAGCTCCAAAAGTCTTTGGTAAGCCTGAGCTTCTTCAATAGAAGTCAGTTCTTCTCGCTGCAAGTTTTCAATTAAAGCAACCGAAGCAGTTTCCTTGTCATTCATATCGCGAATAATAGCAGGCACTTCTAACCAGTTTAATGATTTCATCGCGCGGTAGCGTCGTTCGCCGGCGATAATCTCATATTTATCTTCTTCGTATTTACGAACAACTATTGGCTGAATTACCCCATGCGTATGAATTGTCCGGGCTAATTCCTCAATCTTGGCATCATCAAAAATTGTGCGGGGTTGATATCGATTGGGGCTAATCTTATCAATGGGGATATTGGAAACTGTCTCTTTATCCCTACCCTCGTTTTTTGAGGTGTTTTCTACTTTCTCACCACTTCCAAAAAAACGTGAAAAAGCACTTTTCATCCCTTGGCACCACCTTTTAGCAATATTTCCTTCTTTAATCCATTATGGATGAAGAATAGAGGCGACTATCTATCTATATATATTTTCTAACATTATACAAAAAGTAAGTATGTCCAATTATATTATAGTGTCTTTTAATCAAAAACGATAGATTCCTTTTTCGTTTCATGTGAAACATTTCTAGTGAATTGGAGATTTATTAGGCATACCGGCCTTACGTGGATATTTTTTTGGTGTGCTTTTTATCTTTTTGAATACATATATTGTACGTTCGCTATTTTCTATTGGGAGTGAAAATTTATATTGATCCATCAATTTAGTGCCAAGTACTTGAATTGCCTTTTTAGCATCCGTTAATTCTTCCTCACCACTGGCAGCTTTCATCGCAACAAAAATGCCATCATTCTTTACAAGTGGTGCGCACAACTCTGACAATACAGATAGCCGTGCGACTGCGCGTGCAGTTACTAGATCAAACTTTTCACGGTATTGCCCCATTTGTCCAAAGTCTTCAGCGCGAGAATGAACAAATTGCATATTTTCTAGTTCTAATACATCGCTTAAGTGATGTAAAAATTGAATTCTCTTATTTAATGAATCAACAATCGTCACCTTTAAATGTGGGAAGCAAATTTTAATCGGGATACTCGGAAACCCAGCACCGGCTCCTACATCGCAGAGTGATTCGATATCGTTAAAGTTTATATAAAAAGCAGCACTAATCGAGTCATAAAAATGCTTTAAATAAACAGAAGGTTGATCAGTGATCGCAGTTAAATTCATTTTTTCGTTCCATTCGACTAATGTTTCAAAATATAAATGGAATTGTTGTACTTGCTTCTCTGATAACTCTATTCCTTGCTCTTTTAATGATTGCATAAACTGTTCTTCGTTCATGTTATTCCCCTTTCATAGTGCTGCGAAGGCTCTCATCTAATTAATAGTAGACATGCACTGCCAAGTAGGCATGCATGTCTAGGATTTATTATCTATACTTTTGCTATCTTACCATGTTCTATATACACTAGTAAAATTGATATATCAGCAGGATTTACTCCTGAAATCCGTGAAGCTTGGGCAACTGAAAGCGGACGAACTTCTTTAAGTTTTTCTTTTGCTTCTGTTGCAATCCCTGAAATAGCATCATAATCGATGTTCTCAGGAATCTTCTTGCCTTCCATTTTCTTCAGCTTTTCGACTTGTTGAAGAGCTTTCTCAATATATCCTTCATATTTCACTTGAATTTCAACTTGTTCTTTTACTTCTTCATTCAGTTCCACTTCAGATGGTGCAAAGGCTGAAACGAATGCATAATTTGCTTCAGGACGTTTTAATAAATCTGTTCCTCGGATGCCATCTTTTAATGGACTGCTGCCTATTTCTGCAAGAGCAGCTTGAGTTTGCTCATTTGGTTTTATAATGATATCGTGCAATCTTGCAATCTCATTCTCCACTTGTTCTTTTTTAACTAAGAAGCGTTCATAGCGTTCTTGAGAGATAAGACCTGCTTGATAAGCACGTTCTGATAAACGAATGTCAGCATTATCATGGCGAAGCAGCAATCTATATTCCGCGCGTGATGTAAGAAGGCGATAAGGTTCATTTGTCCCTTTTGTCACTAAATCATCTATAAGCACGCCAATATAAGCATCTGCGCGGCCTAGAATCATTTCTTCCTTATCAAGAGCTTTTGCAGCTGCATTAATGCCGGCCATTAAACCTTGACCTGCTGCTTCCTCATATCCAGATGTACCGTTAATTTGGCCAGCAGTGTACAGATTTTGGATGCGCTTTGTTTCAAGCGTTGGCCATAATTGTGTTGGTACAATCGCATCATATTCAATCGCATAACCAGCGCGCATCATTTCTGCTTTTTCAAGCCCTGGTATGGTTTCAAGCATTTTGCGTTGGATATGTTCAGGTAAGCTTGTTGATAGTCCTTGTACATAGACTTCTTGAGTATTGCGTCCTTCTGGCTCCAAGAACAATTGGTGGCGTGGTTTGTCATTGAAGCGTACAATCTTCGTTTCAATTGACGGACAATAACGTGGGCCTGTCCCTGTAATCACGCCAGTAAACATTGGTGATTGTTCTAAATTATCATTAATGATTTGATGCGTTTCCGGACTTGTATAAGTTAACCAGCATGGAATTTGATCTGTGATGAATTCTGTCGTTTCATAGCTGAATGCTCGTGGTTCAGGATCTCCAGGTTGGATTTCCGTTTTGCTGTAATCAATGGTCTTACTGTTCACACGCGGTGGCGTACCTGTTTTAAATCGTACCATTTCAAAACCAATTTCTCGCAAGTTATCCGCAAGTTTGATAGATGGTTGTTGGTTGTTTGGTCCGCTTGAGTATTTTAAGTCGCCAATGATGATTTCACCGCGCAAGAAAGTTCCTGTTGTAATAATGACAGTCGAAGCGCGATAAATTCCACCTACTTGTGTAATAACACCCTTTACTTCATCATCTTCAATAATCAGTTCATCAACCATAGCTTGGTGAATTGTCAGATTTTCTTGTTCCTCTAATAGCTTTTTCATTTCTTGTTGGTATAAGACTTTGTCTGCTTGTGCACGTAATGCACGAACAGCAGGACCTTTACCGGTATTGAGCATACGCATTTGAATATGCGTTTTATCAATTACTTTGCCCATTGCTCCGCCCATTGCGTCGATTTCACGGACAACAATACCTTTTGCCGGTCCTCCTACTGATGGGTTGCATGGCATAAAGGCAATCATATCTAAGTTGATCGTTAATACTAATGTTTTAGCGCCCATGCGAGCGGAAGCGTATGCTGCTTCAACACCTGCATGACCAGCGCCTATGACGATAACATCGAACGTGCCTGCTTCATAATTTGTTGGCATGCTCGTTACTTCCTTTCTATAGTAAGAATTAGTTTGATGCTTTCTCTGTCGTATTTGCTATGGCGTTATTTTCCTAAGCAGAATTGAGAGAAAAGCTGATTAATTAGGCTATCTTGCACCGTATCCCCGACAATTTCGCCGAGAATCTCCCATGCTCGTGTTACATCTAT
Organism: Rummeliibacillus sp. TYF-LIM-RU47; assembly: GCF_008638315.1. NCBI lineage: Bacteria > Bacillati > Bacillota > Bacilli > Caryophanales > Caryophanaceae > Rummeliibacillus > Rummeliibacillus sp. TYF-LIM-RU47. The sequence continues at coordinate 14,151 of NZ_VVIR01000004.1, read as the reverse complement.
TTGAATCATATCGACAGGCACGCCTTCTTCTGCTGCAGTAATCGCATCTTGAATACGATCAAGTGCTTGATGCAACAATGCAATATGGCGAGCATTCGATACATACGTTAAGTCATTTGCTTCAACAGAACCTTCGAAGAATAGTGCTGCAATTGCTTCCTCTAGTTCTGCTACACCCTCTTCTTGCAACAATGAAGTCGTCACAACTCTTCTTTCTCCTGCAAGTTGTTTTACTTCATCTATATCTATTTTTTGAGTCAAATCTGTTTTATTGACTACAACAATATAATCCATGTTTTGAATAGTATCAAATAAACGTCTATCTTCTTCGGTCAATTCCTCATGGTAGTTGACAACGAGCAATATAAGATCTGCCTCTTTTAAAACTTGTCTCGACCTTTCTACTCCGATACGTTCGACAATATCTTCTGTTTCACGTATCCCTGCTGTATCTACCAAGCGTAATGGAACGCCGCGTACATTGACGTATTCTTCTATAATATCACGTGTTGTTCCTGCAACATCAGTGACAATAGCTTTATTTTCTTGTACTAAACTATTTAAGAGAGAAGATTTTCCCACATTTGGACGCCCTAATATAACGGTCGATAAACCCTCACGCAAAATTTTTCCTTGTGACGAAGTTTGAAGAAGTTTCTCGACTTCGCTCTTTACCCATGTGGCCTTTTCTAACATTAGTGGAATGGTCATTTCTTCTACATCATCGTATTCGGGATAATCGATATTTACTTCTACCTGTGCTAATACCTCAATCAATGCTTGTCTTAATTGGTTAATTAATCGTGATAATTTACCATCCATTTGATTTAGCGCTACGTTCATCGCTCTGTCTGTTTTAGCACGAATTAAATCCATCACAGCTTCTGCTTGCGATAAGTCGATACGGCCATTTAAAAATGCCCGTTTTGTAAACTCGCCTGGTTCTGCCATTCTTGCACCATTACGTAGAACAAGTTGCAAGACTCGATTGACTGAGACTAATCCCCCATGGCAATTAATTTCTACTACATCTTCACGTGTAAAGGTTTTTGGCCCCCTCATGAGCGAGACCATAACTTCTTCTACTACCTCACCCGTCTCTACCTCTTTTAAATGCCCATAATGAATGGTATGGGATTTTTTTGAGGATAACTTTTTACCGCTTGGCAAACTGAAAATCCGGTCTGCAATTTCTACCGCTTGGTCACCGCTTAATCGAACAATGGCGATCGCTCCTTCTCCCATCGGAGTCGAAATCGCTGCAATAGTATCAAATTCCATTAGTGAACAAACCTCCTATATAATAAAACTTTAATCTGTGGATTTTTTTCCACAGCGTATTAGTTGAACAGTTCGTTGATTATGCTCGATAAAAATTATCCACATGTGGATAATTTTATTTTTCTATTCTAGCACTTAATCTTACCATAAAAGTGCAAAAAAATAAGTCCTTCTCGTCTGGGGAGAAGGACTCTTTCAAAATCCTTAAGTTAAGCTCGTATAGGTTCAATGACTAAATGTCTCTTGGTGTCTTCGCCTTTTGAGTAGGTTTCAACGTCTAAACGGTCTGCCAAAATATGGTGTATAATTTTACGCTCATTTGAAGGCATTGGCTCTAGTTCTACCCTTTTGCCTGTATAGACTGCTTTATCGGCCATTTTGTTCGCCAATACTTCTAATGATTGCTTTCTTTTTTCACGGTAATTCCCTACATCCAGTTTCACCATAATGAAGCGTTTGACATACTGGTGGGCAACTAATTGTGCCAATTCCTGTAGAGCATTTAATGTGTTACCTCTTTTACCAATAAGCAATGCAGCTGAGTTGGTTGATAAATTAAATTGTATCACTTTGCCTTGTTGTACTGTCTCTATATGGAGATCAGAGATGGAAAGCTGCTTAGAAATATCGGATAGATATTCTTCTACTTTAGAAATAGCTAGTTCATAATCATTGCGTTCAAACGGTACTTCTGCATTTTCGCTGGTTGTTTGCATTTCGAGATTTTCTTCAATAGTACTTAAACTACTGCCAATCTGCGGTTCTGCCACTTCAGATTGACTATTCTCAAGATTCTCAACCAGCTCTGCTTTTTCTTGAAGCGGTTCTGCAGCCTCTTGTTCAGCAAAGGGTTTTTGTGCTTGCTTTTCTGTGACTCGGATCTGCGCCTTTTTAGAACCAAAACCTAAAAAACCTTTTTTTGCTTCTTGGAGAATTTCAACATCTACTTGTTTACGGGTAAGGTTAAGCTCATGCAAGGCAAGCAAAAGTGCTTCCTCTACAGTTGCGCCTGTTTGCGTAATCTGTTTCATATCTGGGCTCCTCCTCTTCGCAGGCTTTGTTTGATGTGCTAAAAGCTCATTAACATGGCTCTTCGCCATGTGGCCATTAGCAGAAATCCCTGCAAAATTGAATGATTTACTTTATTCTACCATGCGGTTTCTTTTGGTCTCTACTGCTTCTCTTCATTACCTTTGCAATTTTTAATACATGCATTAGGCTTTTCTTTGTTTCGTGAAAATCTAAATCGGCCGCCGGGTTCCTGGCGATAATGACGTAGTCCATATGCTGCTGCAATTCACCATCTAGTTCTAAAAAACTTTGGCGGACATAACGTTTAATTTGGTTTCTTGTGACTGCCTTTGCTACTTTTTTATTAATGGATAAACCAATCCTAAACTCAGTTTGCTTTTCCTTTTCAAGGAAGTAAACGACAAACTGCCGATTGGCGAATGACTTTCCTTTTTTGAATACCTTTTGAAAGTCTTCATTCTTTTTAATTCTGCGGCGTTTTTTCATTTTTCACCTGCTTATTCCTCTTTTTCTTCTCCTACATATAATAAAAGAAAAAAGACCACTGAGTTTATTCAGTGGACTCATGGTTATGCTGATAATACTTTTCTTCCTTTGCGGCGACGAGCAGCGATCACTTTACGACCGTTTTTAGTAGCCATACGTGCGCGGAAGCCATGTACTTTACTATGCTTACGTTTTTTTGGTTGGTATGTGCGTTTCATTATATGACACCTCCTGATGAAAGTCTATTAATTCAATACTACAGACAGTCTTGCATATTATAGCTATTAGCAGCCAACTTTGTCAACTGTCTTCTGTAAATACTTAATCTCAACTGTTTTATTTCTCTGCTTAAATTTATCCACAGTTCTATCCCTCTTCTCTCAAATAACCCTGTGAACATATTTTTTTCGCTAAATTTTATCCACAACACTTACTGACAACTTTTTCACAAGTTCAAACCGTGTGGATAAAGTGTTATGCATAATTATACATTGTGTGGATAACATCTCAGAAACACTTGTCAGACAACATTTTTCTTGCTACAATTGTTGTGCTTCATTCTGTCGATAAATTTATAGCGTCAGATTTTATCCACAAATGTTAATAACCTGTGGATAATGATATCCACGCTATCAGGACAGTGTTTATCCACAGGATGTGTTTACTGTGATTAATATGTCATTAATCTACTTAATTCGATATTATATTTAACTCATAGACAACTACTATCTTGAAAAAATGAAAAATATCATAGACCAGTATTTTAGAAAAGGAGAAGCGCCTTGGAACATATTGAAGAATTATGGGACAAAGTACTCTCTGAAGCGAAACAAAAAATATCCAAACCGAGCTTTGAAACTTGGTTGAAGTCAACGAAACTATTGGCTTATAACGGTGATACTGTGACAATCTCAGCGCCCAATTCATTCGGCCGCGAGTGGCTTGAAAATCACTACGTACACCTAATAGCGGCTATTTTAGCTGAACTGACAGGGAAAGATTTGCATATTCGCTTTGTTGTTCAGCAAGATTCGAACTCAGAGAACTTTGATATCCCGACACCACCCATTTCAGGGAATTCAAAAGAGCAATCCGAAACACCTTCTGGAATGCTGAATTTAAAAAACACATTTGATACATTTGTAATTGGTTCGGGCAACCGCTTTGCACACGCTGCATCCTTGGCCGTAGCAGAGGCGCCGGCCAAAGCTTATAATCCATTATTTATCTATGGGGGAGTGGGGCTAGGAAAAACTCACCTGATGCATGCGATTGGCCATTATGTATTAGAGCATAATCCAAAAGCGAAAGTTGTATACTTGTCATCTGAAAAATTTACAAATGAATTTATTAATTCAATTCGTGATAACCGAGCAGAGGAATTTCGCAATAAATACCGAAGCGTTGATGTCCTTCTAATTGACGATATTCAATTTTTGGCTGGAAAAGAATCAACACAAGAGGAATTTTTCCATACATTCAACACGTTACACGAAGAATTTAAACAAATTGTTATCTCCAGCGACCGTCCGCCTAAAGAAATCCCAACGCTGGAAGACCGCTTGCGTTCACGCTTTGAGTGGGGTTTGATTACTGATATTGCTCCGCCAGATCTTGAAACGCGGATCGCTATATTACGAAAAAAGGCTAAAGCAGATAATCTTGATATACCAAACGAAGTGATGCTTTATATTGCTAACCAAATAGATTCCAACATACGCGAGCTAGAGGGCGCGCTTATTCGTGTTGTCGCTTATTCCTCACTCGTTAATGAGGACATCACTGCAGAATTGGCTGCACAAGCATTAAAAAATATCATACCGAATGCCTCTCCACGCACGTTGACTATTCTCGACATTCAAAAAGCTGTTGGTGAGCATTTTCACATTAAACTCGAAGATTTTTCTGCTAAAAAGCGAACAAAGTCAATTGCATTTCCAAGACAAGTCGCTATGTACTTATCGCGTGAAATGACAGATTGTTCACTTCCTAAGATTGGCGATGAGTTTGGCGGTCGAGACCATACGACCGTTATCCATGCGCATGAAAAAATCTCTACTCTTTTGAAAAGTGATCAGGGGTTACAGCAAGATATTAAACAAATAAAAAGTATGCTAGGCAAGTAATCTATTTGTGGATAACACGAAATGTTAACAACAAACTTATACACAGTCTATCTACATGTGGATAGACTGATTTTATTTGGCTAGAGGGGGCTTATCCACAAATCCACAGGCCCTATTACTATATCTATTAATATTTAATAAATAATAAATAATATATAAGCGAGGTTTGTAACAATGAAATTTAGTATCATGAGGGACCGTTTGTTAGATGGATTGAATGATGTAATGAAAGCTGTAAGTTCAAAAACAACCATTCCAATTTTAACTGGAATCAAAATTGATATTTCTTCTGAAGGAGTGACTTTAACAGGTAGTGATGCAGACATCACAATCCAAACCTTTATTCCTGTTGAAGAAGATGGAAAAGAAATCGTCCAAGTAAAAGAACCAGGTTCAATTGTTCTACAAGCACGGATGTTTAACGAAATTATCCGTAAGCTGCCAACAAACGAAGTAGTAGTAGAGGTTAGTGAACAATTACAAACACGTATCCAATCTGGCAAATCGGATTTCCACCTTATTGGCTCGGATGCATCTGAATATCCTTTGTTGCCTGATATTTCTGCGGACCGTCAGATTACACTACCTGCTGATTTATTGAAAACGATTATTCGCGAAACTGTATTTGCTGTATCAACCACTGAAAGTCGTCCCGTGTTGACAGGTGTAAAGTGGGAAATTAAAGACAACAGTTTAGTCTGTATTGCAACAGATAGCCATCGTCTAGCTCAAAGGAAAGTAACGCTTGAACAATTGCCGTCTGAAGAAATGAATGTTGTCATTCCAGGGAAAAGCTTAACTGAATTAAGTAAAATCCTTAGTGATTCACCACACCCTGTAGATATCTTTATGACAAATCAGCAAGTTTTATTCAAAACTCCTGATGTTTTATTTTTCTCTAGATTGTTGGAAGGTAACTATCCGGATACATCACGCCTTATTCCGGAAGAATCATCTACTATTGTTACAATTAATGGGAAAGCTTTATTGCAAGGTATTGATCGTGCTTCACTTCTTGCAAGAGAAGATCGGAATAACGTTGTACGCTTCTCAACAATTGATACTGGCACAGTAGAGATTTCATCCAATTCACCTGAAATTGGTAAGGTGGAAGAAGAAATTCAAATCGACTCTTTTGAAGGGGAAGAACTTAAAATTTCTTTTAGTGCGAAGTATATGATGGATGCTTTAAAAGCTATTGACGGTCAAGAAGTTGTAATTCAATTTACGGGTGCTATGCGACCTTTCACTATCCGTTCAATTCATGATGATGCGATATTGCAACTAATTTTACCTGTCCGCACATACTAATATTTTTTTACTATAGCTTCCGCTAAAATTATTTCCCAAATATTTTAGTACCTGGTACTAAAAATGTCTTTTTGTACGAAAAGGATAGTCAAATGCACGACTATCCTTTTTACTTATGAACAAAAGTTCGGTAAAATAGAATAAGATAAGAGCAGATAGGATGAAGTGAAGTGAAGAATATCATTTTAGAAAGTGAATTTGTTACACTTGGACAGTTTTTGAAAATAGCCGATGCTATTAGCTCAGGCGGAATGGCTAAATGGTTTTTACAAGAAAATGATGTATATGTGAACGGTGAAGTAGATCGCAGACGTGGCCGTAAACTCTATGCTGGCGACCTGATTAATATACCTGGTTGCGGGAGATTTAACCTTGTAGAGCCACAAAGCGAGGAGTAGCATGCATATTGAGCATTTAAAGCTTAAAGACTATCGTAATTACGAATCTCTTGATTTGTCCTTTTCTCCAAAAATCAATGTGTTTATTGGCGAAAATGCACAAGGGAAGACAAATGTAATGGAATCAATCTATGTCCTAGCTATGGCAAAATCGCATCGTACGTCAAGTGAGAAAGAATTGATACGGTGGGGGCAAGAATATGCTAAAATAGAAGGGGACATCCAAAATAGATATGGTCGCTTGCCAATGGAATTAACTATTTCCAAGAAAGGTAAAAAAGCCAGAGTAAATCATTTGGAGCAGAGCCGATTAAGCGATTATATAGGGCAAATGAATGTTGTTATGTTTGCTCCGGAAGATTTAAACGTAGTAAAAGGTAGTCCTCAGGCGAGAAGGCGTTTTTTAGATATGGAGATTGGCCAGATTTCCCCAGTCTACTTGCATGATCTGTTAACCTTTCAGAAGCTATTAAAACAGCGGAATCATTTACTTAAACAAAATCAAGGGAAAAAAACATTTAATGATGTAATGTTTGATGTTTATACAGAGCAGTATATTGAAGCAGCAGTCAAAGTAATCCAAAAAAGATTCCACTTTATGGAATTACTTCAAGCCTGGGCAGGGCCAATTCATTATTCAATTTCACGAGAACTTGAAAATATGGAGATTCGTTATCGCCCTGTCAGCGGTATGGATGTAGATTGGTCTGCTGAACAAATGGCAGATCACTTGGCTGCAAAAATAAAGGAACAGTCTCAAAGAGAGTTGGAAAGAGGCGTAACATTGGTTGGTCCACATCGTGACGATTTGCAATTCATTGTGAATGGCTATGATGTCCAAACATATGGTTCTCAAGGACAACAAAGAACGACTGCACTGTCATTAAAGCTAGCAGAAATAGAGTTGATCAAACAAGAAGTGAATGATACGCCTATTCTTTTGCTTGATGACGTTCTTTCAGAATTAGATGATTATCGGCAATCTCATTTGCTTAACACGATAAAAGGTGAAGTCCAAACATTTGTCACAACGACAAGTGTGGAAGGCATAGAACATGAAACCATTCGCGAGTCAGAAATGTTTCATGTGAAACAAGGCTCCGTGGATACTGAGTGATCTTAGTATTTGCGGATTTTATTAATATGGGAATCTGACCTTGATAATTAATTGCGTTGAAAGCCAGGTATTCTGGGCTTTCAACACAAATTTCAAGGTTTAAGAAATTTACAAATAATGCATACTAATGCCATGAAAGAGTAGGTGGAACAATAATGGCGATTGAAGATAAAAGCCCTGCAGCTTATGATGCAGACCAGATACAAGTATTAGAGGGACTAGAAGCAGTACGTAAACGTCCGGGTATGTATATTGGTTCGACAAGTTCCAAGGGGCTGCACCATCTTGTATGGGAAATCGTCGACAACAGTATTGACGAAGCATTAGCTGGTTATTGTACTGAAATCACTGTTGCGATTGAAAAGGACAACTGGATCAGAGTAGAAGATAACGGACGAGGCATCCCTGTGGATACTCAAGAGAAGGTCGGCAAGCCGGCAGTAGAAGTTATCATGACTGTTTTGCATGCTGGTGGTAAATTCGGCGGCGGCGGATATAAAGTATCAGGAGGTTTGCACGGAGTAGGTGCATCTGTTGTAAATGCGCTTTCGATTGAAACAGACGTGCAAGTACACCGTGACGGACACATCCATGAAATTAAATTTGAACGCGGCAGAACAATCCAGCCGCTTACCATCATTGGTGATACGGACCATAATGGTACTACTACCCGTTTTAAAGCAGATCCAACCATTTTTAAAGAAACCACTGTTTATGAATATGACATTCTAGCACACCGTATCCGCGAATTAGCTTATTTAAACCGCGGTATTACGATTATAATTATGGATGAACGAAATGAAGAAATTCGTAAAGATGTCTATCACTATGAAGGTGGTATTAAATCTTATGTAGAACAGCTTAATGAAAATAAAGAGCCATTGCATGAAGCGATTGATTTAAAAGGCGAAAAAGATGGAATTTCCATTGAAATTGCCATGCAGTATAATTCAGGTTTTGCCTCTACTATTTTGTCATTCGCAAATAATATCAATACGTATGAGGGTGGGACTCATGAATCGGGCTTTAAAACAGCGTTGACGCGTGTGATCAATGACTATGCCCGAAAGAATAACCTGCTTAAGGATTCTGATGCCAATTTATCCGGAGAAGACGTACGTGAAGGTCTTGTAGCAATTGTTTCTATAAAGCATCCAGACCCACAATTTGAAGGTCAAACAAAAACAAAGCTTGGTAATTCAGAGGTTAGTTCTATTACGAATTCTCTGTTCTCCGAACGCTTTGAACGCTTTTTATTAGAAAACCCAACAGTTGCTAGAACAATAGTCGATAAAGGTCTAATTGCATCTCGAGCACGTGTTGCAGCGAAGAAAGCAAGAGAGATGACACGTCGTAAATCTGCGTTAGAGATTTCAAGTTTGCCAGGGAAGTTGGCTGATTGTTCTTCTCGCCATCCTGAAGAGTGTGAAGTATACATCGTTGAAGGTGACTCTGCCGGCGGTTCGGCGAAGTCTGGACGTGACCGTCACTTCCAAGCTATCCTTCCACTTCGCGGTAAAATCTTAAATGTCGAAAAAGCGCGTCTAGACCGCATTTTGTCGAATGAAGAGATCCGTGCCATGATCACAGCTGTCGGTACAGGTATCGGTGAAGAGTTTAATTTAGAGAAGGCACGTTATCATAAGATCGTCATCATGACGGATGCCGATGTCGATGGCGCTCATATACGAACGTTATTATTGACATTCTTCTTCCGTTTTATGCGGCCGTTAATCGAAGCAGGCTATGTGTACATTGCACAGCCGCCACTATTCAAAATACAGCAAGGTAAGCATGTCGAATATTGCTATAGCGATAAAGAATTACAGGAAATTTTAGAGCGTTTACCAAGCCAACCAAAGCCTGGTATCCAACGTTATAAAGGTCTTGGTGAAATGGATGCGGAGCAATTGTGGGATACTACAATGGATCCGGATAATCGTGTTTTATTGCAAGTCGAATTGGACGATGCGATTGAAGCAGATCGTACTTTTGAGCAATTAATGGGCGATAATGTAGAACCAAGACGCCAATTTATTCATGAAAATGCTGTTTATGTAGAAAACTTAGATATTTAGTTCCTTTTGAAGGGGGTTCCACACTTTGGCTGAAACAAATAACTCTGGCGTTAAAGGAGTTAATATAACAAAAACAATCAAAACCTCATTTTTAGATTATGCGATGAGTGTAATTGTTTCCCGGGCATTGCCTGATGTTCGAGATGGCCTAAAACCAGTTCAACGGCGTATTCTATATGGAATGCAGGAATTGGGAAGTACTTCGGATAAGCCATATAAGAAGTCAGCTCGTATAGTAGGGGATGTAATGGGGAAATACCATCCACATGGTGACTCTTCTATTTACGAAGCAATGGTCCGCATGGCACAGGATTTTAGCTACCGGTATATGCTTGTTGACGGCCACGGTAACTTTGGTTCTGTCGATGGAGATGGGGCTGCGGCGATGCGATATACGGAATCCCGCATGTCTAAAATCGCCATGGAAATGCTTAGAGATATCAATAAAGATACAATTGATTATACAAACAACTATGACGGCAATGAAAAAGAGCCGGTTGTATTGCCTGCTCGCTATCCAAACCTGCTAGTGAATGGGGCTTCGGGGATCGCTGTTGGTATGGCTACAAATATTCCCCCACACCAATTGGGTGAAGTAATTGACGGCGTTTTGGCTATTTCTGATAATCCAGCCATTACAACGGAAGAGTTGATGGAGATTATTCCAGGTCCTGATTTCCCTACTGGTGGTTTGATTTTGGGTAGAAGCGGCATTCGCCGTGCATATGAAACAGGGCGCGGTTCAATTGTCATTCGTTCACGCGTGGAAATTGAAACAAAGTCTAGCGGAAAAGAAGTTATCGTAATTAATGAACTTCCTTACCAAGTCAATAAAGCCCGTTTAATTGAAAAAATTGCAGAATTAGTACGAGATAAACGGATTGATGGCATTACCAACATTCGCGATGAATCAGATCGAAATGGTATGAGGGTTACCATTGATGTACGAAAAGATGCCAATGCAAATGTAGTCCTAAACAATTTATATAAACAAACTGCTATGCAAACTAGCTTCGGTATTAACATGTTGGCTCTTGTTGGTGGGCAGCCAAAAGTTTTAAGCTTAAAAGAAGCTTTATTCCATTACTTGGAACATCAAAAGATCGTTATTACTAGGCGAACTAAATTTGAATTAAGCAAAGCTGAAAAACGTGCTCACATTTTAGAAGGTTTGCGTATTGCTCTTGATCATATCGATGAGATTATTAGTTTGATTAGAGCTTCTCAAACAGCTGAAGATGCGAAAAATGGCTTAATGGAACGCTTTAATTTGAGTGAACGCCAATCTCAAGCTATTTTAGATATGCGCTTGCAACGTTTGACAGGTTTGGAGCGTGACAAGATTGAAGCAGAGTACCAAGAATTGCTTCAATTAATTCAAGAGCTCAAAGATATTTTGGCAGATGAATCAAAAATAAGAAAAATTATTCATGATGAGCTTCTTGAGATTAAAGAACGCTTCAATGATGCTCGTCGTACAGATATTACAGCGGGTGGCATGGAAATGATTGAGGACGAAGATTTAATTCCTCGTGAAAACTCAGTTATTACCCTTACACATAATGGATATATTAAACGCCTACCAGCTAACACATATAGAAGTCAACGCCGAGGCGGCAGAGGCGTACAAGGTATGGGAACGCATGAAGATGACTTTGTAGAACATCTTCTATACACATCAACACATGACACCATTCTTTTCTTTACTTCAAAAGGGAAGGTATTTAAAGCAAAAGGTTATGAAATCCCTGAGTTTGGTCGTACAGCAAAAGGGCTTCCTATTGTTAACTTACTGAATGTAGATAAGGGTGAAAAGGTAACGGCTGTCATTCGTGTGGCTTCATACGAAGAAGATGCTTACTTTATCTTTACCACACGTACTGGAGTGGCGAAACGTACACCGCTATCCAACTTTGCGAATATAAGAACAAACGGTTTAATTGCAATTTCCTTAAAAGAAGACGATGAACTGATATCAGTCCGACTTACAAATGGACAACAAGAAATCATTATTGGTACTCATACAGGTATGCTCGTTCGCTTTAATGAAAATGATATTCGGTCAATGGGCCGTACCGCTACGGGCGTACGTGGCATTCGTTTAAGAGACGATGACTATGTAGTAGGTATGGAGATTATTGAACCAAATCAAGAAATCCTCGTTGTTACTGAAAAAGGTTATGGAAAACGTACACCTGAAGTAGAGTATCGCTTACAAAACCGAGGAGGCATTGGTATCAAAACATGCCAAATCACTGATAAGAACGGTCCTCTTGTTGCTGTTAAGGCAGTTGATGGATCAGAAGATGTTATGCTTATCACAGTAAATGGTATGCTGATACGGATGGATATTGAGGATATCTCGGTTACTGGTCGTAGCACACAAGGTGTTCGTTTAATCCGCCTAGCGGAAGATGAACATGTAGCAACAGTGGCGAAAGTTAAGAAAGAAGAAGCAATTGAAGCGGAGGTAATCAGCGAAGAGGAAGAAAATACTGATTCAACTGATTCAACTGATTCAACTGATTCAACTGAATCTCCTGCTGATGGAACAATAGAATAAGAGAAAAAGGTCCCGGAAATAATCTGGGGCTTTTTTTATGGAAAATTATAAAAAAGTTTACCTTGGACAAAAAAATTGAGATAAAATAACTATAGATTCAATTTCTTCATAAGAAACAGGAGAGAAACTCATTTGAATGCAAGGGGGGGTTACAAGTGGATTACCAATTAGTTAAGTTGTCTGATCTACAGTTAGGCGCTATGGTTGCTAAAGATATTATGGCTAACACACAATATCCTATTCTATACAAAAATACAAAGATTACAGGAGAACACTTTCCAGTATTAAAGGCTTTTCAGATTGAAAAGATACCTATCGTTGATATAAAAGAAGCAGATAAAGCACAGCAAGTTCAAAGTGTGTCATCATCCATTGAAACCATAAAAGAAACGTTTAAAAACTCCTTTGAAAGAAAATACAATGAATCAGTAGCAAAATTTAAACAGGAATTTTTAAATTGGGATGCTGGTAGCAATGTAAATATTTCAAAAGTTCGTGAAAGCATATTGCCATTAATTGATGAAGTATTATTGAATAAAGAAAAGATATTTATCCTAAATGAATATTCGACAACAAAGGACTATTTTTACCATCATTCAATTGCAATTAGTTTAATTAGTGCGGTTATTGCTCAAAAAATGAATTACTCTAAAGGAGATATCACACAAATAGCAATTGCAGCGGCAGTAGCGGATGCTGGTATGGCAAAAATTAATAAAAAAATTCGTGAAAAGAATGGTCCACTGTCAGAATATGAGTTTAAGGAAATTCAAGAGCACCCATATTACAGTCTTCAGATGGTAAATCATATATCTACCTTAAAGAAAGAAATGAAACTAGCGATCTACCAACATCATGAGAGGTTAGATGGCAGCGGCTATCCAAAAGGAGAAAAAGGTAGTAAGGTATTAATTCACTCCCATATCATTGCGGTTGCAGATGTTTTCCATGCAATGACATGTGAAAGAATTTACCGTTCCAAAGAATCTCCATTCAAAGTGTTAGAAATGATCCGAGAAAATGACTTTGGAAAGTTTAATATAGAAGTTGTACAGGCTCTTAATACTTGTGTAGCAAATCTTTCTCTTGGTACAAGTGTAGAATTATCAAATGGTGAAGAAGGGACCATTATCTTTGCTAATAAAACGTCACCAGTAAGGCCTGTCATTAAGTTGTATGAAACAGAACAAATTGTTGATCTATCTAAAAATAGAAATATATATATTGAACGTTTAATTTTAAATAATTAATGAATCTAATTAAATAAACATAGCTATTGAAAAACATAGTACTGCAATTAAACTATACTAAGTTTGATTGCAGTTCTTTTTGTATGGCCATGTCTATAAAACACTTGGCTAAATCCAATTCTTTAGATCGAGTTACACATTCTTATTCAGTGAACAGAGATTAATTACCTTTTTAAAAAAGGTGTTGACTTTGATATCTATTTGGCGTATTCTATTTAAGTTGCCTCTAAAAAGCAATTAATTATATTGAAAAAATAATTCTAAAAAAGCGTTGACAATCTTTTAATAGTATTATATACTAACTAAGTCGTTAAGATGACGACGCAACATGAACCTTGAAAACTGAACAAGCAAGATGTTAATCATTTAAACTACTAACAATTGTTAGTTTTAAAGTCATCATCGTAAAGATGATGCGCTAGTGAAATTTTGAGCAATCAAACACTTTTATGGAGAGTTTGATCCTGGCTCAGGACGAACGCTGGCGGCGTGCCTAATACATGCAAGTC
>NZ_VVIR01000003.1:0-206429 GCF_008638315.1 Rummeliibacillus sp. TYF-LIM-RU47 | reverse complement strand
AGGTGGAAGTGTGGCGACACATGGAGCTGACGAATACTAATCGATCGAGGACTTAACCAAATTCTTAAGAACCTTCAATTCACGTTTATCCAGTTTTGAAAGAACAACTTTCTTTCAATAAGAAGGATTTCAAGACACGAGCAGTAGTGCGATGTGTATTGGAAGCCGTAAGTCTAGTAATGATGGCAAAGAGGTCACACCCGTTCCCATGCCGAACACGGAAGTTAAGCTCTTTAGCGCCGATGGTAGTTGGGGGCTTCCCCCTGTGAGAGTAGGACGTTGCTAGGCATATTAAGACACTGCTGATTCAATCAGTAGTGTCTTTTTTTGTTTCTCGGAAGTCTATTGTTTCTAGCACCAGACGTCAAACTTAGGTAAACTATAAAAGAGAGCAAATGGCCTTTTACAAAAAACAAAATGCATAGGCGGCGTATAAAGCGTTGCGAATCTTATAAGGAAGTGGCAATGTGGCAAAAAAACAAATTTGGTATGAAGTTGAAGAATCGGAAACAATAGAAGAGTGCTTGGAGAGAATGAAAAAGGATGGCTATATGCCGGTCGGCAGAAAAGAGGAGCCTCTTTTTCAAATTATCAATGGAGAACCTGTACCGATTCGCCAAATCATAAAATTTAAAGGTATGCCCTTTGAACAAGAATAGACTGACTGTTCAAAATCGAACTTTATTTTATTTTAGTTGAATTAACGTTCGGATATTGCGTTGACTTACTACTTTTGCATTGATAAAATGAAATTGAAAAAGTCTTCGTTAGGAAAGTAAAAATTGCGTCGGTTACAGCGTAAAAATCAATGATAATGAGGAGGGAACCGTAGAGTCAAATATGTGACATCTAAAAAGCCTAGAGTGAATAAGCTGTGGCTTTTACGGATTTTGACAGCGGGAAAACGATGATCGAACGTTATACTCGTCCGGAAATGGGCGCCATTTGGACAGATGAAAATAAGTACAATAATTGGTTGGAAGTTGAGATATTAGCTGCAGAAGCATGGGCAGAGCTTGGTGATATTCCAAAGGAAGATGTAGCAAAGATTCGCGAGCATGCTTCATTTGATATCAATCGGATTTTAGAAATTGAAAAAGAAACTCGTCATGATGTTGTGGCTTTTACTCGAGCTGTATCTGAAACACTTGGCGATGAACGCAAATGGGTGCATTATGGCCTTACTTCAACAGACGTCGTAGATACTGCACTGTCTTACCAATTAAAACAAGCAAATGCAATATTACGTGAAGATATTAAACGTTTCATTGATATTTTGGCAGTAAAAGCAAAAGAACATAAATATACGGTCATGATGGGCCGTACACATGGCGTACATGCAGAACCCACAACATTTGGTCTAAAGCTTGCTTTGTGGTATGAAGAGATGAAACGCAATATGGAACGCTTTGAAGCAGCCGCTAAAACGATTGAAACAGGGAAAATTTCTGGAGCAGTAGGAACTTACGCAAATATCGATCCATTCGTGGAAGAGTATGTTTGCAGTAAATTAGGTCTTCAAGCAGCACCTATTTCCACTCAAACATTACAACGAGATCGCCATGCTGATTATATTGCAACATTGGCATTGATTGCTACTTCTATTGATAAATTTGCTACAGAGATTCGTGGCTTGCAAAAATCTGAAATACGAGAAGTAGAAGAATTCTTTGCGAAGGGGCAAAAAGGTTCTTCTGCTATGCCACATAAGAGAAATCCAATTGGATCAGAAAATATGGTCGGCCTAGCGAGAGTAATTCGTGGCCATATGGTGACTGCTTATGAAAATGTATCACTTTGGCATGAACGTGATATTTCTCATTCGTCTGCTGAACGCATCATTTTGCCTGATACAACTATTGGTTTAAATTATATGTTGAACCGCTTCGGCAACATCGTGAAAAACTTAACGGTTTTAGAAGACAATATGAAACGCAATATGGATAGCACATTTGGGCTAATCTACTCACAACGCGTGCTTCTTGCATTGATCGACAAAGGACTATCTCGTGAAGAGGCGTATGATACTGTACAACCTTTAACAGCTAAAGCATGGGACGAACAAATTCAGTTCCGCGAGCTTGTGGAAGGGAATCCAGTCATTAGTTCACATCTTTCTGAAGAAGAGATTGCTGATTGCTTTAATTACCAATATCACTTAAAAAATGTAGACTTAATTTTTGAACGTCTTGGCTTAAACTAAAAAAACTGCCCAACTTTGGGCAGTTTTTTTGCATCATACTGTTTCTGTCTTACTGTTTTTGTGAAGATTGATTTGAATTAGAGGACTGGCTATTTTTATTTTGTTGGTTTTTTGATGATTGATTCGATGAGTTCGATGACTGGCTCATGTTTGATTGTTGTTGA
This sequence comes from Rummeliibacillus sp. TYF-LIM-RU47, assembly GCF_008638315.1. Classification (NCBI taxonomy): domain Bacteria; kingdom Bacillati; phylum Bacillota; class Bacilli; order Caryophanales; family Caryophanaceae; genus Rummeliibacillus; species Rummeliibacillus sp. TYF-LIM-RU47. The sequence continues at coordinate 204,062 of NZ_VVIR01000003.1, read as the reverse complement.
GAATTGTTCGATTGTTGGTTATTGCTTGATTGTCCACTATTATTCGATTGTTGGCTGTTTCCTTGCTTGCCTGTACCGGATAATGAAGAGAAATCTTGCATTAGTTGCTCAATATCAGGAATGACGGAAGAGTTGGATGAAGCATTGGCATTTGAGCTAGAACCGCTTGACCCACCTGAACCTCCGTTATTGCTGTTTGACTTGGATTTGCCACCTAGGCCCATAGCAGCTGAAGCTATACTGGCAAGAGATGATCCTGATCCAGAATTGCTTGAGCCTCCTGAATTGCCTGAGTATCCAGAGTTACTTGTGCTTCCTGATGTGCCGAAGCCTCCAGAGTTTCCTGAGCTTCCGGAATTGCCTGATTGCAATTCACTAACCATGGTGGACAGATAGTTGCTTAAGAAGGATTTAGTTGGACAGAATTTCGCGACCCCTTCACCCATCTTCATCGCACCAATCATAATCATAGCCTTCGCGCGCATACAATCAGGTTTATGGGCTAGTCTACCGACACCTAATGCAGTCATAGTAGCACCGCATGCAAAACGCATATAAGCACTTTTTACACTGATATTTCCACCTGTTGTCGTCATCAATTTAACCTCCAGTTATCATTCAAATTTTATTTCTTTGCTTTCCAGAAGCGCTATGATACGATTATTTTACCATCCAAAATATTCAAATTACTTTTGGGCGTATCCCAACCATAACATAAGCACAAACTTAGAAAGGAGATGGATGTAATGCTTGAGCCGAATTGGAAAATTACTGAACTTAGAAAGCAAGTGGCAGTAATTGATGGTAAAACAGCACCCACGATTGTTATTACAAATGCACGTTATCTACATAGCATGTACAAAAAATGGGTGGAGGGGAATATATGGATTTTAGGCGACCGAATTGTATATGCCGGCCCTAAAATGCCTGTAAATATAGAAGGAACAGAAATTGTAGATGCAAGTGGCAAGACGATTGTACCCGGCTATATTGAACCGCATGTACATCCATTTCAACTTTATAATCCCCAAACTTTAGCGGATTATGCGGCACAATTAGGGACAACTACGTTAATTTCGGATAACTTAACATTCTTTTTGCATACCACAAATGAGAAAGCGTTTTCAATGTTAGACCAATTAAAAAAATTGCCATTTTCATTTTATTGGTGGGCTCGCTTTGATTCGCAAACCGAATTACATGATGAACACAAGCTCTTTACGCCAATAGCTATCCATGATTGGTTAGAAAGAAGCGATGTCCTTATGGGCGGCGAGCTAACTGGATGGCCCAAGCTAGTAGCAGGCGATGACCAAATGCTGTATTCATTGCAAGAAGCTCATATGTACGGCAAAAAAATAGAAGCACATTTACCAGGATCCTCTTCTCGGACCCTTGCAAGATTAAAATTATTTGGTGCGGACGGCGATCATGAGGCCATGACAGTAGAAGAAGTGGAAAACAGGGTTCTTCACGGCTATGGTGTCACTTTACGCCATTCATCTATACGCCCGGATTTACCTGACTTATTGAAAGGTATTTTAGAAAAGGATTTGAACCTCTTTGATCATTTGATGATGACAACTGATGGAGCGACACCATCATTCTATAAAAAGGGCATCATGGATCAATGCATTCAAGTAGCGCTCGATGCAGGAGTAGATCCAATTGATGCGTATCAAATGGCCTCTTATAACATTGCTAGATATTATAATATGTCTGATGTGCATGGATTCATTGCAACGGGCCGTTTCGCTACACTTAATATATTAGAGGATGAATACCATCCTGTTCCAGAAAGCGTGTTATCAAAAGGCGTATGGTTAAAACGCTATGGGCAAAAAGTAAGAACATTAGAAGGTGTCGACTTTTCAGCATTGCCGCCATTAAATCTGTCATTTGATTTAACAGAGGAAGATTGCCAGTTCTCCATGCCGTTTGGGATTGAGATGCTGAATGATGTAATTACCAAACCATATAAAGTATCTGTTCACCCAAATCATGGACATTTAAGCGAAGAACATGATGAATGTTTCTTAATGCTCGTAGACCGAAAAGGGCAATGGCGCGTGAATACACTCATCAAAGGGTTTGCGAATAAGCTCCAAGGCTTCGCATCTTCTTATTCTTCTACTGGTGACATTATTTTAATTGGGAAAGATATAAAAGAAATGCTACATGCGTTTAATGTGATGAAAGAAATGAACGGTGGCATCGTCCTAGTAGAAAGTGGAGAGGTTATAGAAACCATTCCATTGCCGCTTTGCGGTGGATTATCTGTAGAACCGGTTGAGCATTTAATACAGCAGCAAAACGCTTTGACTAATGCATTGGCTGAACGAGGCTATGCGCATGGAGATGCGATTTATACACTACTATTCTTGCAATCTACACACTTGCCATATGTTCGGATTACACAGCAGGGAATTTATGAAGTCATGAAGAAAAAGGTACTATTCCCATCCCTTATGAGGTAGTAGTGCACTAAAGCGTGAAATTGATATATATCCTATAATGGTGGTAAAATAGAGTAGAAGAAAGTTGTCTTCTTGCTGTACTTTGCCCTTTAGGGTGTATGCCTTCTAAAGCCTAGTCACAAAGGCTAGTACACAAGCAAGGGAGGGGGAAAACGGTTATGCAAATTGATAAAATTAAAGGCCATCAAACAGAACAATTATTTAAAGCCGTTTTATCATTGAAAAATATAGAAGAATGCTATGAGTTTTTCGATGATTTATGTACAATCAGCGAGATTCAATCATTGGCACAGCGTTTTGAGGTCGCTCACCTTTTACGGTTGAAAAAGACATACGAAACAATCAAAAAAGAAACAGGCGCCTCTACTGCTACCATTTCAAGAGTACGCCGCTGTTTCGATTATGGCAATGACACGTACGATGAAATGCTAGGGCGTCTTTACCCAGACGAATCGCCTTATCAAGCGCCTAAATAGGGACCACAAAGAAAAGACTGGACCAAGTGTTCAGTTTTTTCTTTTTATAAAGATGTTGATCAACAAAAGAATGCATTTGTAGATTTAGCATGTGAAATAGTTTGTGTATACTAGGTATGATAGAAAGTGAATAGGGGGCTTTTGAAAAAATGATGGATTGGCGGCATGTATTTAAGCTGGACCCAGCAAAGGAGATTTCAGATGACGCATTAGAAGCAATTTGCGAATCTGGTACCGATGCGATTATAGTAGGAGGTTCAGACGATATAACGATAGATGGAGTGCTCGATCTGCTAGCGAGAATTCGGCGCTTTACTGTGCCTGTAGCATTAGAGGTTTCAAATATAGATAGTATTTCGCCGGGATATGACTATTACTTCATTCCAACGGTGTTAAATAGCAGTGATACATTATGGGTGAAGGATCTTCATCACGAAGCAATTAAGGCATTTGGCGATGTGATGATGTGGGAGGAGCTTGTAGCAGAAGGCTATTGTATCTTAAACGCTGATTGCAAAGCTGCAAAATTATCCAAAGCTAAAACGGACTGTGATCCAGATGATGTCATGGCTTATGCAAGAATGGCAGAGAACTTTTTCCGTTTGCCGGTCTTTTATATGGAATACAGCGGCACATACGGTGACCCTGAACTTGTAAAATCCATTGGGGAAGAACTTTCAACAACTAAGCTCTTTTATGGCGGCGGTATTGCTTCAGAGGAACAAGCGGCAGAAATGGCATCTTACGCTGATACAGTTGTCGTAGGCAATGTAGTGTATGATAATTTGAAAACAGCACTGAAGACAGTAAAGGCTGTTAAAGAGACAGTAAAAAATGTATAATAAGAACAAATGTTTGTAAAGGAGAGTGCATATGGAACAGCTGACAAGAAATTTGCTGAGTGGCATGAATAAAGAACAAGAAGAAGCAGTTAAAACAACAGAAGGCCCTCTCCTCATCATGGCGGGAGCAGGTTCAGGAAAAACGAGAGTATTAACGCATCGAATTGCTTATTTGGTCATCGAAAAGCAAGTCTATCCTTCCAAAATATTAGCGATCACCTTCACTAATAAAGCGGGTCGCGAAATGAAGGAGCGGATCAACAACTTGCTTGGCCAAGGAACAAGCGAACGGATGTGGGTATCTACGTTCCACTCAATGTGCGTGCGCATATTAAGACGAGATATCGACCGCATTGGCTATAGCAAGAGCTTTACCATCCTTGATACCTCTGACCAACTGACCGTAATTAAAAATGCTCTAAAAGAGCTAAACATCGATCCAAAACGATTTGATCCGCGTTCCATGCTGAATGCGATTAGCTCTGCCAAGAACGAGTGCATTGATGCTGCCTCGTACAAAGCTCAAATCAATGAATCTAACCCATATGAACGGACTGTCGCGCAAGTATATGAGAACTATCAAAAACGCTTGAGAAAGAATCAATCATGCGACTTCGATGATTTGATTATGCTTACAATCCGTCTTTTTGAAGAAGTACCTGAAGTCTTGGAATATTATCAAAACCGTTTCCAATACATTCACGTGGACGAGTACCAAGATACCAATAAATCTCAGTACCTGTTAGTCAAAATGCTTGCAAAGAGATTTAAAAATCTTTGTGTTGTAGGTGACTCAGATCAATCAATTTATCGCTGGCGCGGTGCTGATATTCAGAACATCTTATCATTTGAGAAGGATTATCCGAATGCCAAGGTTATTATGCTTGAGCAAAATTATCGTTCTACATCGCGCATCTTACAGGCGGCTAATGACGTCATAGAAAATAATACGAGCCGTTATCCGAAGAAGCTCCGTACGGAAAACGAAGATGGAGAAAAAATCTATCTGTACCGCTCCTATGACGAAAAGCAGGAAGCACAGTTCGTCGTTAAGACTATTCAAGAATTGATGGAGACAGAGAATCGTTCTGCAGATGATTTTGCTATTCTTTACCGTACAAATGCCCAATCGCGGGTAATGGAAGAAATGCTTGTCAAATCAAACATGAACTATACCATTGTCGGCGGTACAAAGTTCTATGATCGAAAAGAAATTAAAGACTTGCTTGCCTATTTGCGTCTCATCGCCAATAATGATGATGATTTATCGCTCGCACGTATAATCAATGAGCCAAAACGGAGCATTGGCGCTACGTCATTTGAACGCATGGCTCAATTTGCTATTGATCAAGATCGCTCCATATTCGATGCATTGGCTGAAGCTGATTTTATGGGTTTATCTGCACGTGCAACTAAGGCAGCAATCGAATTCCGTGAGATGATATTGAACCTGACAAAAATGCAGGAGTTTTTGCCGGTCACAGAATTAGTGGAAGAAATCTTAACTAAATCCGGCTACCGCGATATGTTGAAGAATGAAAAAACTATCGAAGCGGAAAGCCGTTTAGAAAACATTGATGAGTTTATATCTGTTACTAAAGCATTTGAGGATCAAAGTGAGGACAAATCGTTGGTTGCCTTCTTAACAGACCTAGCATTAATCGCTGACATCGACACATTGGATAAAGAAGATGAAACGAAAGGCTCTATTGTTTTGATGACGATGCATTCGGCGAAAGGGCTAGAGTTCCCTGTCGTGTTCATTATCGGTATGGAAGAAAATATCTTCCCGCATTCACGTTCATTGCAGGATGATGATGAGATGGAGGAAGAAAGAAGGCTCGCTTATGTGGGAATAACAAGGGCTGAACAGCGCCTTTATTTAACATGTGCTCAATGCCGGACAATCTTTGGCCGCAGCAGCTTCAATACGCCTTCACGCTTCTTGCAGGAAATTGGCTCTGAAATACTGGAAGAAATAGCTTTGCGCGATCAAACAAATGGGCATACTAGCTTTAATGCGCCAAGACGCCGTCCATCAGGCTATGCACAGCCACGTCAAACTGTGATTACACCTACCTATAAACAAACAGGTGGCGATCAAATTGGCTGGAAGGCTGGCGACAAAGCCTCTCATAAGAAATGGGGCGTAGGCACGGTAGTAGCAGTACGCGGAGAAGGCGAAAATACTGAATTGGATATTGCTTTTGCTAGTCCAACCGGCATTAAACGGTTACTTGCAAAATTTGCGCCAATCGAAAAAGTTTAAAAATGTGGAGGAAACAGAATGGACCGAGTTCAATTGGAAAACAGAGTGGCGGAGTTAAACAAACTTCTTCATGAATACGGGCACGCTTACTATGTATTGGATCAGCCCATCGTACCTGATGCTATCTACGATCAATTGCTGCATGAATTGATTGCTATCGAAGAAGAAAATCCTGACCTTATTTTTCCGGATTCACCAACAAGACGAGTGGGCGGAGAAATACTGACAGGGTTTAACAAAGTGACGCATCAATATCCGATGTTGAGTTTAGGAAATGCGTTTAATGAAGAAGATCTAAACGATTTTGACCGCCGTGTACGCCAGGTGGTTGGAGATCAGGTCACATATGTATGTGAGCTGAAAATTGACGGTCTAGCGATTTCACTCCGTTATGAAGACGGGCTTTTTGTACAAGGTGCCACGCGTGGGAATGGGACAGTTGGCGAGGACATCACAGAAAACCTGAAAACTGTTCATTCCATTCCGCTGCGTTTAAAAGAACCTGTCAGTATTGAAGCACGCGGCGAATGCTATATGCCAAAGCGTTCATTTACTAATTTGAATAAGATGAGGGCAAAAAAAGGCGATGAGCTCTTTGCTAATCCGCGAAATGCTGCAGCTGGTTCGCTTCGTCAGCTTGATCCAAAGGTAGCAGCGAGCAGAAATTTATCGACATTCATTTATGCGATGGGTGGCAACGGCGAAGCATATGGCCTTGAAAGCCATAGTGAAGCACTTGATTATATGGACCATTTGGGCTTTCAAACAAACCATGAGAGAAGAAAGTTCACTAATATGAAAGAAGTAATGGCGTATATCGAGGAATGGACAGAGCAACGCCCAACACTGCCGTATGAGATTGATGGCATTGTCATCAAAGTAGACAGCTATAACCAGCAAGAAGAACTAGGGAATACCGTCAAAGTTCCTCGCTGGTCTATCGCGTATAAATTTCCAGCTGAGGAAGTTGTAACAACTGTTTTAGACATTGACTTAACTGTGGGCCGGACAGGGGTTGTGACACCGACTGCGATCTTGCAGCCAGTCCAAGTAGCAGGAACAACTGTTGGGCGTGCAACGCTTCATAATGAAGATATCATTCGTGAAAAAGATGTGCGCATCGGCGATCAGGTCATCATCCGAAAAGCGGGTGACATTATTCCTGAAGTGGTATCTGTACTGTTTGATCAACGAAAAGAGGATAGCGAACCTTTCGTTATGCCGACACATTGTCCGGTATGCGACAGTGAACTTGTTCGCATTGAAGGGGAAGTAGCCTTGCGCTGCGTCAATCCGCAATGCTTTGCCCAAATATCAGAAGGAATGGCACACTTCGTCTCACGCAATGCCATGAATATCGATGGTTTGGGTGAGAAAGTTGTAGAACAATTGTTAAGGTCTGGGCTGGTTAAAGATGTATCTGATTTGTACCGCCTCACTGTTGATGAATTGGTACAGCTCGAGCGCATGGGTGAGAAATCTGCAACCAATCTAGTGAACGCGATTGCAGCCTCTAAGGGGAATTCATTAGAGCGCTTATTGTTCGGCTTAGGCATCCGACATGTCGGTGCCAAAGCAGCAAGGCTGCTGGCTGAAGAATTTGAAACGATGGATCGCCTAATCGGTGCGACAGAAACAGAATTAGTGAACGTCTTTGAAATTGGCGACAAAATGGCGGATTCAGTCGTGACGTATTTCGATAATGAAGACGTGTTGGCCTTGATATCGCGTTTAAAAGAAGCTGGCGTCAACATGAATTACCTTGGCAAGAAGGTGAACGCAGCGGAAATCGACAGTCCATTTTCAGGAAAAACAATTGTCCTGACCGGTAAATTAGAACAATTGACAAGAGACGATGCAAAAGTGAAAATAGAAGAGTTAGGCGGCAAAGTCACAGGCAGCGTCAGCAAAAAGACGGACCTGGTCATTGCCGGAACAGAGGCAGGCTCTAAACTCGCAAAAGCCGAAGATTTGGGCATTGAAGTGTGGGATGAGGACCGCCTGCTTGAAGAATTAAGAGAGTAAAGGAGTTTTCACAGGCAATGAACCGACTTCGCTTTATACCCGCAATGCTTGTTACAGCAATGCTTGCGGGCTGTAGTTTGCCTTCTTTATCGAAAGATTCATCCGTTGTTCAAACCACCACAAAGGATAAAGAAGAAACGACTATCATTCCAAGTATGCAAATCGATGACCAATACTACCGTACACTTTTACCGTATAAAGAAAGCGCAAGTAGAGGTTTGATTGTTTCCAATATCAATACAAAGTACGACGTGAAGGAAGCAGAAAGCGGGCTTTTACGTTTATCACAACAGGCATTTGATCCGGACAAGTACTTCTTCCAAGAAGGACAATACCTAGATAAGGATACGGTTACTTCGTGGCTGGCACGGGGCAACCAAGATCCTGAGGGGTTAAACCCGAAAGAAACAAAAAATATGACGCCGGATGAGCGTGCCAAAAAAGCGCCAATCTATTTGGCCCATATTGTAGAGCAGAACTATCTACAAAAAACGGGGAAAAACAAAGTGAAGCTTGCAGGCATTTCCATCGGCCTTGCGCTCAATTCAACCTATTATTATCAAAAAGAAGAATATGGCGCTACATATGATGAGCAAATTGATATGTCCATGATTCAATCTCAGGGCAAAAGGATGGCATCACAAGTAGTCAAACGACTGCGCCAAATCGACGGCTTGTCTGAAGTGCCGATTACAGTCGGGTTATTTAAACAACAAAGCAAATCAGCTATTACGCCAGGCACATACTTTGCTTATACAGATGTAGATAAAGGAAGCGCCTCAATTAAAAGCTGGAAAAAAGTAAATGAAAAATATGTATTATTCCCAACAAGTGATTCAACAAACAAGTATCGGGATATCAATGAAAACTTCAATTACTTTAAGCAGGATATTGATAAGTATTTCTCAAACTACACTAATATCGTAGGCACTGGTTTCTATCAAAATAACAAAATCAAAAAGCTAGAAATCCAGATTCCTATTAAGTTTTACGGGACTTCCGAAATCATTGGGTTCACTCAATATATGGCGGGAGAAGTCATGGACCAATTCCCTAAAGGTCTAGAAATTGAAGTGAACGTAACATCCGTCAATGGTCCAGAAGCGCTTGTCGTGAAAGAAGCCAATGCGGACGAACCATATATTCATATTTACAATGATTAATAGATGCATTAGAAAGAAGAGCTTAAAGGGTTTACCCTTTAAGCTCTTCAGACTGTAGACAAACTCAGAGGATTTGGAGTTTGCGTGCAGTCTTTTTTCTTTTAAAACGGAATCAACAGGAAAACTGTTGATTTCCGCTGCGAGCGGACGCTTTCCGGGGGGCACGGCTTCAGCCGCTTCCTTCGCTTTGCTCCGTCCAGGGTCTTCAGCTCGTGCTGATCCCTAGGAGTCGCCGCTCTCCTCTCCAATCAATAAGTGTCTATCTACTACTCGATGAGGTAATGAATATAATGACAAAAAAACTAGTCAACGAACGTAAACAGATGGCGATTTTGACCATTGAGCAATTGAATTCGCAAGATCACTTGGTTCGTATGCTAGATGAGGTGCTTGATTTTTCCTTCATTTATCCGTTAGTTGAGAACCTATACTCTGTAGAAAAGATTTTCTATCGTGTGCTCAAAGAAACAGATCCGGAGAGGGCTATTATTTATAGGACGAGCGACAAAACAGTTTGCCAATTTCTTCTACACTGCCACTGATAAAAGGGCTGCATGCTCGATAATTGATCAATGTACGCAAAGTAAAAACAAGCAAAAGATGATCCAGCGGCATATTTGACGGGATTACCTGGACGTTGTTGAATGTAGCTTTGCGGATGTGAAAGAGAGGCACGGAATGCGATGGACAACCCTGAAAGGTCTTAAAAATTGTCCATGCAGACGTTGCTGTCTTTTGCTGCCCAAAATGTAAAGAAACTTGCCAGGTGGACATGGAGCCCACCTGTCCAAATCGAGTATCCTTTGGGACACCTAGTTGATTGGAGTGCGTGGTGGCGACTCCTGGGGAATCAGCGCAGCGCGAAGACCCCGCAGGAGCAACGCGACGAGGAGGCTGAGGGCAAGCCCCCGGAAAGCGTCCGCCAGGAACGGAAATCAACGTTCGGTTTCGCCTATACGGATTTAGAAGCTGAAAACCCAAAAGGGTTGGAAATCATGTCGACTTCCAACCCTTTTTGTATACTTGCTTGATGGGTAAGTTACATTCTTCATGCGCTTAAAAAATCTGGCAGGAAGCTTTTACATTCTGTTTGCGATACAACAAACTGAAAAACCTTTGCCAGCAAGCGTTCAGACAGTGCTTTAGCGAAGGGAAGTGTGTTGCACATTCCTTTGGTATAATGATATTATTATCGGTATGGTTATTGAATTCGGAGGTGTAAAAAATGGCGAAACTTTCAAAGGAAGAAGTAAAGCATGTCGCGAAACTTGCGAGACTTGCGATTACAGAAGAAGAGGCAGAAAAGTTCGCGGAGCAATTGGGCGCGATTACTGATTTTGCTGTGCAACTAAATGAACTCGATACAACAAATGTTCAACCAACAACGCATGTATTGCCGCTTGTTAACGTATTCCGTGAGGACGTAGCAGTTAAAGGTTTAGACCGCGATGTGATGATGAAAAACGTGAAAGAACAACAAGATGGACTAGTTAAGGTACCACCAATTATTAAAGATTAAGGAGGGAATCCCGTGTCTCTATTCAAAAAATCAGCGAAAGAATTGCAAGAGCTATTACATAGCAAAGAAATCACCATTGCTGACTTAACAAAAGAAGCTTATGACCGCATTGATGCATTAGACGGTGAAGTAGGCGCATTTTTAGCATTAAATAAAGAACAAGCACTAAAAGAAGCGGAAGAAATGGATAAAGTTCCATTTGAAGAACGCGGACCGCTATTTGGTATGCCAATCGGCGTGAAAGACAATATTGTAACAGAAGGTTTGGAAACAACATGCGCTTCTAAAATTCTAGAAGGCTTTAATCCAATCTACAATGCAACCGTTGTCAATAAATTGAAAGAAGCAGGCATGGTGAACGTCGGCAAAATCAACATGGACGAATTTGCAATGGGTTCTGCCAACGAAAACTCATCGATCAAACCTGTCCATAATCCATGGAATTTTGAACATGTACCAGGTGGTTCTTCAGGTGGTTCAGCAGCAGCTGTAGCAGCAGGCGAAGTACCATTCTCATTGGGCTCTGATACAGGCGGCTCTATCCGCCAACCAGCGGCTTATTGCGGTGTGGTTGGTATGAAACCAACATACGGCCGTGTTTCTCGTTTTGGTCTTGTAGCATTCGCTTCATCTCTTGACCAGATTGGACCAATTACACGTAATGTACGCGACAATGCGCTACTACTAGAAGCTATTGCAGGAGTGGATGCGCATGACTCTACATCTGCTAATGTAGAAGTGCCTCACTATGTAGATCAATTAACTGGCGATATCAAAGGTCTTAAAATCGCAGTGCCAAAAGAATACCTCGGCGAAGGGGTAGGCGAAGCAGCACGCAAATCTGTACTAGAAGCAATTGAAAAATTAAAAGAACTAGGTGCAACTGTTGATGAAGTATCCCTTCCTCACTCAAAATATGCTCTAGCAGCTTACTATATTCTGTCTTCATCTGAAGCATCATCTAACCTTTCTCGCTTTGACGGTATTCGTTACGGCTTTAGAGCAGAAGCAGACAACTTGGATGATTTGTATACAAAAACTCGTGCAGAAGGCTTTGGCGATGAAGTTAAACGCCGTATCATGCTAGGCACATACTCACTTTCAGCGGGTACATATGATGCGTATTACAAAAAAGCGCAACAAGTCCGCACATTAATCAAACAAGACTTCGATAAAGTATTTGAAGAGTACGATGTGATCGTTGGTCCAACTTCTCCAACTGCAGCATTCAAACTAGGAGAAAACTTGGATGATCCAATGACTGTCTATGCAAATGACATTTTGACAGTGCCAATCAACTTAGCTGGCGTACCAGCCATCTCAATTCCATGTGGTTTTGATAATGGTCTTCCTCTTGGTCTTCAAATCATCGGTAAATACTTTGAAGAAGGTACTGTATACCGCGTGGCTGATGCTTTTGAAAAAGCAACAGATTACCACGAAAAAACACCTCAAACTTGGGAGGTAAAATAACATGAATTACGAAACAGTCATTGGTTTAGAAGTGCATGTGGAGTTAAAGACGAATTCAAAAATCTTCTCACCATCACCAAACCAATTTGGTTCAGAACCAAATACCAATACATCTGTGATCGACCTTGGGTATCCTGGCGTGCTTCCAGTTGTGAACAAAGAAGTAGTTAACTATGCTATGCGCGCATCATTGGCGTTAAACATGGATATCAACCAACACACTAAATTCGACCGCAAAAACTATTTCTATCCGGATAATCCGAAAGCGTACCAAATTTCACAATTTGATGTGCCAATCGGCGAAAATGGCTGGATTGAAATCGAAGTAGGCGGCGAGAAAAAACGTATCGGTATCACACGTCTTCACATGGAAGAAGATGCTGGTAAATTAACGCATGGCAAAAATGCTTCACTTGTAGACTACAACCGCCAAGGAACACCATTGGTTGAAATTGTATCTGAACCAGATATCCGCACACCGGAAGAAGCTTATGCATATCTAGAAAAATTAAAAGCAATCATCCAATATACAGGCGTTTCAGACGTGCGTATGGAAGAAGGCTCATTGCGCTGTGACGCCAACATCTCTATCCGTCCATATGGCCAAGATGAGTTTGGCGTTAAAACAGAATTGAAAAACTTAAACTCATTCAGCTTTGTGAAAAAAGGCCTTGAGTATGAGGAACAACGCCAAGCAGCTGTATTAAACGCAGGCGGTGAAATCAAACAAGAGACTCGCCGATTCGATGAGAAAACAGGCAAAACAATCCTTATGCGTGTCAAAGAAGGAACAGATGATTACCGTTACTTCCCTGAACCTGATTTAGTGGATATTGTCATTGATGATGAATGGCTAGAACGTGAAAAAGCTGCTATCCCTGAATTGCCGGATGCACGTAAAGAGCGCTATGTTTCTGAATACGGCGTGCCTGCGTATGATGCGCATGTATTGACGCTATCAAAAGAAACTGCTGATTTCTTTGAAGCAACTGTTGCAACAGGCGCGGATGCAAAACTTTCATCTAACTGGTTAATGGGTGAAGTATCAGCATACTTAAATGCAGAGCAAAAAGAGCTTTCTGATACAGCTCTTACACCAGAAGGACTTGGTGGCATGATCAAACTGATCACAGCTGGCACGATCTCTTCAAAAATCGCGAAAAAAGTATTCAAAGAGCTGGTTGAAAACGGTGGCGAAGCAGAGAAAATCGTCAAAGAAAAAGGACTTGTCCAAATTTCAGACGAAGGTGCATTGCTTAAAATGGTCACTGAGGTGCTTGATCAAAACGCACAATCTATTGAAGACTTCAAAAACGGTAAAGACCGTGCAATTGGCTTCTTAGTAGGTCAAATCATGAAAGCTTCACGTGGACAAGCTAACCCTCAAATGGTGAATAAAATGCTACTTGAAGAAATTCAAAAACGCTAATTCTAATAAAAAACGCTTGGAGATGAAATGATCTCCAAGCGTTTTTTTATTTATTTTTTTCATCCACTAATTCAAAACGTTCACATACGAGCAGCATATCTTCTGAAAACTCTAAGCCAACTTTACTTAACGCTTCTGTAAAGAATTCTACATGAACCTCTTTCCAATAGCGATATGTCCGGTCGCCTTCACCTTCAGCAATAGCAAATTCTTCTGGCACCTCATTCATCGGCATAATCTTGACATCTACTGTTTTGATAATAGCCAAGGGTTCGTCTTTGCTATTTAAAATAATGCTGTAGTCATTAACAGCAGGAAGTGGCTCCTGTTCTATTTCATACAAAATATGACCAGAACAAGTAGCTGTCTTCACCCCATTGATGACCAATTGCGCCAAATAATCTGGATCACCGCCGAATTGCCAGGCACTGACCTTCGATGGCTTTTCTTTCTTTTGCTTATCCCAATACGTATTCCAATATAGTTGCGATGCTTCATTCATATTTAACCCCAACCTTTACTTTCTTTTTCTTATTAACAAGTAAACGCCAAATAATCCTGCAAGAAACGAAATGGAACCAAGGAGATAATAAAAGAGATGCCCACCCCATTCATGGTAAATAAAACCGCCAACAGAGGATGATACGATGCCGGAAAGGCCAAAGAACAATAGCGCTAATACAGTTTGGCCTGTGGCACGCCATTCCCGTGGAACGATTCTGTATAAATTCTGGATGGCAGCCGTATAGTAGATTGGGAATGTAAGCGCTTGGAAGAGCTGAATGATCGCTAGCAATAATGCGCTCTCCACAATACCTGATAAGAAAAAGCGAAGCGCATAAAAGAATATAGCGATCGTCATGATTAGCAGTTCTTTTCCTTGTCGCAGCCACCAAACACTGAGGGCAAAGATCACGATTTCACTTGCAGCAGAGATGAAAAACGCAATGCCGACAAGTGAGGGGTCGCCTCCAAGTGAGCGAATATGTATGCCTAAAAACGTATCATTCATCCGGGCCGGAATAGAGCTGAGGAAGACTAACAGTAAAAACAGCTGCATTTCTCTATTTTTCAATACTTTTTTCAGCCCATCAATTGTTACAGGAGCAGAGCTTGTCGGGACATCAGGCATTTTCCACATTACAGCAAAGCTAATAATCCCAATCACAACGAAAAGAATAGACACGCTGCTCATGCCGAACCATTTCATCACATAGCCGACAACCAGTGATAGGACCGCATAGCCGAGAGCCCCATATGTACGTACAGAACCATAGTTGGTGCCGATGGTTTCAGTCATGGTGAATGACAAACTTTCAGTTAAGGGATCGATTGGCATTAAGAAGAAATAAACAACCATTGCCGCTATGATCAAACCTACAAAGCTATTCATATGAAATAATAGAAATCCGCTAATCGCTGCCATAAAGATTAGAAGTAGCAACACTTTGCGTAGCGTTTTCCTGCGGTCGCTAATCATGCCCCATAGTGGCTGTGCAATAATTGTCACAAAACCGCCCGCACCGATAATCAATCCAACTTCATTTGTTTCAAGCCCTTGTCCATCTAAGAAGACAGGCAAAAATGGAATAAACAATGCAAGCATACCGAAAAACAAAAAATTATGCGCCTTTAAAAGACGTTGAACACTCAAAAAATAACCTCCTTCTATACTAACCTCCTGTAACATACTACAGCAAGGTAGAAATCCCATTATAGCAGGAATTTCAATGAATGGAGAGTGTCTTTTTGCGAAAAAGAAGTAAAGTGATTACACTAAAGAGAAGGAGGGGATTTTCATGAAAACAGAAGAACAGTATTTTGCAGAAGGAACACCGATCAAAGACTATATGGATCAAATGGATACCCATCAGGAAGCGAGCATGCATGTGTACAATGAATTCGAGCTGCCTGAGGACGGTCCATTTATCTCACTGCTCAAAGAAAAGAAACCCCATATTTTAGCGATTACAGAAGACTGGTGCGGAGATGCGATGATGAACAACGCCATATTAAGACGCATTGCTGAAGAGGGCGACATCGAAGTGCGCACAGTACTCCGTGATGAAAATGAAGAGTTGATTGACCAGTATCTAACGAATGGCGGACGCGCGATTCCTATCTATATTTTCCTAAACGAACAAGGAGATGTTATTGGTAAATGGGGACCGCGTGCGCCACAGATTCAGGAGTATATGACCAAAGGTAAAAGTGAATTGCCAGATGCTGAGGATCCTGCTTTTGAGGAAAAACAAGAAGAGCTATTTGCACATATTACAAGGGAATATGCTACAAATGAGAAGTTCTGGAGTTATGTTTATGAAAGCCTAAGCCGCGCGCTCATCTTAGCCCTATCGTAATGGGGCTATTTGCAGAAGGTGCCTATTCGTTATAAAATAGAGGTTGGCTATCCAGTAAATGGGGGCTTCATGGCCCCTTTGCTGGAACTTAAGCATGAAGGATTCGTTCTCTTTATAGAGAAATTTTGTAAAGTAGGAAGGTAGAATGATGAAGCGAGCACGTATCATTTATAACCCCACATCAGGCCGTGAAGCTTTTAAAAAGCACTTGCCTGACGTATTAGCTAGACTGGAAGTGGCAGGCTATGAGACATCTTGTCACGCGACTACATGTGAGGGTGACGCTACGAACGCGGCCAAAGCTGCAGTAGAAAGAGGCTTTGATGTCATCATCGCTGTGGGAGGCGATGGCACGTTAAATGAAGTGGTTGCAGGTGTAAGTGGTTTTGAAAACAAACCATTAATTGGGCTAATCCCAATGGGCACGACTAATGACTTTGCGCGAGCAGTCCAAATCCCGCGCGACATTGATAAAGCACTTGATATTATTATTGAAGGCAACAGCATCCCAGTAGATGTTGGATGTGCCAATGATCGTCACTTTATCAATATTGCAGGCCTTGGCAGAATTACTGAGCTGACATATGAAGTACCAAGTAAATTAAAGACAGTTTTAGGACAGCTAGCTTACTATCTAAAAGGCATCGAGATGCTGCCATCCATCAAAGCTACAAAAATGCGGATTGAATATGATGGAGAAGTATTTGATGACGAAGTAATGATGGTGTTAATTGCCTTGACTAATTCCGTCGGCGGCTTTGAAAAACTCGCGCCTGATGCAAGCCTGAATGATGGGCTGTTCTCTGTGTTCATTCTTAAAAAGTGCAATATAGCTGATTTCGTCAAGCTGGTTACACTTGCAAGTAGAGGCGAACATTTGCGAGATCCTCATATTATCTACACAAAGGCAAGCCACTTGAAAATCACTTCAGACGAAAAAGTGCAGCTAAACTTGGACGGAGAGTATGGCGGGGACGTGCCGGCTGAGTTCACCAACTTAAAACGCCACATAGAATTATTAGTCCCAATCGAAAAAATGAAAGAAATCGACCGACCACAAGATTAATAAAGGACTAGAGAGCAAAGATGCTTTCTAGTCTTTTTTAATGTTTTTCATCTTAGTTGAGTAATGAAAAGCTATTTCATACATTCTCCAGTTTCAAAAGTTCACCTCACTTTAAATTCTCGTTTGAAACATGAATAAAAGACGCATAATGCGAGTATCATACCTAATTGGGGAGATTTAAAAAGTATTTAGTTAGAATAGTGAAAAAATTATTGGTAAGAGGGTATACGTCCTAGAAGGGAGGAAAGAGCATGTATAAACAGCAGGAGCGAAAGTTAATCATTGCAAGTTTCATCGTGGCGGGCATTATGCTGCTCTCGATTCTGGGCAGAATTTTTGGTCATTAGGGAGGGAAATAGATGGTAAATGAACATGCCGTCTTTTACAGCAGGTTGCTGACAGAATTTACTTTAACTTTTCATATTATTTATGCCACGATTGGCGTTGGCGTGCCGCTTCTTATCATGATTGCTCAATGGATTGGCATTCAGAAAAATGATGAGCACTACATATTGCTTGCGAGAAGGGTAGCGCGCGGCTTCGTCATAACAGTAGCAGTCGGTGTCGTGACAGGAACCGCCATTGGACTTCAGCTGTCGCTGTTATGGCCGAACTTTATGCAGCTTGCAGGGAATGTCATTGCTTTGCCGCTCTTTATGGAGACATTTGCATTTTTCTTTGAAGCGATTTTCCTGGGCATTTATTTATACACATGGGATCGCTTTGAAAACCAAAAGAAACATTTTTTACTGCTAGTGCCGGTTGCATTAGGCGCTAGTGCCTCAGCCGTATTTATCACCATTGTTAACGCATTTATGAATGCCCCTCAAGGATTTGAACTGGTAGATGGAGAGCTTGTGAATATCCAGCCGCTTGTTGCTATGTTTAACCCAGCCATGCCGACAAAGGTAGGGCATGTACTGGTGACAGCTTATATGACTTCTGCCTTTATCCTAGCTTCCATTGCTGCTTTCCGTTTGTTAAAAGGGTCTAATCATATCTATTATAAAAAGTCCTTATATCTATTTATGAAGCTTGGTCTCGTTTTCTCTATTGCAACGGCCATGCTCGGTGACTTCTCCGCGAAGTATCTTGTTGAATATCAACCGGAAAAACTTGCTGCGGCAGAGTGGCATTTCAAAACAGAAAAAGGCGCATCACTCTTGGTGTTTGGTCTGCGCGACGGGGAGGATGTAAAGTATGCTATTCGGATTCCTTATGGTTTAAGTATCCTGGCGCATTACAACCCGAATGCTGAGGTAACAGGGCTTGATCAATTCCCTGAAGATGAAATTCCGCCACTGTATATACACTTCCTTTTTGACTTGATGGTGTCAATTGGCTTCTTCATGGTGGCTGTTTCAGCGATTTATATCATTGGTAAGCTGAGGAGCTGGCGTTGGATTCATTCGAAGTGGTTTAGATGGATTATGGTATTAGGAGGACCACTGGCAGTCATTGCAATCGAAGCAGGTTGGTGGATGGCAGAGGTAGGCCGCCAACCATGGATTTTAGTGAACTATATGAAAGTTGCAGAGGCTGCGACATCAAGCAATCATGTGGATCTCATGCTATTGCTGTTCTGCATTATCTATCTCATTCTTGGCGTCGGCAGCGTAGTTGTTCTTCGCCGAATGTTCAAACGGAATCCGATTGAGCGGGAGATTGCCGATCGGAAAGCGGAAAAAGGCGGTGATTTATCATGAGTTTAGAAATCCTTGGCATCTCTGTCCTATGGTTGTTTTTGTTTGGCTATGTGATGATTGGCTCTATTGATTTTGGAGCAGGCTTTTTTAATGCCTATAGCGTCATTACAGGGAAAAAGCATATTCTGACCAATATTATTCAGCGCTATCTGTCGCCTGTGTGGGAGATCACTAATGTGTTTTTAGTCTTTTTCTTCGTCGGCATCGTAGGATTTTTCCCAAAAACGGCCTTTTACTACGGCACGACACTGCTTGTGCCTGCGAGTATCGCGCTCGCACTGTTGGCAATTCGAGGGAGCTATTATGCATTTGAATCCTATGGTTCTAGAGGACATCTTGGCTATTCCTTTATGTACGGTGCATCAGGGCTATTGCTTCCTGCATCTCTCTCGGTGGTCCTGACCATTTCAGAGGGCGGTTTTATCCGAATGCATGGCAATAACCCTGTGTTCGATTACCAAGCATTATTCACCAGTCCATTAACATGGAGCATCGTATTGCTCGCCATTGCCGCCGTCCTCTATATATCGGCCGTTTTCCTTACATGGTATGCGAATGCGGCAGGAGATGCAGGTGCGACAAGGCTATTGCGGAAATACGCGCTCATCTGGTCCATTCCACTAGCCATCACTGTAGTTGGTATCATGGTAGAGCTACGCAAGCACAATGAAGCTCATTATGCTCGGATGGTAGATATGTGGTATTTATTTGCTATATCGGCTCTTATGTTTATCGTGACTGTCGGATGTATCTGGATGAAGCGCAACTATGGATTAGCGCTATGGCTATTGGTCGGTCAATTCGCTTTAGCATTCTTTGGCTATGGCATATCACATTATCCATATTTACTGTATCCGCATTTAACAATCTATGACTCATTCACAAACGAAGCCATGGCTATTTCCTTAGTCATCGCCTTTGTACTGGGGCTATTGCTGCTTGTCCCTTCACTCTATCTTGTCCTCAAATTATTTTTATTTGATAAGGACTATGTTCGCGGCAAAGGAAACCATCATGCGTAGAGGAGGAAAGCCCGATGGAACATTTTCTAATATTTTATGCACCATTTATCGTCGTCATCCTGTCCATACTAATCGGCTTTTTCGTTGCTTCTAAGGATGGAGCTGTCAGGGAGGAAGAGGAGAGCCAGTCTTAATAGCTATACATTATCCAAGGGTTTATATGACCCTTGGGTTTTTTTATTTATTTGGATGTTCGATAAATCAATAAGAGGTTTATGGTAAAGTAGACAAAAAGATACTTTTAAATAAAGTTAGCTTAGGTATAAGGATGAGGTAAGGTGAATATGAAGAAAAAATCACAAGCATACTTTAAGCTTAGCGCCGATGATGTGTTAAGTATAGTAAATGATTATCTAGAAGATAAAATTAGTTTGGGAACGTACAATTCTAAGTTAAGTTTTATTCTGGATGACGATAAAGATATTAGGGTTATAGCTGCTTATGGAAATATTAATGATCAAAGTATAGATACTATTAACCTTGAAAAGTTAGATAAAGAAATAGATTTTAATGGGGAAGTGTCGACTTTACCAGACAGCTCTTTATTGAAGCAACAGGATTTTCAAACAAGAGAAAAAGTAAGAAAAAGAATCAAAGAGTTAAAAAAAGATATAGGAGATTTTTAAGATCTCACTACTTTGAGGGGAGAAATGATGGAAACATATCCGGATGAATTAGATTTCATTTCTTTATTTTGTGTTGATGCAAAAACAACTAACAATCATCTACCTTATCATTATAGAGAAACCATTTACGAGTTTACTATTCATGAATTGCAGTATAAGGTAACTCTTTTTCCAAGTGTTGATGAGTTTTCTATAAAAGTTAAGAATGTATCAATAGGCACCACAATATTTGAGTCTTCTTACAAAACGGTAAGTAAAATTGAGATTCTGAAGGATACAAAACATGAAGCAGCCTTTAGATTATTTTTACATGAGGATAGCGATCGCTTCTGTATGATTATTGACATTGCCATTAAACCATACTTTTCTGTAATGATAAAAGAAGACTTTACATAGCAGGAGGAAATTTCATTTGAAAAAATTCCGAGTGAAGAGACGTTACTTTCGTAATTTATGGAGAGAGACAAAAGTTAATAATTATGATTTGAAGATTGAGAAGGATAGTTGGTTCGACTTATGGCATACGCACCTCAACTTTTATGGGTATGGAAATAATAGTTTGAAGATAAGATAAGAAAAGAACATATGAAAGCAAATATAGCGCTATATAAGGACTTTCAAGAAACACTTCAAGAACTTGAAATGCCTTATCAACTATGGATTGAAATAGTGGAAGAAGATGCAAGCTTAGATGCTATTTACCTACATACCTCAAACCCTAATGAAAACAATTTCCCCTTTAAAATAGAAAACGTAAACAGAAACTGCACGATTCCAACATATTTAAAAGAGGTAATAAACCTGAATGAATTTAATGTGGGACAATATAAAAGTGAATCGAGTACCATCTATCTAATTCAGATAAAGCTATTAGAAAAGAGAGAAGAAAGTATTTGAAAAAGAGTAAACTACTCAATTTATTTAGAAGAACTTTATTGAACAATGATGATTATGATGCGGAAAGTAAAAATCAAATAATGGATTATTCACCAAATGAAAATAATTTGATTTTATCGACACATAGAGTATTATGCGAGGCTATTCCACATAATGTACGAGGTATTATTTGTAGGTATGATAAAGGAATACTCTCTTGGAAAGTATATTTTGACGGCCCCTATACTGAGGATGAGAAGGATATATTGAGCACTGCATGTACGGAAGTGTTTTCAGACTTTGTTGACTATATAGAACATGTGAATGAGCAATATATAGAGCTGCCTTATCCTTCGGAAATGGAATATGCGCCTATAAAGGAATGGGCTTTTAAGAGATTTGAAGGACTTAGTGAATAAAATTAAGAAGGAGGGATTATGATGGAAGTTTCATCTTCAAGGTGGGTGGATTGGCTTCTTTTAGGACCTCTAATTATATATTTAGTGCTAATTATAGTCGGAGTTTATATTGTAGTGAAAGTCATTAAGTTTATGAATGCCAAAATAAAATTGGACAAAGAGAGAAATGAAAAACTCGATGAGCTAATTAGAGCAATGAATCAAGATAAAGAGGAGTAACTTATATCTGCTAGACCTAATCTTTAAAGATTAAGGTCTTTTTTTATAGAGGCTCTCCCTTTCAGGGGATTAATTGAAATAAAAAGGAAAATAACCTAACATAAGGTTAATAACTAATTATCTGAAAATGAGGGACAAGCATGTTCTATATCCTTGGAATAGCCGTATGTATTCTATTGCTGCCTTACTTTAAATACACCAGATCGGTGGAAACGAAAAAGAGAGTGGAAGTGGAATGGGAAGAGAAACGATTTTTACCGCCAACAGAGCCTTTGGAGTCTGTGGTGTCATACTGGGAGTCAACCCCCAAGCAGTCAAACGTTTATCATATCGACTCGATTACCTGGAATGATCTTTCCATGAATGAGGTTTTTCAAAAACTTAATTATACACAGACCTCGATTGGCTCTGAATATTTATATAATCAATTGCATACCATCCAGCTTGAAAATCAAGATGCCAATGAGCCCTTATATGAGTTAATGGGACAAGACCATGAGCTGCGTAACAAGCTGATTTATATTCTGAAAAAGCTAGGGAAAGAAAATTACTCTAATTCATCCTCTTTCTTTTATAAGAACTACGGGAACATTACGCATATTTGGTTTTATATCCTCTGTGGATTTTTACCAGTAGCCAGCATTGTTACAGCTTTTTTTAACATAAAGGTGGGTATCGGGGCTCTGGTTCTATCCATGGTCTTGAATATTCTAATTTACTATAATAAAAAGCTACATCTAGACAGTAGCTTATACGAGACATCTTATATTGCTGGAATTATCCGTGCAGGCAAGCGTCTTGCCAAGGTGAAAGATGTCGCGTTTCAGCCCTACGCTACAGGTATTCGTAAATGTATTAAGCCCATTCGCAATCTATTACATTTCGAGAAGGTCATTTCACTCGGCAAGGGTAAAGGCGAACTAGATGGTCTGTTTGAATACATACGAATCATTTTTTTGCTGGATTATATTTCGTATTATTTTATGATTCGCATGATTTCTAAATATAAGAAAGAATACGAAATGCTCTGGAAAACAATAGGGGAGATAGATGCAGGTATTGCTGTAGCATTCTATCGCCATTCTACAGAGGGCTATTGCACACCTGATTTTACTGAGAAAGAAGAAGTCACGTTTACTGATTTGTATCACCCGCTCATTAAAAGCCCTGTGAAAAATTCTTCAGAGGTGCATAAACAGACATTAATCACAGGATCCAATGCTTCAGGGAAATCCACCTTTATGAAGGCTGTTGCAATCAACTCTATATTGGCTCAAACCATTCATACAGTCCATGCTAAATCTTGGAGCATGAAGCCTAGCTATGTCCTTTCCTCCATGGCTATTCAGGATAATGTCATTGACGGAGACAGTTATTTCAAAGCGGAAATCAAATCGTTAAAACGTATCATCAAAAAAATCGAATCAGGTGTTCCTTGCTTAGTATTTATCGATGAAATTCTTCGTGGGACGAATACAGTGGAACGAATTGCCGCATCTGCCTCTATGATGGACTGGCTGACAAAGCATCCAGGCATGATTATGATCGCATCACATGATATCGAATTGACAACCATCGCTGGATTCGATAACTATCATTTCCGAGAAACAGTCCAAGATGATGGTGTCTATTTCGACTATCAAATTCATAAGGGTCCATCCACCACGAAAAATGCGATTAAGCTGCTAGAGGTTATGGATTATCCTTCTTCTGTTACAGCTTTGGCAAACTCATTAGCAGAGGAGTTTGATGAGAAGGGAGAATGGCGTTTTCCCGCAGAAACCACGAGATAACGATTCAAGAAAAAGAGGTAACATTCGAGTGGCTTTTGCCACTCGAGTTATATATCATATTTTTCTTTGAAAACCGGACTTAGTTCACTCCAAATATCAAATTTATTGCCATCCAAATCATAAAACACAAAATTTCTTCCGGCATGTCCTCTGTTTTCAATCTCTCCTACATGTACTTCTTTTTCAATAAATTCACGATGAATGGTTTCTAATGCATACATCCCGTTGACTTCAAATGTCAGAGAAAAGCATTCATTGCCATGTGCATCATGAAAGTTGAGGCTTTCGTCTGCTGAAGATCGAACGAGGAAAACACTTTGATTAGCTAAGTCAAGAATCGCCTTTTCTTCGTCTTTATAATTTAATATCGCACCAAGTTTATTTACATACCATTCACTTGAGAGTCCAACATCTGAAACTGGTATATAAATATTACCAACTCTTTGTAATTTTTCCGCCATCTGATTTTCTCCTTTTTCGGCCAATTTTATGTTATATATTGTTCTATCGATACCCAGCTAATTCCTTTTATCTTCAGGAGTTTGTAGGGATTCTTTTTCTAAGCTCTTGGATTTTTTCTTTTCCGCTCACGTGATACAATAGAGGAACTGAAACGGAGGATGCAGAATGACAGCACCAGTTAAAAAAAATGATCGTTTAACGGTTGATATAGAGGATTTAACACATGATGGAGCAGGCGTCGCAAAGATAAACGGTTATCCGCTCTTTGTTCAAGGCGCGTTGCCCGATGAGCGAGTAGAAATCCATGTACTAAAAACATTGAAAAACTATGGCTTTGCCAAAATTATAAATATAGAAATTCCTTCACCTGACCGGGTCGATGCAACATGCCCAGTGTATGATCAATGTGGCGGATGCCAGCTACAACACCTATCCTATGCGGGGCAACTGAAATGGAAGGAAAAAATGGTGCGCGATGTGATGGAACGTATCGGCAAAATTGATGTGCCTGTCCTTCCAGTAAAAGGCATGGAAAACCCATGGAATTACCGTAACAAAGCGCAGATTCCATTTGGCGTAAATGGGGAAGCACCGATCGCTGGATTTTATAAAACTAAATCCCACGCCATCGTCGACACAGAACGCTGCTTGATTCAAACACCGGAAGCGGACGCCATTTTAGAAGGGTTAAAACCGCAGCTTTGGAAGCTCGGCATCAAACCTTATAACGAAGAAACGAAACAAGGCATGCTGCGACACGTGGTAGTTCGAAAAGCGCGCGCGACAGAGGAAGTCATGGTTGTCCTTGTCACAAAGAAACGTAAATTCCCGCAGGCAGAAGAAGCAGTGGCACTTATCCGTAAGCTTATTCCGAATGTCAAATCGATTATGCAAAACATCAATGCGGAAAACACTAATGTCATCTTTGGCAACGAAACCATCAACCTATGGGGTCAAGACACGATTGAGGACCATATCGGCGACGTACGCTTTGAAATCTCAGCACGTTCCTTCTACCAAGTGAACCCAATCCAAACTGAAGTACTGTACAAGCAAGCGTTAGATTATGCAAATCTAACAGGCGAAGAAACAGTCATCGACGCATACTGTGGTATTGGAACGATCTCCTTATTTATGGCTAAAAAAGCTAAGTTCGTGATGGGGGTTGAAATTGTACCGCAAGCGATTGAAGACGCCAAACGAAATGCCAAACTAAACGGCTTGGACAACACTTACTTTGAAGCTGGCCCAGCCGAAGAAGTCATTCCTCGCTGGTACAAAGAAGGCAAAACGGCCGACGTTCTAATGGTAGACCCACCAAGAAAAGGCTGCGATGAAGCATTGCTTAAAACCATTTTAGAGCAATGTCCAAAACGCGTGGTCTATGTCTCATGCAATCCCTCTACATTGGCAAGGGATTTACGAATTCTAGAAGATGGCGGCTATAAAACAAAAGAAGTGCAGCCAGTGGACATGTTCCCGCATACGGGGCATTGTGAAGCGGTTGCTTGGTTAGAATTAGTTTAATAAGTATTATAAATAACTACACTGAAATAAAATTTTTCCAGTGTAGTTATTTTCATGAAGATAATGGTATTTACACGGGAAAAAAGGCAGTTGCCTTATTGTTGATATGAGCCATAAGAATAAATTATCCCAAGATAAAATAGTAAAACTGTATTCTCTATGATCTTCCGCAAAATGGCGCTTTTCTGTAACAAGGAACAGCAATTATTTTCATTAAAGGGCTAGATTGTTGTGAAGTGAGACGTGTATTATTTTATATTGCTACCGACATTGTGACGCTACTCTTTAACAATAAAGGCGGTTAGTTTAATGAGCTTGACCTTGGAGTGCACTCCAATGATAGGATGTTTTTAGGAGGGATGTAGTAGTGTACATTAAAGAGTTTGCTTCAAAGTATGAGTTAACGACAGATACTGCGCGTTATTATGAGAAGGAAGGTATGATTTTACCTACTCGACTAAACAATGGCTATCGATTTTATGATGAAACATGTGAAAAAAATATTAAATTTATACTTGTACTCAAACAATTAAATTTTTCATTACAGGAAATAAAAATGTTATTGCTATTAGACAATAGTGAACCTTCTAATGAATGTAATGGAAAATCGGTAACATTATTTCAAAGCAAAATTTCTTATCTAGAAAGCCAAATTGAATTTTTCAAGACAGCTGTTCAAGCATTACAAACAGTAGCTGGTTTAATGGAAGAAAGGAAATATATCGAAAATAAAGAGAAGTTGGAAATTTTAGTAGAAGAAATGTATCAAAAATTGGAAGGAGCAATTAAAGAATATGTCCCTTCGTAAATATATATATTTCGAGTATGCAATCGGCTTTATTATCTGTTTTTTACTTTACATACACTTAGAATATTCAATACTGCTATTTATTTTATTTCTATTAGTTCCTGATATAACTATGTTAGGTTATCTCATTAATACAAAAATAGGGTCTATGTTTTATAACCTAGGGCATAGTTTAATTATTCCATTCAGTCTATTCATAATAGCTTTTATCACAGATTCCACTAGTTTGCTGATGATTGTAATTATATGGATTGCTCATATTTCTATGGACCGATCAATTGGCTATGGACTAAAGTATAATGATGCTTTTAAAAACACACATTTACAGAAAATTGATTGATGGCATTTTAGTTTGTGTTATCAAACATTAATAATAAACTACCTTTCCAATTAGAAAGGTGGTTTTATTATATCTAATTCGATTTCAGTACTGGGGCATGCCTGTTAGATCTCGATACTTGTCAGCTACTTCTGCCATTGGCTTTTCTAGGATGTTCAGGCCGCTTTGACTGAGCCACAATTGTAAAACGCAAATAACAAGAAGATGAATTTTGCTTTCAATCAGTCTGAAATTTATTTACAGTTTTAAGTGTTTTTTTATTTTAGTACCTTGCAATATACAGTAGTGTGTAGTAAATTACATTACAGGAGTTATTATTTTTTGTTCAGTACTGTTTAATGTGTAGTAGTACTTACATATACCATAAAGGAGCTGCGGTTTATTGAATGTACAATTTAAGAAAGGCATCTTGGAACTATGCGTGCTTGTGTTGCTTGATAAGAAAGACCGGTATGGCTACGAGCTTGTTCAAGAAATTTCTGATCAGATTGAAATATCGGAAGGGTCCGTTTATCCGCTGTTACGAAGATTGACGAAGGAGGAATACTTTACGACATATTTACAAGAGTCATCAGAAGGGCCACCACGTAAGTATTATAAACTAACCGATAAAGGGCGGGAATATCTTTACGAATTGCTGACAGATTGGAAAGAGTTTTCTAATGGCGTAAATCAATTAATTGAGGAAGGGGTACGCAAATGAACAAAGAGCATTTTTTAAAGCAGTTGGAAAGTTCTCTAAAAAAGCTTTCTTTAGAAGAAAGACAGGATATACTGCAAGATTATGAGGAGTACTTCTCCATAGGAATCGAAAAGGGGAAATCGGAGCAAGAAATCGCAACATCCCTTGGCCAACCAAAAAAAATTGCGAAGGAGCTGCTGGCTTCCTATCATCTTGATATGGTCGAACAAAAGACTTCTGCAAGAAATATTACAAGCGCAGTTTGGGCTGTGATTGGGTTGGGATTCTTCAATTTCCTTATTGTCTTCGCACCTTTTTTAACTTTGGTATGCCTTGTAATTTCAGGGTGGTTAGTTTCTGCAGCATTCATTCTTTCACCACTCGGTATCATAATTAATCTATTTATTGGTCAATTTAGAATAGCTGATATGTTCTTATCGCTTTGTCTTTGTGGGACTGGAATATTCATAGCGATGGGGATGTTTGTTGCGACTAAAGCTATAACTAATGGATTTATTCGTTACTTGAAATATAACATTACTTTTGTGAAAAGAGGGATAAAGTATGAATAAAAAGTTATCAATTCTTGCCCTGCTTTTATTATTAATTGGTGGTGTAGGCAGTTATTTTACATTGTCACAATATTCTCAGGAAGAAATTACGTCAGAGAAAAAGGTAAGTTCTGATTTGTTAGAGGAAATCCAAATTTCCGCTGATAATGCAAGTGTAGAAGTTCTCCCCACTTCGGATACGGAGACTAAAGTACAGCTTGTAACAAAAGGTGTGGACGTTTCTAAGTTGGATTTTACCGCCAAAGTAGAAGGAAAGAAATTGATTATTAGGTTAAAAGATAAAAGGACCTTCTATATTGGATTTAACATACAATCATCTCATTTATACGTATATGTCCCACAAAAGTTGTATCACTCCATTATGATCGATAATGATAATGGAAAAGTAAAAATGTCGGAGCTGAATGTAAAGAATCTGAATGTGCAAACAGATAATGGCCGCATCGAATTAAATAAAATTGAATCAGAAAACGTTGACGTAAGAAGTGCAAATGGCAAGTTAAATCTTAATGAAGTGGAAGGAAATATTAAGGGCTCAGCAAATAATGGTAAAATAGTGCTCGCTACAAAGGATTTAGATAGGAATATACAATTAGAAAGCGACAATGGAAAAATTTCAATTAAAACGGAGAAGGAACCGACTAATACCACTTTTAAAGTATCCTCCGACAATGGGAGTATCAATATTCTCGATAAATATAAGGGGAATACAGTCATTGGAAAGGGCGATAATCTTGTTGATTTAAAATCTAATAATGGCAAAATCGAAGTGGTAAAATAAAATAAAATCTTAATTACGATTATAAAAATGGATTATTCTTTATAAACCCACCAGTACCAATGTGTTGCCACATACACTCCACGCATTGTGAAGCGGTCGCTTGGTTAGAATTAGTTTAATAATTATTATTAATAACTACACTGGAAATAATTTTTCCAGTGTAGTTATTCTTTATACATAATGGTATTTAACATGAGAAATTAATATTTACAAAATCTATGGCTTATTTACATATAGATTGATAATTCTTTAACATTACTGCTGCGATTAAAATTGTAATTAACTGAATTGCCGTTGCAACCTGCATAGTAATGAAATTAAGTAAGTTTAGAACTATTAACACTCAATGTTGCTATAAACTCTAAGTATTAATTCATTCGTTTTTATTGAACTAATGGTGTAGCTTAATTTAATAATCATATTAAGAGTTATCCACAATCGGACCTGAGGGCGGAATTGTAAGGGAGGTAATCTAATGGTTTATCTCGAAATATAAGTTATGCCAAACAAGAGGCAGAAAATGAAGGTAGGGTAAAAGGGATTATCAATATAAAGGGATTAATTGGAGGTAATAGAAAATGGATGTAAGGACACTTTTGTTACAACAATGGGCAAGCTGCTTAGATAAAGAAGAATGGTTTCCAACACTTGAAAAAGTACTAGAGAATATTACTTTGGAACAGGCAATTTGGAAACCCGTTGAAGGGGCACATTCCATTTGGGAATTAGTTTGTCATTTACTTTTCTATGAAAAGAGAATTCTGTTACGTTTTCTTGGTGAAACAGCAAATGAACCAAAGGCAGAAAATAATGATGCTACTTATCGATTACCATCTGAGACCTTTCAAAATTGGAAGAAAACAAAACAAGAATACTTTTCTATTCATCGCGAACTTGAAAAAATACTAGCAAAATCAGAACTACAAGACTTGTATAGACCGATTCCTGATGACAATCCATTAATGCTTGAACTGAAGAGTTTAGCAATGCACAACGCATATCATATTGGGCAAATTGTATTCCTCAGTAAAATGCAAGGAGCCTGGGCAGGGAAACGCAGCTTTTAAAAAGCTTTAATAGCTTTACAGTTATTCCAATACAGGGCGCTTTTCTAGAAACACTATGAAACGACAGCTTATTGGCAGCTGACCCTTTTTAGGATTTATTTAATTGATTTTAGTTTTTGCAGATTAAACTTAAAATAATGCAATAGTATAATATATAAAAATACCATCATGAACTAATTAGAAAAAGAGTAATTTCCATAAAAGAGGGCGTTCATAATAGAAAAGAAAATAGCTAAGACTTTAAAACAAATAGAAGAGGATATTGAAAATGATGATTTGGGGAAAGCAAGGGATAGATTACATGGTTTAATATCAACTTTCCCTAATGAATTAGATCTCCGTAAAATGTTAGGAGACATTTATTTTAAATTAAAGTACCCTGCAATGGCTGGTCGATACTGGTATTTAGAAAAGAATAAGACTCCAAGAATGATAGAAGCGTGTATTGTATTCGAAAACTCCATGGGGAAGGACATTAATAAAATAGCCAGAGCCTTGAAGTATAAAGGTGACATTGAAATTTTAAGAGGACTGGAATTAGACCCAGAACTATTATCAATACAACATAAAGTAAAAGAAAAAATAATAGAAGAATCAGATGAACCAAAAGAAGATAACCATAAACCGGTGATTTTTGGTTGCCTATCCATAATGATTTTAATAATTACTTTAACATTAGTTGGAGTCTATACAGTTTTTAATTGGATATTTTAATATGATTTTTTGTATTTTTTTGTGTTACCCATCTATCTTATATTTGTTAAACGCTTTAATGGGATGTTTACGCTTTTCAAAGATTTCGGTGTCATGGTAAGGAGCTTCTAGGTTCTCCAAATTGAATTGATCATTAACGCATGCTACATATAAGTCATAGCCTTCACCATCATTTGGGAAAAACACATCTTTTTTCTCTCCGTATTGAAGCGCTTGAGTAATTTGATCTTGTAGTCTTTGAAGAGCAGCTCGATTACCAACGATATATGCGTTATCATGCCACATTTGTTGACCATAAATATGTAAAGTTTCTTCTTCTTCAAAATATTTTATTGATGCTTCTATTTGCGCAATCATTTTCAAAGGTTCATCGTCCGTAATAAACATGTCTTGGTGAAACGAAGAAAAGCCCTTTGACTGTAGTTTATCTATAAACCGATTCTTTAAAGCACATTCCTGTACGAATAAATATATTTCTTGATGTACTTCACTCTCATATAAGATAACCTGAATAAACTCTGAATTTCTTTTGAATATAAACTGTTTAAAGTTCGGCAGCGATACTTTTTCTTCCGCTAAGAAAAAGCCTTTTGATGAAATAACGATTCTCGAAAAATGGACATGCTGTTTGCAGCTAGAAGTGTACCAATATAAGTTACTCATATAAGACTCCTTTTTTAGTTGGTTTTATAATACAATGAGAAAAAAAGATTGAAGATCGAATAGTATGAAGAAATTCTTCATTGGATAGGTTTAGTTAGCAATCATTAATTTGTTTGGAATAATTATAAGTTTATTCACTTCAATGGATTTAGTTAGTTCGTCTAATAGCAGCTTAAATACAAGGAAAATCGATAGAAACATAGAAAAGCTCAGAGAATTAGCATGGTTTAATGAGTTATATATAGATGAACGTCATCACAAAAGTTTTTATGTAAATTTAAAAGTAAGAAAGTATCTTCAAAGTCATATTTTCGTTTCACGTCTACAAAATAGTGAAAAAGGGAAGAAAAAATTTATTCATTTGTTAGAAGAGGTAGCACAATTACGCTAAAAAAATAATTTAAAACCGCATTTACTCACATTGATAAACCGTTATAAAAGTAAGTGCGGTTAACGAAAAAATCTTTAAAATGTTAAGAGAATACGTTTTAAAGGTTTTCCTTATTTTCAAAGATACGCGTAGTGGTAGCATCTAAAATCAATTTTATAGGTTGTCCTTCAAGAAATGTTTCAGCGTTTATGTGAAGTAAATGACCTTCCCAATTATTAAATTGAATATAACCTACAGGTATAGAGTTCTCTATAAGTTTAGAATTCTCTCGTTGAACTAATTCATCTATTGATTTAGTGATTGTAAAAATTGTATAGTAGTCTGAAAATAGCGGCTTTCCATCTGGAGAAAAGGTTACATTGGTAATTGAAAGACCCCTTTCGCAGAAGTCAAGTACTTGATAATTTGATAGGGTTTCACAATTAATCTCATATAAAAATGTATCTGTAAGAACATAACAAAATTTGTTTTTAGGAGAAAGGGCGACAGTGTTAGGTTTGCCTTGAAATTGACCATAAAACTCATTGTAATTCTCATCTTCGAATTTCACCCAAGTCCACTCTGCAGTCGAGAAAGGGGCAACAAAAATTTGTTCTGGATATTTTCCTGAAATGGGCTGTTTAGTAATTGTTGCAGATAAAAGCATTTGAATGTCACCTTCTTATATTTAAATTATTCAATCTGTTTATATGTTTTATTATATAGTATTTCTATAGTTATATATTTTTTATTGGCAACTAGTTAAAAGAGGGGAGGGTTCCTTCTTTTAGTCTACTGTCTACCTCAATCATTCCTTCATGTGCCTCTATTAAACTTTTCACAATTGCTTGCCTAAGCCAGTTACCGTTCTGGTGATATTAAAATTGAGCTACCAAGGTATGATAAGAAAACCCATATTATTTGCGATGGTACTATTATACTTTTAACTGTAACGGAAGATGGTAGCATTGTGATTAAATAGAAACATGGAATATTAATATAAGAAAAAAGTAAATTAAAGAATCCCCACTTCTATGGTAAATATCATATCATCATTAGAATGTGAATATTTGCACAGGAAATATAAAAAGAGCATAGCTATTTCAGCTGTGCTCTTTTTTAGCTTAGATATATATTAATCTCTCAATATATTATTTTTCGCCACTCATCGCAACTAGGATTTTTGATTGAGTTTTGTCGTTCGTTAACGTTACGAATCCATTATCAACAATTTCATCTAGTTTAATTTGACTTGTGATGATACCTTGTGGATTTAGTTGACCAGTACTCATTGCATCAATTGTTCTTTGGAAAATTGATGGTGTGTAGACAATGGAAGATAAGATATTTACACCTGTGTTTGTAAGTTGAATTGGATTCCATTCGATTGGTCTTGCAAAAATTGAGACTATCATCATGTTACCACGTGGTTTAGTTACATCAATTGCTTGTTTAAAAGTAGGAGCAACGCCCGCCACTTCAAAGGATACATCCACCCCGTCAGCAGCAATTGTACGAACTGCTTCTACAGGGTCTTCTTTGCCTGAGTTAATAACATGTGTTGCACCTAATTCTTTTGCTTTTTCTAATCGGCTATCAGATAAATCCAATACGATAATTTTGCTTGCACCTGAAGCTTTAGCAGCAATTACTGTAAATAACCCAATTGGTCCAGCACCGAACACTGCAACTGAATCTCCTAAAGTAACGCTTGCATCTTTCACAGCTTGTACAGCAACAGCCATTGGTTCTACTAATGCGCCATCTTGTAATGTTAGGTTTTCTGGTAAACGATGTAACGATGTGACAGGAACATTGGCATATTCCGCAAATCCACCGTCTCCATGCAATCCAATGAAGTTAAACCCATCATAACGATCGACATCTTCATGTTTTTTTCTATATGTTAATGTAGGGTTAATTACTACACGGTCTCCAGATTTAAAGTCAGTCACTTTAGAGCCGACTTCTTCAATAATACCAGCAAATTCATGACCCATTGTGATTGGGGCCATTTCACCTGTTAAGTCAGCTTTCGCATCAACAGGAATGAAGACAGGTCCTTCTTGATACTCATGTAAGTCACTTCCACAAATGCCTGCCCATGCTACTTTTACTTTCACTTCATCTTCTCTTAAAGTTCTTAATTCAACCTCTTCAACTCTAATATCTTTTACACCGTGCCAAACTGCCGCTTTCATATATATTACCCCCATAAATTAATTAAAATGGTGCCATAATATAACATCTTTAATAGCCATTCGGGCCTTTTCGAAATCCGACAATTCTATACACTTAATAAAGGTATAAATGGATTCATGATAGGATTCAAGTAAATTCATTTTCCATTTTGTTTGAGCTGCTACATTTGTAACAAATATAGTTTCTTTAAAGAACCGCAGCATCGCAATATTTCCTGAAACCTCAAAAAACACTTCTAACAAGTGAGCAAATGAAACAACATATTCATAAATATTCTCAGCTGACTTTTTTTGCTTCATCGATTCAAAACGAAGCATTAATTCATTTTGCAAATCGGAATTCCATTTCGGTTCACAACTGGTAAGAGCAAAATTCAAAAGGGAATAAAGGGCTTCCAAATAATCCTTCAATTCCTGATCTGAAATAGTCTTAACTCTTACACCTTTATGTTGTACTTTCTCAACCACACCATCTTTTTGCAAAAGATAAAGAGCCTCTCGGACAGGCGCATGACTTACTTGCAGCTCTTTTGCTATTTCTGCTTCTATCAATCGCTGACCTTGCTCATAATAGCCTGAAAATATGCGGAATAATAATTGTTCAGCTATTTGTTCTGAAATTGTTTTTTTTGAAATTGGATTTTCATTGAACCCCATCAAACCACTCCAATAAATTTAATCCTTTTATTTTAACATAGTTTAATGTATAGAGTAGCTAACTAAGAGTGTTATTGATTATGGATTATAAATTATAGATTATCGATAATCTATGTGTAATACTTTAATATAAAAATTCATTTGTTACAATAAAAATGTTTTGAGACTATTTTTTTGTTAGTTTCATCAATTAATGAGGGACTGTAAATAATGATATGAATTCATTATAAATTCTCATTTACAGTATTTTAAATCTATCTTGATGTGTTTTATAAGCTAAAGAAGTTCACCTTAATCGGATTTGGTTATAGACTTGATATATCTAATGAAAAAATAAGCAGTTTGAGGTTGTGTGAAGGAGACCAATAAAATTCAACAAGGGGTGTTGGAATGAGTAAAGAAAATTTCGAAATACCTGTACGCTGTAAGGGGATTGCAGTGGTTTTATTGAAGATGTTTGGTGAGGAATATAAAGTGCTTTTGCTAAAACGAGCGACTTCTATTTTGAAAGATGCATGGTGTTATATTGGCGGGAGTATTGAAGAAGGCGAGAGTGCTTGGCAATCTGCTTTTAGGGAAATTGAAGAGGAGACTGGGATCACAGAGGTTTTATTATATACTTCAAATAAATTGGATCAATTTTACTCACCTTATGAAAACTATATTTATATGGCACCGGTGTTTGTAGGGTATGTGAATGACGACCAGAAAGTAAACTTAAACTATGAACATAGTGAGTATAAATGGCTAAGTTTTAATGAAGCAATTGAACAGGTCACCTTACCAGGAAACGATGAAGTTCTTACTTTTATTGAAAAGCATTTTGTGAAAAATACTCCCTCTAAGTTATTACGTGTTAGAAATAAGTAGATTCAGAGCGAGATAAGAGAAATTAAATAGTTACTCAACTCGTGTTATGGCTGAACAAACGGATCTATTGTTGGATAAAAATTTTGAGTGATTTCGCCAATACCTTTGAAGGATGATAAGATTATCAATATATTTCAGAAAATTCATAACTTTATTGAAGTGATACTCAGGAAATGGTAGAATTCAAAGACTTCTAGTTTAACGCATAACAAACGAACAAAAGGGGTGTTATTAATGATTAATAATGTAGGCCAAATCATGTTATATGTAGACGACCAAGACAAGGCGAAGGAGTTTTGGACAGAAAAAGTAGGGTTTAGTGTGATTGCAGAGGAAGATAATGGACAAGGTATGAGATGGATTGAGATTGCTCCAAACAAGGAAGCTGAAACAAGCATTATTCTCCATAATAAGGAGCTTATTGCGACAATATCGCCTGAATTACACCTTGGTACACCTTCTTTGATGTTCTTTTCAAATAACTTTGATGGATTATATAACGATTTATCAAACAAACATGTGACAGTCGGCGAAATTGTAAATATGCCTTCAGGTAGAGTATTTAACTTTGCAGATAGTGAAAATAATTACTTTGCTGTAATGGAAAAAAGATAAAAATAAAAGAGCTAGTACGAAGAGTCTGTTGGATAACTCTTTGGTACTAGCTCTTTGTTTAACCTTCTATAGAGTGTTAGTCAATATAAGGACCATATATAGAAATTTCAATTAAACTGTTCGCCATTTCTTCTGGGCTTGTTTCATAATTTTCTTTGATCCAAAAGACGATGCTTTCAACATAAGCACCGGTTACATAAGAGATAATTAAGTCTATCTTTACACGCAGCTTTTTATCCTGTAGCGCGTAATAAATACCTTCTGTTATATATTGTTTCATAATTTCTTTTACGCCATTGATAAAGATCGCATCGGGTTGATAAACAAAGAATGTCTCATATGCAATATGCTTCGCTTGAATATGTTGAAACAACAGCATTAGGTTTTCGGGAATTTCTTTCTTAGGAATCTCAGATAAACGCCTCGGATTTTTAATTGTTAATGCTTTTTTTAATTCAGCTAAAACACTTTCATGGATATCCAAGCGAAGTTCTTGGATGTCTTTGTATAATTTATAAAAGGTAGGCCTAGTCACTTCAGCTGTATCACACAGTTGCTGAATCGTAAACTGGCCTTGTCCTTTTAATTGCAATGTTAAATACGCTTCATGCAATTTTTCTTTTGATTTCAATTGTCTTGGATCTATACGTTTCATTTATTTATCACCCAATACAATTGTATCACGATTTAATTTGGACTAACCACCTATACATTAAAGAGCAGTCCAGCCACCATCAATCACAAGCTCTGCACCTGTCATAAAGCGTGATTCTTCACTCGCTAAGAATACTACTCCATGTGCCACATCTTCAGGGTCGCCGAAGTAAGGTAATTGTGTATGCATTTTATAATATGGCATTGCATCTTCCATTGATGGAGCAGTCATTGGTGTAACGATAATTCCAGGATGTACAGAGTTTACGCGGATTTTGTCTTTACCGTATTCAACTGCAGCGGATTTTGATAATGAACGTAATGCACCTTTTGCTGCTGTGTATGGGCTTGAGCCTGCCATACCTACGATGCCGCCGATAGAAGAGATGTTAATGACAGAACCGCCACCAACTTTTTGCATTTCAGGAATAGTGTATTTCATGCCTAAAACACAACCGTTTAAGTTAATGTCCATTACCCAGTTCCACTCATCCATTTCCATAGTTGCGAAGTTTTTGCTCATCGCAACGCCTGCATTATTAACAAGTACGTCTACTTTTCCGTATAGCTCAACTGTTTTAGCTACAACAGCTTTCCATTCTTCTTCAGAGGCTACATTTTGTTTTATACCAGTGATTTCTCCACCAGCTGCTTTCACATCTGCAACTACTTCATTTAATTTTTCTTCGTTTAAGTCTGTCGCTACTACTTTTGCGCCTTCCTTCGCAAATAAACGAGCTTCTGCTGCACCCATACCATTTGCTGCCCCTGTGATAATCGCTACTTTTCCTTGTAATCTCATTGTCCATACCCTCTTTATTTATATTTTTTTGGATTGTAATAAAGCTAAAGCTCTATACTTTCCTTTCGAAAACTAATTTACATAGTGTAAATTAGTTTTGATTTATGAGATACATTTTAGTGTATCAAGTATAAAAAGTAAATGGTAAATAAAAACAAGTAATCAATCTTTAAATAAAATATAAATCTATTTATTTTAAGAATTAATGAATTTGGTTGGGAACAATGGATTAAAGAAAGTGCTTTATATATTTCATTTAATATTATTTACATATTGTAAATTATTTTTCAGCTCAGATAACACATAGATATGAGCCAGAACAACTTATTGGAAGTCAAGTAGTTGCAGTAGTAAACTTCCCTCCGAGGCGCATAGCCGGTTTTAAATCTGAAGTATTAGTGATTGGCGGTGTGCCAGGAGAAGGTGACGTTGTTCTTTTAAAACCAGATCAACCTGTTAAAAATGGTACGCCGGTTGCTTAAAAGTTCCAATAGAGTACTGCCTATAATTTGTACACATATGGAGCTTGCTTAGTTGTACACACATTCATGGCGATAGCCGGTGATGTTGGTGGTACAGTAACTATAGTGGAAACCGCTCCTCTACAAGCACAACAGGACTTCCCGAAGCCGCATCATGAACAATAGTTTGGAGGAATGTGCATGGAATATATTCAATTGGCTTTAATAATAATTTTATTTCTTATAGCTTTAAATTTATGGACTAAAGTAGATAGTTTGGAAGGTCGCATAAAAGGATTGCAATATACTCTAAAACAGTTAACTAAACAATCGGGATTGCCTGAAAATCCAGTGAATGCTACGCTACGCAAGTTAATAAAAGAAGGTGAAGACATAAAAGCGATTAAAAAGGCGAGAGAAACTTTAGGCCTTTCGCTGTTAGAAGGAAAAGAATATATTGATAAGCTTAAAGAAGAGAATTAATTAATACTATAGGTAACACAGTAACATATACCATATATCTTTTATTGCTAAGTTAAGCCATTCTTGGGCGCATAACATTCTTATCCTATATTTTTTGCTGAAGAGTAGACGTGGAAAAAATCTACTCTTTAGTATTTGTAGTACATTTATGCAATAAATATTAAAGAAAAAGTATCTTTTAAAGAGTGTTAAGGTGGATTGTTGAAGCTGTTTTAAACTATAAAAAAGGCAGGGTTGGAGGTTACTCTTACTCTGCCTTTACAAGTATATGCATGATTTTATTGTACCAAGCTATCAATCTCTGGTTGCAGCTTATTTCGTAAAACATACAGCATAATGG
The DNA here is from genome assembly GCF_008638315.1 of Rummeliibacillus sp. TYF-LIM-RU47. Lineage (NCBI taxonomy): Bacteria > Bacillati > Bacillota > Bacilli > Caryophanales > Caryophanaceae > Rummeliibacillus > Rummeliibacillus sp. TYF-LIM-RU47. Next base: position 165,233 of record NZ_VVIR01000003.1, on the reverse strand, counting down.
CGCCAACAAGGAATGCGACGGCTTCTGCAATGACTAGTGACCAGACAACGCCATGAAAGCCGTTTGTTTTATTAGCGATAAATAAAACTGGAATCAGTGTGATTCCTTGAATTATTGACATGATGAAAGCAGCTGTTCCTTGAGCCGTTGCTTGGAAAATCCCCGTAAACAAGGTTGTAATGCCTGTAATGAACAAGGATAAAAATGTCACATGCAAAATATAGCTGCCCATATCAATTAATTGCGGGTCATTTGTAAATAGGCCAATTAAGTGATCGGAAATCAAATAGACAATGATGCCGAACATGACGGCTAACGCGATAATCGCTTTAATAGTAAAACCAATCGTTTGCTTCATGCGTAATTTATTCGCTGTAAAAGAGAAGGCAATCAACGGTACTACACCCTCACATAATCCCATCAGAATAAACTCTGGAAATTGTAATAAGCGCGATGATATACCATAAGCCGCTACGGCCTGATCGCCATATTCAACAAGAAAATGGTTCAGGATGAGTGACATGGCACCTAAAAAGATACTCATTATAAAGACGGGAACCCCAATTTTTAATATGTTACTCAGAATCTCTTTGTTCGCTTTAAACCATTTTACGGAGATAGTTAAAAATTGGCTTTTATTACTCAGATGGAAGGCGTAAAATGCACTTGCAACTATATTCGAAATGACAGTAGCAGACGCGACGCCGATTACACCCCAATGCAACACGAAGATGACGAACGCATCGAGAAAGATATTTACAACAACACTGAGAATCATACCGATCATCGAGGTGATAGCTGCACCCTCTGAGCGCACGATATTTTCTAACGTGAAGAATAAAATGACAAAGGGTGAACCAAGAATCATGATCATGACATAGTCCTTAGTGAATTTGAATGATTCAGATGTTGCCCCAAGGCCATGCACAATAGAATTAATGAACGGGAGACCCGCCATGATTACAACAAGCCCGAGGACTAAACTGCTGTAAAAAGCGAAAGATGATACATGCTTTACAGAGTCATATTTTTTCTCTCCAAGTAAGCGGGAGATGAATGTGCCGCTACCCATGCCAATTAAGTTGCCTAGCGCCATAATGAATGCAAATAATGGCAAAGTTAATGCGAGTGCAGTCAACATGGCCGTATCGTGAAGTGTACCTAGAAAGTAGGCATTTAAGATGGAATAGATCACACTCATCGAAGTGCCAAGCATCATCGGCACCGCAAAATGAGCTACAGCTTTTGCGACTGGTGCTTCTTCGAAATAATAGATATTATCTTTATCCATAGTGGATCACTGCTTTCTGTAAGTATTTTGATATCTTAATCTAACGGTGTAAGGTTGAGCCTTACAGTGTTAGATGTTATCATGGGTTTAATAATCTGTAAAGAAAAAACTTACACTGTTAGATAAAAGGGTGGATGATGATGAAAAAACAGCAGCCTCAAATTTCAGAAGATAAAATTTTAGAAACTTCATGGGAGCTTCTTGGGGAAAACGGCATTGAAAAATTCAGCATGAGACGATTGGCCGATCGCTTAGGAATACAGGCACCCTCACTATACTGGTACTTCAAGAGCAAACAGAATCTCTACCAGCGTTTAGCGAATCAGATATCCAAAATCATTTTAGATGAGTTCCATTCAGAAGGGGATTGGAAGGAGCAGCTAACAGAGCTTGCGGTAACTGTGCGAAGTGTGCTGAGCCGATATCCTTGTTCTACTCAGCTCATGATGATGACGCTGCCTCACGAGCCAGACATCATTCGATTTACGAACCGTATGCTACTTTGCGTGGAATCTACTCCGCTTAAACAAGAGCAAAAAATGCAGGTAGTGACTACGCTTGTGAACTTTGTTTTCTACTTCGTGTTAGATGATTATCAACATGAGCGCAATATCTCCGTTATGCTGAAGGAACAGAGTGAGCTTCCGGGAGAGCAGATGATTAATCTTCTTAATTCAATGAGCGATAGCGATGCAGGACTGTTTCGAAGAATGTTCACGAATGGTTTGTTTGAGCTGATGGGGACGGATGAGGCATTTGATTTTGGGTTAAAGCTCATTCTATACGGTGTAGAACGGGTGATAGAGGAGCAAGTGAAGTAATCAAACTACTCTTTTCAAGCGACAAACCAAACTAATAATGCAGTTCCTACAGAGTGTGAAGGAACTGCATTCATCCTTAAGGAAAATGTACATGGCTAAAGGGGGATGGAGATGAAGAACAAATTTTCAATAGGTGAAATGGCGAAGCTTCATAATACGACCATCAAAACCTTGAGATACTATGATGAAATTGGGTTGTTGAAGCCGATTCAAACTGATTCGCACAACGGGTATAGATATTATTCAACCGAACAATTTGAGCAACTCAACACCATCCATTATTTAAAGCAGTTAGGTTTTTCTTTAAAAGAAATCAGTAAACATTTGGAGCATCGAGATATTGATGGATTTCTGGAATTGCTGCAGAAACAGAAACAACTAACGGAAATGAAAATAAAAGAGTTAGAACGAATAAACCGTAAATTTGAAACCCGAATAGAAGAGATCTATTCAGCAAGAGAGGTAAAGGAAATGGAAGTTGCTTCGATAAAGCATATAAAAGAGAGAAAAGTCGTAAGGTTAATGGAGAAGATTCAGTCGGAGCCAGAGTTAGAAGTATCCTTACGCCAATTAGAGAACATAGCCAATATGAATTCTTCTATATTTATCGGCGGTGTAGGGCTCACAGTGAGTCTCGATCATATTAAAAATAACAAATTCGATGTATATAACTCCATATTTATTCTTAGGGAAGAAGATAAGCAAAATTTATTAGAGACCACACTCCCTGAAGGGCAGTATGCATGCATCTATTACAGGGGGAATCACAGCGATTCTCCCCATTATTACAACATCCTGTTGAATTACATACAAGACCAGCGTTTTCCTATTATAGGTGATGCAATAGAAAGAACTATCATTGACCATTTTATTTCGGGAAGTAAAGAGGACTACCTGACAGAAATTCAAATTCCAATAAAGTATTGACCCTTCCCTTACAGGAGGGTTTATATTTTGGGTAAGAACATAGAGATAAGGAGAAGGAATATGTACGGTACAATCTTTAATACACTCATGATAATCATCGGAAGCTTTGTGGGAAGTGTCTTTAAGAAGGGAATCAAGGATGAATATCATACGATTCTGATGCAGGCCATGGGGTTAGTTGCCATGGGATTAGGCATCAATGCCATCGTGCAACATTTGCCTTCCAGCCAATACCCCGTGCTTTTTATTGTTAGTTTAGCGATAGGGGGATTGCTCGGCCAAAGACTTGATTTAGAAGGGAGATTCAATGCTTTAGTAAATAAATATTCTAAGGGCAATTTAGCTGAAGGGTTATCAACTGCCATCTTATTATTTTGTATTGGTACATTGTCTATAATTGGCCCTATAGAGGCTGCATTAAAGGGCAATTATACATACCTGCTTGCGAATGGAATGCTGGATGGGATCACGTCGATTGTTTTAGCCTCTACATTTGGAATAGGGATCGCTTTTGCAGGGATTGTTTTATTTCTATGGCAAGGATCTATTTATTTCATCGCGTTGTTAATGGAAAGCACCATTAATAATAGTCTTCTGAATGAAGTAACAATTGTAGGTGGTTTCTTAATTTTGGCTTCTGGTTTAAGCATTTTGGGCATTAAGAAATTTAATACGTTAAATCTGTTGCCATCACTACTGATTCCACCGTTTCTATTTTTAATTATACATTTTGTGCATTTGTAATAAGATTAATCGACGTAGTAAACTTTCGAATTTAAAACGTCTAGACAATTCAACCTTCCACCATATGCACAGCCACCATCAATTCCAATAATGCGATTATCTCCAAAATAAACATCGTTGCTTTCGTGCAAATAATTGGTTGGTGTATGTCCAAACACAACAGTCTTGTCGCCGTTATATCCGTTATGGAATTCCTCGCGAATCCATACTAATGTATAAGGTTCTGTTGACTCTATTGGTGTTTCAGGGTGAACCCCTGCATGAACAAAAATATGGGTGTCTGTTTCATAGTAGTATGGAAATTCTTTTAATATTTCAATGTGTTTGCGGATGTCATCGTTTAATTTAATGGGCTCAGGCATTTCAGTAGTCGTATACCAATATTCTGCATTGTCTTTTTCAATCGTATATCCATAGTTTTGAAGGGTTTTTATGCCACCGTTATAAAGCCATCTTTTCAAATGCATCGGATTACCATCAAAAGCATCCATCATCATCATTTCATGATTGCCAATTAAAGCAATGGCGCCCTCGCTCTTTAACTGAATCACTTTATCCAAAACGGCTCTCGAATGAGGGCCTCGATCTACATAATCACCTAATAACAGCAATTGATCTAGGTTTTTGTCATATTGTACAAGCTCTAAGAGTCGCTCGAATTTCTCTAAATCCCCATGAATATCACTTATAGCTAGGATTCTTTTCAAAACACACATCTCCTTTTAACTGTTAAAATGGTTTATTTTAATAGTAACAAATCTATTTTTACTTTTATACTAGTTTTGTAAAAATTCAATCAATATGGTTCTAAAATGAAATAGCTTTATAATCCTGCTAATTTTTAACGAATAAAGTAGACGCCCAATATGATGGACGTCTACTTTATTCACTATTCTACTGGATTATTTAAATGAGCTGCAACGATTACTGCATTGAAAGGTATATGGCACCATGTTGTTGGCTAGGGTTTTTGTGTGATAGCCATTGTTATTCAGATAGGTTAATAGCTTTGGCAAATGGCGGATGGTCTCTGGTTTATCATGCATCAGAACAATGGGGGCCTGGCCCGATTTGTCCCATGATTGGATATCGCGGATTGTTTTTTGAACGTAGCGCTGGTCTTTCAATGACCAATCTTCCGAATCCACAGTCCAGTCCCAAATTTTAAAGTGTTGTTCCCCCAATAAAAGTCGCATATCGATTGTTAGATACGGGATGCTTCCATATGGCAAACGGATGAGTTGAGAATGTACTGCCGCAACATTTTGTAGGATTTCTTGGGCTTTCACCATTTCGTTTAGCGGTGCACGGGCTGCGCCGTATAGTTTATTGGCGTCGTGTGACATACTGTGCAATCCTACCCCAAACCCTTCATTCACCATTCTTTTAATTACTTTAGGATGGGCCTTAATATTAGAGCCAATCATGAAGAAAGTTGCTTTAGCATGATAGCGGTCAAGTATATCAAGCAAATGGCCGGTTTCAAGAGTAGGGCCGTCATCAAAAGTCAGATAAACGGTTTTTCTCTTGTGTTCTTTTTTAAGGTGATTGATTGCTTTTTTATGTACAACTTCCTCATGTGCGGTTTCCTTTTTCCTTTCTTTTTGCGTTATTTTCCGGTTTTTATCCGAATTCTTCTTTCCAGCTTGTCCGGTTAGATTTGAAGAGGCAGTCGGCGATTTCTGGCTTTTCTTTTCTTGTGGTGTTGCGACCTGTTTTTTTAAAACCGCAAGATTATCATTATCTGCTGAGGATCCAATAGGGCCAATCAAATAAACGCCCAGCAGGATTACTGCGAGTATAACTCCAAAGCCTATGCTGACTTTCCCTTTCGCTCTCTTTTTTCCTTGTCGTTTCATCTTTCGAGCAACCTCTCTTTCTTAGTGTGTTTTGTATGATGGTTTGAACCTGATTTTTGAGCTATTATTCATTTACCTTTATTAATATGACTTACCAGCACTATGAAAAGTTTTGAGGAAAACAAAATGTTTGTATTTGGTGGTTTCTTTTAAAAAAGAGTTTAAGAAAAAATGGATTAAAGATAAAATAGAAAAGCTAGGTTATACTCTAGAAATAGAATGTGTTAAATTCATAAACAATGTAAATAGGATATACAGGATATAGATGAAAGGATTTGTATGAATATGAAAGAAAACTTTTGGCGTGACTTGCCACGACCATTCTTTGTGCTGGCTCCAATGGAAGATGTGACTGATGTTGTATTTCGCCATGTCGTGACCAAAGCAGGACGTCCGGATGTATTTTTCACCGAGTTTACAAACACGGATAGCTATTGCCACCCAGAAGGAAAGAACAGTCTGCGTGGGCGTTTGACTTTTACAGAAGACGAACAGCCAATGGTGGCGCATATTTGGGGAGACAAGCCCGAGTATTTCCGTGAAATGAGTATCGGAATGGCGAAAATGGGTTACAAAGGCGTCGATATTAATATGGGCTGTCCTGTACCTAATGTAGCCTCTAGAGGAAAGGGAAGCGGTCTTATTCTTCGACCAGATGCAGCTGCAGAAATTATCCAAGCTGCAAAAGCAGGAGGACTGCCTGTTAGTGTTAAAACAAGGCTAGGCTACTCAGATCTAAATGAGTGGGAGGACTGGCTAACGCATATATTGAAGCAGGATATTGCCAACCTTTCGATTCATTTGCGAACAAGAAAAGAAATGAGTAAAGTAGATGCCCATTGGGAGATGATTCCGGCAATCAAGGAATTACGTGACCGTATTGCACCTGACACAATGCTTACCATCAATGGAGACATTCCTGACCGACAAAAAGGTCTTGAGCTTGCTGAACAATATGGAATAGACGGCATCATGATTGGTCGCGGTATCTTTAAAAATCCGTTTGCGTTTGAAAAAGAACCAAGAGAGCATAGCAGCCAGGAGCTTCTAAATCTTTTAAGATATCAGCTAGATTTGCACGATCAATATCAAGAACTAGTGCCACGTTCCATTTCGGGACTTCATCGTTTCTTCAAGATCTATGTCAAAGGATTTCCTGGTGCTGGCGAATTGCGAAATCAATTGATGCACACGAAATCTACGGATGAAGTGCGTGCGCTGATTGATGGTTTTGAAGTAAAGAATGTTGATTAGAAAGCAATAGCCAAACCTAAAAAAGGAAAAAGATTATCTCAGCCCGTGATTGAGATAATCTTTTTTAGTTATTAACGTTGCCTAGAGAATCTATACTATATTAGGAATAAGGGGTGTTACATATGGATGAAAATGTATGGAAAGAATTTAAAGAAGCCATTGAAGAGGGACAAGAATTATCATTTGATTATAAGAATGAAGAATGGTGGATTAGTAGGGTACCTGAAGAAAAGAGTTTTCTTCTTACACGTTCGAAAGATTCTTTTACCCAAGCATTTCATTCAGCAGAAGAGTTATTCCTACATGGTTTAATTGATGGAAAGCCATTTATTGAAAGAGTAAAAGACTTATAAGAACTATGATAAAACGAATGTTTTTGAAAACTTCCTTACTAGATTAGGTAGCCCAACAGCAATCAATTCTGGGGAAAGGGATGTTACTAAATTTCACCATATATGTTCTTGACAATCCATTCAATAATGTTAAGATAATATCGAATGTTGCTAAAACTTCATATGATTTACCACTAGGGGTGCCATTAGAATGGCTGAGATCAAAGTGTGACTTTGAGACTCTTGGAACCTGATTTGGTTTATACCAACGTAGGGAAGTGGCACGGCAGAAATTTTATTTTTTGTACATATAATTTCTAATACCCACTTTCTTTGCGTAAAGGAAAGTGGGATTTTTTTATTCCATTTTCCTAACACTATTTTTGGAGGGATTATGATGAAATTTTCAGAGCAGTTACGACAAGAGGCAGATTCTATTTGGGAAGCAAGTTTTCAGCATCCTTTTGTGACAGGTATAGCTGATGGCAGCTTGCCATTAGAAAGCTTCCGCTATTACGTGTTGCAGGATTCTTATTATCTTTCTCATTTTGCCAGAGTGCAGGCATTGGCGGGAGCAAAGGCACCCGATTTGCACACAACGGCCCGCATGGCTATTCACGTACAGGGTACAGCTGAAGCAGAATTGAGTCTGCATGCTAATTTTTCAAAGCAATTAGGAATTACTGAAGCTGAAATCGCTGAGTTTAAGCCTGCTCCCACTGCCTATGCGTACACATCTCATCTATATCGAGCGGCATTTACTGGTCATATTGGTGATATTATTGCAGCGCTTCTTCCATGTTATTGGTTATACGATGAAATCGGTCAGCGTTTAAAGGGAAATACGCCAAATCAACCAATTTATCAAGAGTGGATTGCTGCATACGGTGGCGATTGGTTTCATGAAAAAGTGGTGGAGCAAATTCAGCGAATCGATGAGATTGCTGAGAGGGTAACAGAATCAGATCGCATGCAAATGCTCGAGCATTTTATGATCAGCAGCCAGTACGAATATTCATTTTGGGAGATGGCTTATCAGCATGAAGAATGGCCAATCGTGAATAAGGATTCGATGGTGAGAGGCTAATGAATCGAGAGCTACACATTGTTTCGACAGGCAGACAGCCCATTCCTGAAATGATTGGAATCGCCAAGGAAATTCATCCATACATCGACGCTTTCCATATCCGTGAAAAACAAAAAACTGCGAGAGAACTAATGGAAATCGTAAATCAATTAAAGGCTGAAGGGGTTCCTTTGGATAAAATCCTCATCAATGATCGACTGGATGTCGGAGCGGTCACTAAGGTGAAGGGGGTTCAACTAGCTAATCATAGCTTGGATATCGCAGTTGTGAAGGATGTATTTCCAGGATTGCGGCTAGGATGTTCCGTTCATACCGTAGAAGAAGCGATATATGCGAGTGAATGCGGTGCAGATTATGTGATATATGGACATATTTTCCATTCACAATCCAAGCCGGACAAAGAACCGCGAGGCCTAGAAAAATTAAAGGAATTAACTATGAACGTAAAAATTCCAGTGATTGCGATTGGCGGAATCCAATTGGAGAATGTAGAACAAGTTTTGGAAGCAGGCGCACAAGGGATTGCGGTCTTGTCAGGAGTAATGCTGGTAAACGATCCTGTACAGGCAGTGAAAAAGTATACTGCAAAATTGAGGTTAAGGGAAAGTCCTTTATCAAAATAAATTGATTAGCACACGTAAAAGGAAGTGAGTGGATGAAGCTTCAAATAAATGGCGAGCTTCTTGAAGTTCCCGCACACATAAGGGTTGCGTCAGATGTGATTCATCACTTTGGGTTAGAATCTAAGGTTTTCATTATGGAATTAAATCATAACATTTTAGACAAAAGTCGCTATTTCGAAACAGTTATATCAGATGGCGACAAAATAGAGATTGTACACTTTGTTGGAGGTGGATGAAATGTTGAAAATTGGGCCATATGAATTTCAATCAAGACTTTTATTAGGAACAGGAAAGTACCCAAACTTTGATATTCAGAAAGAAGCCGTTGAAGCTTCAGGAACGGACATCCTTACTTTTGCCGTTAGAAGAATGAATATTTTTGAGGCGAGCCAGCCGAATTTCTTGGAAAAAATAGATTTAGCGAAGTATAAACTGCTACCCAATACTGCAGGAGCCACTACGGCTGAAGAAGCGGTTCGCATCGCCAAGCTGGCAAAGGCATCTGGCTTATGTGACATGATTAAAGTCGAAGTCATCGGTTGCCCAAAAACACTGTTGCCTGACCCGTTCGAAACATATAAGGCATCTGAAGAATTATTGAAAGAAGGATTTATTGTCCTTCCTTATATCTCGGATGATGTATTGCTAGCTAAAAGATTGCAAGAATTAGGCGTCCATGCAATCATGCCTGGCGCTTCTCCAATAGGCTCTGGTCAAGGCATTATCAACCCGCTTAATTTAAGCTTTATTATTGAGCAGGCAACTGTACCTGTTATTGTAGATGCAGGTATTGGTGCGCCATCTGATGCGGCTATTGCTATGGAGGCAGGAGCGGATGGCGTCCTCTTGAATACTGCTGTTTCTGGTGCTGGTGATCCCGTGAAAATGGCGAAAGCAATGAAGCTTGCCATTGAAGCAGGTCGCTTAGGCTATGAAGCAGGTAGAATAGCGAAAAAAACCTATGCAACGGCTAGCAGTCCAACCGAAGGAATGAGTATCGGGTGAGTGAGCGTTATTCAAGGCAAGAATTATTTACGCCTATCGGCAAAGAAGGCCAGAAGAAAATCAGGCAAAAGCATGTACTTGTAATTGGTGCAGGGGCGCTCGGAACGGGAAGTGCAGAAAGTCTCGTACGTATGGGGGTTGGTAAGCTGACCATAGTTGATCGAGATTACGTAGAGTGGAGTAATCTTCAAAGGCAACAATTATACGATGAGGAAGATGCCAAGCAACGCGTACCTAAAGCTATTGCAGCTCATAAACGATTATCACAGTTAAATAGTGAAGTAGAAATCCATGGCCTTGTTCAAGATGTTTCAGCAACTGAAGCAGAGCATCTTATAAGGGATGTGGATCTTATAATGGATGCCACAGATAATTTTGACACGCGCATGATCCTAAATGATGTAGCACAAAAATATATCATTCCATGGATTTATGGTGCTTGTGTCGGAAGCTATGGCATAAGCTATTCCATTATCCCGGGGAAAACGCCTTGTTTAAATTGTTTGCTGGAGACGGTGCCGATTGGTGGATTAACGTGTGATACGGCAGGTATAATCAGTCCCGCTGTCCAAATGGTAGTGGCTTATCAAATCACTGAAGCGCTAAAGATTTTGGTTGAGGATGATTGTTCTTTAAGGAATCAGCTTATATCCTTTGATTTATGGAAGAATCAACATACTTCTATCAAGGTCGATCAGTTAAAGAAACAGAGTTGTCCATCCTGTGGCGATCATCCAACTTATCCTTACCTAGAACATCAAAGCCAATCAAAAGTAGCTGTATTGTGTGGACGCGACACGGTTCAAATTCGACCGTCTCATAGAATCACAGTGGACTTAGAAAATGTAGCAAACCTACTATCTAAGCAAGCGGACTCAGTCGTACGAAATCCATATCTTGTTTCATTTAAAATGGGCGATTTTCGTCTCGTCCTATTTAAAGACGGACGGGCGTTGATACATGGCACGAAGAATATTGAGGAAGCTAAATCATTTTATTATCGTTATTTAGGATAGCTAAGGAATATGTTTGTGGGGTATAGATGCCTAATCAACAGTTATACTAATCAAAACTGTAACAGGGAAATTCTTAAGAAAAGGGCGATAGAATGGTGGCAATATGTGAGTTATGTGGGCGAGATGGAGTGGAAGTGACCATCCATCATTTACTTCCGAAAGAGATGGGCGGTACTTTTGGTGATACTGCCAAACTCTGCATACCATGTCACAAACAAATACATGCCCTTTATACAAATAGCGAAATTGCAGCTCGATTATCCACATTATCAGAATTACGTGCAGATCCAGCGATAAGACGTTTCATCAAATGGATTCGAAAGCAGCCCTCTAGCAAGATGGTGAGGAATAAAAAGGTGAACCGGAGAAAATAGAGGAGCATGCTGTTTTGAGTAGAACAGCATGCTTTTGTTATGACTTGATGTGGTATCAAAGTTCGACATCTTCTGGATCAACCCATTCACCAGTAAGCAAATCAAGTGCATTTCCTGCATCAGGGATTTCAAAATATGAAGGAATGCCAATTTCTTTACCGTTCGCTTGGTTGAAGCATTGATAAACCCAACGACCGATTTCTACAATACAGGATTCCTCCACCCCCTCTTTTTCATAGAACTCTTCTAATGTATCTGACCACTCTTCCTCCAACCATTCATCTACTAAAAATTCATCAAGTAAATCGATAGAACCCGCGAAACCTTCATCTACCTCTTCTTCAAAAACCTCATCAAACATATCTTCTCGAGTAGATAATCTGAAGTAGAGAGTAGGTTCACCTATACTACTTTCAATAAATATAGCGTTTACCTCTTCCGCAAAACTCATCTCTACTAAACTGCCTATTTTCTCCACCAATTCATTTGTCTTTTTAGACAAATTGGAACGAATCATCTCTAAATAGTTTTCTACAATGTATGGCATATAATCACCCCTTAAACAAATATACAATTAGTATAACATTCCATTTATGGATGTAAAATGTATGATGCTAGGAATCTTTATAAACAAGTTATAATACCTTATGATTTAGTGCATTAATATACCTCTTATAGCAGTATTAATAGTGTTTTTACGGTGATTTAAATTATCTTTTCTTTTACCTTTGTCTGTTTCAAGCAGACGAAACCACCACAAGTAAGTCTTCTTTAAAATAATTGCTCACTGTGTCTCAGATCGTTATTTTCTAATAAAAAAATAGCGACAAACACTAGATTAACAGTGTTTGTCGCTGTTTGAAATATTTCCAAGCTTACATTTTAAAAGATTTAGTAGATTTGCTTTGTAAAAATTACTTACCCTTTTCCACATGCTCTCGCTTCACAAAAAGCGATAAAATAAGCCCCATGATTGAAAGGCCAAGGATAAAGATGTACGCATGTTTTGTTCCTTCTGCCATTAATTCACCTGGTGTAGCGTTTGGAAATTTCTCCATATGCAATGTTTGGCCATTTACCAATAATGTAATTGCCAACGCTGTTCCGATACCACCAGCAATTTGTTGTAATGTACTCATTACTGCGGCACCATCACCATATAATTTGCGCGGTAATTGGTTTAATCCATTTGTTTGCGCAGGCATGATAATCATGGAAATACCGATGAAAAAGATAGAATGTGCCAAAATTACTTGCCAAATTGGTGTATCTGCAGAGATCGTAAAAACAAAAAGTAAGCTTGAAATAAACGCTAAAAGATACCCAAGTGGCAAAAATTTCTTTGCACCATACTTATCAAATAGCTTTCCTACAAAAGGAGAACAAAAAGCGTTCAGTGCACTACCAGGTAAAAGAATCATCCCAGCTACTGTCGCACTAAATAGTAAAGATCCTTTTAAATACATCGGTAATAAAATGGCTGATGATAATATGAGAAGCATACCGCTGAATAGTAACAGCGCTCCTAATGTAAACATCGGGAATTTAAACACTCTCAAATTAATCATTGGCTGCTTCATTTTCATTTGACGAATACTAAATAATATAATGGACACGGCACCTACAATAAATGGTGCATATACCGAAACGGAGTTAAATGATTTTTCCGCAATATTACTTAAACTATACATTAAACCGCCAAATCCAAGTGTGGATAACAGGATAGAAAGCAAATCAATAGCAGGTTTTGTAATCTTGGATACATTATCAATCTGTTTAAGCCCGATAATAATTAAAGCTACATAAAAGATAAGACTAATCCAGAAGATATAAGCCCAATCCAACGAATCAACAATAAGACCAGCTAAAACAGGGCCAACAGCAGGTGCTGTTGTAATGACAAGTCCCATTAATCCCATCACAGCTCCACGTTTGTAGATAGGGAAAATAAGTAAAATAACATTCATCATTAATGGTAAAATAATGCCTGTTCCAAGAGCTTGCACGATACGACCAATTAGTAAAACTGTAAAACTAGGTGCTACTGCAGCTAAAATGGTTCCTACAATAGAGAAGGTTAATGAACCAACAACTAATTGTTTTGTTGTAAACCATTGAATGAGTAGGGATGAAACAGGTACGAGAATACCAATTGTTAATAGATAGCCCGTCGTAAGCCACTGGGCAGTTGCTGGTGACACACTAAAATCTGACATAATATTAGTTAGTGCCATATTCAAGGCGGTCTCACTAAAGAGTCCGATAAATGCGGCAAACATAAGTACAGAAGCCATAGCTTTAGGGCTACGTACTGGCACAACTTGAGATGAAGACATAAAATACTCCTTTCTTTCATAAAAAAATAATTAGACCGGTCTATATAATTTTACGATAAATAAAGTCCCTTTTTACTGAGACAGTAGTAAAGGGATCATCTTATTCACGTGATGTAATGGCTCACTTGATTTTTTTGTAAAACATAGCGTAACGCCCCCTTCAATTAAGGCACTAATTGTTTCACTAATCAAACAAGCACGATCTTCACTATAGCCACTCATTCTTAATTTATCGTAAAAAAGTTTTTCCCAAATTATAAAGGTTTCTTCACAGGCCTGGCGTAAATTCTCATTGACAAATACAGTTTCCATCGCGAGTAATCCGAGTGGGACGTTTTTAAATTGTGTTTTTCGTTCTATGTCTTTAAATCTTTCCGCAATAGTTCCAATATGATATTGAAATGCTTCGACTGGGTCATCGTAAGTGGCAAGATTTTCTTTAATGGCTGTTGAAATCGTCTTTGCAGATAAGTTAATCGCTTCAATCGCTAATTGCTCCTTACCATTAGGGAAATGATAATATAACGAACCTTTTGGAGCTCCACTCTCTTTAAGTATTTCACTTAACCCCGTAGCATGATAACCTTTCAAATGAAAAAGCAAGGTAGCTGCTTCTAAGATTTTCTCACGGGATGTTTCTTTACTAGACATAGATCATACCTCCATCAAATTATAACGAACGGTCTATATAATAATAAAAGTGTCGTTTGGTGTTGTCAATCTAAATTTATTACTACGTAAAAAGCAATCTAAAGGTGAACTTCTCTCACTTAACGAGTATGTGCATTGCTATTTTTATGTCAAATAGCTAATATAGAAAACCAAAAGCAGAACAGATTAACAGAACTAAAAATAACAAGGAGGAAATGTATGAGAGAAATAACTTTATCAAACGGAAAAACCGTAAAAGTTGAATGTCTAAGCTGTGCAACTGTGGACTTATTGAGCCAGATGGTGGTGTCGTAATTGAAACCGAATATTTTCATGCCCATCAAGATGTTGCATATCCAATAAAAGGATTAATCATATTAGCGTCTAAACGCCATATTAAATGCTTTGATGAATTAACTGAAGCAGAAAAATTGGATTACATAAACTTACTGACAAAAATAAGAAAAGCTCAAAGGGAAGTGTTAGGTATAGAAAATGTTTATTACTTTTACAATGAAGACACAACTCACCATTTTCATACCTGGATGGTTCCGCGGTATGAATGGATGTATCAATTTGGGCGTTCAGTAGAATCTGTCAGACCTGTGCTACTTCATGCTCGCAACAACATGAATAGCGGAGAAAATATTAAGGAAGTAATGAATGCAATTAATGCTTTGGGTAAAGAATTGAATAAATAGTATGATACAAAAAATTATCTAAAGATTGTTATCCAGGTAAGTGATAACAATCTCTTTTGATTTCTATAGAAATCCCATTCTAACCTCACTTCCATTCCGACTCTCCTCCTCATAAAACTCCATCACTTCCACCGTAAACCGTTCCAGCTTTCTATCTAGCTTTTTATACATATAGCCAAAGGGGTTGCGGATGAATTGCTTCTTGGTCTGCTGAATGGTTTCTTTGAAGGCTGTAAAGCTGATGTCTTCGAGCTGTTGTTTGCGGACTTGGTAGATTTCCCATTCCAGCAACGGTTTTAGTTGCTTGTACACGACATCTACAAACTTCTTTGTTTCTGAGGTGTTGCCAGTTGTTGATGAAAGATAATGAAAAATTCTATTACGCAGAGATGTATTTAACATCGGGTATGTGTGTTTACCGTATTGATGTTTAGGATTAGAAGAAAAAGATGGTTCCTGTTCCAGTTGCACTGCTTCTACCTTACTCTCGCAAGGGGTTTCAGCTTCTTCTTGATGTGCCACGACCAATGTGTCATCACAAGGTAAAATAGAAAAGATGTTGGCGCCTTTGATGCCATTCATCTTTTTTGTTTGGATGCGTTGGATAATTTGAAACTCTTCTAAACGTTTGAGCGTGCGGAACACAGTTCTTACAGAAATGCCTAAAGCACTTGAAATTGTTTGTGCCTTTAAGTGGCAGGCACCTGGATAATCCAATGCATGCGAAGCCATTTTATAGAGAACGGCCTTATCGGATGGGGTCAAATTGTAGTAATGCTTGCGGATGTGTTGTTCTACTTGCTCGTCCATTTCTTGTACAGTTGTAAAAGATGTATAAGGTGCTAAATATTCAAAACGTGCCATGTTTTTTCCTTCTTTCTGCTTTTATAAAGTAAATAGAAGAAAGTAGGGAAAAGGGGACATAAAATAAAAAATATTTTTGTTTACAATATAAAGAAGAATGTACAACAATTTGTTGTACATTCCTCAATTTAATGTGTGAGATGCGAATTTATTTTACATAAGATGATAATCTGAATGGGATGAGATGGTATTTGAATGAATGGGTTGACATTGTTTATACATTTTTTTAAATGTTTTGTGCAAGAGCGTTATCACGACCACGTATTTTATTAGATACTGCTTTAATTCTTACAAAATCATTTACTACGTATTGAATGTGATTAGATAATGCTTCTCCAGTAGTAACTATTTTTGTTTTCGCTAGAGCATCTTGTTTGTCGTGCTGTTTACCGCTCTTTTGTTATTGTGTATCTCACACATTAGTATTCTATGAAGTAAACGGTTTTCGATCTGTACTCATGTCCGTGATTCTTAAAATAATTTGAAGGATTGGTTTACCAATGGTACAGAAAAAAACTCGCCGATTGTGGCGAGTTTTTTTATTCAAGCATGTTATTCAATTGTATGTTTCATGGCATTGTACATATTGGCTACATGCTCATCTGACTTATCTCGTGGCATGCGGAGTCGTTCAACGGAAGAGCCGTACCCGATTTCTTGTTTGCCTTCTCGTAAGCCCTTGAAAATGCCATCTGCGAATTCATCTAATGGCTCACCATTTGTATGCAGTCCGGCACCGCCTAGATCTGTGTTGACTGCTGGGGGGGCAACTTCAATCACTTCTATACCTGTTTCGGCAAGCTGGTGACGCAAGCTCATCGTAAAGGAGTGGAATGCTGCCTTCGTAGCTGAATAGATTGGCGCGATGACCATCGGGGTAAAAGCTAACCCAGATGTAATGTTGATAAAAGTAGCTTCTTCTTTTTTAGCGAAATAGGGTACAAAAAGCATGGTCATATGGAATGGCGCTTCAATGTTGGTGGTGATTTCTTGATTGAAATAAGCCCAATCGTTCTTTGCATCTGCTTTTAATATGTTAAAGCGTTGTTGCATTCCTGCGTTGTTCACTAACACATTCACTTCGGGATAGTTTTCTGTTACCCATTCGAATAGGGAAATGCGCTCAGATTCCATGCTTACATCGCTTTGATGAATGATCAGCTCTGGGTACTTTTCTTTTGCCTGCTGAAGAACATTTTCTCTCCGTCCTGTAACGATGACTTTGTTTCCTGCTTTTAAAAATCGTTCTGCAAAAGCTAAGCCAATTCCAGAACTTCCGCCTGTGATAAGGATTGTATTTCCTGAAAGTTTCAATGTAATTCCTCTTTTCTAATAGCATGTGATTCTGATAAAAATACAGGATCCTGTACTGACGATTTTTCAGTAGCCCATGGTAGTATATCCTAATACTACCCACTTACTATAGGGATTAACATCGTTCAAAGGCTAAGAAATTTAATAAACCTCCTTTTCTTATTAACTTAGTAAGAATTAATGGCATATTCTATTGACAATGGTTCATATTATGGGTAATATTCATTTTAAGTTGAAATTTCAAAAATCAAATAATTCGATCTATCCAGAGAGGTGGAGGGACATGGCCCTTTGAAACCTCAGCAACAGGTTCTACTAATGTAGTAGAATACTGTGCTAATTCCATCAGGCATATAGCTTGGAAGATAGGAGAAGACAAACTTGTTTTGTTAAAAGTCTCTTTCCCTATCTCGGGAGGAGACTTTTTTATTTGTATAATTAGCTTTGGGAAAAGGAGTGGAGAAATGAAGTACGGATTTTGGTTGCCTATTTTTGGTGGTTGGTTGAGAAATGTAGAGGAAGAAAATATGCCGCCCACGTATGAGTATGCGAAAACAGTAATTCAATCAGCAGAAAAATGGGGATATGATACAACATTAATCGCAGAACTATATTTAAATGATATTAAAGGCACTGACCAAGATTCGTTAGAGGCATGGTCTACGGCGGCAGCTTTGGCAGCAGTAACAGAAAAAATTGAAATCATGGCAGCCGTTCGCCCCGTATTTCATAATCCTGCTGTAACTGCAAAAATGGCGGCAACTATTGATCATATTAGCAAGGGACGTTTCACATTAAATGTAGTTTCGGGCTGGTGGGCAGAAGAGGCGAAGCAATATGGCGGCGTTTTTACCGAACATGACGAGCGCTATGATAGAACGGCCGAGTTTATTGAAATATTGAAAGGCTTATGGACGGAAGATACATTTTCTTATCAGGGGAAGTTTTATCAAATAGAGCAAGCAAAGCTTTCGCCTAAACCAGTGCAATGTCCTCATCCAATTTTATATGCTGGCGGGGAAAGTGAAAAAGGTAAACAAATCATTTCATCGCTATGTGATGCCTATGTCATTCATGGTCATACAGTGGAGGAAGCGAAGGCTAAGATTTCTGATATGAAAACGCGTAGAGAAGAAGCTGGTCGTGAGCCCTTTAAAACTCTTGGAATGGCAGCCTATGTGATTTGCCGTGATACGGAAGAAGAAGCGCAAGAAGAATTAAAGCGAATTACAACGGTGAACAATCTAAGTGGATATGCAGGCTTTAAAGACTTTACATCTAAGTCAGAGCTTGAACATCAAATTCAGTTACAGGATTATTCAGTATCTAATCGCGGAATCCGACCAAATTTAGTTGGCACACCTGAGCACATTGCGAATCAAATCATAGCCTTTGAGGGAGCAGGAGTTAACTTGCTACTATTACAATGTTCTCCACAGCTAGAGGAACTGGAGCGCTTTTCGAAACAGGTTATGCCGAAAGTGGAAGAATTAAGGTCCACAATCCTAGAAAACAAAAGCAGGGGGCAGGAATATCATGTCTAAAATATACGTAATTCATGAGAATAGTGAATGGACAGAGCATCTATTTAAAAGATTAGAAGAGTTAGAACTTCCTTATGAAGATTGGAATCTTGTAAAAGGGACAGTTGATCTTACATCTACTCCACCTGAAGGGATTTTTTACAATCGCATGAGTGCTTCATCTCATACACGAGGCAACCGATTTGCTCCAGAGTTAACAAGTGCTGTTCTCTCTTGGTTGGAGCACCATGGCAGAGTAGTGATCAATGGAAGCCGTGCCCTTCAGCTAGAGGTAAGTAAGGTCTTACAGTACTTAGAACTAGAGAAGTACGGCATCAAAACACCGAAAACAATTGCTGCAGTAGGAAGAGAAGAAATTCTGAAAGCAGCGAAGGAATTTGGCACAAAGAAATTTATAACAAAGCATAACCGAGCTGGAAAAGGGCTTGGGGTACAGCTTTTTACGTCTGTAGATGCCCTGCAAAACTATATTGATGGGGATAGCTTTGAGGAACCAGTCGATGGAATTACATTGCTGCAGGAATATATCGAGTCTCCTGAGTCTTTTATTACACGTAGTGAATTTATTGGTGGAAAGTATTTTTATGCTGTTCGGGTGGACACTTCTGAAGGCTTTGAATTATGTCCTGCCGATGCATGTGCAATTGATGATCTTTTCTGCCCTGTTGGAGAAGAAAGCGCCAAACCTGCAAAATTCCAGATTAGAGAAGGCTTTGAACATCCTATTTTTGAGAAATATGAACTTCTGCTAGCAGCCAATGATATAAAAATCGCAGGTATAGAGTTTATCCAAGATAAAGAAGGCCATATTTACACATATGATATTAACACGAATACCAATTATAACAGTGAAGCGGAAGCCAACAAAGGTATTTATGGAATGCTTGAAATAGCTAAGTATTTAGGTGGAGAGCTTAAAAAATTGGAAGTGACTGTATAGGCTAGCGAGTTAATATTTGATCCGTATGATCAAATCAATTGGACAATAAAAACGGCTGAGGCCGTTTTTTTTGCCTTTTCAAAGAAAATAATCGTATTACAAGTTTTAAACGGCACTAATTTAGTCGCTTTGCGAGGACTAACGCTTTTTCTAGGGGTTTATCTGAAGTCAACGTTTTTAGAAGAAGTTAAATATAAAATTGCAAGTTTCTTAAACTGATTTTGATTATATGATGTTTTAGTATATTTTCAATGGATTTATAAACTATTGTTTGAATATCTTGCGCATGTTATGAAAATAACCGGGTTTTTTCCATAGCTGACATTGTATAATGAACGTATTATTATTCCAACTCACAGTATGACAGGGAGGAGTTGCTATGCGAAAGATAACCGAGCTACTCAAAAAACCGTGGTTTTTAGGGAGTATAGTTGTTCTGTTCGTGGGTGCAATATGCTGGAACATCCCTATTGAGAAAAGAAAGTATGGGATTTCCCAAAGCGGTTTAGTAACAGACTACACGGGCCTTCTTCCTGAACGTGTTGAAAAGGTCGTAATTGCAAAAAACCGAAATGATTTGCAAAGGATTGTAAAAAAAGCAAATAAGAACGGCCAGAAGATCTCAATTGCTGGGTTGCAGCATTCGCAAGGGGGTCATACATATTATAAAGATGGTGTTGTTCTCGACATGCGGACTTTGAACAGGATACTAGAAATTAACAAGCAGGAAAAAAAGATTCGAGTAGAAGCAGGAGCTACTTGGGAAAATGTCCAAGAGGCAATACTCCCATATGGTTTAGCCTTGAAAGTGACACAGTCTCAGTCCATTTTTACAATTGGAGGTTCCCTTTCAGTAAATGCGCATGGGCGGGATATCCGCTTCGGTCCTTTAGCAGAAACAGTCAAAGAAATGACGTTATTAACCCCAAAAGGTGAAATAAAGAAAATTACTCGGGATGATCCAGGTGAATGGATGAAGTACGTATTTGGCGGATATGGATTATTCGGTGTAATTTTAGATGTGACATTAGAATTGACGGAAGATGATCTATATACCATCCATACACAAAAGTTGAAGACTAGCGAGTATGAATCCTATTTCAATCGATTAATGAATCAAAGTAATACAGCAATGCATTATGCCCGAGTGAGTGTGGCGCCAAGCTCCTTTTTAGACGAAATGTATGTCATCGATTATAACTACACTGGTAAACAGGCGCAGAAAACTTTACTCAAAAAAGAACAAGGTGTCCGTCTATCCAAACTCGCCCTTGATTTGGGACGAAGAGGCGGTACTTTAGAGGATTTATTTTGGAAATCACAAAAAATATATATCAGTTCACTTGATGGAAAAGAGATTACGCGGAATAACGCCATGCGCTCGGAATCTACATTCATGGAATATACGAAGCCTGGTCGGGTGGAAGTGCTTCAAGAATTCTTTGTACCAGTTCAAGCCTACGAAGACTATATAAATGAGTTAAAGCAGGTTATTCCAATGAACGACAAAAAAGAGGATTTCAAAGTTCATAACATTACGGTTCGATATGCGGCGAATGACAACTTAACGTCGTTGAATTACGCCAAAGAAGATATGTTTGGTCTTGTAGTACTAATACAGCATGGATTAAAGGAAAAAGAAATAGAAAACGCCACATCGCTCATCCAGAAGTGGACAAACTTAACGCTCAAATATGGAGGGACCTATTACCTGCCTTATTACCGGTATCAAACAAAGAAACAATTTAGGAAGTCTTATCCTAAGTGGCAAAAGTTTGCTGACGAAAAGCAGAAGAGGGATCCAAATCACGTCTTCCAGAATTTGTTTTATGAACACTACGTAAAGTGAAGGAGTAGAACATGAATCATAAAAATGCAGGCGTAATCCCGCTTGTGGCAACAGTAGGACAGGCCATTATTTTTCCTTATTATATTGTTTGGCTGAAGGAAGTATCGTTGACATTCACTTTATTTGCCTGGTTCTTTGCTGCATTTTCGTTTGCGGCTGCTTGGGGGTACCAAATCTTTCAGTCGAAAAAGAATAAGGACCAGTCTTATATCATTTTGGTGTATGCAGGAATGGGCGTTGTGTACCTTCTAGTGGGCAGTATCAATCAGTGGTCTGAAAGCCTTCCTTACGCGGTAGTGCTGTTGCAAGTTTTTCTTGGTGTATTACAAGGTTACTTTCGTGCATGGCATTCTGAACAAGAAACATATCATTTACATGCTGTTCACCATTATTTAATCGTCGGGTTCATGATGATCGGTTTTACCTTTATTAAAATAATTTCTCCCGTTGTATATATTACAATTTTTGGTTTTTTGTTGTGTTTGTGCAGCTTGTGGGAGCTTATTTGTAAAAGAAAATTTCGCTTATCTAAAAAGGTTTAATCGGGTCAATCGTCTTTGCTTTAAAAGTAAATGAAATGGTTACGAATGGGGAATTGAGCTCAGATCCTGGCATAGGCGTTGTTCGCTACGCAGATGCGGGTTACGATATCTCCATCCAAACAGCGAAAGAAAAAAATGTACACATCCCGATACTGATTAAAAAGGGATAAAAACATAGCTAGATAATAAAAGGTATGCAAGAAAAAATCTGCACTGCCTTTTTTGATGAAATAAATTACCTAATGAATGAAATATATGTTTGACTATATGGTTACTATACACCTTAGGATATAAGTAAGGAGAATAATAAGTAACTAGGAAAATGGCTTGGCTATTTTAAAAGCAACAAACATTTTAGAAATTGAATGAAAAAGGAGATAGAAGAGGAAATTTTATGGTGAAATCAATGAAAGATCAAAAAATGGTTATTGTTATATTGTTAAGTAATATTTTTATAGCATTTCTCGGAGTTGGATTGATTATTCCAGTCATGCCATCATTCATGAATTATATGCATTTGTCGGGTGGTTCTATGGGGACCCTCGTAGCTGTATTTGCGGTGTCGCAATTGATTGTTTCGCCTTTTGCAGGTAGGTGGGTTGATAATCTGGGAAGAAAAGTCATGATTGTCTCAGGGTTATTTATTTTCAGTTTATCAGAGCTTATTTTTGGATTAGGTACGAACATTTTCATTTTATATATATCAAGAGCATTGGGCGGGATTAGCGCGGCATTTATTATGCCTGCTGTTACAGCATATATAGCGGATATTACAAGTCTTGAGGAAAGACCAAAAGCAATGGGCTATGTGTCGGCTGCGATTAGCACTGGATTTATTATTGGACCGGGTATCGGTGGGTTTATTGCTGATATGGGCATTCGTATGCCATTCTTCTTTGCTGCAGCGATCGCACTCCTTGCAGCCGTTTCTTCAACCTTCATATTAAAGGAACCCATATCTAAAGAAGAACGCAAAATAAATTTATCAAAGGGTAAAGAGACTACATTCTTTAAAGATTTAAAGGAATCAGTCAAGCCTATCTACTTAGTTGCATTTATTATTGTCTTCGTTTTGGCGTTTGGCTTATCTGCCTATGAAACCATTTTTAGCTTGTTCTCAGATCATAAATTTGGTTTTACAGCTAAGGATATTGCAACGATTATTACGCTTAGCTCAATTGTCGCTGTCATCGTTCAAATTATGCTATTTGGAAAACTGGTTGAGAAACTCGGAGAAAAAGGGCTGATCCAGCTTTGTTTAATCGTATGTGCTATTTTAGCCTTCGTTTCTACTATGATTTCTGGATTTATAACCGTCCTGATTGTCACTTGTATCATATTCCTAGCCTTTGATTTATTGCGTCCAGCACTAACTACATCTTTATCTAAAGCAGCGGGCAATCAACAAGGGTTTGTCGCTGGGATGAACTCGACGTATACAAGTCTAGGAAATATATTTGGCCCCGCTCTAGGTGGTTTCTTATTCGACATCAACATCAACTTTCCATATATTATTGCCGGAATATTTATGCTGATAGGCTTAGGCTTTACGTTGATATGGAAAAGCAAGAGCGGCGAAGATGTATCAAATGAGTCTCGGTTGAAAGAAGCCAATTAATAACCAAAATCAATTCGACTATACGTAGTGCCTTTGCCAATTACGAAGGTTAATATACCAAATTCCACACTCAAATAATTATTCTGTAGCCCCCAATTCGAATGGGGGCTTTTTTGTATAGTATAATTATGAAATTTTAATCCTTTTTAAGCCTAGTAGACAAAACGTTAAAATAGTCTTTCACAAATTCTCTAAATTGCTGTGCAGTCTCTGACAGATAGTTGCTTTTAGACCAAGCTAGCCCGATTGTCCGTAGACAATGTGGCTCTGTAATGCGAAGGCTATGTGGGAATTGACCAAATTGATGAAGCAAAGTCATTTCTGGAATAAAGGCAATGCCTAATCCTTGTTTCACCAAGTCACCAATGACCGTAGGATCATCACCTTCAAAGGCGATATGAGGAGTGAACCCTGCTTCGTAGCAAAACTGGTCCGTTAAATTACGAAAACCATAGCCAGTATGCATTTGTATAAAGGATTCATTTTTTGCTTCCTCTAGTTTAATCGTATCTCGATTTGAAAAAGGATGCCCAGGTGGTACGATGAGATAGACTTCTTCCGTGATCAGCGGTTCCCATACGATATCTGGGGCGTCGATAGGAATGGAAGATAGGCAATAATCGATTTTCCCTTCCACTAATTGTCCCTTTACGAAAGAGGAGGGCTGTAGAAACTGCTGGAATTTTACATTCGGATACTGAGATAAAAAGCTCTTTAGAAGATCAGGTAGAACGCGTGGAATGGTAACAGCCAGTGTAATCTTGCTTTCCTGCTGATTGGAGAGCTCTAAAATTTCCTTCCTCCCTTCATTTAACTCCAAAAATACTCTATCAACCCGTTTTAAAAACAACTTACCAAACTCATTTAATTTGATCTGACGATGTTCTCTGTTAAATAGAGGTGCACCCAAATCTTCTTCCAATCTTGATATCGTTTTACTGAGGGAGGGCTGGGCAATCTGCAGCTTTTTAGCCGCTTTTGTCATATGCTCTAACCTTGCAACAGTCTGGAAATAATGTAGCTGTAATAGTTCCAAAGATGGTAGTCCTTCCATATATAGATTTAAAGCTATCATTTGATAATTAATAATGTATTATACAACATGCATAAAAGTAATTACTATAAGTAAGGTGAAAAAAATTGAGGATGTGATAATACTTGAAGGGCTTACAATTGATTAAGCGCGATTTTATGGCAATGTGGAAGCATTCTCATGGACGTATTGCATTAATTTTTCTTCTAATTGTACCTTTAATCTATGCCGGATTCTTCTTAGCAGGATATTGGAATCCCTATGGCAAATTAGATAACTTGCCCGTAGCGGTAGTAAACAAAGATACTGGTGCTATGATGGGCAAAGAACATATCAAAGCAGGTAAAGACTTTGTAAAGGAATTAAAAGAGAACAAGGAATTGGACTTCCACTTTATGTCGGAGGAGAAGGCCAATAAGGGGCTGAAAGATGGGGATTATTATATGGTGATTACCGTTCCCGAAGATTTTTCAAAACACATTAGTACCCTAATGGACAAACATCCAGTTCCTGCACAACTTCTGTCAAAGACAAATCCAGGCGGAAATTTTGTAGCTTCGCAGATCAGTACAACTGCAATAGAAAAAATAAACGAGAAGATTTCAAACAGTATTACCAAAACATATGCAAAAGGTGTGTTTGATAAATTCCAAACACTCGGCAAAGGTTTAAAGAAAGCTGGAGACGGAGCAGATGAACTTCACACAGGCATAACGAATGCTAAAGATGCCGTTGCAAAATTGAATAATGGATTTGGCCAGCTTGACCAAGGCATGAATCAATTGTCCACAGGTAGCCATAAGCTTCTCAATGGGGAAGAGACACTTTCAGCTGGTGCAGACAACTTGGAAAAGGGTTCACTTTCATTAGCAGATGGCACCAAAAAACTGTCGGCAGGCATGAATACGCTGAAGACTGGTGAGCAGCAGGTTGCTAACGGGGCAAAACAATGGTCCTCTAGCAATGAAAAACTGCTTCAAGGACAAACAAAAGCAAATGACACGGCAAAGCTTTTGCAACAGCAAATGGATGCCTATACAAAATCGCATCCTGATGCGAAGAAGGATCCAGCATTTCTAAAGATGCAAGCAATGGCAACTGGACTTGCACAGGCAACTGGCCAGCTTGAGGTAGGACAAACTCAGCTTGCACAGGGGGCTGAAAAGATAACTGCTGGACAGGAAAATGTTCATGCAGGAATGCAAAGTTTTTCTGCTAATTTGGACAAAGCAGCATCTGGAGCGAGTGAATTAGCAGCAGGCACAACTAAATTTAGCAATGGCTTCGAAGAATGGAGCAAAGGCTATACGACATTAAATAGTGCGATCGATAAAGCGGCCGAGGGAACAAAACCGTTTAAAGAAGGCACAGCTAAACTAATGGATGGAATGGGCCAATTATCTGATGGCTCTAGTACCCTTTCCTCTAAATTGAAAGTCGCTGCTTCCAAAACAAGTGGCATCTCTAATAATGATGCGTTAACGGATATGTTTTCTGAGCCAGTAATATTGAAGGAAACAAGTCTTTCCAACGTGCCTAACTATGGATCGGGCATTGCGCCTTACTTCCTATCACTTGCTTTCTATGTGGGCGGTATTATGGCATCAAACATCCTACCGCTTGGCAGAAGAAAAGAACGAATTGTAAATGGTACGCATCATTTAATCAACAAATTGGGGCTTGTCTATACGATTGGTTTTATACAGGCAATGATTGTGGACGCCATTGTATTAGGCATCATTAAGCTAGAGGTGGCAAGTGTTCCACTGTTTATACTTTCTAGTGTAATTGTTTCCTTTACCTTTATGACATTTATTTTAATGCTGGTTACTGTATTTGGTTTAGTAGGGAAATTCCTAGCCGTGACTTTCCTTGTTTTCCAACTAGCAACCTGTGGTGGTACATTCCCAATGGAACTTGGAACGCCAATATTAAGTAAAGTAGGGCAATGGATGCCTATGGCTCATTCGCTCAAGAGTATGCAGGAGGTCATTTCTCTAGGAAATTGGCATGAACTGCAATCTCAATTACTTTACTTAGTCATTTACCTTGCTGCAGCTATTTTGATTGCATGGGTGGCAAGCCATATTCAACATCGTGAAAAACCGGCTGAGGAAGTCGTAACTTCATAAGGAAAAGGGAGGGCATATGCCTTCTCTTTTTTGTTATATTGAAACAATCGTGAGATTATATGAGAGGAGTGATGTATAGTAATTTAAGATTTAAAGTTAAATCCTATCATAACGTCAGCAATAAACAATCGACTAACTTCTCAATAAACTGATTCATCTACTCTACAAAATATTTAGTTTTGGATTATAAGTATTTATGTATATTATCTATAGAGTGAAAGCTTATAAATGAGTAAGTAATCGCCATTCTGCACTAATATAATGTTGAATTATAAAAATAAAAACGAAAAAAAGCTATAATAGAAGTGATGTACCAATTTAACGGGGGGCAGGCAATGAACAAAGAAAAACAGCTCTTAATGAATTTCAATGATGTATACAACAAAATCGTGATGCTTAATAAGCCAAAGATGGAAGAGAGCCTGAAGGGGCATAAGCCTTCTGAAGTGCATTGTATTGAATCAATTGGAAAAAACGGCAGTGCAAATGTAACGCAGCTTGCAGAATCCCTTTATATGACGAGAGGTGCCATAAGCAAATTAACGAAGAAGCTATTAGAAAAGGGCCTAATCGAAAGCTACCAAAAGCTTGATAATAAAAAAGAAATTTATTTTAGACTTACTGAATCTGGGAAAGAAATTTTTACAATACATGAAGAGTTACACAATGAATTTCGAGAGCGAGATAAAGTTGTATTTGAACAACTAACCGAGACGCAATTTGATAGCATGCTCGGTTTTTTGGAAACCTATAGCAGGCATTTGGACGAAGAAATAAAGAAACAAGACGTACCTCATCACTAAATGCTTATTCATAAATCTTATTGTAACAGTCTGATCCATCGATCAAGACTGTTTTTTTAAATTATATTTTTGTTGACTAGGAAACAAAATAATGTTATTTTTGTTTCTGTGGAAACTAAAATAATTTAAAGGGGCTTAATATATGAACAAAAACATATCACAGAAAGCAGGAATACCTAGAGAAATTCTTACAGCTGCTTGGGCAATTGCGCTTGGTGCGATTGCTCCAATGCTTGACTCTACCATGGTAAACATTGCAATTGACAAACTAACAAATGATTTTCATACAACACTTGATACTATCCAGTGGGGGATTACAGGATATATACTGGCTCTTGCAATTGCCGTTCCCGTATCTGGCTGGCTTATGAATAAATTTAACGGAAAGAAAATCTTCATCGGGGCAGTTATTGCCTTTGGTCTTATTTCTGTTTGTGCAGGGCTGAGTTGGAATATTTCCAGCTTTATCATCTTTCGATTACTGCAAGGGTTCAGTGCAGGGATTATTACAACGCTTATGTCAACATTATTGGTCAAAACAGCCGGCACAGAAAATTTAGGGAAAGTAATGGCCATCGTCAGTGCACCAATGATTTTAGGTCCAATTTTAGGTCCTGTGATTGGCGGTTTTATAGTCCAAGGAGCATCATGGCATTGGATTTTCTTTATTAATGTGTTTATCATTTTGATTTCTGTTCCGTTTATGCTAAAAACAATTCCCGATTTCGAGCCATTCAATAAAGAGAGCAAACTGGATGCATGGGGGATTGTCAATTTGTCTGTCATGAGTGCGACATTGATTTACGGTGTAACAAAAGCAGCAGCCTATGCATCATTCTCCAATGAGAAAACTATCTTTTGGATTGGGATAGGTTTTGTTTTTGGTGGAATTTATCTCTTATATAATCGAATGAATAAAAATCAAACTGTGCTTCCGCTGAATTTATTTACACATAAGAGTTTCTTAGCCTCAAGCACTGGTTTGTTTTTGGCGAATATTGCTATTATGGGACCCATGTTAATACTGCCGTTGTTTTTTCAACGAATATTGCATTTTACAGCAATGGAAGCAGCGCTTGCATTAATCCCACAAGGAGTGGGAATGCTTGTTGCGCGTCCAATAATCGGGAAAATGATTGATAGGATTGGAGCTAGAAACGTTGTTATCGTTAGTCTTGTTCTTTCTCTATTTGGAACCTTTCCGCTTCTCTCTATTACGGGTCAAACAAGCCTGGTTTGGATTTCTATTATATTATTTATTCGTGGAACTAGCGTTGGTGGAATAATGCTTCCATTAATGAGTGACGCTTATACGGGTCTCGACGATAAGGAACTTCCAGAAGCAGGCGTTGGCATCAATATGATTGAAAATATTGGTTCAAGCTTTGGTTCGGCATTAATTGCAACAGTTGTGGCAACGACCGTACAAGGTTTGCAACCAACACTCAATAATGAATTAAAAGGATATCATGCTGGTTTTTTGGTTTCCGCACTAGTCCTTATAGTCATTTTTATTCCAAGCATCTTCCTTACACATAAAAGGAAAGGATGATTAGAAAGAGCTCAGGTGGAGACACAGAAATTCATGTGCATAGTGAACTCGGAAAAAGGATTGAAATTACCGTTATTCTGATACAATAGTTTATGAAAAAGCAACTGAATGATTCAGTTGCTTTCTTTGTATATTCACTTAGAGAAAAGGATGATAAACCAACAGATAGCTGATTAAAGTCATGGCGCCGATAGTTGCTATATACATAAGTTTATTGTTTGCTTTTTGATAAAACCAGCTGCCTATTAGGATTAAACTAATGAGATCGAAAATCAGCTGAAATAAAAAAGTATGATGATTGTATAGATAGATGCCCACAGCTAATGTTTCCGCAACTAACCCACTAACAGGCAATGCATATAAAAAACTGCTGATCCTATTCTCTTTGTTCCAATAGTAGAGTACGTAACTAATAGCACTACATACTAAAGCAAAAATGCTATACAGTATAAAAAGATTCCATTGAAATTCTTCTTCGTAGAACCTTGGAGTGAAAAAGCCGAGTATATATATTAAAAGGTAAAAGCTTACATTCATACCCATTAAGTATACGAATACATTAATAGCCGCATTTATATTTGAGACACTAAAGTAGATGACCAACGTTACTGTGACCATCCAGAAGCCATATAAAGTGGCGATTGAACTTAGACTCCAAAGATTATTATAAGGAAAGAAGTCTGTTAACCTAGTGATAATCCCTGTAGCTAGTCCTATACAGACAAAAAGAATGTAGGATTTTAAATGATGTTGGTTATTTGTAGAATGTATCGCTACTGCCATTCAATTGCTCCTTCTTGTGTAATAAGCTGTATTCATTCCTTATATGACATAGGCTGCTTTACTTTCCCACTCAACTGAAAAGTCAGCAAATACGCGAATGCACCGATGAGGGTAGAAAAAGCCAATAGATTAAAAGTCCATGTGTAGCCAATCCAAGCAGACAGCGGAATAGCAATAGGTGCAAGCGCTCGACCAATCGTGAAGCGAAGGCTGCCTGCCGCAAAGTATTGACCTCTCATATGCTCCGGTGAGATTTTGGCGATAAAGCTATCTTGAATACCTACGACAATTAGTTCCGCAGTTGTGAAAACAAACATGCCTAAAATGATCACCCAAATACTGGCCGTATATCCGAAGATCAGCATAGCAACGCCGTATAAGCAGGAAGACATGATAAATACATTGCGTTCCTTATATTTCGTCATCCATTTTGAAATAAATACGGTAAAGAGGGCAACGAGCAGTCCATTTTCGGCAACAACCCAACCGAATGCCTTCTCTCCTGAAGCTTTAAGGGACCAATCACCGAAAGAAAACAGATTCTGTACTGGAACCATTTCTTTCATATAAACGGCGAGCAATAGATCCATTTGCATAAAAGCTTGCGCTGCGAATATGCCGCCTATGATAAATAACAAAAAGACCTTATCCTTAATAATGACCTGATAATCCTTCAATTGCTCTTTTATCACAGTGAGCCAATTACTAGCTTGCTCATTGGATGTGGATGCCCCTTCTAGAGATGCCGGCGTTGTTTCTCTGATGAATGCATAAATTAAAAAAGCGACAAAAAAGCTGGCTGCGGCACTTGTGATTAAGAGTCCAAATCGATGATCGAAGAAAAAGATGCCGCCTAGTATGGGGCCGATTACCACGGAGATATTGATAGCTGTATAGAAGACAGCGAACACCTCGCTGCGATGCTTTTCAGGAACCACATCGGCTACCATCGCATGGCTGGCCGGCATATAAAAGGAACCGAAGAAACCAAGTATGGAGAAGCAAATAAAGCTGAGCATAGCCGATTGAAGCCATGGTGAATTGGCTAAAGCAAAGGCAATGAAAGCAAGCCCTTGGCCGAACATCGAGATGAACATCATTCTTTTTCGGCCAAATTTATCGGCGCAATAGCCGCCAATCAAATTGGTGAAGACGCCTACAAGCTGAGAGACGATAAGTAAGATGCCTGCGAGCCCTTTTCCCAGTCGGTCTGAAAAATAAATGGCCATATACGGCAAGAACATCCAAAGCAACATGTTAGTTAGAAATTCACCGTAAAGCCGGACCTTCAAATTGCGGTCCCAATCCTTCCATTTCATATGTAATTCCCTCAATTCTATGATGTTTACAAATAGGGATTCCTTTCATTATTTCTATTAATTAAAAATTTTCCCACTTTTAAAAGTTACCATTTCCTTTCCCTACATACAACCGTTTTTAAAGAGGTCAGATTTCTCTACATGCTAAAGAAGGGGAAAACAAAACCCCTTCTTTCTATTATTATCCTTAGTACTCAGAGTGAGTGCATAGGAGATTTCATATGAACTGGGACAACCTAAAGCAATTTGTAAAAATTAGCTTCATAGCTTTCTTACTTACTCTATTCTTATTAAAGTTGCATGTTTATCTTAAATGCCAACGTTATAGTATTGCGAAAAATAAAGAGTAGGGTATGATGTGAGTACTTATTAAGTATGGACACCAAAAACCCAATTCATTATAATTACAAGACAACACTAACACTGTTAGCAATGAAGAGTAGACGCGGAAACGTCTACTCTTTTTTATCACTGTTTTCGTAAATATTGTTCCTTTAAAGAATATTTAACTTTACACTAAAAGGAAATTTAAGATATATGTGTTATAAGTATTGAGGTGATAAAATTGTTTAACATTTTTTTAATAACTCATATACTTACAGGGATGATTTGTTTAATAAGCGGGATATTTGCAATGTCTTCTAAAAAGAAGAGGGGGAAACATTCTGTATCTGGTGAGATATATCACTGGTCTTATGTTCTTGTATTTATAACAGCTTTGATTATGTCGATAATTCATTGGGAAAAAAGCCAATATTTATTCTACATCGCTCTGTTTTCTTATGGGCTTGCTTTATTGGGCTATTTAGCGGTCAAGAAGAAGTGGGAAAATTGGATAGGTGCTCATATTGGAGCAATGCTAGGTTCTTATATAGGTATTGTAACTGCAACTTTAGTAGTTAATATTCCTAGTATACCAGTTTTAAATGAACTGCCTATTTTGTTATTCTGGTTTCTACCTACAATAATAGGAACTCCGCTCATATTTAAAGTAGGTAATAAATACGCTCCAAAAATTAGAAGATAATTGTTAAGTACTCCTTATTAACTAACGCTTAATAGCGGTACCTGCTTCCGCTGTTTCCGTGTATGAAGCCGCACGTAGAACTGCTCCAGAGCAGTATGAATGATTTTATTATTGAATCAGCTTTTAACCCAAAAGGGACAAAATTCACTTTCATTTTTGAGTGATTTTTATCTTTTTATATACTCATTTTCTTGATATGCTCTGGGCAATTGCTTTGACCAGATTGCTGATATATATGCACAGGCCAGGCGTATTGCAAGCAAAGCAGTTATTTGGGATTGTATGGCTGAAGATAGGGAAGAATAGGAGTTCTTTCTAGAAAAGCATTGGGAATTAAAGTGCCTAAAAAACCATTCTAAGGTTCAGAGGAAACGAAGAGAGCATTTTATTTAGAATGCCAAGGGATAACTTACGTTGCAGTAAACCTATTCATCCTAGTACAAGAATGAGCGTTGTTTAATATGTTATACTTTTAAAAAAACTAGAAGTGAGGAACTTATGGAGACAAGCAAGAAACAAAGGACCAATAAACTAAAAATATTTTTTCGAGGATTATTAGTTATTTTAGGGGGATTTATAGCTGCCTATGGACTAGAAACAGTATTAATTCCAAACCACGTATCAGATGGAGGGGTGACTGGGCTAAGCATCGTGGGTTCTGAGCTTTTTGGACTACCATTGGGAGCTCTCATTGCAATCATAAATATCCCTTTTATTTGGTTGGGTTATAAACAAATCGGAAAAACTTTTGCCCTATTTTCGATTATTGGCATTGTTTCATTATCGTTTGGCACCATCCTATTTCACCATACGCCGGCAATTATTCAAGGGGATACTTTGTTAATTACGGTTGTTGGTGGTATTATTCTTGGTTTTGGGATGGGACTAGCCTTACGTAATGGCGGTGCATTAGATGGAATTGACATGCTTGCCGTACTTCTATCGCGAAAATTACCATTTGGGACAAGTGATTTCATTCTCTTCTTAAACGTGTTTGTATTTATAGTCGTTTCAACCGTATTTGGTTTACAAGGAGCGATTCTTTCGGCTATTGCATACTTTATAGCTTCTAAAGTAGTTCACATTGTGGAGGAAGGTTTGAGTGGTTCTAAAACCTTTAAAATTATCACAAGCCAACCTGAATTAATGGTAGAAACTATACGCGACCGCTTAGGTAGAAGTGCAACGTTTAACGAGGTTTATGGAGGGTTTTCCCACGAAAAATTTAAAGAAATCAGCTGTGTC
Source organism: Rummeliibacillus sp. TYF-LIM-RU47 (assembly GCF_008638315.1). Taxonomy (NCBI): domain Bacteria; kingdom Bacillati; phylum Bacillota; class Bacilli; order Caryophanales; family Caryophanaceae; genus Rummeliibacillus; species Rummeliibacillus sp. TYF-LIM-RU47. The sequence continues at coordinate 131,647 of NZ_VVIR01000003.1, read as the reverse complement.
ATTAATCGCTTAGAAGAAACCAAACTAAAGGAAATTATAAATGAAATTGATCCAAAATCTTTTGTTACTGTTTATGAGGTATCAGAAGTGAAGGGCGGTAATTTTAGAAAGAATGATATTCATTAGAAAAAAATTTCTCAACATTACACTTAGACTGTAAAGGGCAGTATCTTTGAATGAATTATTCCATAATTGACGCGATTGTGGACGAATAAGAATAGAAAATGGACAACCTTTCTCGCAAAAAGGGTTCTCTTAATGTAAGGTAAAATCCAGGTCTGCAAGCTGTTTTTAAGATAACTTTATTTTAAAACTACAAAAAAGACAAAATTCACTTTCAGCTACGAGTGAATTTTGTCTTTTTATATTATCATTTTCTTGATATGCCTTGTGCGATAGCCTTTCCTTTTAAATAGCCACACGAAGAACTTGCTGTCCCATGATAAAGTAGCGATCTAATTCGAGTCACCAGATTACCACAATCACATTTACACATAAGGTTTTATCTTCAGTTAATAGAGTCAGATGGCCAATTTTTTGTTGCAACTTTACTCATATTGCTTCATTGTCCAGTATTTAATAACGTTAAACAATTCCGTGTTTTTCTCTTTTGAATTTCCTAAATAACGAAATCTGACAGAAGATAGAACCGATTATGCATTGTAAAATCGTTAAATAATATATTAATGTGGCGATACCTGCTGACTCATAATCAGAAGGATTATCAGGCATGCCATGTTTTAAGGTTATTCCTGTATTTAAAAAGTAAAAAAACAAGCCTACAGCATTTCCTGAAACAATAAAAATTATATTCATCCACCAGAACTGAGCATTTTCTTCTTCAACTTTTATTGAATAATTAATTATAAATAAAATGAGAGGTGTTATTAAAATTAAATCAAATTCTAGACTTTTTAACTCTGCCGAATTTGTTGCTTTAGAAAAGATAAATAATAATAAGTGTAGAACAAATAAGGGTAATACATTCACTAAAAATAATTGTTTTATATACATATCTTTTATCCTTTCTATTTATTTCTTATATTTTCTATTTGAACCTTAGTTAAGGCATTAGATTTTAATATAACATTCGAAGACATTTGCATACAATTAGTAGTCAGTACATTGTATTTTAACTTACTTTTTTAACTAATTTTTTTTGCGTAACGATATGATGCAGAAAAGTCTCCTTTAATAACTTTTTTCTTAGTTTTAAATTTTATAAGGTCATAGTAGTAATGTTTGCTATAATTAAGAATATACTGACTTTTGTGAATAAAATAATGAGGAGTGTGTTTAATAATGATTTCTTTTCCGAAACCAGATGTTTCTCAGTTTTTAAGAACGTTTTCGATTGAAGATTTTGCGGTCAGCCCTGATGAAAAGCAGATTGTTTTCAGTACCAACTTGAGTGGAAAGTACAATTTATGGGCGATGGACTTGCCTAATACATTTCCTTATCCTCTGACAACGATTGATCAAAGCTGCCAGGCACTCTTGTATGATAAACAAAGCCAATTCATTATTGCTGGATTTGATTATGACGGGAATGAAAATACTCAATTCTATGGGATTCCTCTAAAAGGCGGGGTAATGAAAGAAATCGTTCATGAAGAAAATACGCGTAATTTCCAACCGTTGTTATCTGAAGATGGGAAAAAACTTTTTTATACATCATCTAAAGAAAACCCTTCTTACTTGAATTCCTATTGTCTACATTTAGAAACAGGGGAAGAAACGAAGGTTTTAGAAGGGAATGGAGGAGCGACCTATCTGATTAGTCAAAGTCCAGATGAGTCTTCGTATCTTTATTTAAAAATGTTTGCGAATACTTATATGTTGATGTATGCAAAACGTGGTGATGAGGATATCTTGCTCACGCCTCCAACGGATAAGCAACATACTGTAAGTGATGGCGTGTTTGTATCAGATTCAGTGGTCTATTTGTTGACGGATTATGAAGCGGACTTCACATACCTGGCTTCTTATAATCTAGATACGCACGAATTTAAAAAAATAAAAGAAATAGAAAACGAAGGATTTAACAGCTTGCAATATGATAAGGAACGAAAGCTTTTGTATATTGCTAGCGAAAAAGGTGTAGAAGATCATCTGTATGAATACAATTTGGAAAATGGAGAATGGAATCAGCTCGAGGCTCCTGCTAGTGTCATTGAAAAGCTAGTTGTAGCGAAATCCGGGACATTGTATTTGTTAGGAAGAGGCGCAACAAATCCTCGCAATATTTATAAAAAAGTAGAGGACGAGTGGGTATCTTTAACAAACTACACTGTGCCGGGTGTAGAAAAGGATGATATGCTCGAGCCTGACGTGATTACATACCCGTCCTATGATGGGCTTGAAATCGAAGCATTATTTTTCAAGGCGAAAAAAGAAAATGACAATGGTGAAATTATCTTCTGGCCGCATGGCGGGCCGCAAGCATCAGAACGGAAATTTTTCAGAGCTTCTTTCCAATTCATGTTGAATCAAGGATTTAGTATATTTGCGCCAAACTTCCGCGGTTCTTCAGGTTACGGATTAGAATTCATGAAGATGGTGGAAGGAGATTGGGGTTACGGGCCACGCCTCGATAATGTCGCAGGTTTGGATTGGCTTATCAACAATGGGTATACAGAAAAAGGGAATATCTTATTGATGGGCGGAAGCTACGGCGGTTATATGGCATTGCTTTTACATGGACGCCATGCGGACTACTTTAAGGCTGTTGTCGACATTTTTGGTCCTTCTGATTTATTCTCGTTTATTCAATCAGTGCCGGAAGACTGGAAGCCAATTATGGATCAATGGGTAGGGAATCCAGAGAAAGATAGAGAAAAGCTAATTGAATACTCGCCAATCACCTATCTAGACACGATGACCAAGCCGATGCTTGTCATCCAAGGTGCAAACGATCCTCGCGTCGTAAAAGAAGAATCCGATCAAATCGTCAAAGCCTTACAGGAAAAAGGCCGCGATGTGGAATATATGTTGTTAGAGGATGAAGGACACGGCTTCTCGAAAAAAGAAAATGAAATTGCCGTATACCAAAAGATTCTCTCGTTCTTTAATCAGTTTATTGGGGTGAAAGTTTAACATTTACAGGTTAAGAGAAGTGCTATAGCACTTCTCTTTTTATGTGAATAATTTCAAAAGGTGTAATTAGCTTCATTACCTATTTAACAAATATGCTTTTGTATGTTAATTTTTGTATGATGTATAGTACTGTTAATATAAATAACAAAGCAGTTATTGAAAGTATAAGCAGTAGAGGAGTGATTTTATTGAATTTATTATCTAAAAAATTTTTGGGAAACTCTATGTTTGAATGGTTAATATTCATTCTTGTTTTTCCTATCGGTGTGTATATTATATTTATCAAGCATAGTCCTCTCGGCTTTATCTTTTTGGTAGCAGGCACGACCTTAATTGTTCTTTTTGAGGCTGCAGTGAAAAGAAAAAAAGCCAAAAGCAAGATTAATTAAGTAAAACCTAATACATGACCTCTTTGACTTCAGATGGCAAAGTACTAAATGATCTATTTTTTGCTATGCCTATTTACCAAAAGAAGCAGAAGGAGTAATTAGATATATACCAATAAACTTATGATGCAATTTCAAATACAGGGCTTATTTAGTGGGAGAAAGCGAACCCTTTTATCTTTATTTCATAATTTTAATAACTTTATATTTTTTATTAAAAAAATGAGGTATTTTGCTTAGGTCCTGTATAACCTATAATGCTCATTGACGCCTATATGCCCCTTTTTTAAAATTAATTTATAAATTTTTTACAATTGAGGAATTAATCTTAAGTTGTTTTATAAGGTGGTGTAGCAGGTGAAGATTCTCTATGAAGAGTCAAAGTGGAAGAGTATAGCTTCGGCACTTGAAAAAGTGAATGAAGCACACAAATATGACAATAAGTATGAGCATGCAGATGACCTATTTAAGGACTCGAAGAGCGAAATAGCAGACAAAGATATCGATAGAGCCATTTCTTTTAGCCCCCAGACATACCAACCAGAAGCGAAACCCATACGCGAGAAGTACAAAAAATTATATAATTATGCCAAGGGAATTGGTAAAATTATAGATGAAAAAGTAGACGAACCTTTCTATAAAAGCATCGATGAATATATGCAAAAGATGGCGGATATGAATGTTTCTGCATACTCAACAGCGAATACGATTAACGTTCAGACAGGTCCCTTTTTTAATAGACACGATAAAAAGGAAATCAAGCTAACGGATTTATATGAAGCCGACACGGAGTATTCTGATCATCTGAAAGCTGAATATAAGGCATGGAAGCTACAAAATCCAGATGTCAAAGCTTCACAGGAGGATTATGAAGCAGCCGCTTTAAATAGTGGGGCCTTTGAATATGAAGGAATCCGTGCGGGTCAAGAGAAAAAGGAATTTTGGTTTAATTTAATTGCTACAGGAGTGGTGGTGGGCTTAACGATTGTCTGCCCACCCGCTGGGCTCGTGGCAGGCGCTGCCTATACGGCTATTGATGTCGGAGGAGCCATCACGGGAGAAGATCTCATATCCGGAAGAAAACTCTCTGATAACGAACGGCTAGTAAGGGGGGCATTTGCGATTGTACCGGGTGCCGGCGCAGTTGCGGGAAAAGCCTTATTAAAAAATATGCCAGCTCTTGCGAATGTAATGAAATCAGCCTATAAAACAGTTGAGAATGCAGGGGGATCTGCATTAAAGTCGACGCTGGAACATGCGAGGAATCTAGGAAAAGCCCATGGCGATCAGCTGAAATTTACCCTGAAGCATCCAGTTCTCGCTGCAGTCACATCAAAGACAGGCCAACAAACAGTCCGCCAATCCGCCAAATTTATAGACAATGCCCTTCGCCCAATTGAAGTCCGTGCGGTTCAAACAAACGCTGGGAATGTAGTTACTGGTGTAGAGCGAGGACTTCCATCTGGTAAACTCCCTGCGAAAGCGGATGAGTATTTAGCGATCAAGCAGGCGGAGAAGGATGGGGTATTGGCTGGTAAGGGTGCGGGTAGGGATATAAGTAAAATAGAAATCGGGAGGGCCGATTTAGATATTCTACGTAAAAAATTAAATGTACCTGAGACACATACAATAGCTGTGGGAAAAACTGATATATCAGAATTAAAAGGCAAGCTTTTTGAGGGGAGTTCAATTAAGGTTCGAAGAGAAGCTGGATTACCCGATTTAGATGTGATAATGCCCAATAGAGATATAAGAGCTCCATATGATGGAAGTAATCCGCGTCATATACAATTTATGAAGCACGCTGAAGAAGGAGTTATTAATGAATTTGATATTGAAATCAAAAAATTAGGCATTGATCCAAATAAGGTAGAAGGAACTCTTGCGATACATCAATCAAATCCAAGAGGTGTTTGCTCGATATGTACTCAAGGAATGACTAATCCAAAAAAAGAAGCAGGAATATTTATGCAGTTGACTAAAAAATATCCCAATTTAACAATTGAAGTAACAACTGAAGTTAAAGAAGGTATAAGGGTATCTGGAAAGGAAAGTTTTATTCTTAAGAATGGAAAATTAATTAATTAAATGAGGGATTTCATGTTAGAAAAATTTGTAAAGTTAGAAGCAGATAAGCAAGTTGCATTTTTATTAGGATTAAGTGAAACAATTGTTGATTTGTTAAATACTTCACCAGCGTATAAGGATATAAGTAAAGCTTTGGAAGTTTGTTGGGGATGGCTTGAAAATAAGGAGTACTCTGGAGATGATATATATTTTTTATTAGACGATGGTACAGAATTTACAGGGTTATTTATGCAAATGCAAGATGAAGATAATGCTTTAAAAGGATTAGTTTGGGGTTGTATTGTAGATGCAATATCTTTTACAAATTGGAGAGCTTATCAGTTTGATAATGAAGAATATTTACCTGCACCCATAGAAAATGTAGACGAAAGTATATTACAACAGTTTCTAGATGGTTTTTATGAGATAAAAACTATAAATATAAGAGTTGTTCAAGAATTCATTAATTATTTAAAGGATATTAATACGTCGCTAAAAAAAGATGATATTCTAAAATTTTTCGAAAAGCAACAATAAATTTTAAAGCACATGATTATCTAAGATAATCATGTGCTTTTTTGCTTTTATTCCTAAGAATTCTTTCTTGTCAGAATCTCATATCTAAAATAAGAGGAATGAAAAAATTTTTACAATTGGTATTAAAGAATATTTAGTTATTTATTACCTAATTTCAAAAAGTATTTAAGTAAATTATCATTGAAATAGAGCGAAAGAATATAATCCTTATTATTCATTTTATCTATCTCTCTTCTTGCTCTTTAAATAATCGAAGAAACCTTTACCATAACTTAATTAGGATTATTATATTATGGTGAGATAGTGAAGAAGTAAATATTTGCGGTGAAAATAATTGTGATGGCTAGTTTAGAAACTTAAATTACGGCTTGTTGTATAAGGGATTACAGTATAAAAATTGTCTATTCTCGAAAGAATGAGTCATTATTTGTCTAATCATAGAAAGAAAAAGTATAAGTCTAAAGAATTAAAGCCTTCAGGAGTACTCATCTGTCATCATCCTTATTCCATTAATGCTAAAATTTAGCTTTTTATTTGTTATAATAGAAATATATTAGGAGGTAGACTGATGAAAAAAGTATTTAGCATGATTGGTTTATTGTTATTAATCAGTATTTTAATGGTAGGATGTGGAGCGGCACAACCAAAAGATACGGTAAAGGATTTTTTCACTGCTTTTAAAGATGGAGATTTAAAGAAAGCTAGTACATATGTGAAGGGCGATATAGATCTTACTAGAAACGGAGATGCGGCTGAGAATAAGAAAGTGTTAGAAGCGATCTCCAAAAGATTTTCTTTTGAAGAGCCGAAAGAGGTTTCGAACGAAAAAGATAAAGCTGTTGTATCTGTCAAAGTAAAATCAGTTGATGTAAGTGAAGTCTTTAAAAAGGTGATAGAAGAAATGAAACCTCAACTTAGCAGCGGCAAAATTACGGATCAAGAAGAAATGAATAAAATGGTGAGTGAACTATTAATTAAGCATATGCAAGATAAGGACATAGATTTAGTATCAAGAACAGAGAAACTGAATCTTAAAAAGAACAAAGACGGAGAATATAAAATCTTGAGTGATGATAATTTCCGTAACGCATTTTTTGCTAATCAAGATAAGGTACAAGGTATATTGCAAGGCATGGAGTAAAAATTTTATGCTCCATTAAAAAAACGGCTATAAACGCCGTTTTTTTTTAATGGAAAATTGTAGTTTACTTCGATCTATTTGGATACATAGGGATTCCCAGTTATCCAAAAACGCCATGGATAATCCTTGGCTTCGCCAGAATTCCCGATGCCGATACGTGGGCCAGAGGAGATATCCTCTGGTAATATTCCTGCTGCAATATAGAGAGGTGGTTCAGTAAAGAGGCCGCCATAGTCATTCATAGTTATGCCAAGAGCTTTTGTTAATTTGCCTGGGCCGCTCGTCAATTTTCTTAAATCTGTCATTCCTCTCCGTTCTTTCATTAATTCAATTCCCGTATGAGGTTCTACTGCCCGAATGAGGATGGCTTCGGGCTTATCCGTGCCGGAGCTTACGACGTTTACCAGTGTATGGGTATGCATTTGGTACGTATAAATATGGCCGGCTTCTGAATACATGATTTCAGTTCGTTTGGTGCGTCTACCGCCAAAGCTATGGGCTGCACGATCACCGGGTCCCATATAGGCTTCGGTCTCAACAATATAGCCGGCAGTGGTTCCTTCATTTGTTTCCTTTACAAGTAAGCAGCCAAGCAAATCTCGGGCGAGCTCCAGAGTGTTTTTTTGGTAAAATTCAATAGGTAGGATCAACTTGTCCGCCTCCTTTCTTTATATTTTTTCCCTTTGCACAATAAAAATAACAGGTTACGTACATACCAATTTAATAATAAATAAGGAGAAAATCCAAATGATTAAAAACAAAAAATCTTTCATCGCTGCCTGTATTCTTTTAGTAATTTGTATGAGTTTATTTTTTCCATTTCCAAATAACAAAAAGCTTGGAGCTCGTTCGGTCTTTATGTCTTTTCCTATTCAGAATGAAAATGGTTATGTTTTGATGGGCATTGTAGGGACAATTTTATTCGTTATAGCTATGATTTTGTTCGCCCGGTCTCTGAGAAAATATCATATACGAACAATTCTAGTAGTTGTTATTATATATTCTCTTTTGCCGTTGCCTTTGATTGCAGTCTATCAGAAGACAATCGCAAGCGGAATTGCTGCAGTTTCATACGATGGAAAGGGTACCTGTAATTTTGAATCCCCGATTAATGAGCTATTGAAAGGGAAGTGTGATCTCTCACTGTATAATCACAGCAGTAAAAGAGTCATCATTGAATTAGAGTTTTTAGATGAAAGTACAGAACCGATGGAGTCATCAGTAATGAATATAAACGGGCCTTTTAGGATTGTACTAGAACCCAACCATAAAAAAAGAGTTCATCTTAAAGAGTTGCTTGATGTTTCCGACTTGTCCGAGTACATAGAAAGTGGGACTTCAAATGAAGTTCACTTTAAGATAAGTGACAAACATAAAACACGTATTTTTTAGTTAAAGGCCATAAAGATGAAATGTTATTTTTGTGAAAATAGTCTCTATGATGGTTATTTAAAATAGTAATAAAGTTATTTGTTTACATTTAAAATTAGGTCATTGTATAATTATATATACTTATAAAAAATAGAGGATTTTAAATATCATGGTAAATTCTTCGTTCTACTTTTTTAATGTTTATAGTGTATTATTGACCATTTGCCTTTCTTTTTTAGGCTGCTACCTTGCCGTTGAATTTAGCAGAAAACTAAGAATCACTATATATAAATTTAAAAAAATGATTCTTTACTCATTTATTTTAGGCTTTACTTTTTGGTTTGCGAACCTGTTAATAGTCTTTTCGGTTGGTGCTCCGGTAGCTAATCAATACGGCTACTTTTTGTTGAATTTTTTGTTTAGCTGTATCGGTGCCTTTGTGTCTTTATATGGGGCTCAAAGGGAAATGGAGACAGAGATACAATACATTGCTACAAGTCTGTCATTAGGATTGTTTATTATATTTGCAGACTATGGTGCATTTACTGTTTTATATCATCAATACATAGAAATGAAGCCTGTTTTTGTAGCAATGGCCTGTTTGCTGATTTTCGGTATGTCCTTTTCTTTAGTACGTTTTTTAATTCAGATTACGAGAGAAGAGATATATAGTCTATACACAAAATGGAAGTATATCGGTTGTTTAATGGCTGGTATATCCTTAGGGATTATTCCATATCTCACATTGATATCATTTTTTGATTTTTCAAGTGTACATGCAGGACAGCAAGAGCAACAGTTCATTCTTTTGCCTTTTATCTTATTAATTGGAGCTAACATCTTTTTAACGCTTATTCCAGATTTATTTGGTGAAGTAATTCTCAAAAAAAATGTGGAGTCATATAAATCGCTGTTCAATCATAATCCGGATGCTGTTTTTTCGGTTGATTTAGCAGGCAATATTCAAGATGTGAATGAAGAGGCATCTCGTTTGTCTGGATACAGTATTGAGGAATTATCAGGTATGTCCATTCAAGCGCTCATCAATGAGCCTGAAAAAAACATGTCCAAATTATTTAAAGAAGTGATTAATGGCAAAGTGACGCTGACAGAATCAAAGCTCTTACGTAAGGATGGCAGCTATGCAGATGTCTCCATAACGGCGGTCAGAATGATTATTGATCATATGACCATTGGCGCCTATGGCATTGTACAGGATATTACAGAGCAGAAAAGGGCACAGGAGAAGCTTACATATATTGCTTATCATGATGATCTAACAGATCTTCCGAATAAACGAAGCATGGAAAAAAGAGTAGGTCAGACAATTGAAGAAAATGCGCACTTTGGTTTAATCTATATTGATTTTGATCGATTTAAACGAATTAATGATAATTATGGACATAAGTACGGAGATATGGCATTAAAAAAAATGTCTGCTCGTTTAAATGAGTTAATGCCTTCAGATAGCCTACTTGCAAGAATAGGGGGAGATGAGTTTTTAGCTTTTATTCCCCAAAAGCATGATATAGAAGAGCTTGCAAAAGAAATTCTATCGGCTTTTTCTTCGCCTATTAAGGTACATGACAATGAATTCCAGATTACCTGTAGCATTGGCATTTCCTGCTACCCAGAAGATGCAACTACGCTAAAGGATTTATTCATTTTCGCAGATTTAGCCATGTATCAGGCGAAAGAAAATGGTGCTAACAACTATATTCGATACAGCAAAGAAATGACTGGGCATGTGTTAAATAGGCTCGAGCTTGAGAATGATTTGAGAGATGCGTTAACAAATCATTCGATTATGGTCTATTATCAGCCGAAATTTAATAGCCAAAGCAATCGTATGATTGGAGCAGAAGCCCTAGCAAGATGGCAGCATCCGAAATACGGCTATATTCCACCGAATATATTTATAAGAATAGCGGAGGAGTCGCAGCTCATCATTGAATTGGAAAGAGAAATTATCAAGATAGTCTTCGGACAAATTCGTAGATGGCTTGATGAAGGAAACCAAGTGCCGAGAACGTCAATTAACTTATCATCAGTGCAATTTTATCGTGATGATTTAATTCCTTTTTTGCAACAAGCATTGGAAACATATCAAATAAGCAGTGAGTATATTGAGTTTGAATTAACAGAATCGATTATTCTAAGAGACAGGGTTAATGTAAATGAACGTTTTGATGAACTCATTGACATGGGCTTTGAACTATCGATTGATGATTTTGGCACAGGCTACAGTTCACTCAGCTACTTGCATAAATTGGCGATCAACCGTTTAAAAATTGATAAAAGTTTTATCGATGATTACCAAGAAAATGCGGAGGTTATTGCGACGATTATCTCCCTGGCAAAACAACTGAAGCTGAATGTGATTGCAGAAGGAGTCGAAACGAGGGAACAAATTGATTTCTTAAGCGACCTATCCTGCTATGACATCCAAGGGTATTACTTCTCACCACCACTTCCAGTCTGTGAATATGAAGGGAAGTTGCAAACTCTTAAACAATCTATAAACGAATGAAATATTTGAAAAATGAAACACCTTATTGTTTAGCTTTTGAAGCAAAACAATAAGGTGTTTTTAAAACTCAGCTCATGGCAACTTGAGTATTCTTTTTTGTAAAAGCTTTTAATACAAAAAAGAAATATAGAGTTGCGATGAAATAGATAAAGGATGTAATACTGAAAACAGCTGCATAGCCCCAGTAAGAGCCATAAGTGACAACCAGTGTTGTGGAAACAGGGCCCATAAAAGCCCATCCTAGGTTGAAGGCCATCTGGTTTGCAGAATTAGCAACGCCTTTAGAACGATCGTTCACTAACGACATCATCAAAGACATTTGAATGGGATTACCTGCATTCATAAGGGCTTGCCGAAATAGAAAAGCAATCGATGCTACAAATAGGTTTCCGGTGAAAGCTGTGATGAGTAAAAAAGGTAGAGATAGCATTTGCAAAAGCACAACTGCTTTCACCTCGCCGAACCTCTTGACCACTGCGGGTCCTACAAACATAGCGATGGCGGTTCCTGCTTGGCCAATGGATAAAATTAGGCCAATCGCTGAGTTGGATGCATGGAAACGGTCCGCAAAATATAGATTCAAATAGGGAATGACAAGACCAGAACCTGTTCCAATCAATAGTTGGGAAAGGAAAAAAATTAAGATTATCTTGCGATTTCCGGCACCTATCGGTTCCCTTAATAAAGGCGGCTGTTCAGCATCCTTTAAAGGCTCTGCTAATTTAGTGAAAGGAATCATGGCACTTGCAAAAATGATGGAGCCAATCAACAATGCCAAGCGAATAGCGGTAATATCTTCAACAAGTAGTTTGAATACATCTGTTAAAAAACCGCCTAACAAGTTGCCGATAACATTCGCCGCTGTGGTAATGGCAAAGTGAAAGCTGAATAAATGTACCCGCTGATCTACTGTTGAATTTTCTGCAAGCATGGGAATCACCATAACCTGAAAAAATGCCGTAGCTCCACCTAATAAAAAGGCGATGCTTAATAAAAGGCTCGCAGATTCTAAAACGGATCGTAGCAGCATAAATATACCTGCTGCGGCAAGGCCAAAGAGCAGTATTTTTTTTCTGCCTTTACGATCGCCCATTATGCCGGCTGGCAAAAGAAATAAAGCCGTGGCAAGTGATGTGAGAGAGATAACCTGCCCGTTCATCGTATCTTCATAGCCTAGTGACCGAATATAGAAATTATAAATAATCGCTGTAATGCCTAAACCAATTTGGATAAAGATATTTCCTAACAATAGTAATTTAATATTTCGGTTATACGACTTGAAAAAAGTAATGGATTCACGCAACATAATATAATTCGCCTTTCTAATAATTCGTTAATCTAAATATAATGCGGCTGATAAAAATTGTAAATACAAAAATTTTAAAATAGACTGAAAAATCAATGGACGTTAGACTGAATGTGTATAACAAAATTAGTAAAGTGGTAAGGGGAGCGGATGGGAATGGAATTATTGGTCATAAGGCATGGACAATCAGAGGCGGATATTCTGGAGGTGCACGAAGGAAGAGCTGATTATAACTTGACCGAACTGGGAGAAGATCAGGCTCGAAAAATGGCTAGTCATGTACAGGAACATTTTCCACCGGACATTATCTTGGCAAGCACGTTGAAAAGAGCCAGTCGTACAGCTGAAATTTTACAAGAAGCGATTGGTTGTGAGATTAGTTATTTTGATGAATTAAGAGAGTTTGATAATGGCGTTTTAGCAGGACTTTTAAGGAAGGAAGCAGCCGTGAAATATCCATTGCCATCAGGGGGAAGGCCAGCCCATATTCCAATACAAGATGGGGAATCAGCAATCGAGTTACGTTATCGGGCTGAGAAGATATTTCACCAAATCACACACGACTTTAAGGAATCAGAAAGAATTGCATTCGTATCCCATGGGATGCTGATTTCGAATTTCCTGGAGGCCTATCTCAATCTGCCAGTTCAGTCGAAATTTCAATTCCACACGGGGGATACAGGAATTCATTTGCTTGAATTAAAGGGAGATACACGTGCAGTAAAGTTCATGAATAATCTGGAGCACCTATATAAGGGGGATATACATTGTTAAAAACAGGAGACATCATCCATTTTGAACGGACTTTTACGAAGAGAGATGTAGAGATGTTCACAGCATTATCCATTGATGAGGGCGACCATCATACACAGCCTGATGAACTTGGAAGAGTGGTGGTTCAAGGTTTGCTGACTGCTACTATGCCCACAAAAATAGGTGGAGAATATAATGTACTGGCACGCACGATGAACTTTGAGTTTTACAGGCCTGTCTTTACTGAGGATACGATTCAGTGCCAGGTAAAGATTGAGAAAGCAGAGCCGGATCATGCAAACAGGATCGCTATATTGGCGAGTTTTCTTTGCACCAATCAGTTGGAGAAACAAGTTTTGAGTGGCAGCTTTTCTGGTGTTATTTTAACAGAATAATGAGCAAGCCTAGTGTCCCAGACGTGATTACGCAGGGACACTTTTCTTTATTCATTCGTTTGGTAGAGTCCTCCTGTATAAACAGCCGTGATAGTTTTCGCGATCTCTTCCACTGTACCTTGCTGTTCATTGCGGACAATTTCCCACAGGTACATTTCATTTGTATAGAACCAGCTGCGGGCTACAAGCTTGTGGTTGAGTTCTGCTTTGGCTAGTCCGTATTTTTGAGCGTATGCAATATCCTCTGAAATTCGTTGGATGAACTTTTCGCGGATAGCATTCCACTTTGTTGAAATGGAGGACGAAATGCCAATGGCTTGCTCGAACAATTGCAGCATGTTACGTTCCGTTTCAGCCATTTTCAAAAAATCCATTGCCTGTGAAAGGATAATATCGCGTGCTTCTTCCTTTGAATTGGGTGAAAATGAAACTTCCGCTATTTGATAGAACTTTTCCATTACATGGTCCATTAAGACGATGAGAATTTCTTCTTTCCCGCTGAAATGGACGTAGGCAGTGCCATAGCCGACCTCTGCTTTTTTTATAATTTGGGAAATGGTTGCATTTTGAAAGCCTACTGTTAGAAATATTTCGCGAGCAGCTTGGAGGAGCTTTTGTTTTGTTTTGATAGAACGTAAATGGCGTTTGTCTTGAACCTCTTCTTTGTTAGTCATCAGATATGCCTCCTCATATTCTTTCACATTAGCATATAAAGAAATACTTTAAAAGGAAAGATGTATAATAGTATAAATTTTCAGAATATAATATTGACGTGATGTCATATTTATTGGTATAGTCTTTTAAAAAGATGACAAGAGGGAGGATTTACAATGACAAAGTCAACTTTAGAATACGCGAAACAACTAGATGAAAGAGATACATTAAGAAGATTCCGAGAAGAATTCTATCTTCAACCAGGTACTATTTATATGGATGGGAACTCTTTGGGTTTACTTTCAAAAAGGGCGGAGCGTACGCTTTTCGAGTCAGTGGAGGATTGGAAAAAATACGGTATCGACGGATGGACACAAGGCCAACATCCGTGGTTTGAACTATCTGAGAGATTAGCAGAAATGCTGGCGCCGCTAGTAGGGGCGAGAGCAGATGAAGTGATTGTCACCGGTTCAACAACGGTCAATCTGCATCAATTAGTAGCAACTTTTTATCAGCCTGAGGGGAAACGCACAAAAATTATTGCGGATGAACTGAATTTCCCAACAGACATATATGCCCTGAAAAGCCAGCTTCGCATTCATGGCTTTGATGCTGAACATCATTTAATCGAAGTGAAAAGTAGGGATGGCCGTACAATTGAAGAGGAAGATATTATTGCTGCAATGAGCGAGGAAGTGGCATTAGTGATTCTTCCAACTGTGCAGTATCGCAGCGGTCAACTTTTGGATATGAAAAGATTGACAGAAGAAGCGCATAAACGAGGAATTTTAATTGGCTTTGACGGTTGTCATTCAGTTGGCTCGATTCCGCATGCTTTTAGTGACTGGGATGTGGATTTTGCCTACTGGTGTAACTATAAATACTTGAATGGAGGCCCGGGGGGTGTGGGCGGTTTGTATGTAAACCGGAAGCATTTTGGTGCAGAGCCTGGCTTGGCTGGATGGTTTGGTTCGAGAAAAGATGTTCAATTTGACCTTTTGCATACCTTTACTCCTGCAGACACTGCCGGCGCCTATCAAATCGGGACACCGCATGTGTTGAGCATGGCACCGCTTTTAGGCTCACTCGAAATGTTTGCAGAAGCGGGGATGGAACAGATCCGAAAGAAATCACTCGAAATTAATGAATACTTCATGGAGGTAATTGATGCAGAACTAGCTGATTTTGGTTTTGAAATCGGAAATCTCCGTGATGATGTCCGTCGCGGCGGCCATGTTTGTCTCGAGCATCCGGAAGCTGCCCGTATTTGCAAATCTCTGAAGGAACATGGGGTTATTCCAGATTTTCGTGCTCCGAATGTGATTCGCCTTGCACCGATTGCCCTTTATACATCATTCGAGGATGTGTGGAATGTAGTGCAGATTTTAAAAGAGATTATGGATGAGAAGCAATATGAGAAGTTTACCAATGAGCGAGAAACAGTTGCATAGATTGTCAGATTTATATATGTTGGAATGAATAAGGAATACCACAGTGTTATGACTAACCTGTAAAGGAAAGGCGGATTCATATGGAAAAAGGTTTAAAGAGGGAGCTGAAAACCAGGCAACTGACAATGATTGCGATGGGATGTGCAATTGGGACGGGGCTATTTCTAGGGAGTGGGCTCGCCATTAGTACGGCAGGTCCCGGCGTCCTTCTCAGTTATGCATTGGGCGCGTTTATCATTTTGTTGCTTATGGGGTGCTTAGCTGAAATGACTGTCGCCCATCCTTCATCAGGTTCGTTTGGGTTGATTGCAGAGAAATACATTCATCCTTTCGTAGGCTATCTTGTCCGGTATTCCTACTGGATCGCAAATGTGCTGGCTGTTGGAGTAGAAGTAAGTGCCATTGCTGTTTATATGAAGTACTGGTTTCCCCACGTGCCGGGCATGGTCTGGATTCTGCTTTTTGGTGTAGTGCTGATTTATGTAAATGCAACGAGCGTAAATACATTCGCAACGTTTGAATACTGGTTTTCCATGATTAAAATTAGCGCAATCATCGGTTTTATTTTATTGGGGGCGTACATCTTGCTCGGGCCATCTGGCGGCTCTTCGACAATAGGACCGCAAAACCTTGTGGATAGCGGAGGATTCCTTCCATTTGGTTTAAAAGGCGTCTGGATTGCTGTATTTATTTCCTTGTTTAGCTTTTTAGGAACAGAAATGATAGCGGTTACTGCAGGAGAAGCGGAGGACCCGGATGTGGCTGTACCCAAGGCATTGAAAGCGACAGTATTCCGCCTTTCCACTTTTTATGTCATTACCTTAGCGATTATGCTGATGATTGTTCCTTGGAAAAGTGCGGGCATTGATAAAAGTCCCTTCGTGAAAGTAATGGAGATATTGAATATCCCGGGTGCATCTGGCATTATGAACTTTATTATTTTGACAGCTGCTTTATCTGCGATGAACAGCCAATTATACGCATCAACAAGGATGGTATTTTCTTTGTCTCGGGCAAAATCAGCGCCAGCAGTTTTTGGTAAATTAAACAAAAAGGGCGTACCGTTATATGCTCTGGGGATCTCAGCGATGGGTATCATCATGGCGGCCGTTGTAAGTGGATTATTCCCAGGGACATCCTATGCATTCATGATGGGAATTTCCATGTTTGGCGCCATTTTTACTTGGTTCATGGTTTTTGTATCGCACTTATTCTTCCGTAAGAAATGGGAGAGAGCAGGCGGTCGTCAATTGCCTGTGAAGATGATCGGCTTTCCGTATTTGACAGCATTAGGAGCCATTCTCTTGGTCAGCTTAATGATTACTACCTGGTTTACGTCATTTAAAATACTGCTTCAATTTGGTATTCCATGGCTCGCCTTTTTAAGCGTTATCTATTTTCTTTTCCAGCGTAAAAATGAAAATACGCCATTACAGCAAGAGAACACGAAAGACGACGAGGAGGATTTAGAATGGAAAACTCAGTGAGTAACAATTTAGAAAAGGGCATCCAATTGGATTTTGAAAAGGAGATGTCATACGGCGATTACCTACGCCTTGATCAAATTTTGACAGGTCAGCATCGGCTTTCAGACCACCATGATGAAATGTTGTTTATTATTATTCACCAAACGAGTGAGCTTTGGATGAAGCTCATTCTGCATGAACTACATGCGGCGATTGAGTGTATTCAAAAGAACGAGTTAGAACCATCCTTCAAGATGCTGTCGCGCGTTTCTAGAATTCAGCAGCAGCTTATTCAATCATGGAGTGTTCTTTCCACGTTGACGCCTGCCGAATATATGGAATTCCGTGATAAGTTGGGACATTCTTCTGGATTTCAATCCTACCAAAATCGCTTGATTGAGTTCGCGCTTGGAAATAAAAACGCCCGCACGCTTGCGGTTTATGAACATCAGCCAGAGGTTTATCCATTGCTAACGAAGTCTTTAAAGGAACCGAGCATTTATGATGCAGCCATTTCAGCGCTTACCAAGCATGGTTTAAAAGTGGATGAAAAAGCGTTAAATCGTGATTGGACACAAAACTATGAACCGAATGAAAGTGTAGAAGAAGCATGGCTGACAGTATACCGCAATACAGATCAGTACTGGGATTTATATGAATTGGCAGAGAAGCTGGTGGATATCGGCAATCAGCAGCAGCTTTGGCGTTTCAACCATATGACAACTGTTGAACGAATCATCGGCCACAAAATGGGTACAGGCGGTTCATCCGGCGTCAATTATTTAAAAAAGGTATTGGATCACCAATTCTTCCCTGAGCTACTGAGTTTACGCACAAAGCTGTAAGGTATTTTAAGGAGCTTTTTATGCAGAAACAGTGAACAAGAGAATGAGGAGGAGAAATACAGATGGATTCGTGGATTGATATTTCATTGCCACTAAATCAACAGACGGCAGTTTGGCCAGGTGATACGCCATTTACGTATGAGGTGAATTGGAGCAAAGAAGAAAGCGGGTCAGTCAATGTTGGCCGTATTACAATGAGCATTCATACAGGTACACATATTGATGCACCATTCCATTTTGATAATGATGGAAAGAAAGTCTCAGAGCTTGATGTGAATGTGTACATTGGGAAAGCCCGTATCATTCATTTGCCAGTACCCTCTTCTATTGGGATAGAAGCACTCGCTGGTGTAGATTTAGAGGGAGTCAGCCGTTTATTGATTCGCACGGATGTCTGGCCGGATCGAAGCGTGTTTCCTACGGCAATCCCAGAGATTGAGCCGGAGCTTGCTTCTTATTTGGGGGATAAAGGAATTCGTTTGCTAGGCCTAGATTTGCCGTCCGTAGATCCGATTGATAGCAAAGAGCTGTTATCTCACCATGAATTAACAAAACATGGCATTCACATACTAGAGGGCTTGGTGTTAGACCAAATTGAACCAGGGGATTATGAGCTGTCTGCATTACCGCTTTCCCTAGCAGAAGCAGATGGTAGTCCAGTCCGCGCAGTAGTGAAGCGTCTGTAGTGAGTATTTAAAATTAAGAAGGATCTTTTTGCATGTCTATAGCAAAGGGTCCTTCTTTTATATGTTAAACACAAAAAAATACAGACAGAGAAAACACAGTTAGTCTTCTCTGTCTGTATGGGTGGCCTTTTTTATATAGTCTGCATCGCAGTTACTTGCGAGTTTTTCTTTTGCCTTGTTGTGTTTTTTGATTAGCTTTGCGCTCAAGATATGCCAATTCTTTTTGGAGTTTTAAATAGTTCGCATAACGCTGTTTCTCTAAAACACCCTCATCGAGTGCTTTTTGAATGGCACATCCTGGCTCGGAATGGTGATTGCAGTTACGGAATTGACACTGGTTGGCAAGCGACTCAATATCTTTAAAACCAGAGTCTACACTATCGTTTTCATTCCAAAGCTGAAATTCTCGCATTCCAGGTGTATCAATCAAGATACCGCCAGCGGGCATTTTAATCAATTCGCGATGTGTAGTCGTATGGCGTCCTTTCGCATCATCTTCGCGGATGTCTTGGACCGCCATCCGGGCCTCTCCGCAAAGAGAATTGATAAGCGATGACTTTCCAACACCAGAAGATCCCAGAAGAGCTGCTGTTTTACCGTTTTGTAGCATATCAGAAAGTGTATCAATACCTTCGCCCGTTTTTGAGCTAACAGCGACGACATCCGCGCCAATAGCCACTTGTTTTGCTTGATCTATATAATCTTCAGGATAGTCACAAACATCCTTCTTAGTTAAAACGACAACCGGCAATGCACCAGAATCGTAGGCAGCCACTAAATAGCGCTCTAACCGTCGCGCATTGAAATCATCATTCATAGACGTTACGAGAAACACTATATCTACGTTGACGGCAATAATCTGTTCGGTGATGGCCATTCCTGCAACTTTACGAGAGAAGAGGGAAGTCCTTGGCAAAAGGGAATGGATGATGCCTTTTTCCTCGCCTGGCATCTGTTCCACAGCAACCCAGTCACCGACTGCTGGGAAATCCCGCCGTTCAGCTGCAGCATGTGTAAAGCTGCCTGAACAGGTGGATAGCCATTCTCCTTCTGCTGTGACCACTCTATACATCCGTTTATGTTCTAATGTTACACGGCCTGGAACATAATTTCGTTCCGCCTTTTCAAAATTGTTTTTCCATTCATCTTGTCGTATATTATTCCAACCGTATTCGTTTAATTGATTCAAAGCATATTCCTCCTGTTATTTGCAAAATAAAAAGCATGGTCCGAGAACGGAAACCATGCTTCACCGCGCATAACAGAATAAACATGCCTAATTTATATTGGCATGGCAGGTGAATATATGGTCCCGTTCATTTGTGCAATAACCTTATTCATCGTTACCATATAAATCACCTTCCTTCTGTAAGTTATCTCAAAGATAACAGAAAAAACGAACAACGTCAATAAAAAATAAATTATTTAAAATGTTTAGAAAAATATTTGTGTTACTTATTCATTAATTTAATAATATGTTCCTTTGGATCCCAGCAATCAAATTTATATGCTGGTTTGGTTTCATAACCAAGCCTTGAGCAATAATATTTCATTCCTTCTGCTACTCTTTCCGCCTTGAAATGCTGACATGTTGCACAGCAATGGAAATCCTTCATTATAGGAACCTCCGTCTCTACTAATTTGGTATTAACTTTATCACACAGCCATTGGCGACGAAAGATAGGGAAAACAAATGATTCTATATTCTATGTATTCATTGTTAATAGCATTAGGAGTAATATTATATCCGCTTCGCTTTTAAAGAAGAAAAAAGCAAGGGTAAGTGGTTTTCAAGCGTACACCGAGGGGTAATTAAAATCTGTTAGTAGTAAAGATTAATAATATTGCAAAAATATATTGCGTATGCGACATAATTCGATTATATTTTTAGTAGCCAAAATGAGTGGCTATTCATCAAGGGGAGACAGGGGGAAGAAGTTTGAATGAATTAAAGGGGAGCAACACAAATCAAGGATTACAAAGAACGATGAAAGCACGGCATTTGTTTATGATATCACTGGGGGGAGTTATCGGATCGGGTTTATTCTTAGGCTCCGGTTATACAATTAGCCAGGCAGGGCCGGCTGGTGCTATTCTTTCATATTTAGTTGGCGGATTTATCATGTTCTTAACGATGTTATGTTTAGGTGAGTTATCTGTCGCTATGCCGGTTTCTGGTTCGTTCCAAACATATACAACAAAATTTATTGGTCCTGGCACAGGTTTTGCACTGGGCTGGCTTTATTGGTTAGGCTGGTCTGTTACAGTTGCGCTTGAGTTGCTATCATCTGGCCAGCTGATGCAACGATGGTTTCCAGATTCGCCAGTATGGATATGGTGCGCTATATTCGCCATTGTATTATTCTCATTGAATGCGCTTTCGGCCCGAGCTTTTGCTGAAACTGAATTCTGGTTCGCGAGTATTAAGATATTTGCTATTATTGCGTTTATCGTTTTAGGAGGAGCAGCGATTTTTGGTTTAGTCCCAATGCAAGGTGGACAAGCTGCACCGTTTTTGAGTAACTTCACAGCAAACGGCTTTTTGCCGCATGGTATAGGTGCACTGCTTATTACAATGATAGCTGTTAACTTCTCATTCCAAGGAACAGAGTTAATCGGGATCGCTGCGGGTGAAAGTGAAGAGCCAGAGAAGACGATTCCAAAATCAATCAAGCAAACGGTTTGGCGTACGCTGTTTTTCTTTGTATTAGCTATCTTTGTTGTAGCAAGCTTGATTCCAATGAAGCAAGCAGGTGTGGTAGAGAGTCCGTTTGTTGTCGTATTTGATAGTATCGGTATACCATATGCTGCAGATATAATGAACTTTGTCATTCTAACAGCATTATTATCAGTTGCAAACTCAGGAATTTATGCTGCAACACGTATGTTGTATGCTATGTCTACTGAGAAAATGGCAAGCCCTGCACTGACAAAGTTAAATAAACGTGGCGTTCCAATTAATGCACTTTTATTAACAATTGGCATTGCGTTATTATCCTTACTTTCAGGATTCTTTGCAGAAGAAACGGTATTCGTTTGGCTATTGTCGGTCGCTGGATTAGGTGCTCAGGTTGGGTGGATTTCTATTTCCGCTTCACAAATTGCATTCCGCAGAAAATTTATTCGCGAGGGTGGTAAAGTAGAGGATCTTAAATTTAAAACACCACTGTTCCCACTTGTTCCGATTGTTTCGTTAACATTAAATTGTATTGTATTGCTCAGCCTTGCCTTTGATTCTGAACAACGGCTGGCACTGTATCTAGGCACACCATTTGTTATCGCATGCTATCTGATTTATCATTTCAAAATTAAAAAGAAACGTGAAAACTTAGGTGTAGGCGAACAACAACTGCAATTGAAAGAAAATAAAACAATGACTGTCTAACTGACATGTAAAATCTTCAATCTCTTCGGAGGTTGGAGATTTTTTTATTTTGAATGGATGGTGGGTTTGAGTTGAAAATAATCGGTTATAAAAAGAGTTGGGGAGAGATATGAGCGAGCAGATAAAAACTAAGGAGAGAGTAGAAATTAAAAAAGTACTACATGCTTCATTGATTATTTTAAAAACATCTATACTGAAAGATAAATTTCTTAAAAAAGGGCAATATAAAAACATATATAGCGCTTGCTTAATTAAATGCTTTTATAAAAGATTATTTACCGAAGAGGAGTTGTTTATGTGGATCAGGACAATTTAACAATAGAGCCAGGCGATATTAATGTTGTAAATTCGAAAAAAACACGAAAAGCAGTAGTAGCGACGGGCATTGGAAATGCGATGGAATGGTTTGACTTTGGTCTGTATGCTTATTTGGCTGTTACGCTAAGTGAACTCTTTTTTACAGGTGTAGGTAACAGTGGTCTGCAATTGATCTTTACGTTTGGTACTTTTGCTGTTGCCTTCCTCGTGCGGCCAATTGGGGGAATTATCTTTGGGCGGATAGGTGATCTTCATGGGAGAAAAATTGTATTAAGCGTCACCATTATTATGATGGCCTTTTCAACTTTGATTATCGGTCTATTACCTACGTATGAAAAAATTGGTGTCTGGGCACCCATTTTATTGTTGCTTGCCCGTATGATTCAAGGTTTCTCCACAGGCGGCGAGTACTCTGGCGCCATGGTATATATTGCAGAATCTTCCCCTGATAAGAAGCGAGGAAGGTGGGGAAGTGGTCTTGAGATTGGTACTCTCGTCGGCTATATTGCAGCCTCAGGCATTGTGACTTTACTGACAGTATTCTTATCTGATGACCAAATGAATTCCTGGGGATGGCGATTGCCGTTTCTGATTGCTGCACCGATCGGGCTGATTGGTTTGTATCTTCGTCGCCATCTAGAAGAATCTCCAGTTTTTGAGGAGATGGAACAAGCGCAGGAGGATGCATCACAGCCAACCTTTAAGGATATTGTGAAGCATTACAAGAAGGATTTACTGTTAAGCATAGTGATAGTTGCCTTTTATAATATTACCAACTATATGATTTTATCTTACATCCCATCTTATTTGACTGAGACGCTGAAGATTAATCAAACGGCTGGGTTAATTATTTTGCTTATTGTAATGGTGCTAATGATTCCGCTTGCGTTATATTTCGGACGGCTTAGCGACCGTATAGGCAACAAGAAAGTTGTGCAAATCGGCTTAATTGGCTTATTAATCTTTGCCATCCCAGCTTTTTGGATGATGGGAACAGGCAGAATAGGCTTCGTCTTTGTTTCCATTTTGCTGCTCGGCCTGTTTTTAAGCTGTTACGAAGGTACAGTGCCTTCTTTGTTGCCATCATTATTTTTCACAGATGTTCGTTACCGTGCATTAGCAGTATCGTTCAATATTTCCGTCTCCATCTTTGGAGGAACGACCCCGCTTTTAGCTTCATATCTTGTTCATGCGACCAATAATACTCTCTCACCTGCTATTTATTTAGTCGTCGTCAGCTTGATTGGCTTGATTGTATTTACATGGTTATTCACTAGCACTTCTGGGATTGCCCTAAAAGGTTCATACCCAACGGTCGATACAAAAAAGGATTTCAAGGATGTTCTGAGACAAGACCCGGAAGAGGCTTTATGGTGGAAGGATGAAACCATTGAAGCGAAAGAGAACAATAAAACAGAAGGTACCTAAATAAAAAAGGCAATGCAGAATCGTCTGCTTGCCTTTTTTTGTTTATTAAATGTCGACCAAATTGTTATTGTATTTTCATCTAGGATACGTTAGCATTAGCGTTATTAACTGAATTAACAAAAAATTAGTAGTGTATGATTAAAAGAGTAATTGGAGAGTCGGGATTATGAAGGGAATGAATAGAAACAAAGGCCTTATACTTGTCATTATCGGAGCAGTGCTATGGGGGATTAGCGGCACGGTTTCACAAAAATTATTTCAGCAATATCATGTCAATGTGAATGGACTTGTGACGATACGGCTACTAGTAGCAGGTGTCTTACTTTTGGGGATGCAATCATTTAGAAGTACACGTTCCCACGTTTTTGGCGTATGGCGAAACAAATGGAGTGCCCTTCGGCTAGTGATCTTCGGGCTTCTCGGCATGCTTGCAGTTCAATATACATACATGGCATCCATCAAACACGGTAATGCCGCGGTGGCGACATTGTTGCAGTATTTAGCGCCAGTAATGATTATTCTTTACTTATTGCTCCGTAGACAAACAGTTTTTTCACGACATGATGCAGTAACTGTTTTGCTTGCATTGATGGGCTGTTTTTTACTACTGACGAATGGATCAGTATCCAATCTATCAGTGTCACCTGTTGCCGTTGCTTGGGGCCTATTATCTGGGCTTGCTTTGGCCTTTTATACTTTATATTCTGTGCCTTTACTTGCTCAGTTTGATTCTCAGGTGATTGTTGGCTGGGCCATGATTATTGGCGGAGTCGCACTTAGTTTGATTCATCCGCCGTGGCAAATGGACTTTTCAAGTTTTTCCCCAGTTGCATATATGTACTTGCTATTCGTTATTGTATTCGGCACGATGATTGCATTTTGGTTTTATATCGAAAGCCTTCAAAGTCTCTCCCCAAAAGAAACCAGCCTTTTTAGCAGTTTAGAACCCTTGGCAGCAGTACTTACAACTGTATTTTGGTTAAAAGAACCCTTTGGTATCTTTCAGTGGGTTGGAACGCTCTGTATTTTTGGAATGATTTTGTTATTGGCATTTCAAAAGAAGCCTTCTTCTAAAGCAGAGAAAGTTGCGGAAACAAATTACGATGAAAAGAGTGATGTGGAATAATGATTACGTTCAAAGATATCGATCGGCATAATTTTATGAATGTCATTAATTTAAAAGTGGCAGATGAACAAAAAAACTTTGTGGCATCGAATTTATTTTCACTTGCCCAGGCAAAAGCTTATCCGGAATGTATTTGCTTAGCTATCTATGCTGAGGATGTTCTAGTCGGTTTTACTATGTATTGTATTGATGCGGATGACGGAGAGTATTGGATTTACCGTTTAATGATTGATGCGCAATACCAGGGGAAAGGGTACGGGAAGGCTGCTATGAAAAAACTGATGAGCTTAATCCAAGAAGATACAGCTCATCATATGATTTATCTAAGCTTTGAGCCAGAGAATGAAGGAGCAAAAGCACTGTATGAAAAATTGGGCTTTAAAGGCGATGGTAGAGTAATCGAAGGGGAAATTGTGTATAAGTATAGCTATTAATAGTTGTATGGAAAAAATTTGATTTAAACAGTGTAAAAACGGGAATCTACCTAATAGATTCCCGTTTTTTATTCTATAGAGAAGTTGTTTTTACCGTCTTGTTTGATGCGATACATAGCATTATCGGCCTTTGTAATGAGAGAAAGAAAATCTTTACCGTCATCCGGATAAACGCTAATTCCAATGCTGCCTGTCACACTAATTGTATGACCTTCAATTTCAAATGGCTGCTTAAAGGCCTCTAAGATGCGTTGTGTTTTTTCTTTTATGCTTTCTATATCCCAAATATCTTCTAAGATGAGAATAAATTCATCTCCACCATAGCGGCAAATAAAATCGTTCTTCTCTACATAGCTTTCTAAGTGTGCAGCTGTCATGACAAGCAATTGATCGCCGATTTCATGGCCAAGCGAATCATTAATGCTTTTGAAATTATCCAAATCCATGAATAAGAAAGCAACTCGTTTCTTGTCAGTCGTATCTTCAATGATAGTTGCCATTTTTTTATGCAAAAAGCGTCTGTTAGGTAAATTTGTAAGCTGGTCATAATGAGCTTGGTTATAGATAACCTTTTCTAGCTCTTTTCTTTCGGTGATATCGTGTGCAATAGTTGACAGGAATTCCACCGTACCATTTTCAGTTTTGTGAGCGACTAGCATGTGGGAAACCGGAATTTCAATTCCATCACCATTTATAATGGTTGTTTCACCTTTCCAATAGCCTTTTTCTATTGCTGTAGGAATGCCTTCGTTTTTAATAAAATCAGTCATCCATCTACTCGTTACAGATTGAATATTTCTCTCCGTAATGCCAAGGATGTTGCGTGCGGCTGGATTGTAATAGAAGCTATTTCCGTTGATATCTAAAGTTGCTATAAAGCTAGGCGAAGCATCTAAAATTTCTATTAGCTGTTTCTGTTTTTGTTCTATTAGTTTTCTTTCAGTGATATCCCGGTCTACCCCTATATAGCCAATACATTCACCTTCGTCATTTAAAATAGGAGAGCCGCTCGTTTCTAAAATGACTTCATGGCCATCACGATGCAAGTTAATATTTTCTAAGCTGTTAATTGGCAGTTTGTTCGCAACGTGATACTGAAAAATGGGTCCTATCCGCTTTCCCTCATCTGGTTCCATCAAATCGAATGGAGTTCGGCCTATTATTTCATCTGGTGTATAGCCTAAAATCTGTTCAATTTGCGGACTTGCGTAGGTATAAACTCCATTAGCATCCACTTCCCATATCCAATCACTTACTTGCTCCACAAGCTTGCGATATCTTTCATCATCTGCTTGAAGAGTAACATTACTTAATATATGTTTTTCCATAAATACCATCCTAAAATTTCTAATTGTAAGAAAGATTATAGCAAAAAATGGTGAAAACACTACTACTTTTTTTCTAAGAAATGTTAAAATTTTTTATTTTGAAAAAGTAAAGTCTTAAAATCTCTTAGTTACTGTCTAGTTTATTAAATCGCATGAAATAGAGGCATTCGAGCCGTTTGGGGAAGAATCGTATACCCATAATCTAAAACTATGTCAGCTGCTTTTTTATATTTATAAAAGATTTAGAGGTTATTTTCAGCAATTGAGGGGTAAGTAACAATATAACTTGCTTTGGAGAGAGGAGAGATGAAGCATGAAAAAAACATACATATTTACCTTGTTAGGCTTGTTATTTATCGGTTTGCTTTCTGGATGTGCAGAAAAGGAAAAGCTTAGCGATGGCACAGAGCTAGTTGAGAAAGGTAAGTTTATATATGCTGCTTCCGGAGAGTTCAAGCCATTTAGTTATATGAAGAAAGACCTTACTATGACAGGTTTTGATATTGCAGTAGGAGAGGCTGTTGGTAAGGAATTGGGTCTTGAACCTGTACAAAAAAGGATGAAATTTAAAGGGTTAATAGAAGGGATAAAAACAGGTAGGGCGGATGTTGCTGTTGCCAGTCATACCATTAATGATGCTCGTGCAAAGCATGTTGCATTCTCTACACCTTATTATTACTCTGGCCCACAAATCTTTACAAGGTCAAATAGCAAAATTAAAACAACTAAAGATCTAAAGGGCAAAGAAGTGGCGGTTGCCAAAGGTTCTACGTATGCAGACATTGCTGGTAGATATACGAAAAATGTCAAAACATACGATAGTGACATTACAGCGTTAAAAGCGCTTAGCATGGGGCGCCACGATGCAGTAGTGACGGACTTTGTTACAGGTAAAAGTGCGAAGAAGGAAGGCTTTAAGATTAAAGGCCAACAATTAATTGAACGAAGTGAACAAGCTATTGTATTGCCGAAAGATAATCCGAAGCTTCTTAAACGTGTTAATGAAGCGCTGGACCATCTGCGTGACGATGGCACACTTGCTAAAATCAGCAAAAAATACTTTGGCCAAGATATCACCAAAAAGCCAGAATAATTACTAGATATTAATAAGGAAGGAAGTGGGTAACATGCCTAGCTTTTCACATTTTTTTGACACACTTATAAGCAGCAAAGGTTTATTTATAGATGCGATGATGGTCACCCTCGAATTGACGGTTGTATCTATTTTAATCGGTATTATTTTTGGGTTATTCTTTGCCCTACTAAAAATTTCACGTATTAAAGTTCTTGGTTATATTTCAAATTTATATGTATTCCTTGTGCGCGGGACTCCGCTGATCGTACAAATCTTTATTCTATACTTTGGTTTTAGTGGTATTTTCTTAATCTCAGATTTCTGGGCAGCAGCATTAGCGCTTGCTTTCCATAATGGGGCCTATATCGCTGAAATTTTCCGCGGGACTATTCAATCTGTGGACAAGGGACAAATGGAAGCAGGTCGTTCTCTTGGGATGACTAGAAGTACGACTATCCGTCGAATTATTCTTCCACAAGCATTCCGAAGAGCATTGCCACCGCTTGGCAACCAATTCATCATCGGTCTGAAGGATTCATCATTAGCAGCCTTCATTTCCATGAATGAGCTCTTCAACGTAGCTACAACACTTGGTTCCAATAACTTTGATGAGATGACGTATTTATTGATTGTAGCTGTGTACTACTTAGTACTTGTTGCAATATTAACATTAGCTGTTAGCTTGTTTGAAAAGAAATTAGCAGTGAGCGACCGATAGGAGGTTACTAGAATGAGTGAAAGAGAAATGATACGAATTGAACACCTAAACAAGTCTTTTGGCGATTTGCATGTATTAAAAGACATAAATCTTTCTGTACATGAAAGTGATGTGGTTTGTCTTGTCGGGGCATCTGGTTCTGGGAAGAGTACATTATTAAGATGCTTGAACTTTCTAGAAAGAAAGGATAATGGAAATATCTTTATTCAAGGCGAAAACATCATCCCAAAAACGCATGATATGAATGAGGTAAGACAAAGAGTTGGCATGGTTTTTCAACATTTTAACTTGTTCCCTCACAAAACAGTCATTGAAAATATTATAGAAGCACCAACCGTTGTAAGGAAAGTATCAAAAGATGAGGCAATTGCTGAAGCAAAAGAATTACTTAAGAAAGTGGGACTTGAGGACAAAGCAGATGTCTATCCAAGCAAACTATCCGGCGGTCAAAAACAAAGGGTAGCGATTGCTAGAGCACTTGCAATGAAACCAGACATTATGCTTTTCGATGAGCCAACATCCGCGCTAGACCCTGAACTTGTTGGTGAGGTATTGGCGACGATGAAAGAATTGGCCGATGAAGGGATGACAATGGTTGTCGTAACGCATGAGATGGGCTTCGCACGTGAAGTAGCGGATTGGATTGTCTATATGAACGAAGGTCAAATTATCGAATTAGACCGTCCTGAAGAATTCTTTGAAAATCCAAAAGAAGAACGGACGAAGGAATTCCTTAAAACCACCGCGCTTAAATAAAAGAAATATAATTAAAAGGATAGAAGAGCTTGAAGTAACTTGCTCTATCTATCCTTTTTTATTTTTTGTGCCTTTTGAACAATACAGCACCAATTTATTTTTCTTTAACAGTTATATAATTTCCTTTGAAAACTATTCGGCGTGGTTTATAATTTTTGTTAACCAAATTAATTATATGGTTAACAAATGTTAATTTCTATTAAAGGGGGAAATGTACATGATTAAAGAAAAAGAGCTAGAACAATTGGCAGATCAAGTGATTAAAGGGAAGGCATTAAATAAAGTTGAAGCACTTTCACTGTTGCAAATAGGCGATAAAGATGTTTTAGCATTAATGAATGCGGCTTATAAAATTCGATCCCATTACTTTGGTAATAAAGTGAAATTAAATATGATTATTAATGCGAAGTCAGGCCTTTGCCCAGAAGACTGCGGGTATTGTTCCCAATCAATTGTTGCAGAAACGCCAATAGAGAAATATGCGTGGCTTACAAAAGAGACGATTATCCAAGGTGCCAATGAGGCCATCTCTCGCAAGGCGGGTACATACTGTATTGTTGCATCTGGTAGACGCCCTACTGATAGGGAAGTAGCCCATGTGATTGAGGCTGTAAAGGAAATTCGCGATAC
Organism: Rummeliibacillus sp. TYF-LIM-RU47; assembly: GCF_008638315.1. NCBI lineage: Bacteria > Bacillati > Bacillota > Bacilli > Caryophanales > Caryophanaceae > Rummeliibacillus > Rummeliibacillus sp. TYF-LIM-RU47. The sequence goes on along the minus strand of NZ_VVIR01000003.1, from coordinate 101,765 downwards.
AACAGATTTAAAGATTTGTTGCTGTTTAGGATTTTTAAAACCAAGCCATGCTGAAGCATTAGCAGATGCGGGCGTGCATCGCTACAACCACAATATAAATACGCATCGTGATCAATACGAGGAAATTTGTTCAACACATACGTACGACCAAAGAATTGATACAGTACAAGAGGCAAAAAAGGCAGGGATTTCCCCGTGTTCTGGTGCTATTTTTGGAATGGGGGAAAGTGAAGAGCAACAGGTAGAAATGGCCTTTGAATTGCATGATTTAGATGCCGATTCAATCCCATGTAATTTCCTTGTGGCCATAGAAGGAACACCATTGGGTGGAAAAAAAGAATTAACACCTGTGCAATGCTTAAAAATTCTTGCTATGATGCGTTTTATAAACCCAACGAAAGAAATTCGTATTTCTGGCGGGCGAGAAAAAAACCTTGGAACCCTTCAACCTTTAGGGCTATTTGCGGCTAATTCCATCTTTGTGGGTGACTATTTAACGACCAAAGGACAACAACCGTTAGATGACTGGAAAATGATTGATGATTTAGGTTTTGAAATTGAGGAGTGTGCTTTGTAAAGGGAGCTTATTTATTACAATGAGGCTTAGATTGTTGGCACCCATTATCTTATCCGGAATATCTAGCAATAATTCTTTGTAGAAACAACTAGCAAGCTAGGAATCTCATCCTAGTTTGCTTAGTTTAACCAAAGCATTATGTGAAGGGTGATGATATAAAGGAAAAAGGTCATTGTCAGTTAATTTCCTTAATAAAGTAAACATTTATGGTAATATAGATCTGAAAATTGCAAATTGTAAGATCGTCTGTTTAGAAAGAGGGAGAAAAAGTGGCATATTGTAAAGCTCGACAGGCAGAAATCTATTATGAAGAGATAGGTGATGGCACACCAATTTTATTTATACATGGATTTACACCTGATCATAGATTAATGAGTGGTTGTATGGAACCAATATTTACTTCAAGGGATGGATGGAAAAGGATTTATGTCGACTTACCGGGAATGGGACTAACAAGGAATTATAAAGAAATTAGTAATACCGATGATATGTTAGAAACGCTTATAGATTTTATTGAAGTAGTCCTTCCTAATCAAGAATACATAGTTGTAGGAGAATCTTATGGTGGCTATTTAGCAAGTGGACTTATTGAAAAACAAAAAGATAGTATAATTGGGGCTGCTTTTATTTGCCCTGTTATTATTCCTCGACAAGGCAATAGAGACGTTGAGAAACATACAATATTAAGAAGAGACGAGGCATTTATAAAAAAATTATCAAAGGAAGAATTAATGGACTTTAGTAGTAATCAAGTAATACTTGATGAGTACAATTGGTTACGCTATAACAACGAAATTTTAGCAGGATGTAAAATTGCAGATGAGCAATTTTTGGAGAAAATTAAGAATAACTATGAATTAACAATTAAAGTCCATCAAACTATTTTTTCTCGACCTAGTTTATTTCTTTTAGGTAGACATGATTCTTCTGTGGGATATAGGGATGCGCTTAACATTATGGAATACTATCCAAGAGGAACATTTTCAATTCTGGATAATGCAGGTCATAATTTGCAAATCGAGCAATCCACTCTATTTAATTCATTGATCAATGAATGGTTAGATAGAACAGAAGGATTATTATAAGTTCAGTCTAATAAATAAAAAAAGGTACATCACTAAATACATGTGATGTACCTTTTAGCTTTTGCTAATTATAACACTACATTCATTTAACTATAATTTTGCAGTTATATTCCTACATTTTTGGTGTAAGCACCGTTAGACCGTCTTTCTAGCCTAAAAATAATGGTAGCCCCGTTGCCAAGAAAATAATTGCCGCGAGTATTATCCAAGAAAGCGGGTGAGCCCAGTTATTTGTCCAGCCTACGCCAAATCGTTTTTCCAAAAAGATAGCTGGGTCATTGCGATTGAAATAAAAGACTCCTAGCTTCCAATGTTGGTCATCATCTCGATCAATTAAATCTCCATTTACTGTAGAGACCACACTTCGAACACGGCTTCCGCCTTGCCCTGTTGAGATCGATAATACAATAGCTCCAATGCAAATGACTAAAGTAAAGAGAATCGGTACATATAGTTGCAACTTGCTGTCAATATGATAAAAAAGTGATAGCTGTGGCACCGTTAAAATAAGAATCAGTGCAAGGCCTGTTAATATAGTAAACAATGACCATCTGCGTCGAAAGATAATGTTTTTTTGCAAAGACTCCTTAGGATTTGCAGAAGATACCTGTTGTTTTGCTTTTGCAATCACGACATTAATGAAGAGCATCAATAATGTTAGATAGATTTGTAAAATCGGCATCAGCATGACAGAACGATAAGATTTGGTCGACCAGCTTGTAACTTCGCCATTAAAGTCATACTGCATAGGAAAACGAGAAGGAATATCATCAAAATGTAATAATGTAAAAATCAATGTGGCGAAAGATATGGCTAAATGAATAACAAACCAGTAGTTAGAGTAAGTGAGCTTTTGATGTCTGAACTGTGTATTAATAGTAATCTTTTGAGGCTTTTTCACCCAATCAGGATTTTGAGCTTTTAACTTTTTCATCTTCCCATGAAAGAAAAGATAAAGGGCAAAGGATGCCGCAAGGAAAATGAATATCATGGCAGTGTACAAGCCGGCGATTTTATTCTCGCTCATACCTGAACCTAACCATGCAAGAATGGCAGTTAAGATAATGGCAAGGACACTGGTTGACCAAGCGTATGTTTTACGCATTTGTTTAATGTTAGATTGTACATAAACCTCTTCAGGAATGGAAACACCAAAGCTTTCTGTCTTACGTGTCCAATACGGAATAAAGATAGTTGGAATAAATAATGGAACCAACATAAGAATTAAAAAGATGAACATCAACTATCACTCCTTTTCTCGAAATCCTTATAAATTTGTAAACAAAGTTTTTGAAACTCATCAAGGGATACATCCCTGCAAATACTTTCGGCTATTAAGGGACGGAGCTTGGCAGATAGCGTAGTGTAGTAGGATTCATCTGCTTTTTGAACACCATCCGGGTGGATAACCACGCCTTTTTGCCGATGAATCTGGATAAAGCCTTCTTGCTTTAATTGTTGGTATGCTTTATTGACGGTATGAAGATTGATACCTAGATCTGTGGCTAGGGATCTGACAGACGGCAATCCTTCACCTGGCTTTAACTCTTTTTTAGCGATTCCTTCAATAATCTGTTGTTTTAATTGTGTATAAATGGGTTCTTCAGTTTCAAGATCAAGAGAGATAAACAAACTTTTCACACTCCTTTTTTGTGTTAACTGTTATATATAATGTATAACAGACAAACAAAGGTGTCAACATATTTTCTGAAAAATAAATCCATCCTATTGTTTAGTGAAAAAAAGGGAAAGTAAGTGGACATAAGTCCAATCGTAGTTAGTAAATGAAGTGTGTGTTTTTAAAGTTGTTCAAGATAGGTAGTGAATCAGCTAGACGATTTTTGAACCTGGAGGGTGACAATTAACGAGTGAGCAGCGAAGAAATTTAGGATGAACTATAGTCAAATGTATACTTTTTTAAGATTCCCTAATACTAATTCAGATTATCTAGTTAGCAGGAAGGGAAGAGAGAAATTTGGCAAAGCACTCAGATACAAGCTGGAAACAAGACCATCCCAGCACATTATTCGGTAATTCTGTACAAAAGGCAGACCGCATGTTAAAAATTGCGAAGTCTCATCCAGAGGAAATCGCGGTTGAGCATGCATTTGATCAAATTGCGCACAGCGAAAATGCGAAGAAAAATGCAGAGGAATATGGAGAGCATCTTGATATGGTAGAGCTAAATGCAAAACAATTGGAGCTCATCAAGAAAGATCTGGAGCAAGTACAAAAGATGATTAAAGAATAATAATGTAAAATCCCCACCGGAAAAAAGGTAGGGGATTTTTAAATATTTTTAAATCGTGATGTTAGTTTTAATGATCTTTTGAAGAACTTCGAACGCTCTCTGCAACCAATTGAAAGTCCTCCAGAAATTTTGACCATAGATTTGGACGTCGTCTTACCGCGAAAGGATGATAGGCGACAGTAGTTTGAAAACCTCGCACATCGTAAAATTTCCCTCGTAATGTTTTCACATCTGCAGCTTCATCTTGAAAAAAAGACTGGACTGCCACATTCCCAAGACAGAAGACGAGCTTTGGATTTGTAATAACCAATTGTTGTTGGAGATGTTGGAGACAGATTTCGCGTGTTCTTTCTTTATCATATGCTCGCTTTGGCTTTCTTTTAAGCACATAGGTGACATAGAAATCATCTGCTGACAATCCCGATTCATGTACGGCTCTTTGCAGCGTTTGGCGTGTAGTACAAACGTAAGGGCGTTCTTCTCGATCTTCTCGTTCTCCAGGGTTATCCAATAGGATAAGGATAGGTGCCTTCGGATTTCCCTCGCCCCAAATCATACGAGATCCTTGCTGGAAGAGGCCACAGTCCTGGCAGTTTTGCTGGCTTTCCGGTGTTGGGTCTTCTGGCCATAAGCAAAAATTCAACTAATCTCCCTCCCTTATGTGTATTTTTGTATTTAAGTTATATTGTGCTCATTTGTTTTAAAAAAATAGCCTTACTTATAGAATTATCCTTGACCCTTACGCAACGGAAAGGCTTATGATTTTTATTAAAGAGAAGGGAGGGTGTGGAATGGAATATAGCGTGAAAGAATTAGCGGAGCTGTCAGGAGTGAGCAGTCGAACACTTCGTTATTATGATGAAATCGGCCTTTTAAAACCAGCGCGCTGGAGTGAAGCAGGCTACCGAGTTTATGAAGAAAAGGAAGTGGATTTGCTACAGCAAATTTTATTTTATCGCGAACTGGGGATTGAATTGAAGGAGATTAAGAGAATCGTATGTGATCCTTCTTATGACCAACTGGAAGCGTTAAAGGGCCACTATCGAGAATTAGAGCAAAAGCGCAATCATCTCGATCAATTGCTTAGTACGGTAAGACAAACAATTAGTAGCAGGGAGAGGGGAATAAGAATGAGTGATCCAGATAAATTTGCAGGTTTCAAAGAACAATTAATAGAAGAAAACGAAAAAAACTACGGCAAGGAAGCACGTGAAAAATATGGTGAGGACACCATTGATGAGAGCAATGATAGATTGCGGGATATGTCGGAAGAGAAGTTCGAAAAGATGAAGGCTCTTGAAGCGGATATTTTACAGTTGCTGAAAGAAGCTTACGCGACGGGGAATCCAGCATCGAAGAAAGCACAAGAGCTAGCTGATAAACATAGACAGTGGCTGCTATACTCATGGAAGAGTTATTCAAAAGAAGCGCATGCAGGGCTAGCGGAAATGTATGTGGCAGATGAACGGTTCAAGGAATATTACGAGAAAGTGGTTCAAGGTGGAGCACAGTTCCTAAAAGAGGCTATTTTAAACTATGTTGCAACAGAATAAGTTTATGTGGGGCGCATTCCTAATGGGAATGCGCTTTTTTTCATTCTTTTGTATAAAACCATTTAAATTTAACCATTCCTTTACTTACTAAAGTTATCATTGATATAATTTAAAAGTTATATAAGCATAAGATTCTATCTGAATACGTAAAATCGCTTCATCAGAATGATTTCTTTTTTAATAAAGCGAACCGCACCTGAAGTCTGGCGGGGACGATTCGGACGTACATGCTAAATTCAGTTGATATAGGAGGGGAAACATGGACAACTTAAACAATATCGTAAATAGCACGAATGAGTATCTCTATTCATATGTATTGATTATTTTATTAATCGGGGCAGGTCTCTTTTTTACGATTCGAATGAAATTTATTCAATTTCGTATGATTCCTGAGATGTTTAGGCTGCTAACAGAAAAAACGCCAACAGACTCATCGGGGAAAAAGGGGATTTCATCCTTCCAGGCCTTCACCATCTCAGCGGCATCCCGGATTGGGACGGGCAATATAGCCGGGGTTGCTACAGCCATTGCTATTGGTGGTCCTGGAGCCGTTTTTTGGATGTGGATGATCGCCCTAATTGGCGGTGCCTCAGCTTTAATTGAGAGCACATTAGCACAAGTGTATAAAGTGAAAGACAAAGAAACGGGATTATATCGCGGTGGTCCAGCCTATTATATGGAGAAGGGACTCAATAAGAGATGGATGGGTGTTCTCTTTGCCATCGTAATTACATTAACATACGGCTTTGTTTTCAATGCGGTACAAGCCAATACGATTACGATTGCGTTTAAGGAAAGCTTTGGAGCAAACCGTTTAGTAGTAGGCATAATCTTGGCTGTGTTAACAGGTATTATCGTCTTTGGCGGTTTGAAACGAATTGTTAGTGTAACACAAGTTATCGTACCTGTTATGGCTATTGCCTATATTGCAGTTGCATTTCTTGTTATTCTGCTAAATATTACTGAACTACCGCATGTATTGCTGTTGATTATCAAATCTGCTTTTGGCTGGGAAGAAGCCTTTGCAGGGATGGTAGGCGCAGCGGTGATGCAGGGAATCAAGCGTGGTTTGTTCTCGAATGAAGCTGGGATGGGTTCTGCGCCAAATGCAGCAGCCACTGCTTCTGTTACGCATCCTGTAAAACAAGGATTGATCCAGACATTGGGCGTATTCATCGATACGATCCTTGTATGTACTTCGACAGCTGCCATCGTTTTACTGAGTGATGCCTATATGCAGAATGATGCAAAGTCTGTAAACCTAACACAACTTTCTTTAGTATCAAACCTAGGCGATTGGGCAGGAATATTCTTGGCTATAGCAGTATTTTTATTTGCTTTTAGTACGGTTATTGGCAACTATTACTATGGTGAAACAAATATTGGGTTTATTAAAGATTCTAAAACAGCTATGTTTATTTTCCGTATTTTAGCGGTTGGCTTTGTGTTATTTGGTTCTTTAGCTAAAGTCGATTTAGTTTGGAATTTGGCGGATCTCTTTATGGCGATGATGGCGATTATCAATTTAATTGCTATTATATTGCTATGGAAGGTTGCAAAACCAGTCATTCGCAACTACCTTGATCAACGGAAACAAGGGAAAAACCCAGTGTTCTACAAAAAAGATGTCCCAGAAGTGGGCGATATTGAATGTTGGGGAGAAGACGAAGAAAATCGTTAAACATTAGAACACATTCCATTAAGGAATGTGTTCTTTTGTTTTGTTGAGAAATAAATGATATTATTTTACGATATTTTATAAAAGCGAATTGTTATTTATTGTTAAATTAGTAATTTAGGTATTTATCTTTAAGTAAATAATTGGCGTATAATGTTTACAGACAATATATAAAGGGTAAATGTTAGGTCATATGGCTTAATAATATATAGTGAAAGCAGATTATACATATAACTTTTGAAATGATTTTATAGTAGGGTTTTTGATTTCAAGGTCTAAAAAATAGGGGAGGTAATCTTTTGTGATAGGGTGGTTTTCTTTTTTTTCAGGCTTGCTAGGTGGGGGGATTATTAGCTTAATAGTATTGGGAAATAAGATGTTGAAATGGAAAGATACTTATAATGAAAAGAAAAAAATTAGCCAATTGGTAGAAACGTCAAAAGATATTATTTATTGTTATCAAGTGAAACCGGAGAAGAAATTCCAATATCTTAGCCCTTCTATTAAAACAATTTTGGGAACAAATCCTATGCAAGAAGCTTATAGCAATCCAAACTGGTTATTTGATATTATTCATCCAGATGATTACAATCTACTCCAAAATAAGATAAATGGAAAAATAGACTACAGCAAACCGATCATTCAACGCTGGAAAAATAGTAAAGGAAAGTATATCTGGCTTGAAGAAAATGCAACACCTATCCATGAAAATGGAGAATTTATTGGAGTTCAAGGTATTGTGCGGAATATTGATGAAAAAGTCAAATTGCAGCAGGAGCTGGAATACCAGATTGCCCATGACCCCCTAACCAAAATTTATAATCGGGCCTATTTCCAGAAACAAATGAAAAAGTATAATGAACAAAAAAATGTTCCAGTGGCTATTTTGTTATGTGATCTAGATGGTTTAAAGTATATGAACGACCATTTTGGCCATGAGCAAGGCGATTCTTTTATCATTGCATCAGCAAAACTTCTAAATTACTATTCCACTAGTGAAATCATTGTAGCCCGCATTGGCGGCGACGAATTTTCAATTATTATGGTAAACGCAACAAAGGAGAGTGCGCAAAAGCTTTATAGTGACTTGCATAAAGACATTGAACAGTACAATGAAAATAATGTTAGTGTAAAAATCAGTATGTCTATCGGCCTTTCCTTTGCCGAGAATTCGTATGGACAAATGGAACATCTTTTAGGACTGGCGGATCAGCACATGTACAAGAATAAAAAGCAAAAAAAAAGAAAACGCCTATTGGTGGAGTGTTGAGTTGCATCAATCTAACCGTGTTAGCAGTATAAAGACAACAGTTTTTCTAGCGGAGGAGACAATTGTTTTTGCTGTATTAACACGATATTTTCAATCTTTTTGTACAATATTGCTACTTATTGTTTATAGATAGCTTACCGATATGATATTTAGTTTTGGAGGCATTTTCATGAATAACTTATTATGATACACTAAGGATAGAAAAAACTGATACAGAAAAGGTGTTTGATCAGGTTGCGCCTTGGTTTTATTGTGGTTTCTAAGAGGGAGCGCCTACATCCTTTCTGCAAATCTTAGGGTATAAGGAAGGTAAAAATGAGTAACAGACAAACTACTACAGATGTTATCTTAATTGGTGCCGGAATCATGAGTGCAACTTTAGGAACATTCCTAAAAGAGTTAGCGCCAGACTGGAAAATTAAAGTATATGAAAAGCTTGATAAATCAGGGGAAGAAAGTTCAAACGAATGGAACAATGCAGGTACAGGACACTCTGCACTTTGTGAACTGAATTACACGCCTGAAAAAGCGGATGGTTCAATCGACATTACGAAAGCAATCCATGTAAATGAACAGTTCCAATTATCAAGACAATTTTGGTCATTCCTTGTAAACAATAATCTTATCAGCAATCCTCAAGAATTTATTATGCCACTGCCACATATGAGTTTAGTGCAAGGCGAAAAAAATGTAGAATTTCTAAAAAAACGTTTTAAAGCGCTTTCTGAACATCCATTATTCCAAGGTATGGAGTTTTCAGATGATGCAGAGAAGCTAAAAGAGTGGATTCCAGTCATCATGAATGAGCGCGCATCTAGCGAACCGATTGCGGCTACAAAAATTGACTCTGGAACAGATGTAAACTTCGGTGCTTTAACTCGTATCCTTATTGAACAATTACAAGGACAAGGTGTAGAAGTAAACTATAAACATACGGTTGATACCATTAAACGTACAAGCGATGGTTTATGGGAAGTTAAAGTGCATAGCGAAGATGGCAAAATCGAATATCAAACAGCGAAATTCATCTTCATCGGTGCAGGCGGCGGCAGCTTGCCATTACTACAAAAAACCGGTATTCCTGAAAGCAAGCATGTAGGCGGATTCCCTGTTAGCGGATTATTCTTGGTATGTAATAACCCTGACATCGTGGAACAACACCATGCGAAAGTGTATGGTAAGGCAGCAGTAGGTGCTCCTCCTATGTCAGTTCCACATTTAGATACACGCTATATCGACAACAAAAAGTCTTTATTATTCGGACCGTTTGCAGGATTCTCTCCAAAATTCCTAAAAACAGGTTCCAATATGGACTTAATTGGTTCTGTCAAACCAAATAATGTATTCACTATGTTAGCAGCAGGGGCAAAAAACCTTTCACTAACAAAATATCTTGTTGAACAATTAATGCTTTCTAAAGAACAACGCATTGAAGAATTGCGAGACTTTGTTCCAAATGCGAAAAGCGAAGACTGGGATATTGTCGTAGCTGGCCAACGTGTTCAAGTCATCAAAGATACTGAAAAAGGCGGCAAAGGTACATTACAATTCGGTACTGAAGTTATCACGGCTGAAGACGGTTCTGTTGCAGCATTATTAGGTGCATCTCCAGGTGCTTCTACTGCTGTTCACGTAATGTTAGAAATCATTGATAAATGTTTCCCAGAACAAAAGAAAGAATGGGAACCAAAAATCAAAGAAATGATTCCTTCTTACGGTATCAAACTAGGGGAAAACCCAGAGTTGTTCAACAAAATCTTTGCTGACACAACAAAAGCTCTTCGTTTAGATGCAGAGAACAACTAGGTTTTATCATTTAGAATAATAGATTTATAGAAAAGCTTCTCACTTAGGTGAGGAGCTTTTCTTGTATTAAAACTAACTTTTGGAGTCAACAATTACAGAATATATTGACAAGTGAGAATGAGAATTGTTATCATTTAGTTAGAAGGAAATAGAGTTTTTAACTGATGAGGTAAAAAACTATATACATCAACAGTTCTTGCCGTTTCAAGCATAATGTTGTAAACGGCAGTAACCCTATAAGTTGTTCCCAAAAGACTCAAGCCACCCCCTCGGTTTGAGTTTTTTTATATGATTAAATATATTTGTCGATTTATGTTTGAATTTATAAAGCTTTAGCCCTTTTCTACCGATATAATAGTAGTTGACTCTTTGGGAAAGGATTATGGTGCTAAATTTGAACAGATTATTTCAGTTAAATAGTATTAGAAAGAAAATTGTATTTGGCTTTTCAATTGTGATAGCCCTTGTTGTAATATTGGGTGTATTTAATATTCTTGCCATCCAAGCACTCAATAAAAATACGAATGATATGGTTAAGAAGGAAATTCCCTTGTTAAAACTTGATGAGCAAATGGCTTTAAATATGTCTGAAAGAACTTCATTAATCCGAGGGTATATTTTGTATGGAGATGCAAGCTTAAAGGATGAGTTCAAGAACCAAATAGATGAAAGTATCGCACTTGAGAATAAATTGCTGAAGTTAAGCAACTCTACACAAGTCAAATCCTTAATTGATAAAAAGGTGACGTGGGGAGAACAAATAAATCGTGTGATTGAAGAGTATGATAACGGCAATAAAGAAGAAGCAAAGAGAATCATGGCGACAGAAGTAAAGCCGCTTGAAAAAGAAATAATGGATGGCTTTAAACAATTATCAAAGGATAGAGAAGAGAAGATAGCCAAAAATGGAGAAGAATTCGCTTCATACGGAACATCCTCACTTATATTTATATTAATCCTTACGGCTGTTGCGGCTATTGCTGCAGTGTTAATTGAAATTAAAACCGTACGCGTTATTTCCCGTCCTATCATTGGTTTAGTAGCTAGAGTGAAAGAAATGGCTAAGGGTGATTTAAGCCAAGAAAAAATAGAACCTACATCGAATGATGAAATTGGAGAACTAATCCTGGCGACGAATGAGATGAACGAAAATACAAGACTAGTCTTGGAAAAAATCAACTCATTATCTAATGTTGTGGCAAGTAGAAGCGAAGAATTAACACAGTCTTCGATGGAAGTCAGAACGGGTACTGAGCAGATTGCCACAACTATGCAAGAGCTTGCTTCTGGTGCTGAAACGCAAGCAGATAGTGCGAGCAACTTAGCTATGATTATGGGATCTTTCGCTGAAAAGGTAGAAGAAACAAATGAAAATGGTAGTCTCATTCAACAAAACTCTGAAAAAGTACTTTCATTAACAGAGCAAGGGACTTCACTAATGACCTCAACTACTGAGCAAATGGCTAAGATTGACCAACTGGTAAAAGATGCGGTAATGAAAGTCCAAAGCTTAGATCATCGTTCACAGGAAATTACTACTTTAATATCTGTTATTAAAGATGTAGCAGACCAAACGAACCTACTTGCCCTAAACGCGGCGATTGAAGCGGCAAGGGCAGGGGAACATGGTAAAGGATTTGCTGTTGTTGCAGAAGAAGTAAGAAAACTGGCAGAACAAGTAGCACTTTCAGTAAATGATATAACAGGCATAATTATAGCAATCCAAAGTGAATCAGGCAGTGCGGTATCATCCTTGCAAGCAGGATATACAGAAGTAGAACAAGGAACAATTCAAATAGAAAATACAGGTATGACATTCAATGAAATCAATGGTGCAGTCACTGAAATGGGACAAAACATCCGTACGGTGTCAGGGAACTTGTCAGAAATTAAACGTCACACACTTTCAATGAATGCATCTATTGATGAGGTCGCTTCTGTTGCTGAGGAAGCAGCCGCAGGAGTAGAACAAACAGCAGCTTCCGCACAGCAAGCTAGTAGTTCAATGGAAGAAGTAGCCGACAGTTCAAAACATCTTGCAACGTTAGTAGATGAGCTGAATGAATTGGTTAGCCGCTTCAAGATTTAATAAAAACAAGAAAAGGAAGGTGCTGTTATGAAGCACCTTCCTTTTTGGTGTGTTTATATAGTTGGTAGATATCCTTATTTTACTTCCACTAGACCTTTTCCTTCATGAATGTATTGAACCCCTTCTTCACAAACGCCAAGAGAACGCCAGGAACAGGTTGCACAGACGGTTCCAATATCGAGCGGAACTACATTATTTTTAACCCGTGCTTCAATGTCGGACCATGTAATAGATTGTCCATATTGAAGGCCGAGTTTATCTAAAATGGCTTTATCCATTTTATAAATATCTTGGTCTTGGCAATGATATTCGCCGGATTCTGGAAATTTATCACACAGATGGTCAGGGCCTTTGACAACTTGAATTAAAGTGCTTGGCTCTTTTCTTAATGTTTGATGGAGCTTAGTCATATTTTCAACGTATTCCTCTGAATAACCCATTCCTCTATAGCCAAGGAGGCAAAAGAGGTGATGGCCTCGAAGCTTGTACATCGTCGTTTCCTCCTAAAATGTCAGTTAACCTATTATATCAAATGGTTAACAATTAGCCATTTAATTTCCGTTGAAATAGAAATTTGAGACGCCAGTTTAAGAAAGCTGAAGGAATGAAGGGTAAGACTGCATTTCGTCCATTAGCCAGCAGTGAATTTGACCACTGGGAGGCCCAGCCGATTTGGCGGGAAACTTGAATGACTTTTTTTGTATGGTCTACACGTTCCTCTTCATATTCTTGGAGCGCATCTTCTAAATCGAAGTGACGTAATGCATTAGCGAGTGTTACGGCGTCTTCAATTGCTTGGCCTGCTCCTTGACCCATATTAGGAGTTGTCGCATGTGCAGCATCACCTAACAAGACTACTCGGTCAAATACAAATCTCGAGATAGGTTTAAGATCATAAATATCATGATGAAGGAAATGCTCATCTTTTGTTTGTTGAATCATTTCAGCAACGTTTGGCGGGAAGTTTCTGAAATGATAGGAGACTTCACGCTGAGTCAAAGTGGCAAAAAAGTGACTTTTTTCTGCTGCTTTCATGCATGCAAACCAGTATAGCTGGTTGCCATTCATCGGGGCGAATCCGACTCTGCCTTCAGAACCCCAAATCTCATAGGACGTTTGCTCATCAATTAATCCATTGTTCTCTGTAATGCCGCGCCAACATGTATAACCAGCATAGCGAGGAACACTATTAGGAATGTAGTTTTTTCGGATGAGGGAATGAATACCATCTGCTGCAATAAGAAGGTCTGCCTCCACTTTTTCACCATCATCAAATGTTGCGGTGACTTGATTGTCATCTTGTTCTACCTGCACTAACCGTTTGTTGAATGAAATCCATTCCTTAGGGATATGGTGATAAAGGATTTCATGTAGCTTTCCTCTATGAATCGTAATATTTTCTTGCCCATATTTATTTTTAATTTTTTTAAAATCAATCGAGTTCAAGATATTGCCGTCTTTATTAAGAAATAGCTGTGTAGTGAGTGGTGTACCAAATGCGATTACATCTTCACCAATACCAAGCCCCATCAATGCTTCTAGTGCATTGGAGCCAATACCGATACCTGTACCTAACGGCTTGAAATCGGCCGCTTTCTCATAAAGATGCACCTCTGCCAGCTTTGAAAGAGTGAGGGCTGCTGTAAAGCCACCAATACCACCGCCGATAATAATAATCTTCATGTAGCTACCTCCCTTGTTTTTGTATGTTAATATATGACATATTATAGCACGAGATAGAAGTACTGTATGACTTGGTTGTTTCAAATGGTAATATGCCTTAAGATAAAAGAATGATAAGAAGTGAGGAGTTTTTAAATGGAAAATAATGATATCCTGATTAGGCTTCGATATGCCTTGGATCTTAAAAATCAAGAAATGAAAGAGATTTTTAAATTGGGAGGCAAAGAATTTACACAAGAGGAGATTCTTAAGATTCTTACAAAGACTTCCGAAGAGGAAACAGATGATAGCCAATTGAAAGTAAATGATAAAATGATGGCATTCTTTCTAAATGGCCTTGTGACATTCAAAAGAGGCAAACAAGATCCAAAACCGGGACAAGCGCCAGAAGCTCCCCAAGTACAAGAACATGTCAATAATATGCTATTGAAAAAAGTAAAGGTTGCTTTACAGCTGACGACTGAAGATATGCTCGAAATTTTAGATGAAGGCGGAATTGCTGTGTCAAAAGGCGAACTTGGGGCCATACTACGGAAAGCAGGACATCGTAATTATAAAGAGTGTGGCGACAATTTCGCGCGGAAGTTCTTAAAGGGCTTAACGATTAGATTAAGAGGGTAACAAGCAAAAAGCGTCTAATGACGCTTTTTGTTTTGCACAGATATTTACATTCCACTTATGGAAGACGGAAAAAACGTCTCGTATTTTCTGTGGCTTGCTGAGCAAGTTCTTCAACCGATACTCCCCTATATTTAGCAACTTCCGAAACAATATGCGGAAGGAAGGCTGGTTCATTTCTGCCGTTTTTAGGTTTTGGCGTCAGTGTGCGAGGTGTCAGATAAGGTGCATTTGTTTCCACCATTAAGCGATGTAGTGGAATGAATTTTACTGCCTCCTGCAACTCTTTCCCACGCCTCTCATCGCAAATCCAACCTGTTATACCAATATGGAAGCCCAACTCTACATATTGCTGCACTTCTTCAGCGCTCCCTGTAAAACAATGAACAACAGAACGGTTAATCAAGTCTTGGTGGTTGTCCATTATTTCTAAAAACCGCTGATGAGCATCCCTTACATGAAGAAAGAGAGGCAAGTCCATTTCCCGTGCAAGGTTTAATTGGGCAATAAAGCAGTCCTCCTGTATATCTTGAGGTGAGTACATACGATTGAAATCAAGACCGCATTCACCGATAGCCACCACTTCTTGATGGTTAGCCAATCCACGTAACTGTTCTATTGACTGTCCATTAAATTCAGAAGCAACGTGTGGATGGATACCCGCTGTGGAAAAAAGAGTGTTAGGGAATTCTTTTGCCAATCGAAGGCTTTTTTGGCTTCCTTTTATGCTTGAACCAGTCAGAATCATATGAGTGACTCCACTTGAAACCGCACGTTCTACGACTTCTTGTGTATCCTTTGAAAAACGCTTGTCCGCAAGATTAAGCCCAATATCTATTAATGAGTCCATGTTATCCCTCCTAAAAGCTTACCTCTATTTTACCCTAGATGATAAGGGATGTTTAATCGTTTACTCTGCTTGAGTTACTTCTGGTTTGTTTCGATTACAGTTAGCATTAACCTGTTTCCTCCCCTAAGGCTATTGAGGCTCCTCAAATTCGGTGATGGCTTTGTGATGGACTTTGTGCCTCGTTGGGATATTGATAAGGGGCAAAACTTACTCTTTCGAGAATAGTGGATAGTAAAATAGAATCATTTTATATAAAACAATAACAAAAAATACTGTATATTGCTAAAATAGTATAATAAAAGGAAGATATTGGAGGAGGGGTTCATTTTATGAAAAAGATAGCATTAGCAGCAGTTACAACAGCTATGTTACTATCTTCAGTCGGAACAACTGAGGTAATACCAGCATCAGCTGCAACTACTGTACAATTAAAAGATGGCGTACTCGTAAATAAGGTAACAGGTAAGGCAGTAGAGGGGTACAAAGTATATAATGGTTGCTTATACAAAAATGGTTCACTAGCACCTGGCTATGTTAAATATGGCAGTGGGAAAAATTTAAAACTATACCATAATGGTAGGCTTAAAAAAGGTTACTATAGAACAAAGGATGATAAATATCAGTTCCTAGATGGATCATTGATTCCAGGTAAAGATTTTTATGACAATGGCCTAGAAGAACTTTATTACCAAGATGGTGTTTTAACAAAGCGAATATATGTCAATCCTTCGGATGGTAAACTATATGAAAATACGAAGCTGAAAAAAGGCGATTATGTTATTCATAGCTTTGATGATGATGATAATCCTCATTTGAATCTTTATACCAATGGCATTTTATCCAAGGGCTATCAGTTTGCCGATTATAAAAAGAAAACGTATTTATTTAAAGACGGACACATTTCTCTTGCTACCCTTTATAAGGGGAAATTATACAAAGATGGGCTTCCAGCACCAAAGAATAAAGTTATCTCAGATGGAAAAGACACGTATTATTACAATGATGCGCTAGCAAATGGTGCTATCAAAGAGTACGTTTATAAAAATGGGAAGAGAGTACGCAATATAACGGCACAAAACTTCTTAGACAAATTAGCAGAAGTCCAAAAGCTAAGCGCGGCGACAGAAGTGAATTCTGTAACGTTAAATGCAAAAATAGCCAATTTATTAACCTTCTATACGGAAAATTACGAAACAATTTATCAAAGCTATACATTGTACGAGAAAGTGACAACATTAACATCGAAACTAAATGATTTAAAAGAAATTGTAGGGAAGCTAGAGCATACAGAAGCAACAATAGCGAATGATAAAGCAGTTAGAGAAAAATTAGGCTCTTTATATGATAAACAAAGACTTAAACATGTTAATGGGGACATTTTAGACGGCGAATATAAAGGAAATATTTACAAGAAGGGCCGTTTGATGGGTTCGCGTGAAAATGTCGACCTAAAGAATACCACTGCAGCATATAAAAAATTGTCTACTGATAAATCAGCGACAATGCAACAAACAATCGATGCTTTAACAGCACAAGTAATGGCGGCAAAGTCAGTCTTAGCAGCAGCAAAAGCACCAAAATATCCAAATTTAAAATTTAATACGCCTCAGGCAGAAGAAGTACTACGTGATAGTTTAATACAGCGTCGTGCACTAATAAAAAAAGCAGCGCAACAACATGAAACAGTAGATACAGCTACTTTAGAAAATGAACTTATTGCAGGTTTTTCAGAGCTTGGCGAAAAAATATCGTTTGAACAAGCTTCTACTACAGCAACGTACAAACCACTTGCTGCGGGGGAAGTTGCAAAGGGAACATTTGATGACAAGGGATTTGCATATTACGCTATTAATGTCGATCAAGTAGAAGGAAACTATTACTTTGTTGGAAATCATGAAGTGTCAAATCTAGCTTTTTGGATGAGTGACACAAAAGAAGCAATCAACGATAGTGATGAAGGAGTTGCGAAAAAATTACGCTATCTCGAAAAAGGTGTTTACTATGTAGCGATAAAAGGAAAACCAAATGCACTATACCGCTTCAAACTATACCAACAAACATATAACTATACGACAATGAAAGAACTTCCTTCTGGTCCAAATGCTTTAAGTACGCCTAGAGTAAAATTACCGTATTACCAATATTCAACCCCTTCAGTTGATATCAACCTAACAACGGATGAACATATCATGTTGTATGGCGTATCAAACGAAGATCCATTTAAAAGAACGGTTGAAAATATTGTGTTGACGAATAAAAAAACAGGTAAAACATATCCAGTTGTTCATATTTCGACAACACACTTCTCATCAAATGCACCAAACGGCAAGTATTCATTGTCGATTATACCTACTCAAAAAGGTGTTCCAGGACATGTGGGGATTCGCTACGAAACGACACCCCATTTAAAAATCAATAAACCAAATCAAGAAAGTCGTTTTTATACACTGAACGTTAAAAAAGATACGAAGTTTAAATTTGAGTTAACGGGTTCTGGAAAAATGCTATTATACGATCACAACCATCACCTAGTGAAAAAAGCAACCATCGCAGAAGGAACTGATAAACGGGAGTTTGTTTATACCGTGAAAAAAGGCCGTTATAGCCTCAAAGCTCCTTTGACTATTAAAGTTACACCGAAATAAAAGGTATTCGCTAATTAAATCAGTAGAAAAGGAGAATCTTGCGAAAAAAGATTCTCCTTTTCTTATGTTCAAAATTTAAAAGGAAGAATCACCCTTTATTCAGAAAAAGCAGCCTCCCCATAAGGCGGAAGCTGCTTATTTAATGCTTTTTTATTGGGGTTCCTCCGCTTCGGCGATTGCTTTGGTTTGATGGACCGTGCCGCGTGGATGGTTAGGAGGTGCATAGATTGAATACAGCTTGATTGGCTTGTTGCCTGTATTGGTTAGATTATGCCATGTACCAGCTGGAACGAAAAAGACATAATCATTCCGCACTGGTTGCTGGAAGTCTAAGAACTGTTTATTCTTACCCATTTGTACAAGGCCTTCGCCTTCTTCAATGCGAATAAACTGGTCCGTATGCGGGTGAATCTCCAAACCAATATCTCCTCCGACCGGAATGCTCATCAGAGTAAGCTGCAAATGCTCACCGGACCATAGCGCTGTGCGGTAGTTTGTGTTTTGTTTTGTTGCTGTGTCTATATTGAGAGCAAAAGGTGCTGGACCATAATCTCTTAAATAAACACTATTCGGACTTTGGTAGGTTTGCTGGTATTGATTTTGAAACTGGTAAGGGGAGGGGCTATTCGGATAATAGCCGTGGGTTGTTCCGCAAGATGGACAATGATAGTGATACAAAACATCATTCCTTTTTTTACTATACTGTACGCTTCTCGCGGAACTTTGGTGCCTATTTTAAATTAACTTTTTAAAGCTGTGTCTTCTTTACATACAGTCTGCAATAGATGCTGCAACTCAGTAGTTTCTTCTTCATTAAGGGGTATTAAAGGCAAACGTACACCGCCTACTGCTATTCCTCTCAGATTCAGTCCGGCTTTTACAGGGCAAGGGTTAGGTGCGCTAAATAGTCCTTTGAATATAGGGAGAAGCCTACGATGATCTACCGCAGCTTCCATCACATTCCCGTTTTTAAACTTTTCCATCATCGCTTGCATTTCATTTCCAATAATATGGGAAGATACAGAAATAACGCCAGTAGCGCCAATCGATAAAGATGGCAGTGTTAAATGGTCTTCTCCTGTATAGACACTGAAATCATTGGGTGTTTTTGTAATGAGTTCAGCCATTGCATCCAAATTTCCGCTCGCATCTTTAATGGACACGATGTTATTAATCGCGGCAAGGCGAGTGACTGTTTCAACGGATAGATTGACAACACTTCTTCCAGGGATATTGTAGAGAATGATTGGTAGCTGCGTTGAATCCGCAATTGCTTTGAAGTGCTGATAAAGACCTTCTTGTGATGGTTTATTATAGTAAGGTGCAACAAGCATGATTCCATCCACCCCAGTATCTTCAGCAGATTTAGTCAGTTCAATGGATGCCCTTGTATTATTAGATCCGGTGCCTGCAATAACAGGAACCCTATGGTTTACTTCATCTACGACAAATTGAAATAAACTGATTTTTTCTGCCGTTGTGAGTGTAGGGGATTCACCTGTAGTGCCAGCTACCACAATGCCATCTGAGCCGTTTTCGATAAGATAATTAATCAGCTCACGAGTAGCTCTAAAGTCAATATTTCCTTGTTGGTCAAATGGGGTCACCATCGCCGTTATAATTCTTCCAAAATTCATTGCTTCTCCACTTCCTTTTCATTTTTTGGAGAAGGGCAGTATAGAAAATGACGCAAAAAAAGCAGCAACGTGATGTGACTACGTTGCTGCGAGAATTCATAAAGTCATCTCCATGCGTACGATAGCCCTCCATATAGTTTCCTACATGACAGTCCTGTGTTTATTCAACAACAGGCCCAGCAATAGAGAAATATGAGTTTCTCTAAGCTTCGGCAAATTCCCCTTTCCACTGCAGTAGTCGGATCTCATCATCCTCTTGCAGCTTACTCATGGTTTTTGCGCCTCTATCCTTATTTCAAAAGATATTGAAATAAGTGAATATTCAATTACAGAAAGTATAGCAGTCTAGCTATGCTTTTACAAGATAGAAAGCTAAATATTATTATATTTCTCTGTTTTTAATATCGGCATTCATATTGCCAGCTGTAAGCGTATCATCAAGATTGTTCTTTTTAAGGTCATTATCGTTTTGATTTGCAGGGTCGTACAATTCTTGCTCTGTAATAGCACCACGATTTGCAGCATCTACATCGCTATCTGTAACAGAAGCATCACCAGTCGTTTCAATGCGTGCTTCCTCGCGTTTTAGATTATCAGTGACTTGTTCTGTTTCGGTCACTTGTTTTTTACCAATGACTACTTCTTCGTTTACCACTGGTCTTTTAGTCACTTCAATTTGTTCTTCGACGATTGGAATACGGATGGTGTCGTCTTCGCCCATTGGAGCATAAGCATCTGTAGTGGCAGCTGCTTCATCGGTAACTTTTCGTCTTTCCACATATACTTCATCGTGTGTGACAGGTACATTGACTGTTTGTGGTTCTTCCACAACATCTTTGTGAACTTCAACCTCACCAGTTTGTACTTGGTCTTTTTCAACATCAAGTTGTTCTTTGCGCAATTTTAATGTTTGCTCATCTGCCACTGTATTATTAACATCCACTGTATCATTAGTAGCTACTGTGGTATCAAGACCTACATTTGCCTCTTGGTTGTCTACTGGTGTTAGTGGGTCAGCAGTGCCTAAAAGGGCATCATCTTCTTTGTTTGCTAAAAGTAGAATACGGCCATCGTTAATATCGCGTTCGTAGCGACGAGCAGATTCTTCATCAAAGCCAAGTGTTAAGAAATATTCGTAATAAGATGCATGGTCCACATCTGTGTGGAAATCACCTTTAAATACTGCTGCTAGGCGATCGAAGAAACCTTCATCTTCTTCCATATTGCGACCACCGACATCTTCTGTTAGTACACCTGTTTCATTTTTTACGACTGATGGAGCAGAAGGGAAGTTTGTTGTATTAAGTGCAATTGAGAAATCGTCAGTTGCATATCCTTTTTGACGATATTCATCAATAGCTTTAATCACTTCCGCGCTTGAGTTATAAATTCCTAATACTTTTTTATCCATGTGTATTACCTCCATTATTTGTTTCATTTTTTTGATATGTGATTACAACATAAATATACCCGAATCTCTTTCAACGAAACGCTTAAGCATAAAAGAATGTTTGTTTTAGAATTAGTAAAATGTGACAATGATGAAGAAGATAAACGCTAAAGAAAGGTGCTTATATATATGAAAAAAGCCGTATTTTTAGATCGTGATGGGGTCATTAATGAGGTACTAACCAATAGGGTAAAGTTTGTGAACAAACCGAAAGATTTGTATTTCTTACCGGGTGTTCCCGAAGCCATAAAAAAATTGAATGCTTATTTTGATTTTGTGTTTGTGGTCACCAATCAGGGCGGTGTAGGTCTTGGATATATGAAAGAAT
Organism: Rummeliibacillus sp. TYF-LIM-RU47; assembly: GCF_008638315.1. NCBI lineage: Bacteria > Bacillati > Bacillota > Bacilli > Caryophanales > Caryophanaceae > Rummeliibacillus > Rummeliibacillus sp. TYF-LIM-RU47. The sequence continues at coordinate 80,245 of NZ_VVIR01000003.1, read as the reverse complement.
CGGAATTGAAAAAAATCCACTTGCATATGATTGAGGAGTTAAAGAAACAGGGAGCTCAGGTGGATGAGGCAGTCTATTGTCCACATAAACCAAAAGCTGGTTGCGCTTGCCGAAAGCCTAACAGCAAGTTAATTGAAGACTTAGCAACAAAATATGAAGTTGACTTATCAAAATCATTTATGGTTGGTGATACGGATACAGATATTATGGCGGGGAAGAAAGCAGGGACGAAAACAGTTTATTTAGGTGAACGCGATCCAATAGCCGATGCAGTATGTAATGACCTGAGCGAAGCGGCAGAATGGATTATAGCACATCAATAGTTTGCATCTGTAATGTACCTATTGTACAACGTGAACGTACAAAAGTTGTTTTGCTGGAGTTTCAATTCTTTGACACATGATTTCATGCAGAATACGATAAATTAGTGAAGAAATGAAAAATAGGAGGTCAATATGTATGGCAGATTTATTTGAAGAATATACATTGAAAAACGGGGTTACATTGCGCAATCGAGTGGTAATGGCACCTATGACGAACTACTCTGGTAATGACGATGGTACCGTTACAGACGCGGAGGTCGCTTATTACGACCGCCGTTCAAAAGGTGTCGGTATGATTGTGACAGCTTGCACGCATGTCTTAGAAAACGGCAAAGGTTTTCCAAGACAGTTTGCTGGATATGATGACAAGTTTATCCCTAGTCTAAAACGCGTGGCTGATGCGATTCATGCTGGAGGAGCAAAAGCAGTGCTTCAAATTTTCCATGGTGGCAGACGCTCTATTCCTGAAGAGGTGCCGAATGGCGAAATCGTGAGTGCAAGCGATGTCGCTTTTCCAGACAATGCAACACCAAGACCAATGACAACGGAAGAAGTAAAAGAAGCAATCAAAGCCTATGGCGAAACAACGCGTCGTGCGATTGAAGCAGGCTATGACGGCGTTGAGATTCATGGGGCGAACACATACTTATTGCAACAATTTTTCTCTGCCCACACGAATAAAAGAACAGATGAATATGGTGGAGTAATTGAGAACCGTATGCGCTTTCCATTAGAGGTTCTGCGTGAAGTAAAACAAGTGGCTAAAAAGCATGCCAAAGAAGCCTTTATCATTGGCTATCGCTTCTCACCTGAAGAACCTGAAGAAAACGGGATTACAATGGATGATACTATCCAACTTGTAGATGCTTTGGCTGCAGAAGGGCTGGATTATCTGCATGTATCACATATGGAATTCTTTACGAAGCCGCATCGTTTTACTGGCGACAAAGAAAAGACACGTGTTCAACTGTTAATTGAAACGATCAATGGCCGTACTGCATTGATTGGGGTAGGTTCCATTTATAGTTTCGACGATGCAGTGAAAGCATTGGAGACAGGTGTCGATCTTGTTGCATTAGGTCGTGAATTATTAATTGAACCGGATTGGGTGCAAAAGGCGCAAGAAAATCCTTCATCGATCCGAACAGAAATGGATATGTCTATGCAGAAAGAATTAGCGATCCCTGACCCGATGTGGGAAGCGCTTAAAAGACCAAATTGGATTCCTGGAATGAAGGCTTGACTTGACAGAATTTTTGACAAATAGTATGCTACTAATAATGAATTAGTTATAGAACATTTTAGCAAATAGCTATAGCGATATGGCCATTTGAAAAGATGGAACTATAATACGGTATTCTTCTAAATGGAAGAATGAATATTAAAGGTAGACGATTAATCCCCATTCAAGATGGGTTCGTTAAAAGTAAACCGATAATTTCTTTGTTTAATAGTGCCTTGCGCCTTTTAAATGATGAAATTGTCGGTTTTTTTATGTAAAAAAAGGAGGGATTTGGGATGTCGTGGCCACTATTGTTTCTCATTTTTCTTGGACTTTCTCTAGGGAGCGGATTGTGTATCCTGTATCCGCAAGTCCCGCTTCGATTCATTCGCATTCATATCGGCATGCTGGCGTTAGCACCAATTGCCGCTTTATTAGGCCTTATTTTTTCTAAAGGAGATTATTTCCTAGGAGCATTACATTTTGATTCATTATCATGGCTCTGGTCTCTGTTTGTTTTGACAATTGGATTAATCGTTCAGCGATATTGTGTCCATTACTTGCTAGGCGATAAGTCGTACCGCAAGTACTTTGCACTTTTAACTATCACTACTTCAGCGGATGCCCTTGCATGGTTATCTGATGATGTTCGCCTTTTATTTATTGGATGGGGGCTAACACTATTTTGTTTAACTGTCCTAATCGGATTAAGGAAGGAATGGAAGGTAGCGCAGCATGCTGCAAAAGTATCCCGCGGCTATCTATTAGCTAGTTTGCTGGCACTGGGCCTTGCGTTATTCTGGTTAGCATACAGTACAGGCGAATGGCGTTTATCAACTATACTGACCCCTGATACATTAGGTTTGTTATCTAGTTATGAAAAGACAGGAATTAATTTATTGCTTCTTGTGTCAGCGCTCATTCCTGCTGCTCAATGGCCAACACATCGCTGGCTGCTTGATTCTGTTGTTACACCAACACCTATTTCAGCTGTTATGCATGCTGGGATTGTTAATGCGGGAAGTATTATGCTTGCTCGTTTTTCTCCATTGTTTAATGGAGACTTGGCGCAGATAATTTTGCTTGTTATTGCAGGCCTTTCTGTCTTAATCGGCACAGGCATTATGCTTGTGCAAGTGGATTATAAACGGCAGTTGGTGGGATCAACAATAGCACAAATGGGTTTTATGCTGGTGCAATGTGCACTAGGCGCCTATCTTGCAGCTATTACACATGCAGTATTGCATGGCTTGTTTAAATCTACTCTTTTCTTGCAAGCAGGTTCAGCTGCCAAGGCAAAAGCACCTGTTACTTCTAAGGCCCAAGCAGCTTCTGTTATATGGACAGTTGCAGGTGGTGCGCTTGGAACACTTATAGGATTAGGGCTTTGGCTGACAGCTAAAGGAGAAGGCTATCAACTGATTAGTGCCCTTCTACTCGGCTGGTCGATTGCCCTTGCATGGGCACAGCTGGTAGCGGCACACCCTACTGCTACTGGAAAAATCGCAGGTTTCTTCTTATTAGTTGCAGGTGGACTTGTTTTTAAAGTAGTTCACACACTGTTTTACAACATTTTGCAGGGGACCATCGACAGTGATTTCCACCAGCCGTTTATACTATCGATTATTGTTTTAGTTGTTTTACTAGTTGCGATTGTATGTGGAACTTGGCTAATTCGAAGGAATAATAAATTATCCTTTGCGCTTTATCTATGGCTAGTTCGGCTTGGAGAACCTAAAAAACGTCTCGCGGAAAGCCATCCAAACTATCTTGCACAATTATTAACGAAGGAGGGGAATTATCAATGAGTACGGCGTCAACACTTCACTATGATGAGGGATTTAAACCGAACGATCGCACGCTTCAAGAGATTGTAAAAGAAGCGAGCGAGGTCATTGTACCCCTCGGCGATATTAATAACTTTGCGGCAAGAAGCCCTTGGGCGGGACTCGAGCACCAGACTTTTGACCAAGTGGCAAGAAGGCTGAAGGATACGGGTGACATTGACATGTATCCTAATCATGCTATCGTCTCCTCTGCTGCTCGTAAGGGAGAAATTGATTTGGCCATCTTAGAAGAAGGGTTGAATGCATGGCTTGATGAGCAGTTGATAGGCTTGCCTAGAGAACTCGCTAAAGAATATTGCCGTAATGTATTACAACAAGAATCAACTTCCTTCACTAAAAGAGAATTGCCTGGCGCAAAGACTGCTGCACTCTGGTATAGTAAATACTTTTCACCCACTAAAAATAAACATTCCATCTTAACAATGAGTCAACGTGTGCAACAACCAGAAAACGAATCCCTTGTAGAAAATATAAATCTACATGTGATTAAATGGTGCAAATTATATTTGGATGAATCGCTTGCGGTGTGGTCCATGCCCAATAAAGAGGCTGGGTTTTATGCAGCATGGCGCCAAATGGCTAGATATGATCGCACGCTTACTCAAGAAACGCGCAAGCAACTTGATCAACTAAATCAAAATGCAGAGCAAGCTTTGATGGAAGTGCTTCACAATATGGATATTCCTAACACAGAATGGCAAGAGTATTTGGAGGCTCACCTGCTTGCTCTACCAGGATGGGCTGGTATGATACGCAGTCGTGAAGAAGAATCAGAGGCACTGCTTTTAGAATATCTGGCTATGCGACTATCTCTTGAATATGTATTCGTAAAAGAATATCTTCCGTTGCCAGAGCCAATGCAAGATGATGTTCAACTCATTGAAAAACTTCTTATTAGCTGGATTGAATTCGGCAGAGTAAGACTCGAGGATTGGGCAGCGTTAGAACCAGAAGAAATAACAGCACGCCTTATGCTCGCAAATCGCTTCAATTCCTTTGTCCAAGGCCGCCTTTGGCTAGAAGCTTGGGAGAAAACGTATGAAAAAAATCTTCAAGAATGCTTGCCGGCTAAACCTACAACAATAGAAGAAGCAAAAACAATCGCAGCACAATTTGCTTTTTGTATTGATGTACGTTCTGAAACGTTCAGAAGGCATTTAGAAAGAAGCGGGCCATTCGAGACTTTTGGGACAGCTGGATTTTTTGGCTTGCCAATTGAAACAAACGAACTTGCAAGCTCCAATAGCCATAATTCATTGCCGATTATGTTTAAGCCTTCTCACAAAGTGCTTGAATCTACGGACAGGGACCAGCTAGAACAATACATTGAACGGGCGCATACTGCCCATTCCGTTGGGAAAACATTTAAAACAATGAAACAAAATATGCTGACGAGCCTACTATTGCCTGAAATTAGCGGACCATGGCTTAGTATTCAAACATTAGCACGAAGCTTTATCCCGCAAAAAGCTGGAGAGGTCATGCGGCAAATGAGCGAAAAATGGCTTAAAAAGCCAATGACAAAATTGACGCTTCACTCTCCAGATGAAGGAGCAGGTGAATTGCCTGTAGGTTTTACGGAAGAAGAACAAGTATTTTATGTACGGCAAGCCCTTCAAACCATGAGTTTGACAGAGAACTTTGCTCCATTGGTTGTTATTTGCGGCCATGGAAGCCAAAGTCGAAACAACCCATATGCATCCGCTCTTGATTGCGGGGCATGTGGAGGAGCATCAAGCCAATTTAATGCACGTGTGTTGGCGACATTATGTAATCTGTCTAATGTTCGTGAGACTCTTGCCAAAGAAGGTATTCACATACCAGAAGATACTGTTTTTGCAGCGGCTGAGCATATTACTTCGTTGGATGAGTTGAAATTTACGTATTTGCCAGAATTACCGGTAGCTGCAAAAAATTCATTTGAGCTTATTCAAGGGGCTCTTCCAACTGTGCGTAAGAGTGTAAACGCTGAAAGACTTGCTCAGCTTCCGACACTCCATCCTGATTGCCCAGATCCGGAAGAGGAGGTACGCCGTTTCGCTGACGATTGGAGCGAGGTGCGCCCGGAATGGGGGTTAGCGCGGAATGCTGGATTTATAATCGGCGAACGGACGTTAACGGAAGATTGTGACCTAGAGGGAAGAGTATTTCTTCAAAATTATCAGTGGCAGTTAGATCCAACAGGCGATATACTGGCTAGTATCATTGCAGGCCCTGCTCTAGTAGCACAATGGATTAATTTACAATACTATGCGTCTACAGTAGCTCCGCATTATTATGGTAGCGGCAATAAAGCGACACAGACGATTACTGCGGGAGTTGGCGTCATGCAGGGTAATGCAAGCGATCTTCTTTTTGGACTTCCATGGCAATCTGTTATGATGTCTGATGAAGAGGCATACCATGCACCTATCCGTTTATTAGTGGTCGTGCAAGCGCCTAAGTATAGGGTTCAGCAAATCTTAGAACAGAATGCGGAGTTCCGGCAAAAGCTACAGAACGGCTGGATTCGCCTTTCATGCATCGATCCAGATGGCATATGGCACAGTTTTTCATAAGTTATCGCTTTACGTGCTTACCTTCGCATTATTAAAATAGAAGCAGAGTGACTAAAATGCCAACAGGTTAGCGGGAGAATGAAAAATGGATAAAACAAGAGGAACGGTAGAATCGGAAATCAGCAAAGCTTTAACGCACTGGGAAAAGAATTATTTAGGGCGCGGATCGGTTTCGGTTAAGTCGGATATTTTGCGCGACATGATTATTGTCGTGCTGCGCGGTATCCTGACGCCTGCAGAATATTCTCTCTGTGAAAAGAAAGAAGGATTGCTTAAGGTGAAAGATCACCGAAATAGCCTCGTGGAATCTGGGATAGATGAACTGAAGGCAATTATTAGATCGATCACAAACCAAGAGGTTTTAAGCTTTCATACAGATATAAGCACACAAACAGGAGAGCGGATTATGCTCTTTAAGCTGCATACCGATTTACAAAGTGAACTAAGTTAATTGTTCACTAATTCTGTCAGTGAAAAAAGTGAAATCTTTCTAACGATTTCACTTTTTTCTTATAATGTTTGAAAAAAATATGATATACATAGAGGTATCTCATCATGCTATTTATTACTAAAAAATCACTTGAAAGTCTTGCTGAATCTCATAAAGAGCCAGAAATGCTTCTTTGTTACGCGACGCCTCAAGGCTTTTCAGCTATCACCAATCGAGCTATACTACTGATAAATGATAATCATATGATAGTTCTTTTTCTAAATCTATTTTCCACCAAAATAGTACATAAACTTATTTTTGAATTAGCTGAAATCCAAGATCAAAAGTATGCTACTAAAGATCCACTTACAGTCTTATGGTCTTTCAATTTAAAGAGGCAGGCATGGAAGTTTAGAATTCCCACCAAAATATTGACTCTTGGCTCGATGCAAAGAGAATTTTTGATGTTTGTAAAACAAAATATCCTGTAAATAATAAAAGATAATAAAGAATTGCCTATGAAAAAACCGAACAATGTGAAAAAATCTCACATCTGTTCGGTGTTTTTTTCTTCTATAGAATTCATTTAGTATGAAGAACTTGCGGTGTTCCGTTCCAGACGGCCCTTCTTACGAGGCTTGCCTTCAATTTCCATCTATAAGATCCTGTGGAGCTTTTATCCAAACTTTGGTTTCGTTAGTTCTTTTTAAGTTGGGCTTTCGCCGTCCTTTCCCATTGTAGAAGGGAAGGGTAAGGGTCATAAGCCCATTCATAACGACCGTTAAATTTATAAATACCATAGTGAAGATGTGGTGGGAACTTACCTGAAGTTCCTTCACTTCCATAACCTGAGCTACCTACATAACCAATTACCGTTCCGGGTTTGACGATATCACCAACTTCTATTCCTTTGGCATAAGAGGAGAGATGAGCATAGTAATGATAGGAATTATGGTGATCCCGAATGCCGATTCGCCATCCACCAAATTTGTTCCATCCTTTTGTGACGACAACTCCATATGAAGCAGATAATACAGGTGTACCATAATCAGCAAAGATATCTGTTCCTTCATGAATACGCCTTCCGCCCCAACCACGGTTAGCTCCCCAGGTTCCCTTGAAGGTATAATTATATCCGAGAGCTACGGGGAAAGTGTACTGTTCTAAATTGATATCTTGATATTTTTTATATAATGAAGCAATAGCCAAGACTTGATTGACGATCGTCTCATTGGTGTAATAATCCCATAAAGCTTTTTTGAAATCGGCTTCTGATGGTCCGTAATGACTTAAGTAACTGGCCATCGTATAGATTATGTCAATGTCATTTTCAGCATCAGCTACACCATCTTTATCTCCATCAAGCCCCATGCCACCAAAATAATCAATCGTAGTTGGTGAATTATCCTGTATTAAAGGATTAAAAGGGCCTGCCCAATATTCATCAGAAAAGCGGATGGCAACTACGCCTTCCCGTGATGGAATATCTTTTCGTACTGCCTGAATATTACGTTCATATTGATCAATAGCGGCTAAGAAATACCAAGGCACCAACATATCTTCAAATTGAACATAAAGAGACATTCGCTGCTTTAGCAGGTCTTCTTTAGATGTTTCCGTTTCAGCTAATACATTTAGAGGAAGAACCATTTGAATAAATGATAGTGCTAGTAAGAATGCGATAATCAAGCGATTCATCAAAATCCTCCTTTCCTTCTTCGATAGAATATCCAAAAATGTTGATTTCATAAGCCATTGTCTAAAAATCATAGTAGTTCCATAAATCCCTTAATTAATTAGTTATCATTCAAAAGTTCCTAACATATCATGGTTAAAACAGGCCTGAATGGAGGGATAACAATCGATATTTTAAATAAGTTTAAACGTTACCGTGAAGAAGAAAACAGGCTGAAGTGGGAAGGTACTTTTGCAGACTATTTAGAGATAGTCAAAGAAAGGCCTGAAGTGGCTCAAACTGCTCATTCGCGCGTTTATAATATGATTAAAAGCTCTGGTCTTAATGAAAGAGACGGAAAGAAAATGTATCACTTCTTTGGTGAAGAAATTTTTGGACTTGAAGAAGCCATTGAAAGGCTGGTAGAAGAATACTTCCACCCTGCAGCCAAACGATTAGATGTAAGAAAACGTATCTTGTTATTAATGGGGCCAGTCAGTGGTGGTAAGTCCACGATTGTGACTATGCTTAAACGGGGATTAGAACAGTATTCACGTACAGATGAGGGAGCAGTTTATGCGATTAAAGGCTGCCCAATGCATGAAGATCCGCTTCATCTCATTCCACCCCATTTGCGTAACGACTTTTATGAGGAATACGGCATTCGTATAGAAGGAAATCTTTCGCCTCTAAACACAATGCGCCTTGACCAAGAATATAGGGGAGAGATTGAAAATGTGCAGGTAGAACGCATCTTCTTCTCTGAAGATAAACGCGTAGGTATCGGCACATTCACACCATCCGATCCGAAATCACAAGACATCGCTGACTTAACCGGAAGCATCGACTTTTCAACGATTGCAGAATACGGATCAGAATCTGATCCAAGAGCCTATCGTTTTGATGGTGAGTTAAATAAAGCGAATCGCGGAATGATGGAATTTCAGGAAATGTTGAAGTTAGACGAAAAATTCTTATGGAATCTCCTCTCCTTAACGCAAGAAGGAAACTTTAAAGCGGGTAGGTTCGCATTGATTAGTGCGGATGAATTGATTGTGGCACACACAAATGAAACGGAATACCGTACGTTTATATCCAATAAAAAGAATGAAGCCCTACATTCACGTATTATTGTCATGCCTATTCCTTATAACCTGAAGGTGAGAGAGGAAGAACGGATTTATGAAAAAATGATTCGCGACAGTGATATGAATCATATTCATATAGCACCGCATGCATTAAAAGCAGCCGCGATTTTCTCTGTTTTATCCAGGTTGGAAGTACCTAAAAAACAAGGAATCGATCTTGTAAAGAAAATGAGATTGTACGACGGCGAGAGTGTTGAAGGCTATAATTCTGTAGATGTGGAAGATTTGAAGAAAGAATATCCGAACGAGGGCATGCATGGTATCGATCCGCGCTATATTATCAACCGGATTTCTTCAGCGATTATTCGCAAGAAGTCACCATCAATTAATGCGCTGGATGTCCTTTTAGCTTTAAAAGATGGGCTTGATCAGCATGCTTCCATTAGTCAGGAAGATAAAGACAAATACATGAATTTTATTGCCATTGCTAGAAGAGAGTATGATGAGATTGCGAAAAATGAAGTCCAAAAGGCGTTCGTCTATTCATATGAGGAATCTGCTAAGACGCTGATGAATAATTATTTAGATAATGTAGAAGCCTTTTGCAATAAAAATAAGCTGCGTGACCCGCTGACAGGGGAAGAACTAAACCCAGACGAAAAGCTAATGCGTTCAATCGAAGAACAGATCGGCATTTCAGAAAATGCGAAAAAAGGCTTCCGCGAAGAAATTTTGATTCGTATCTCTGCTTATGCGCGTAAAGGAAAACGATTTGAATATAACTCGCATGAACGGTTAAGAGAGGCTATTCAGAAGAAGTTGTTCGCCGATTTAAAAGATGTCGTGAAAATCACGACTTCTTCCAAAACACCGGATGAATCGCAGTTGAAAAAAATGAATGAAGTAATCGCAACTTTGGTGGATGAACATGGATATACAACTACATCTGCCAATGAATTGCTTCAATATGTTGGTAGTTTATTGAATCGCTAAGTGTTGAGGAGTGTCCACATTTTTTAAGGACACTCCATTTTTTTATATCAAAAAGTTAAATAATTCAATCTCTATGCATAGTATAAGTAAAGCGTTAAGAATTATCCCAATGCAAACGCCAAGTGCAGAGTTTCTAAATTAAGAGATGGGTGAGGATATAATGGCTGAAAATCCGAATAAGCATTTTGTCATTTCACAGGAAAATTGGTCTCTCCATCGCAAAGGGCATCAAGACCAGCAACGCCATATGGAAAAAGTAAAAGAAGCTATCAAAAGCAATTTGCCTGATTTGGTCAGTGAAGAAAACATCGTGATGTCGAATGGGAAAGATGTCATCAAGATTCCCATTCGTTCATTAGATGAATACAAAATTCGTTATAACTATGACAAATCGAAGCATGTAGGCCAAGGAAAAGGAGACAGCAAAGTTGGAGATGTAATCGCCCGTGATGGCAGCGGCCAACAAAATGGGCCAGGCAGAGGGAAGAAGGCCGGAGACCAAGCTGGGGAAGATTATTATGAGGCAGAGGTAAGCATAGAAGAAGTGCAAAGTGTATTGTTTAAGGAGCTTGAACTGCCGAACTTACAGGAAAAAGATAAAGCAGAAATCCAATCGGAAAAAATTGAATTTAATGATATACGTAAAAAAGGGTTAATGGGCAATATTGATAAAAAACGGACTATACTGAATGCCATCAAACGAAATGCGATGAAGGGGAAAGCCGAGATTGCCCCTATTTATAATGATGATCTTCGTTTTAAGACGTGGGATGAGGAGATTAAACACGAATCAAAAGCTGTGGTGCTTGCGATGATGGATACAAGTGGCTCTATGGGGAGTTTTGAAAAATATTGTGCGAGAAGCTTCTTCTTTTGGATGACGCGTTTCCTGCGCACCAAATATGAAAGCGTCGAAATTGAATTTATTGCACACCATACGAAAGCGAAAGTAGTGACGGAAGAGGAGTTTTTCACAAAAGGGGAAAGCGGAGGAACGATTTGCTCATCTGCCTATGTGAAGGCCCTTGAACTCATTAACGAAAAATATCCACCTTCTAAATACAATATATATCCTGTCCATTTTTCAGATGGAGAAAATATGTCTACTGATAATGATGCTTGTTTAAAACTTGTACAGCAATTAATGGGCGTGTCCAGCATGTTTGGATATGGAGAGGTCAACCAGCATAATCGTTTTTCAACGATGATGTACAACTATAAAAAGATTGTAGACCCTAAGTTTCGCCACTATGTCCTTAAAAGTAAACATGATGTATACGAAGCGCTGAAATGCTTCTTCCAAAAAGAAGTCGAAGAACAAAAGTTATAAGATTCAACACAGCTAGAGATAGAATGTTAGGTTAATAAGCGCGGAGGAGGATTAAAAAATGGAAAGAGAACTTCAAATAGCAATCGAAGAAATTACTGAGATTGCTAGTGGTTTTGGGTTAGACTTTTATCCAATGCGCTATGAAATTTGCCCCGCGGAAGTAATCTACACAATTGGCGCTTATGGAATGCCAACACGTTTTACCCATTGGAGTTTTGGAAAACAGTTTCATAAGATGAAGTTGCAATATGATTTAGGCCTAAGTCAAATTTATGAACTTGTGATTAATTCAGATCCTTGCTATGCTTTCTTGCTTGATACGAATTCATTAACTCAAAATAAATTAATCATCGCACACGTTTTAGCTCACTGTGACTTCTTTAAAAATAATATTCGTTTTTCCAATACACGAAGAGATATGGTGGAAAGTATGACTGCTACTGCAGAGCGTATTGCCCACTATGAAAGGCTGTATGGAAAAGATGAGGTAGAAGAGTTTCTAGATGCTATTTTAGCGATTCAAGAGCATATTGATCCTTCATTAATGCGGCCACAGCTCGGCGAAAAATCAGAAGAAGTGGACATAGGAGCTCCACGGAAAAGAAAATCGCCTTATGACGAGCTTTGGAATTTAGAACAACAAGAAGAAGAACCTCTATCCACTCGCTTCAAGAAAAAGAAATTCCCCGAGGAACCAGAAAAGGATCTCCTCTTATTTATTGAAACACACAGCCGCGAGCTGGAGGACTGGCAGCGAGATATTTTGACGATGATGAGAGAGGAGATGCTCTATTTCTGGCCGCAATTAGAAACAAAGATTATGAATGAGGGCTGGGCATCTTATTGGCATCAACGCATTATGCGAGAGTTAGATTTATCGACGGAGGAAACAATTGATTATGCTAAGCTGAATGCAGGCGTTCTCCAACCATCCAAAACCTCTATTAATCCGTATTATTTAGGAATTAAAATTTTTGAAGATATTGAAGAGAGATACAACAATCCAACAGAGGAAATGAAAAGGCTTGGCGTAGCACCCAATTCGGGGCGCCAAAAAATGTTCGAAGTGCGAGAAGTTGAATCGGATATGTCCTTTATTCGTAACTATTTAACGAAAGATCTAGCGAAACGGGAAGATCTTTATTTATTTGGAAAACAAGGATCTGATTATCGAATTACAGATAAAGACTATGTAGCAGTGAGGGACCAACTCGTTCAGATGCGCGTCAATGGTGGCTTCCCTTACATTGTCGTCGAAAATGGTGATTATCTAAGAAATGGAGAGCTCTTTTTAGTACATGGCTATGAAGGAATGGAGCTGGATCCTCGTTATTTAGAACAGGTCCTGCCTTATGTTTATCAGCTGTGGGGGCGGCCCGTGCATCTTCGAACAGTAGTAGAAGATAAATTTGTTCTTTATTCTTATGATGGAAAGAAAAACTCAAGAAAGTATCTTTAATACTGATTAACCCATGGAAAACTCTATGGGTTTATTTTTTTTCTAATAATAGACTAAAAAAATAGGTATTATAGTTTATTGTGTAGGTAAATGTATTTAACTAATAGTTCTATTTACATGCATTGATATAAGTCAATAGTTGAGAATATGAAAATTGTTAAAAAACCCTGTTGAAGAATAGAGTAAATGAGCTATGATGGATTAGGATGTTTTTCCAAAAAAAGTTTAATAGGAGGTTTTTAAGTGAAGCAAAAAAACACTCGCAAAATTGCTGTTTGGCTATTAGCATTTGCTATCATTCTAGGATTGACGCTTCCGCCGCAACAAAGCTTTGCAGCAGAAACGACTACTGCAACAGCAATTGATGATGCGACAGCTATAACAAATGGCGCGGCCGTTAAAGGTTCATTTGACCAACCAGGTGTATATTGGTACAAAGTTACACCAACGAAAGAAGAAGTTTCAAAATACTCACATATAAAATTCGATATAAACAGTGACCAAGTCGTAAATGTATCTGTTTATCCTAATAAAGCAAAAGCAATCGCGGATGATGCTTTTGAGCAATACGTAACAGGGACAGTTTCTGATCAAGCTGCTACTATTTCATTCCCTTACGCATGGGAAGGACCTTATTATGTGAAGGTGGAATACAGTGGCTTTGCAGATGATCTTCCGATGGAAGGTCTTAGTGAGGATGAAGGTAGTAGCACAGACTCAGTCAACTATAGTATCACAGCAAAATCTGTTAAGCTTTCACCTGCTAAAGAAGAAGCAACAGGCTCTGTATGTCCTGTTGAATACAGTGTCGCAAAACAAAAAAGTGCTACACAAATCTTAAAAGATATCCGTCTATTCCGTGATGGTACTCTAGCAAAATCAACACAAGGCAAGCAGCTATCATCTTTATACTACAAAGCAGCACCATTCCTTGTGGCAAAAATGATTTTTAACAAAGATACAAAACAAGATGTGTACAAGCATTTGGTTGAAATTCAACCGCTTATCACTGATTTAAACCAAAATGGCGGAAACAGCACACGTGTTATCAGCAAATCAGAAGCGAATGCGATTAAGCAGCTTTTCGACATTGCACATGCTGCAGTACCAGCTAAATTACAACAAAGCATGGATGCTATCGCGAAAAAAGTACAGATTGATAGCCTAGCGGGTGAAGATTTAGTAGCTATCGCGAAAAATGTTGGTATTAAATTAAATGGAAACTCAGCTTCAGGTAAATATATTGTTAAATTAAAAGATGGCAAGACATTGAAATCTGTACAATCTAAAATCTCTGGTAACAAAACGTTCTCTACATTATCAAATGTTGAACACTCAGATGAGTTGCTTGACAATACGTATGTGGTAGAAATGGATGCAAAAACAGCAAGCATGAGTGCAAAAGCTCAAACTAAAGCACTTCAAGCAACTGTTTCCCAAGTAGAAAAGTTAAATGAAGTGGAATATGTAGAGCCTGTCCAAACCTACCATGCGCTATCTAGCGATGTTTTATCAAGTTATCAATGGTCATTAAAGAATCTTGGTAAAAATGAAGGAACAAAAGGCGCGGATGTTCAAAATGATAAACTTCAATCACTATTAAGCACTAAAAAAGTTAAAGATACAGTCATTGCAGTTGTAGATACTGGCGTTGACTATACTCTTGCTGATTTAAAAGGACATGTTGATCCGTCTATCGGCAAAAACTTTGTTGACGAAACAACAGGTCCATTAGATGATAATGGTCACGGTACACATGTTGCGGGCATTATAGCAGCAGAGGCAAATAATGGCTATTCAATTCAAGGGCTTGACCAGCATGCAAAAATTATGCCTGTCAAGGTGTTAACAGCTGATGGAGCAGGCGATACAGAAACAATCGCTAGAGGTATTAAATATGCTGCAAGCCATGGCGCAAAAGTAATCAACCTAAGCCTTGGTGGTTCATATAGCCGTACACTTGAAGCAGCAATGCAATTTGCATCTTCAAAAGGTGTAGCAGTTATTGCAGCATCAGGAAATGATGGCCAAATGGGCATTTCATATCCTGGACGTTCTCGCTATGCTATTTCTGTAGGTGCTACAAACGATTGGGACATTGTGTCGGATTACTCCAACTTCGGTGAAAAATTAGACCTTGTTGCACCTGGTACGAATATTCCTAGCCTTGTGCCAAACGGTAATGTGACATATATGAGCGGTACTTCAATGGCAGCGCCTCACGTAGCAGCTGTTGCTGGATTATTACGTTCTGTTGATTCTACATTAAGCGTTTCTGATATCAAAACAATTCTTCACCAAACTTCAAAAAATGTAACCTTTGAAGGGAAAGATAACACTGGTGAGGACGGCAGCATCTTTGATATGTTGTTAGGCGGCGACATGGATCCGGAAGATTTCGACCTTCGTGTCGGTACTGATCTTGTATCAGGCTATGGCCGCTTGAATGCATTTAACGCAGTAAGTACTGCAGATTTACGAGTAAAAGTACATCCAATTCTAGAAAGAGCAACTTCAGTAACAGGTAGAGCAAAAACTGGTTCTAAAGTTATCGTGAAAAAAGGCTCTAAAGTGATTGGTAAAGCCACTTCTGTACATGGAAAATTCAAAGTGAAAATTCCTGCACAAAAAGTGAATCAACACTTAACAATGACAGTGACGAATCCATCATATAAAGCTGCTTCAACATTAGCTTTGTATGTAGCAAAGGACAATCGTCCGGCAGCACCAGAAGTAAAAACTATCACAACTAAAACAACAGTTGTGACAGGTTTTGCAAAACCTAAATTACAAGTAGTTATGAAAAACTCAGCTAAAAAAGTAATTGGCAAAACAACAGCTTCAAAGAATGCTCAATTCAAAATTAAGCTGAAAAAACAAAAAGCCGGCACAAAATTATATTTCAATACGGTTGATTCTAAAAAACGCTCAAGCAAAACAGTCACAGTTACTGTGAAAAAGGCGAAAAAATAAAAGAAAAGATAAAAGCCCCTACTATAGGGGCTTTTCTTTTTAGCCTTTTATATTTCAAAAATTATAGGCAAAATCATCGGTCTTCTTCTCGTTTGTTCAAATAAATATTGGCCAACCGATTTTTTTACTTTTCGCTTTACGATATTCCATTGCTGTGCGTCTCTACCCTCTAAATCTTCTATTGTAGATGCAACGAGGCGGTTGACCTTTCCGAGCAATACTTCATTATCTTTCGCATAGACAAAGCCACGGGAGATAGTGTCGGGAGGGGCAGTCATGCTGCCGTCTTCTTTGCTTATGGTGAGTACAATGACGAGCATCCCATCTTCAGCAAGCTGTTTTCGGTCGCGTAAAACAATTTCGCCCACTTCGCCTATGTCAATGCTGTCAACATAGGTATCCCCAGCAGGAATTTTACGCGTTTGCCTTGCTTCTCCTTTTTCAATATCCAGCACGTCTCCGTTTTGCATAATAAAGGTGTTGCCTTCCTCTACGCCGACAGACTCAGCCAACTCACGGTGAAGATACAGCATTCGATATTCGCCATGAATCGGAACAAAGTATTTCGGTTTCATAAGTGTCAGCATCCATTTCAAATCTTCTTGGTAGCCATGGCCGGAAACATGCATGCCTGTAATGCTAGATGAGCCATAGATGACTTTTGCTCCAAGCTGGAAAAGATTATTGACAATACGTGATACATCTTTTTCATTGCCCGGAATAGGAGAGGCTGAAAAAATAACAGTGTCTCCAGCATGGATTTGAACATCACGGTTATCTGATGTCGACATTCTGGAAAGCGCAGCTAACGGCTCCCCTTGACTGCCGGTACAAAGTACCACGACTTCTTCAGGGGGCAGATTCATAACAGTTCGTGCATCTACTAATAATCGCGGAGGTACCTGCAGATAGCCTCTTTCAATGGCAATTGGAACGACAGTGAGCATACTTCGTCCTAACAAAGCCACTTTGCGGTTTGTCTTTACAGCTGCATCGATAATCTGCTGAACACGATTGATATTGGAAGCAAAGGTAGAGATTATGATTTTCTTCTCTGCCGCGAAGAATGCTTCATCAATATGTTTTCCCACTTCTTGTTCAGAAGGAGCGGATCCTGGGCGTTCAGCATTGGTACTCTCTGATAAAAGAGCCAATACGCCTTTGTTGCCGATTTCTGCCATTTTATGGACATCTGAATATTGAGCATTCACAGGTGTTAAATCAAATTTAAAGTCACCTGTATGTACAATGATTCCTTCTTCAGTAGAAAAGACAATTCCCAGGCAATCTGGAATACTGTGACTCGTCTTAAAGAAGCTCACTTCTATGCGATCAAATGCAATCACTGTATTGGAATTTATTTCATGAAGCTTTGTTTTACGTAATAGCTTATGCTCTTTTAATTTGACTTCAATAAGGCCAAGGGTAAACCGAGATGCATAAATAGGAACATTTATCTTCTTTAGGAAATAAGGGATGCCACCAATATGATCTTCATGGCCATGCGTGACAATCAGACCACGAATCTTTTCTTTGTTTTCCATGAGATAGGTGATATCAGGGATAATCAGGTCAATCCCCAATAGACTTTCATCGGGGAACTTGCCGCCGCAGTCAATAATCAAAATTTCATCTTCATTTTGGATAGCATACATATTTTTGCCGATTTCATTTAATCCACCCAATGCAAAGATGGATAAAGCGTTCGTATTGTTTTTTGCCAACTGTATAACACTCCTCTTGCCAGATTTCTTATCTTCATCCCTAGTATGGCGTAATAGAAAAGCAGTTATGCAAATGGAATAGAATGAAATGTTTTAAAAAATACACAAATACCAAAAAACGTCTGAGCTGTTCCATCTCTGATTTGAAATAACTTGAAAAAGGGTATAAATTGAAAAAGAAAAGGGGGAAGATGAAATGATTGGAAATTACAAAAACATACTTATAGGTATTGATGGCTCTAAAGAAGCTGAGTATGCCTTAAAAAAGGGCGTTGAAATCGCTAAACGTAACCAAGCTAAGCTACACTTGGTGAATATCATTGATTCAAGAGCGTACGCTGTATTAGATTCTTATAACCTAACAGATGAACAAAGAAATGCAGAACAATTTGCTAAAAGTCTATTAGAAGGCTACAAAGAAGCAGAAACAGCTGGCGTTTCAGATGTTAATTTAATGGTTGAATACGGCTCACCTAAAACAGCTATCACAGGGGATATTGCTAAACAAGTGGAAGCTGACTTAATTATTTGCGGTGCAACAGGACTAAATGCGGTAGAGCGCTTCTTAGTCGGTAGTGTTACCAATGCGATTGTCCGCACTGCAAACTGCGATGTGCTCGTTGTCCATCCACCATACTTAGAAGATTAATAAAAAAAGTTGGCCACAACTATTTGTTGGCCAACTTTTTAAATGGATTATTTTAAATTCCGACGCAAAAATGATTTTGTCCGTTCAAATTGTGGGTTGTCAAAGACTTCTTCCGGTGTGCCTGCCTCCAGGATTTCACCTTGATCCATAAAGAGGACACGATTTGCGACTTCACGTGCAAATCCCATTTCATGCGTTACCACAATCATTGTCATTTGCTCTTTAGCCAATTCTTTCATAACGCTTAACACTTCTCCTGTAAGCTCAGGGTCTAGTGCAGACGTTGGT
This sequence comes from Rummeliibacillus sp. TYF-LIM-RU47, assembly GCF_008638315.1. Classification (NCBI taxonomy): domain Bacteria; kingdom Bacillati; phylum Bacillota; class Bacilli; order Caryophanales; family Caryophanaceae; genus Rummeliibacillus; species Rummeliibacillus sp. TYF-LIM-RU47. Next base: position 61,686 of record NZ_VVIR01000003.1, on the reverse strand, counting down.
TCGTCAAACAACAGAATGTCCGGCTGCATCATGAGGGCTCTTGCAATCGCCACACGCTGTTTTTGGCCGCCTGATAGGTTAGAGGGATAGGCAGATGCTTTATCTGCCATGCCTACTTTTTCTAGCAATTCCATACTGCGCCGACTAAGCTCTTGAGCAGATTCTTTCTTTACAAGCTTAGGTGCCATTTCTAAATTTTCCTTTACCGTTAAATGAGGAAAGAGATTGAAATGTTGAAACACCATGCCCATTTTGGTAGATGCTTTCTTTAAATCTGAAGGTGAGGCATAAGCACCTTTATTTACGAGATATTCACCATCAATATTGATAGTGCCGTCATCTATTTTTTCAAGGTGCACCAAGCTTCTGAGCATAGTACTTTTTCCTGAACCAGAGGGACCGATAACGGCTACCACTTCGTTTTTTTGTACATCAAAGGTGATACTTTTTAATACTTCTAGATCGCCAAATGTTTTCTTTAGATTGGTCACTTCCATTATTGCCATATCAATTGCTCCTCTCTATTCAAATGTAAACCGTCGCTCGATCCACTTGAAAAGCAGTGTTAAGATTAGTGTCATGATTAAATAAATAATGCCGGCTATAAAGAATGGCACAATAGTGAAGTCCCGATTTACAGCTGTTTCCGCAAAATGTAATAATTCTGGTACAGCGACTGCATATAAAAGAGCAGTATCTTTAATTAATGTCACAGATTCATTTGCAAGTGATGGGATGGCAATCCGAAACATCTGTGGTAGGATAACACGCACTGTAGTTTGGAACTTGTTTAAGCCCAGTACTTGAGCTGCTTCATATTGACCTTTATCGATAGCCAATAAACCACCTCGGAATATCTCTGCAAAGTATGCCGCGTAATTTAGGATGAATCCGATACACGCTGCAGTAAAACGGTCTAATACTAAATATTGTCCAATTCCCGGTATCATAGGTAAACCAAAACAAATAATTAATAATTGTAGCAAAAGCGGCGTGCCCCGCATGATATAAATATAAGCTTGGGCTAATAAGGAAAGTAGTTTGATGCTGCTGTTGACAGCTAATGTTAATAAAAACCCAAGCGGAATAGATAGCACAATGGCTATGATAAATAATAATAGCGTCATTTGAGATCCTTGAAGCATTGGCTTTAGAATCGTCAGGATATAATCTAAACTCATGTCATTTCCTCCTATAAGGCTCGCGCGCCTATTGTCCGCACAGCGAAAGCAATTCTTCCTATACGAATAGCATGTTTAAGGAATGGGCACCCAAGCCTCAAAATAAAGGGAGAATCATTTCTTTATTGTTGTTACTTTAACACCTTGTCCTCGCCGAACCATTTGTTTGAAATTTTCTTCGCAGTACCGTCTTCATTCATACTGTCTAAAGCCTTTTGCAGTTTATTTAACAGTTTTTCATTGCCTTTTTTCACACCGACGCCATATTCTTCAGGTGATAGCGATTCATCTAATACTTTAAATGTGCCAGGATCTTTGGCCATATAATAATCAATTACCACTTCATCAATAATCACGGCATCTGTTCGACCGCTTTTCAGATCATTTAATGCCATCACATTATTTGCATACTCACTAGTACTTTTGAGAGTAGCTTTTATAGGGCTCGCATCTAAAGCGTCCGCAGCAGAAGATTGAGCTTGCAGACCGACGATTTTGCCTTTTAAATCTTTTAATGAAGAAAGGTCTGTTTTTGCTAGTGTTGCAACGACTTGCGCATTTTTTAGATAAGGTTTAGAAAAGTCTACTTTTTTCTTTCTTTCGTCCGTAATGGTATAACCATTCCAGATTAAGTCAATACGTCCGCTATTTAATTCGGATTCTTTCGCTTTCCATTCAATAGGCTGAATATCTACTTTATAGCCCATTTTCTTGGCAGCAGCTTTTGCATAGTCGATATCAAAGCCTACTAAGTTATTATCTTTATCTCGAAAGCCCATTGGCGCGAATGAGTCATCTACACCGATGGTCAATGTTTTTGAATCAGAACTTGATTTGCTGGAACATCCAGCAAGTATGCCTAGCAGCATAATGGATGTAAGGAAAAGCATGGATAAACGTTTCATAATTCAGACCCCTTGCTTAATAGATTTTTATTTACACTTTAGTACACTAGTATGCTAACACGATAAAATTATAACATCCTTTTGTTTTTGAGTAAAATATTTTTTTAGATTGTTTTTAAGAGCTTAGTAAAAAAATTTGTATAAATTTATACATAGTACAATCCTTCATCACAATAGACTGAGGGTAGAGTGATTTTGAAGGAGTGATAGAGGTCGCTGATTATTTAAAAAGTGCAGTGTATGAACATGACTTTTGGCTAGAAATCCTAATGAATCATGGTCAATTTATTCGTGACTCTTTATATGAATCTGAAAAAGAAGCTATTGAGAAAGCAAAAGGTTTTATCGAGCGTTTTAAGGAGCTTCATGAAAAAGTAAAGGCATTAGATATTGCAAGCGCGCCAAGATTTGCAAGTGAGGCCAATGAAGCGGCAGAGCAATTAAAGCAATTCAAATTCGATATCATTAGACGTCAATTAGAAGGAAAGATCGGAATCCATTTAACCCCTTCATTTATTGGACATATGGTGCTGGAGCTAGAAGAGTACCAGAATGTTTTGGGTTATTTAGAAAAAGGAGAAGTTCCGCCCATTTTTCATGAGTTGCACCATCACTTATTATGGTTGAGAGATGCTTATGGGCATGCGGGAACAATAAACGATAATATGGATGGAGTGGAAAAGAGGCTCAAAGAAAAAAGCCATTTGTTCACTCAGCATTTTGAACAGTTTTATTTAAAGGCAGTGGAGTTAACTACTTTTTTGCAGGCTAATATAGATTCTTTCCCAGCGTTGAAACGGTTTAATAATGAAGTAGACGTTGAAATGAATTTGTTTAAAACATTTTTGCTAGAGTTAGAGGAACACGAGCTAAGTGCTGAAGTATTAAGCAACTTTACAGCACCCATGGCAGAACATATGGCAAAGGAGGAGCAATACTATTTATTGAAGTTAGCAGAATCGAGAAGTGCATAGGAAGGCATGAAAAAAAGAGAATGAAAAACCCAAGAATACTTGATTCTTGGGTTTTTGATTATTAGTCTTCAAATAAATCGGATGATAAATATCGCTCGCCTGTGTCTGGTGCAATGCAAAGCACTTTAGCAGTAGGTGGCAGCTTTTTAGCTACTTGAACTGCCATAAAGGCTGAAGCAGCACCTGAAGCGCCAACAAAAATACCTTCTTCCGCTGCAAGGCGGCGTGCCATGACTGTAGCATCTTCATCTTCAATATGAAGAATTTCATCATAGATATCTCGGTTTAAAATAGAAGGGACAAACCCAGGGCCTGTGCCAGGAATTTTATGCGGTCCAGGTTGGCCGCCAGAAAGAACTGGTGAACCCGCTGGCTCTACTACATAGATTTTTAAATCAGGTAACTGTTTTTTCAGCTCTTCACCTGTGCCAGTTACTGTGCCGCCTGTACCTGCTGTTAAGACAAAGGCATCCAATGAACCATCAAATGTATCTAGGATTTCCACAGCAGTTGTTTTACGATGGGCATCCGCATTAGCTTGGTTATCAAATTGCATAGGAATGAAGCTATCTGGAATGTCTTTTGAGAGACGTATAGCTTCATCAATAGAACCTTGCATCCGAAATTCGGATGGCGTCAAATGAACCTCCGCACCATACGCTTTCATAATTTTAATACGTTCCTTTGTTGCATTATCAGGCATCGTAATGATGCAGGGGTAACCTTTTACTGCACACACCATAGCAAGACCAATTCCTGTATTGCCTGAAGTCGGTTCAATGATTGTGCTCTTACCAGGAATGAGTTTTCCTTCTTTTTCAGCTCTTGTAATCATATTGAGAGCTGCACGGTCTTTTACGCTTCCTCCAGGATTAAAAGACTCTAATTTAATAAAGACTTCTGCTCCAGTTGCTTCGGGAATTTTATTCAACTTAACGATTGGAGTTTTTCCGACTAAGTCGAGAATAGAATGATAGTAGTTCATTCTAAAGCCACCTTTCAATACTATTTTCAATCCTTCTGAATCCATTTCAAAAACCTTTACAATAGTGTATTAACGAAATGTGAAATTTTTAATCATTCATAATGTCAATTCATCTCACAGGACACAAGGCCATCCATTTATTGAAATTGATTCTGTATCTACACCTGTATTTTAATTATTCTTATAAGATTACTATGATATATAGTAATACAGAGAATTTTCATTTTCAATGATATTAAATTATTGAAGTATTCTCTAAACAAAAAGAAAAGGCTTGTTTTGAAAAAAGAATGTTCGAACAAACCTTTAATCTATTCAATTGGATTAAGATTGTTGAAGATCGTTTTTCGAATAAAGCCATTAAGTCTAGGAATGATAAATAGAATGTAGGTATACAGGTTAATAAATTGTCTGTATATACAGGATTATGAGGATTCTCACACTTTCATTTGGAACATTATTTGTATGTATAATGTATAAACATATTACTAGTAAATTAGAAATAATTTAGTTTAATAAAGGTTTAACTTTTCTTTTATTTCTTGAATGATTTCAATGATACTATTCTTTTCAGTATCTATATACTCTCCAAAATCATATTGTTTGTAGGCTTCTAAACATTTATCGGTTTGTTGAAAACACCAGTTTCCTTCTTCCTCTCCACGGAGCCTTAACCTTTCGTAAATTGTCTCTTTACTTGCACTCAAGCAAAAGTGATGGGTTTGATCATCAAAACTTTTAAATCCGTTGTAAATGAAATGAAAGTATTCTATTTTCCTAATCGTCATTGGCACGATTAGATTGATCTTATATTTTGTAATTAACCTTTTTGCCACATCAACAGTTAACTCTTTCCATAATTCTAAATCTTGAAAGTCTCCTGTAGTGGATTCTGTTCTTTTTATATCAATAGGAATAACATTTCTTAACATATAACCTATCTCTTCAGGGTCATATATCATACTATGTTCAATTTCATTTTGAAGCGTATTTGCAATAGTGGTCTTACCCACACCAAATGCTCCGTTTATCATAATAATCATTACACCTTCTCCTCACTTTTTATTGTTAATGAAATTATAATTACTTATAAAAATGAATGCTAACCTTAGTTAAGGCAGGCCTGCTTTTTTGCGTTTTAATTGCTGTTTTTGGGTACTTATTCTATAAATAAGTCCTGGGAAAAATAAATTTGTCCAATTTGTGAATGAATTGTTGACATTTTGTGTCCGACTGGCGTATTATATAGACATAAAGTTGTCACAATTGAACGTTTAAATTAAAAAATTAAAGGGGGATGCGAAAATGAATTTTAATGATCTTATCCTAATAGCCGTATATTGCATGAGCATTCCGTTGGTTTGCGCAGTATTCTTCGATGCGTTTTACGCAGAGAAAAAGAGACGTAGCTTTTCATTGAAAAGAGTCTCTGGCTGGTATGCTTTATTCTTTGTTTTATCTTTTGTTCCAACAGTTATGTTTTTTGCATCATAAATATGATTTTAAGTAGGGAGCCATTAAAAATGGCTCCCTTTTTTAATGATTGTTACCTAAAACACTATGAAAATAGTGTAAAAAAAATAGATATAAAGTTGTATTAAAGTGGATGGAACTCCATTATAATAAGGGAAATACGTTCCCTATAGACATAATTTCTTGTGGCTTTTGAATAAATATATAGGGTGTGTTGCTGAAAACGAAGGAGGATCATCTTATGTTTCCAAAGTTAAAAAAACACTATCAATATTTCTCTTCCACACCTGGTACCGATCTTGTCGCCAATGAAAGATTTCAGCGCAAACTTGATTTTTTGGGACTTTCCTCTATTAGGAGAGAAGCGGTAAAAGACTTATGCGACCTGTATATTGAACATCACGAAAAGATCTTGACGAGCTTCTATGAACATTTAATGGCTATTCCGGAATTTAAAGAAATAATCGATACGTATTCACATGTTGATCGTCTAAAAATAACCTTTGACCGGCACTTCCGTAGCCTTTTCCAGGACGACTTGGATTTACAATATGTTTTTGATCGCCGTAAAATCGCGCATACACATGCGAAAATTGGTGTATTGCCAGATTGGATGATTTCAGCATATACCTATATCAATCAAATGATTATTCCACTGATTATTAAAAAGTATAGCCGAGACATTGAAAAGGCAATGGATGTCCTTTTAGCTTATGAAACGTTGGTAAGTATAGACCAGCAAATCATTGTTGAGACCTATATAGAAATACAAGCAAACTCTATTGTAGATGGATTAGGCGAGATTATTTCCTATAATACTAGGCTTGATCAGATTAAGGATTTGAGGGATTTTCAAGAAATTCAAATGCAAGACGTCATGGTTGTAAATGAAGCGATGGAACAATTAGAAGCGGGTATAGAAGAAGCATCTTCATCTATCCAACACATCACCTATGACACGCAAACAGCATTGAAGGAATTGAATAAAGGTATTAGCTCGTTACAATCAGTACAAGAGTTGCTGGCAGTAACAGATGAAGATCAAGGAAGCGTTAATGAACATGTCTCAGATTTGGTTAGTACAGTCAATAATGTCTCTCAGCTGGTAAAATTTATTCAAGACCTAGCGGAACAGACAAACCTACTTGCATTAAATGCATCGATTGAAGCCGCAAGAGCAGGAGAGGCTGGTAAAGGTTTTGCCATTGTAGCAGAGGAAGTAAGAAAACTGGCAGATCATACAAAGACCTCTGTTAAGTCTGTGCATGAAGACATTCAAAAGCTCTTAATTACTACAAAAAAGATTAATGAATTAACAACTAAATCAGCAGAAGATTTACATATTGGCTCCCTTGAAGCAACAGGCATTACAAAGACATTAGCTGCTTTGAATGAAAACCTACAAGATCAAGGTGAAAATATCGAAGATGTCGCTTCAGCCTCTAAGCAGCAAGCTACCGCTGCTAATGAAATCGTAGACAGGATACGCAATATTGCTGAGCATGCTGTCAAAAGCAAAGAATTATCCCATACAACGGGAGAAATTATTTATACACTTAGCAAAATGATTATAGATTACCGTACAAATACCATTTCAAAGAATTTTATTATCAGTCAGGAAGATGTGATATCATTGGCTATTACTGATCATCTGCTCTGGCGTTGGCGCATCTACAATCTACTTAGCGGTTTTGAACAATTGAGCGCCGAGGATATTGGAACGCACAAAGAATCACGGCTTGGAGAATGGTATGATGGAATGGGCAGAGAATTGCTTGGAGATGAACCTGCATTTAAGGAATTAAAAGTACCACATGAACAGGTACATGAAATCGCAAAATTGGCCATAAATGCTTATAACGCTGATAAGAATCAACTTGCAGAAAAATATTTAGCTGAATTGGAAGCTTGCTCACAAACTGTGATTGAAAAATTAGAAACACTTAAAGAGGTAATTCTTTCAAGAAAAGCCCCATATCTAACAAAATAAAATAGTAGGAAGTTAGTGCTGTAACGTAGGGAAGTAGTTCTATCTTTCTTAAAAATCCAACTTTATTAGAGATATTTATGGTGAGCACGCAACCTAATGTTATATAATTTGTCCTGTTAGATAGAGAGAAATGAGTGAAGAAGTTGTCTTATATACTTCAATACACACTTGATATGCTAATTGTTATGATGATTGCTGTACCCTTTGTTATTTTCATTCGTTTACGGATGAAAAGAAAACAAAAGGCCTCTCAACGTAATCCGCTTCGTGAAGCAGGAGTAATTATTTTTGGGATTTATTTAGTGGGCTTGTTTTATGAAACCATAATCCCTAAAAATGGCGTTAGCTTTAGCTATGCGGAAAAGCGAATCACGGATACCGATTCTTTAGGAATCAACCTCCATTTGTTTCGTGTATTCACAGATGTATATAACGCCATACATTATTTAGGTTTATGGCAACCGTTTTTTATTAACTTTCTCGGGAATATCGCTATTTTTATGCCCATTGGATTTCTTCTTCCAATGTTATGGCGGAAAATGGAAAAATTCTTCTATTTATTGATCGTCGGATTTTGTTTATCCCTTTTTATTGAAACGATGCAACTTCCCCAGTACCGAAGCACAGATGTTGATGATTTATGGCTTAATACGTTAGGCGCTCTATTGGGTTTTCTGGTTTATCACCAACTAGTAAAAAGAATGCCTTGGCTGAAAGAAAAATTCAAAAGAAGAGTTTAAATAAACTTCAAGATGGGGAAAGTTTAAATGGCATTAATGTTAAGAGGAGATACAGCATGAACAAGCAATCAACAATCGAAGAAGAACAAAAAAAAGATGATCTAATAGATAACCTAATGAAGCTTGGTGTATTCAAGCTGCAAGATCTGCAACTTTACCAAGTTTCATTGGAAGTATTGAAGAAAGAATATAAAAAACGGACAAATTAACGGATTGCTACTCAGTGGCAATCTTTTTCGGTATGTAAGGGTACATATAAATGGAAAAATAGAGTATAATCAAGAGATGTCGAAAGTTGTCAATGACATTGGCTAAAACATGAATTAAAGTGAATTGATATAGATAGGAGATATTTAATATGTGTGGATTTACAGGATTTATCGGTGAGGTTTCAAACCCTGGCCTTGTACTAGAAAATATGATGAACCAAATTATACACCGCGGCCCGGACTCGGCGGGAGACTTTACAGATGGACTAGCAGCTCTTGGGTTCCGTCGTCTTAGTATTATCGATGTAGAGCACGGTAGCCAACCGCTTTATAATGAAGACCAATCATTAGTATTAATTTTTAATGGTGAAATCTATAACTTCCAAGAAATTAGAGAAGATCTTCTTGCTTGTGGCCATACGTTTAAAACGGATACAGATAGTGAAGTATTGATCCATGGATATGAAGAATACGGCCCTAAACTTGTCCAAAAGCTACGTGGTATGTTTGCTTTTGTGATCTGGGATCGCAATAAAAAGCGCTTATTCGCTGCACGTGATATGTTCGGTATTAAACCTTTCTATTATGCACATATGAATGGAACGCTATTATTTGGCTCTGAAATTAAGAGTTTCTTGCCACATCCGCATTTTGAGAAAACATTGAATGAAAAAGCATTAAAACCTTATTTAACATTCCAATTCCCTGTATTGAACGAAACTTTCTTTAAAGGTGTATTCAAATTGCCAGCAGCTCATTATTTGACTTTTGAAGATGGCAAATTAGAAGTGACACGTTATTGGGAGCCAAAATTCCATCCGGAAGAACGCCCTCTTGATGAGATTGTCGATGAGATCGATGACACTGTCCGCGACTCTATTAAAGCACATGAATTTTCAGATCCAAATGTTCAAGTGGGTTCATTCTTATCATCTGGTGTTGACTCAAGCTATGTAGCTTCTGTTTTAAAACCGGATAAAACTTTCTCAGTTGGTTTCAGCGCACAAAACTTCTCTGAAATTGACAATGCAAAAGAATTATCAACTGAATTAGGTATCGAAAATATTAATGAAGTACTTGATCCTGAAGTTTGCTTCAATAAATTAGATGAAATTCAATATATGATGGATGAACCACATTCTAATCCGTCTATCGTTCCACTTTATTTCTTAGCAGAATTAGCACGTAAACACGTGACAGTTGTATTGTCTGGGGAAGGTGCAGATGAATTATTCGGTGGTTATGCAGAGTATGATGAAACACCTTCTATGCGAAAATATAAAAAAATACCTCAATTAATTCGTCGTCCAATCGCAGAAGTAGCTAAAGTTTTGCCTGAACTTAGAGGCAAACACTTCTTAATGCGCGGTGGTCTACCAGTAGAACAAACATTTATTGGACAAGCGCATATCTTTGAAGAAAAAGAAGCGACTGAGATATTGGCAGATCGTTACAATCATGCACCTACTGTAGAAGACTTAGTAATGCCTGTTTACAAAAAAGCTGCAGGTGAAGATGATTTAACGAAAAAACAATTGCTAGATTTGAATTTATGGTTAGTAGACGACATTTTATTGAAAGCAGATAAAATGAGTATGGCGCATTCTATTGAATTGCGTGTACCATTCCTTGACCGTGAAGTTATGAAAGTAGCATCTAAGGTGCCATCACGCTACCGTGTCAATGAACAAGATACAAAATTTGCTTTCCGTAAAGCTTCAGAACGTGCATTACCATCAGAATGGGCAAACCGCAAAAAAATCGGGTTCCCTGTTCCTATCAGACTTTGGCTGCAAGAAGACAAATACTTCAACAAAATTAAAGAGGCTTTTGAATCGCCAGTTGCAGCACAATTCTTTGATCAACAAGCAATCGTTCAATTATTAACAGACCATTACGAAGGAAAAGCGAAAAACCAACGTAAAGTATGGACAATCTATATGTTCCTAGTATGGTACAACAAATATTTTGGCTAATATTCCCTTTCCCTATAAATTGCAATCTAATCAGTGTACCTGATTGAGTGTTCCAGTTGGGCATACAGGCAACAATTCACCGACCCTTATCATTAGCTTAAATGGTAGGGGTCGGTCCCTGATGCCTGTTATCCGGGATATAAAAGGATGTTATGCATGTTAAAGAGAAGTATAATGCCTCGGCATGTGCTCCTCTTTTGCTTTATATTGCTTTTTTCCGTTTATCTGAGCGGTTGCAGCAGTGTATTTCCAGCAAAAGAGGGAGAGCAGGATGAGGGCATAAAAGTGTTAACCGTCGCCTTTGGGAGCAGAGAACCCATACCCAATACAAAGGTAATCGTTCGTGACTTAGATACAGACAAATTAATTACCACTGCAATTGGGAACAGTGAAGGCGAATTGACGTTACATTTGGAGAGGAATCGCAGGTATTTGTTCATCCCCTCACATGAAGATTTTAAGAACGAAGAAACAGCGAATGTCTCGAAAGTGATTAAGATTAAAGATGATACAACTTATGTGGTACTGGAAACCTACAATCAAGAAGATAAAGCAATGGACGTGCCTGTTGTTCTACAAAAACCTGAGCTTCCCCACGGATGTGAAATAACTGCAATGACCGCAGCATTCAATTATTATGGTTTAAACTTGTCTAAAATTAAGATGGCTCGCAAGTACTTGCCTACACAGCCATTAATTAATCGTGACGGCAAACGAATAGGCCCAGACCCGGCAAAAGCATATGCTGGTGATCCAGCTAATGTGAATACAGGTACCTATGCGTTTGCTAAAGTAATTGAAAAAGCAGCGAAGAAAGTATCGAAGGATTATCATGCAGATATTCAGGTACAAAACCTCACAGGCGCAAGCAAGCAGAAGATTATTAGTACTGTCAAACAGGGTATCCCTGTCATGATGTGGGTAACACTCGATTTAACAAAGCCACAAACAAAGGAAGGCTGGTATATCGAGGGGACCATGAAAAAAATGTCCATGTATCGTAATCTGCATGTTGTGGTGCTTACAGGTTATGATGATGGAAAAGTCATTGTAATGGACCCATTGCACGGTTATGTATCACATTCCGCGTCCAAGTTTTTTGCAAGTTATAAAGACTTAGGCAAGCAAGCAATAGCTCTTAAGAAACACTAAAGCAAATCTATTCGTATATTCGTGATATAAATGAAAATATGGTACACTAATGGCATTAAAATAAGAAATTAAGTGAGATGATCAGCGTTGGCAAAACAACCATTTTTACCTATATTAATCGGCTCAGATATGAACGCCTATGGCATGGCTCGCTCATTCTATGAAGCGTACGGCATTAAGCCCATTGTGGTCGGCCGAGCACATTTAACAGCAACACAAAATAGCCGTATACTCCATTTCAGACAAGTTCCAAATCTAAAAGAGAACTTCCTAGAAGAGATGAAGAAAATTGCAAAAGAATATAGAGACCAAAAATTGCTTCTTATGGGATGCGGCGATGACTATGTCAAACTTATTATTAAAAATAAACCGGCCCTAGAGGAGCATTTTACCGTTCCATATATTGATGAAGCGTTGATGGATCGTATTTTATTAAAAGAAAACTTTTATAAAATATGCGATCAATATCAATTTAGTTATCCAAAAACAGATACATGCACATATGAAACGCATGAAAACTTTGAAGTGAAATTCAACTACCCCATTATTATCAAGGCTTCAAACTCAGTCGCATATTGGGCTTGCGAATTCCCGGGTAAGAAGAAAGTATTCTTAGCACAGGATGAAGCGGAAAAAGATGCGATTTTAAAAGCGATATACAGTTCGTCGTATAAAGATCATTTAATCATCCAAGAATACATTCCAGGTGATGATTCCTATATGCGTGTATTAAATGCTTATGTTGCAACAGACGGCAAAGTAAAATTAATGTGTTTAGGAAATCCAATTTTAGAAGAGCATACACCAGAAGGAATCGGAAGCTATGCAGCAATCATTTCGACATATGATAAAGAGCTTCTTGACCAAGTGCGTTATTTCTTAGAGGATATCGGCTTTACTGGTATTGCCAACTTTGATATGAAGTATGATGAGCGTGACGGCAAATATAAATTATTTGAAATCAATTTACGTAACGGACGAAGCAGCTACTATGTGACTGCTGCTGGCTACAACTTAATGCAATATGTAGCAGATGACCGAATGCTGCATCTTGAACAAGAGTGCACATATGCGCAAAATGAGCATCTTTGGACCATTATTCCGAATGGCGTACTGTTCAAATATGCAGAAAATAAAGAGCTTAAAGCAAAAGCGCGTAAGCTAATCCAAGAGGGCAAATCAACCAACTCGCTGTTCTACAAAGAGGACATGAACTGGAAACGTTGGATCAAACTAACGCTGAACAGTCTGAATTACTATCGCAAGTACAAAAAATACTTTAACAAAAAAGGTTTGTCATAAGAAATGGACAAGTTAGTACTGGGGATTATTGGCGGGGTTGGGCCGCTTGCAACGATGCTACTCGGAGAAACCATTGTAAGAAGAACAAAGGCGTTTAGCGACCAAGAGCATATGCACTTTATTATCGATAATGATACGCGTATTCCAGACCGGACAGCATTTATCCTTGATCAGACACAGGCTAGCCCGCTTCCTTTTATGGCGGAAGATGCACAAAAACTAGTGAATGCCGGAGCGGAACGAATTGTTATTCCTTGCAACACAGCACACTACTTTTACGATGAATTGCAAAAGGAAACAAAGGTACCGATTTTGCATATGATCCGGGAGACAGCTAAAAAGGCAAAGCAGCTTCAAGCAAAACGTGTGGGGATTCTTGCTACAACAGGAACACTTTCATCAAACTTATATCAAGAAGCTTTAGTTCAAGAAGGTCTTGAACCGGTTGTTCCAGATGGAAAATTGCAAAAGCGCTTGATGTCTATTATCTACGATCATGTGAAGGCAGGCAAAATGATATCAAAATCAGTTTGGCAGCCAATCGAGGATGAGATGAAGAAAGCAGCTTGTGATTATATCATTCTAGGATGTACAGAGCTGTCAGTTGTAAACCGTTCTTTAGCGCTTGATAATCGATATATCGATGCGCTTGTCGTGCTTGCAGAGCGTGCAATCGAAAGCTGCGGCTATGAGTTAGCCGATTAGTATAAAACTTTTCTTAGGAATTTAAAGGGCCCGTCTACAGAGGCGGGCGTTACATACATTAGAAAAAGAAAGAAGGTGCAGGCATTATGGCATTTTTAGATTTATTAAATGAAGATTTACAGCAAAAATGGAAGTTTCCATCTACAATGCCCATTCAAGAGCAGATGGTAGAAGCATTTTTGGAGGGAAAAGATGTAGTAGCTGAGTCTCCTACAGGAACAGGTAAAACGTTAGCGTATCTGTTGCCGATTTTACAAAAGGTAGATGGTGCTAAAAAGGCAACTCAAGCCCTTATTGTAGCTCCATCGCAAGAGTTGTGCATGCAAATCGTAGAGGTGATCCGTACATGGATTACTGGCACAAATATTACTGTAGTCCCTTTGATTGGCGGTGCAAATCCACAACGCCAAATTGAAAAGTTAAAGAAAAAGCCAACGATAGTTGTAGGAACGCCAGGACGTTTAAATGAACTTATTACAAGTAAAAAACTAAAACTGCATGAAATTAACATGATTGTTTTAGATGAAGGGGACCAACTATTAAGTCGGGATTATCGTGTTATCGTAAAAGGCTTTATAGATGGAGCAGCTCATGGCCGACAAGTAGCTGTGGTGTCTGCAACGGTAACAGAAGAAATTGAGCTTGTGGCGAATAGAATGCTTCATGATCCGGTACGAATCAAAATAGCAGCAGCAGAGGTTCCAGCAAGCGGTAAGGTCGAACATTCCTTCATAAAAATAGAGGAACGAGATAAGACAGAACTATTGCGAAAGCTGTCAAACCTTTCAGGGTTGCGTGGACTAGCTTTTATCAATAACTTAGACCAAGTGATGATGAAAGAATCAAAGCTAGGTTTTCGCAATGCGCCGATTGTAGCCTTGCATTCTGAGATGAAAAAAGAGGAAAGAAAATCAGCGATTGAACGTTTCCGCAAGGGTGATGCGCGCGTCCTTCTCGCTACAGATATTGCGGCAAGGGGCTTAGATATAGAGGGGCTAACACATGTTATTCATGTCAACGTGCCATTCACAAAAGAGCAATATATCCACCGTTCAGGCAGAACAGGAAGAGCTGGCAATAGCGGGGAAGTACTTACATTACTTGCACATCATGAAGAACAAGCATATCTAAAACGCATGAGAGAATTAGAAATTGAGCCAGTTGAGAAAAATTGGTCAAATGGCCAATTAAAAGAGGGAAAGGCAGAAGCCAAACCTAACAAAGGGAATAAACGCTATTCAACGAATGGTACAAATGCAAACAGAAAAAACAAGGGCGATGGGAAGAAACCTTATCACGCAAAGAAAAGAGGGAAATAATATGACGTTTGAAGAGAAGCTAGAACAATTTGCTGAGCTTGCAGTAAGAGTGGGCGCAAATATACAAAAGGGTCAAACCATGTTAATCAATACAACAACAGAGACAGTTGAATTTACAAGATTAGTGGCAAAAAAAGCGTATGAAGCAGGGGCTGCACGCGTAACGGTTAATTTTTCAGATGATGTGATTGACCGCGCTTTTTACGACAATGCACCAGCTGATGAATTTGCTAAATTTCCACGCTGGATCAGTGAACAACGAGATGAGTTGATTGAGCGTGGGGGTGCTCTTTTGTGGATTGATGCACAAGATCCGGATAACCTTACAGGGGTGCCAGTTGAAAAACTATCCGCACAGCAAAAAGCATCAGGCAAAGCACTTGAAAACTATCGCGATGCAGTGATGAACGACAAGATTGCGTGGTCTATTATTGCTGTACCATCGAAGAAATGGGCTGCAAAAGTATTCTCTGATTTAAAAGAAGAAGAGCAGCTGCCAGCATTATGGGAAGCGATCTTCAAAACGGTTCATATTGGTGAAGGAAATGCTGTAGACAACTGGGAACAACATTTGAAAAACCTAGATGCGAGAGCAGATCTTTTAAACGCAAAACGTTATCAAAAGCTGCATTATAAAGCGCCTGGCACTGATTTAACAATTGAATTGCCAGATAAGCATATTTGGTGCACAGGTGCGAGCCATACACCTGCTGGTTCCTCGTTTGTAGCAAATATGCCAACAGAAGAAGTGTACACAATGCCATCAAAATACGGGGTGAACGGCTTTGTATCGAATACAAAACCGCTTGTTTTCCAAGGTAATGTTATCGATCAATTTAAGCTGACATTCGAAGGTGGAAAGATTGTAAAAGCTGAAGCAGAGGTTGGTCATGATTTGCTGCAAGAATTAGTCAAAGCGGATGAAGGTTCTAAGTACCTTGGCGAAGTTGCTCTTGTACCACATGAGTCGCCTATCTCTGCATCAAATATTCTGTACTATAATACGCTTTTCGATGAAAATGCCTCTAACCACCTGGCGATTGGTGAAGCTTATCCGACATGCTATGAAGGTGGAAGCAGCCTGACAAAAGAGGAGCTCGAAGAAAAAGGTATTAATACATCAATTACTCATGAAGACTTCATGATTGGTAGCGGAGAAATGGATATCGACGGCGTTCTAGCAGATGGCACAGTTGAGCCTATTTTCCGCAATGGCAGCTGGGCATTTTAAGTAGTCATGCTTAGGTGTTGCTATACCTTTTAATCTCAACATAAAGTTCATATAAAAAAACGCCGTATTCCACAGGGAATACGGCGTTTTTAGTGATTATTTTTTCATTGCTTTTTTATCATGTCTTGCATCAATCACTTTTAAGATGATTGGATAAACAACTGGTGCGATTTTGATTACAGTTTTTATTACTTTTCGTAATTGCATATAGTAGCACTCCATTCATTGATGAGCTTGTGTATATTTAACTAATAGCCATATTATCAGTATTTTAAACTTTGAGTACTTTAATTCCTTGTACAATATTCCAAATGAACACGCCTAGCGAAAGGATAGCTTCTACAACAATAAAGATGAGCCATGCTCCCATAATCCACATACCATCATTGGACGATGCATCTGGGCTCCCTGTTTCAAATGAATAACTGTAAAAACCGGCTCCAGCCACCACAGCCATAAATATAATGACGCCAATAATGGTAGGGACCAGAAGAAGAAGGTGAGAGAGTAAAGCGCGCTTAGCGTGCCTTTTCACTTCTTGTTCCTTTACAGCAAAATACACGATGACGGGCAAGATAAATCCAGCAAAAAATATACTAAAATAACACAAAGAAGAGATTACACGGTTATTATTGTTTTCCAATTCCAATTTTGACACCTCCATATATCTATACATACGCACAGGGCTCACTGAAAGATTCAGAAAGATGAAAATTACCATGGCAATTTAAAATCAAATCAAGTACAATAAATGTGTTCAATTAAATACTGATGTATCGACCACGAGGGGAGCCGCAAATGGGCGGCTGAGAGTGAATCCGAAATTCTAACCCTTTGAACCTGTAAGTTAATGCTTGCGTAGGAATGTGGATAGAGACCGACTTATTTCGATGTTAGGGCTATCCTAATGTCGGTTTTTATTTGGGTGGAAATCTTCTGGAATACTTGTTTACGGGAATACGCTTTAGGCAAGAGTGGGCTGCATCGAAATACGGGAGGAAGTATATTGAATAAAAAACGTTTATTAATGATGATTGAAATCGCCATATTTGCAGCGATCGGATTTGTACTGGATAAGCTGTCCTTTAGTCTATGGCCACAGGGCGGTTCTATTAGCCTTGTAATGGTTCCGATTGTACTGATGGCATTTCGTTGGGGGACAATGGCTGGACTCGTTACAGGGCTATTAATTGGCGGATTGCAAGTGTTAATAGGGGGCGCCTATGTGTTAACGCCTTTGCAAGGCTTCATCGATTATTTCTTTGCATTTACTGCTGTAGGCTTAGCTGGTGTGATGCGAGGAATGATGATTGCTGCCAACCGACGTGGCCAAACAGGCAAAATGATCGTTGCTATAACAATCGGAACATTTATTGGCGGATTATTAAAATATGCAGCACATACTTTGGCAGGAGTCGTGTTCTTTGCTGAATATGCAGGGAAGCAAAATGTATATTGGTACTCTATTGTGTACAACGGCTCTTATATGATTCCTGCTATTATTTTAACGATTATTGTCGTTGCGCTGCTCTTTAAATCTGCGCCACGAATAGCTAATCCGAATAATTAACTGCTAATTAAATTAAGAATTCGACATGGTATTAGCAATACAAGAACAAACGCTCAGATACATTCTGAGCGTTTTTTTTTATTAGGTTATTTTCCTAAAGAAAATCCTTCAAATAATCTTCCACCAAATGGTTGCAGGACTTGATCAGTCAGGCATACAATCTTACCAATATCATTTGATTTATAATATGCGTCGAATGCTTCAACAAATTCGTTTGCAAGTTTTTGGTCATGATGAACTAATGAACGAAAAACCCATTTTGATGTCCCAATCCATTTGCCATTACTTCGAAGGATGAACTCACTAACTAATTCGCTGAGTGTGCTCGCAATAAAAATGCCTTCAGCTCTATTTTGACAACCGATTAAATCGTCTAACACATCCGTAACAAAATATCGCTTTATATCTATTGTTTCTTTTGTCCAATCTTCTGGCCCTTGTTCTATTAAGTCTTTGGCTTCCTTTCTAATAGCCGATAATACTCCTGTATCTTTTATAATTTTGCCCTCACTTACCATCCTTGGCATTGTAGGCCTTCCTTCTTTACAGTCACTTACAAAAAAGAAACGATAAGACTTCAAATTATGAACAAACAGTTCAATATTCCATCCAAATTCAATAAGGGATTCTCGATAAGAAAATCGAAAACTTTTGTCAAATATGATGATGTCTAAATCAGAAGTTTCAGTTGCCTGACCTCGAACAACACTCCCAGCTAAGATAGCTCCCTGACAATCATGAAAATGTTTTTCAACAAACTGTAAGGCTGCTTCTATTGGATCAAGTCTATTTTTCATATAATTTCCACCCTTCTTCTTTTAAGGTATCTTCTTCGGCAGAAGCTAAAAGTTTATAAGATTTGATTACCTGAAAATTCTATAACAATTTTATCGTATTTATTCCAATCTTCTTTAATATAGTCTGCTAATATGCGAATCGTAACGGAGCTCAATTCGTTTTTTTAGTTTCATGACTGGGTATGGATTGTAATAAATCTACATACTAATAATTGATTGCGGGGTGAATCTGTTGGAGATGCTTTTATTAATTATTATTATCAATATAGTGTATATGACACTGGTAACATTGCGGATGATTCTTGTGATAAAAGGATATCGAATTGTAGCATCACTGATGTCTGTGGCTGAGGTCTTTATCTATTTGATGGGGTTGAAGATTGTGCTGGATAACTTAGACCGTCCGCTCAATATATTAGCTTATTGCGTAGGGTGGGGATTAGGCGTTTATTCTGGTGGTCTCATTGAAAGCAAACTCGCTCTTGGTTATATGATCTTTGACGTGATTGTTGACAGAGAACAGCAGGGGTTGGTTAGCAAATTGAGGGATGAGGGCTTTGGCGTCACAGCCTGGATTGGTAATGGTAAAGATGGTGAACGTCTCTGTTTGAAAGTGATTGCCAAGAGAAAAGAGGAAAGGTATTTCCGAGATTGCATTACGAAAATAGCGCCATCTGCTTTTGTTGTTTCCTATGAACCGAATATTTTGAACGGCGGCTTTTTCTTAAAGCGCAAGCACTTATTTTTATAGAAACGCATATGTTAATTTAGGAAAGTACAATTAATTTACCTCGCATTTTCAAATTCTAAGAAGCTGTTTGGTTAGCAGGTTATGAGGGGGAATGGAGAAACCTCCAATGAGCCGGGTTTCACTTCATCACAGAATTTTGTGGTATAGTTAAATAGCGAGATTAATCAGAAGGGATCGTTTTACATGATTGCAAAAACGCAAGAAGAAATAGATGCTTTGATGAAAGCTGGCCGTGCTATGGCTGAAATTCGTGAGGCTTTAAAAGAAGCGGCTAAGCCAGGCGTAACGACTAAAGAATTGGATGATTTGGCTGGAAAGCTATTTGACGA
The DNA here is from genome assembly GCF_008638315.1 of Rummeliibacillus sp. TYF-LIM-RU47. Lineage (NCBI taxonomy): Bacteria > Bacillati > Bacillota > Bacilli > Caryophanales > Caryophanaceae > Rummeliibacillus > Rummeliibacillus sp. TYF-LIM-RU47. Next base: position 42,097 of record NZ_VVIR01000003.1, on the reverse strand, counting down.
GAAAGGTGCGGTTTCTGGACCGAAAGCAGAGTATGATTTTCCAGGATACACATGCTTAAGTGTCAATGAACAAGTAGCACACGGCATCCCGAACAATTATAAATTAAAAGCTGGCGACTTGATTAACATTGATGTGTCTGGACATGTGGATGGTTATTATGCAGATACCGGCATTTCGTTCATCGTAGGAGATGTGGATAATGCAGATATCCAAAAAATCTGTGATGTAGCATCAAGTGCATTCGACCGTGCTATGACGAAAGTTAAAGCAGGTTCTAAACTAAACCAAATCGGCAAAGCAGTAGAGCGTGAGGCGCGTGATCACGGCTTAAACGTCATCATGAATCTGACAGGACATGGAATTGGGCGCTCTCTTCATGAAGAGCCACAACATGTTCTTAACTATTTTGATGCTTGGGAACGTACAATGTTGAAAGAAGGTATGGTTTTAGCTGTAGAACCATTTATCTCACAAAAAGCGGAGCATATTGTTGAAGCAGGTGATGGCTGGACATTTGTAACGCCAGACAAATCTCTTGTTGCTCAGCTTGAACATACCATTATTGTCACTAATGGAGAGCCTATTATTACAACAAAGTTAGATTAAAAAACAAAGCCCATCTGATTATTCAGAGGGCTTTGTTTTTTTTTATTAGTAAAATTCCAACAAGCAGGACGCCGCTTAAAAATAAAGCAGCAGTCGAAACGAGCAATTCATCAAAGCCGTTCTTAAATGCTATACCGATAAATGTCCAAATATATACGAGAGGAAAAACATAGTCGTCATGGTGATATCGCAAATGAAGTGCTGCTGCTGTGCCAACAGTAAGTGCGATAACTGTCCATAAAGGATCGCTTAAACTTAAGAAATTCCAGTGATTATGTGTAAATAGAAATGCAATATTCATAAATGCAATGATACTTTCCCAAGCTAGGAATAAAGAAATAGGAATTCGCCCACTCCAAGTATTTTGCCAATTAGGATATGTAAAATATAGCCCAATTAACGACAAAACCATCAACAATATGGCAATAATAGACCATGTGAAATATTCATAATGCCACAAGTAAAGCCATAAAATATTAAATAGAGCACTGAAAGAAAATAAGGCTGTTTGCACTCCCGTTATGTTCTGCTGTGCCTGCCGTTTTTTCCATTGCAGGTAAACCCACAAACCTAAAATAATATAAATAAAGATTTTAATTACAGAAACATATCCAGCAGGGCTAAAAAGGACGGTATAGCGGTTGGAGATTTCACTTGTTGTATAACCGTTCAATGGCATCAAATTTGCCATAATGCTAAAAACGGTCATTGCGATAAAGCTAAGCGAAATGATGAGTAGCCTGCCCATTAAAATCTCCCCCTTTAACATAAACTGTAGAATAACAATATGCCCAAAACTAATATTTTTACAAATGATAGAAGTGAGCTGTAATAATAACAAAAAACCACTATCTTTAAGTATACATTCGTTTTGCTTTAACAACAAATATCATTTTCGTGAAATTTCCAGTAAAATAAAAAAGAGAGCATTCGGAAATTTTAGGAAAGGATACATATTTAGAGAAAATGCGCAGTATTTCTTATTATGGGGTACATAACTCATATAAGTTGCGAAAAAGATTCTAACACAATAGAGATTTTTAAAAGAGGGTGAGAAGTAACATGATCGTTATAGAAGGGCAACGATGTTTTCTACGGGTATTAATGGAGTCAGATGTCACGCCATTTACGAATATGGTTGCGCGCAATATGCGTTATTGGTCAGTACATGAACCACTACATCCGCCTGAATATTATACTGAAAAGGTTCAATTAAAAAAAATACAAGAATCAATTCAGCAAATGCGTCTAAACCGTGAGTATAGCTTTGGCATATTTGATATACAAACAAAGGAAATGGTAGGGCATATTTCTTTGTATTCGATAAAGCGTATGCCATTTTCAAGCGCATTTGTGGGTTATTCAATGGATGAATCCCATACAGGCAGAGGAATTGTGACGGAAGCTCTTTCGCTTGTTGTCAAATTTGCCTTTAATGATTTATGCCTGCATCGCTTAGAAGCTTATGTTTCTCCTAAAAATATAGCTTCAGTCCGTGTACTTGAAAAAGCAAAATTTAACCGAGAAGGATTACTCCGGAGTCTTCTATATATTAATGGGAAATGGGAAGATCATTATTTATATTCTTATTTAGAGGAAGATTATTGAAAGGGCAAGGCCCGATGGAGGAAATGGTCGAATAATGCCCGCAAATTACTGAGGGGATTGTAAGAAAATGTCGTGCTATTTCCCGGGGAATAAGTCGAATGATAAGAGAAAACACATGGCAGCTTCGATAATAAGCATGCCATGTGTTTTTGTGTAAATTATTTCTTAAGAAAATGAATGGTATCAATCGATCTACCTGTGCCGACAGCAACAGATTCAAGCGGTTCTGGCGCAAGATGAACAGGTACATCCAATTCATTTGAAAGCCATTCTGTCATACCTTTTAACAGTGATACACCGCCAGTCAATATCACACCTTGATCTACAATATCACCCGATAGTTCTGGAGGGCAGCATTCAAGGGTCCTACTAATTAATTCTAATATCGCTAAAAGGTTCTCTTTTAAACAATTTTGTATATCATAAGAATTCACAGAGATAATCTTAGGTAAACCAGTAACGATATCGCGTCCTCTGATTTCCATGGTTTCGACAGGATGGTCAATCAGCGCGTAACCAATTTCCTGTTTTACTTTTTCAGCAGTAGGCTCGCCAATCAGGACGTTGAATTCCTTGCGTGCATATTGAATAATTTCTTCATTCATATGGTCGCCGCCAAGTTTCAATGTGTTAGAGGTTACAATTCCGCCGAATGATATAATACCGACTTCTGTTGTACCGCCACCAATATCTACAATAACGCTCGCAATCGGATCGCTTACAGGAAGATCAGCACCTATAGCAGCTGCCACAGATTCTTCAATTAAAAATACTTCCTTAGCGCCACATTGTCTTACCGCATCTTGAATCGCCAGTCTTTCAACGGATGTTGCTCCTGCGGGAGTACAAACCACAACGTTTGGTTTGCGTAGAGAAGAGCCCATTACTTTTGCAGCCTTTTCCATCATTGACTTGATTAAAGCAGTAGTCATATCAAAGTCAGCGATCACACCGTCTTTTAGAGGACGAACTGCCTGAATAGCTATCGGCGTTTTGCCGACCATTTCTTTTGCTTCAGTTCCTGTCGCTATCACTTGGTTTGTGTTCACATTATAAGCGACGACAGAAGGTTCATTTATGATAATTCCTTTATTTTTTGTATATATTAATGTATTGGCAGTGCCCAAATCGATTCCAATAGTTGTTGGCGAAAACATGCGTACAATTCCTCCTCGAATAACCTTAGGTTCTATAAGTATATGATATTTTTAGAGGGTTCAGCATGTTATATTATGGTATGTAACAATCATTACAGAGGTAGATGGATAGAAGGTTGATAAATAAACCCACTAAATGGTAGTTTAGGGGAATAAAAGATACAAATAAAAGTGAAATTGTGATGAAAATGTTAATAGATTGTGAAATAAAAAGAGCAGCCTGCTAGATTACAGGCTGCTCCTTTTTATTAGAACTTAGTTTCTGGTTTTGGATCGATAATATGAGAAGTTGAAGAATTAAGCCCATCACGCAAAAAGTGAACAAGAATAGCGCCAGTGCCCATAATTGCGAAGAATACGCCTAATACAGTAACCATAAAAGTTGCCATTATCATAGCCCTCCATGTATTAAATAATTTTATTCCGCATTAGCGGAAAGTAAACCCCGATATGAAAGTAAGTGCAAACGGGAAGTTTAGGTGGGGTTTATTGCCCGTACTGCCCGATTGGTAAAACTAACAATTAGTAGGAAATAACCTACTAATTGTAGTTTCACTTTATATAAACAGTATACATGATTTTTTCTTGAATTATAAGGTTAAAACAGGTTTCTATAAGATTAATAGAACACTATTATTATACCACTTTTACGTGAAAATAAATTGGTTATTTATGGGGAGCTTAGAATGCCCAGTTTCCATTGCGGAAAACAGCTTCCGAATGTCCATCTTCTGTAATGCCTTCAATATCCATATCTTTGGAGCCAACCATAAAATCAACATGCATAATGCTTTGGTTTATACCGTGTTTTTCGAGTTCTGCAGCAGTCATTGTTGTGCCATTTTCAATACAGAATGCATATGCGCTACCGATTGCCAGATGATTAGAAGCATTTTCGTCGAATAGCGTATTATAGAAAAGTAAGCCAGAGTTGGAGATTGGCGAATCATGCGGGACAAGAGCTACTTCACCTAGATAATGTGAACCCTCATCTGTTTCAACTAGATTTTTTAAGACATCTTCGCCTTCTTCTGCTTTTACATCCACAATTCTTCCATTTTCAAATGTTAAGGTAAAGTGATCGATGATTGTGCCTGCGTAGCTAAGTGGCTTTGTGCATGTGATGTAGCCATTAACACCATCTTTATGAGGCGCAGTGAACACTTCCTCTGTCGGAATATTAGCCATGAAAGGTTTTCCATTTTGATTTTTGCTTCCGCCACCACTCCACACATGTCCCTTCGGCAATTCGATCGTTAAATCTGTACCCGGGGCAGTGTAGTGTAGTTTTTGATATTTTTTACCGTTTAGATGTTTTACTTTTTCATGTAATACTTCATCATGAGCTTCCCAAGCTTCAAGCGGATTGTCTAAGTCAGCGCGGACTGTTTTAAAGATAGCCTCCCATAGGGCTGGTACTTGTTTATCTTCCGCTAGATCAGGAAAGACCTTTGCTGCCCATTCTTTAGAAGGTGTACCTATAATGTTCCAACTGATTTTATTAGATTGGGAAGCTTGGCGGAAGTGCTGCAATGCTTGACCCGCTGCCTTTTGTTGAAGTGCGATTTTTTTAGGGTCAACACCTTTTAAAAGATCAGGGCTTTGTGATTTGATAGTCATAAATGCTGCACCATGGTCTGCTAACCAGTTTTTCTCTTCTGCTTGCCAAGGGGCAAAGAAACCAAAAGCATCTTCTGATGCCATGTCATAATGCATGCGTGTAAGCAAATCATCTGAATAGTGGACAAAGACTTCTTTTGCTTCTGCTTCGTAAGCCTTCTTCACAACTAATCGAACAAACTCAGCTTGGTCAATTGATGCTTGGATAAACAGATATTGGCTCGGTTGAAGGTTCACCCCCACCTTTACTGCCAATTCGGCATAACTATCTAACTTCTCTTGAAACGTTTTCATGAAAGATCTCCTCCAAAATTGTTCATTTACAAATTAGTGGGATAGAAAGCATCCCTAGATACTTCTATGCCAATATAGTTTGAAGATGAACTTTAAATTCTATGATAATTTTATCAATTTAAAATAGTTTTGCAAATACTCGCATCATAATTGTAGCGAACATTATTTGTCTACAAATATTTTATAATTCACGAAGTTTTTGGATTTTAGGCAAATATTCTAGTTTGTTCACGGTAGAATATTAACATTAGAGAGAAGTAACCGAAATAATAACAAGAATGACACTTTGGAGGTACAGAAATGGATTTATCATCAATTGTTGGTCTTATTATGGGGGTCGTTGCCCTAATCGTTGGGATGTACTTTAAAGGTGTAACACCCGATGCCTTAATGAATCCAGCAGCTATATTCATAATTATTTTAGGGACAATGGCAACCGTAACAATTGCCTTCCCAATGAGTGAATTAAAAAGATTGCCAAAACTTTTTAAAATATTGTTTACCGAACAAAAGTTAGGTAAAGACACGGACATTATTAAATTATTTGCAGAATGGGCAGACCTGGCAAGAAGAGAAGGCTTGCTTGCGCTGGAAGGAAAAGTGGCAGAAATCGATGATCCTTTCCTTAAGAACGGTCTGTCGCTCGCAATTGATGGACAAAATGCTGATTATATCCGCGATGTCTTATCAGAAGAAGTAGAGGCTATGGAAGAACGCCATAGTGCTGGAGCTGGGATGTTCACACAAGCAGGTACATACGCTCCTACTTTAGGGGTTTTAGGGGCGGTTGTCGGTTTGGTTGCCGCACTAAAAGATATGAATGATATTGAAAAACTAGGCCATGCGATCTCGGCTGCGTTTATTGCAACATTACTCGGGATTTTTACAGGGTATGTTCTTTGGCATCCATTCGCCAACAAGCTTAAACGAAAATCGAGCAATGAAGTACGTCAAAAAATGCTAATGATTGAAGGGATTCTTTCCGTATTAGAGGGAGAGGCGCCGCGTGTCATTGAACAAAAGCTTGCTTCTTACTTAACAAAAGAAGACCGCAAAAAAATATTGGGCGAAAGCGGGGCGAGCGGCCTTGGCGAAGAGAGCTAAAAAGCATAAAAAAGAGCATGAGGAAATTCCAGAAGCATGGCTGCTTCCTTATTCAGATTTATTAACTTTATTACTGGCATTGTTTATCGTACTTTTTGCTTCGAGTACAGTAGATAATCAAAAGCTGCATGAGCTTTCTTCTGTATTTAATGCAGTATTTGATGGGGGAAAGGGCGTTATGGACTATCCTTCTGATACAATGCCGAACGATCCGAAGAGCGATGAGACGAGCAAAAATTCAGCATACCTGGAAGACCAAAAATCTTTATCCAAGATTAAAGGTAATGTTGATGATTTTATAGCGGTCAATGAACTAGAAAAACAATTTGAAACCAAGTTAACTGACGAAGGACTTCTGGTGACGATACGAGACAGCGTATTATTTGATCCAGGGAAAGCGGTAGTTAAAAGCGAGTATGAGAAAACAGCGAGGGAATTATCTAAGCTTCTTGTATTTGATCCAAAACGGAGTGTTGTAATTACAGGTTATACGGATAATGTGCCGATGCATACGGCCGAGTTTTCATCGAACTGGGAACTCAGTGTAATGCGTGCTGTAAACTTTTTGAAGCTAATCGTAGATCAAAACCCTAAATTAGATTCTTCTTTCTTTAGTGCAAAAGGATATGGAGAAAATAATCCAATCGCGTCTAATAATTCTGATGAGGGGCGTTCTAAAAACCGACGGGTTGAAGTTCTCATCCAACCTTTAGTGAAAAAAGATGGCTCTTCAACAAATCCTACAATCAATAAAGGTGCTTCCGTTAATGAATCGAAAACTGGAGAATAGAAAAATGGCTTAAGCTGATTCAAAAGTAAAATAATAAAAAGAAACCGAACCAATGTGAAATTAAATTTAATTTCACATATAGTTCGGTTTTTTCATTAGCCTATTTTTAGTCACGCAATGAGCCAAGTTCTGCTACAATTGCTTGCATTTCGCTAGGGCTAAAAGCATCGCGCTTCATCACCATATCATATAAGTAAACCAAATCTTCATAATGGTTGGTGCTGAAATGTTCGGGCTTCATCGCATCTGCATTGACCATGCGAAGCTTTTCTTTTATGGCCTCAATCATGAAAGTTACATTTTCTGTTGTCGGTTCTGTAAGATTCAAAGGGATTCCTCCTGCTTTTGATAGATGTATACTATAGTATCATTCCACTTATAGCCTATGATTGTCAATTCCTTTTACGATTGGGCCAGCATTTTATACTAGTATGTTGATATCCTCAGCTCGCTTTTTTAGAATCAGGCATATCCATCTGTTTTGCTAGAGCTTTTTCTTCTTTTAGTTTATTTTGAATCCGCTTCGTTTCATAAACTACAATGCCAGAAAGGCCTAATAAGCCGATCAGGTTAGGAATAGCCATTAATCCGTTTGCGATATCTGAGAATGTCCAAATAAGGTCCAATGCAACGGTAGAGCCGACGAATACGAAAGCAACAAATATCACGCGGTAAATATATATAGCTGTTTGACCCTTGAAGAGATATTGTAAACATTTTTCTCCATAATAAGCCCAACCTAAAATTGTAGATGAGGCAAAGAAAATAAGACCAATCGCTACAACATAAGGACCCCAGCCACCCAAGAAGTGACTGAATGCTGCTGTTGTCAGTTCATTTGCTTGCAAACCTTTATTTGTATAAACACCAGACATGACAATTGTGATCCCTGTAATTGAACAAATAAGGAATGTATCTAAAAACACTTGCGTCATTGAAACCAAAGCTTGTCGTCCCGGCAGATCCGTTTTAGCAGCAGCAGCTGCGATTGGTGCAGAACCAAGACCTGCTTCATTCGAGAATACCCCACGTGCAACACCATAACGGATAGCTGCACCAACAGCTCCGCCAAGAGCAGCTTCGCCTGTAAAGGCCATTTTAATAATTGTAAGGAAAGCAGCAGGTATTTCGGTAATATTCATAATCATAATAATAAGGCCTGCTGCAAGATAAAAGACCGCCATAATAGGTACAAAAATAGCTGTTACATTTCCGATAGATTTAATGCCGCCCAAAATGACAAGCGCGACAAAGGCAGTTAGAATGAGGCCAGTGACCCAAGTAGGTACACTAAATGTAGCATTAACAACGCCTGCAACTGAATTAGATTGTGTTCCATTCCCAATGCCAAAAGAAGCTAGTACGCCAAAACAGGCAAACAAAACAGCCAGCCATTTTTGTTTTAGGCCGTGTTCCAAATAATACATCGGACCGCCAGCCATTTGCCCTTTCGCATCTTTTACACGATAGCGAACAGCTAGTATAGCCTCACTATACTTAGTCGCCATGCCGAAGAAAGCCGACACCCACATCCAAAAGACAGCCCCTGGTCCACCTAAAATAACGGCTGTTGCTACACCAACAATGTTTCCGGTTCCAACTGTAGCAGCAAGAGCTGTTGTAAGTGCTTGGAACTGGGAGATATCACCATCTGCCGTTTTGTCATGTTTTTTCGAGAATACTAATCTCAAAGCTTGTGGAAGAAGTCTGATTTGCAAAAAGCTGATTCGAAGTGTGAGAAAAATGCCTGTGCCAACAATTAAGACAATAAGCGGTATTCCCCAAAGCATTGATGAAAAATCCCCTAAGACCTCGTTCAGCTTTGCTAAAAAATTGGTCATTCCATTACCCCCTTTTTGAATTTAAATTTCTATAGTTAAGAAATTCCATAAAACAACAATTAAAAATCCCTTTAAATAGGTAAGGAGTTTTTTAACGAGCAAACTGTTTTACATATAAATCAGTAGGGTATAATAGGCATATAACATTGTAAAAGTATGGAGGAGGATTATTATGTCAAATAAATTAGTTACAGGATTAGCATTAGGAGCAGTAGCAGGTGCAGCACTTAGTATGGCAGACCGCAATACGCGTCAAACAACAAAAAAAGTACTAAAACGCTATTGGGTAGACATGCAATATTTTGCAAATAACCGAGATGAATTAATGAATAGCATCCAAGCAAGAACAGGAAAAGTTAAATCTCTATACAACACATTTATGAAAGACAAAGACTTCTATATGAAAAAAGTAGAAGAAATCCAAGAACTTACACCGAAAGTTAAAAACATCGTGATGGAAACGAAAGATACATTTACATCTAATATCAAAGATGTAAAACAACAATTACCTTCAACCAATGCCGAATCAAATGAATCTGTTATTCATCTATAAGTTGAAGAAGATAAAGGGGCGGGATTATGGAGAAGGGACACGAATTTGGTCTTTCAGCAGATTCCGAGACAACCAAAACACGTAAAGGCGACGCTGCTGAATACATCGATAAAGATACATTTGTACAATTAGAAAACGAAGAAAACCTGGATAAAAAAGAAAAGAAGAAGAAAAAGAAAGAGCGTCACTTTGATATTACAACAAATAAGGGTTTTATCATGGGGCTTATCGAGAAAGTGAAGAAAGAAGACATCGGGGGATTTGGAGCGCAATTAGCCTATTTCTTTTTACTCTCCCTATTCCCGATGCTGCTTTTTATCGTGACATTGCTGCCGTATCTTCATTTATCCGTTAGCCAAGTATATACACTTTTAGAAGAAGTTATGCCTGACCAAATCTATTCTCTTACGTCTGATACACTTTCTGAAGTTTTAAAGAATCGTCATGGCGGCTTATTGTCGGTCGGTATTCTAGGTACGTTATGGTCAGCATCTAATGGTGTAAATGCGCTAAATAAATCATTGAATCGCTCTTATGACCAAGAAGAGACGCGGCCATTTCTTAAAGTAAGGCTTTACTCGTTAATATTCACGATTCTATTAATCGGGTTAGTTGTAGTGGCACTTGTATTGCCTGTATTCGGTGAGCAAATTGGTAAACTATTATTCTCTGCATTTGGATTAGAGAATGGTTTCCTCGCCGTTTGGAACAAGTTCCGCTATATTTTGCCTCCCGTTGTTATATTTATCGTCCTCACGCTTATGTATTGGTTGATGCCAAACATGAAGTTGGATTTAAAAAGCGTATGGGTTGGCGCCTTGTTCTCTACATTGGCTTGGTTAATCGTTTCATATGGTTTTTCTTTCTATATCAACAACTTCTCAAATTATTCCGCTACTTACGGAAGTATCGGTGGTATTATCATTCTCATGCTTTGGCTATACATCACTGGCATTATCCTGATGGTTGGCGGGCAAGTGAATGCCCTTGTACAAAAGAGAAGAGAAATACAGGAATCAAAAAGTCATAGAACAGCTTAATGAAAAAGCGGCAGGTCATTCTAAATTGAATGATCTGCCGCTTTTTAAATTTTTTATTTTAACATGCTTCTACGGGCAGTAAGACGTCTATTTCTAAACCTAGAGTGTAACGAAGAAGTTTAAATGGGGGATAACTGCCCATAAAATCCTGATTGGATCACTCCCCATCAGTAGGGAAGAGAAAAACCCTACTGAGTCAAGTTTACTTTATTTTCTTTAGTAGGCGTAAGCCGTTTAAGATAACCAGGATGGTGCTACCCTCATGTCCGACAACTCCAAGAGGCAGATCGACTGCCTGCATGAAATTCGAGATAATTAATAGGGCAATAACAGCGATGGAGAAGAACATATTTTGTTTTACAATTCTTTGCATTTTTCGTGAAAGCTTCACTGCATAAGCAATCTTGGTCAAGTCATTCTTCATAAGGACCACATCGGCTGTTTCTAGCGCTACATCTGTACCTTCGCCCATAGCGATACCAGATGTAGCAGTTGCTAGGGCGGGGGCATCATTAATGCCATCTCCCACCATGGCAACATGGTGATAGGAGCCCATCAATTCTTTGATATGATTTACTTTTGTCTCAGGCAAGCACTCGGCAATATATGAATCTACTGCCGCTTCCTTTGCAATAGCTTTTGCCGTTACTTCATTATCACCTGTTAGCATGACAGTCTGGATTCCCATACTTTTTAAAAGAGAGATGGCATGCTTTGCTTCCGGGCGAACGGTATCCTTCATGGCAGCAAGTGCTAGGATTCTAGTATCATCTGAAAGAAAGATCACAGTTTTACCTTGTTCGGCTAGCTCTAGTGCAATATTATTTTCAAATTCCCGAGCCAATTGTTCTCCAACAAAATCTGCTTTTCCGACTTTATAGGCTTTTCCTGCAACAATTCCTTTCAAGCCGAAGCCAGGCAAATCTTCAATTTGTGCTTGTGGATAGTTTGTAAGCTCATTGGCTACAGCGTATTTTGTAATAGCCTGCGCAAGAGGGTGGTTAGACTTCGCTTCAATTCCGGCAAGAAGCGAAAGTAAAGCCTTCCCATCTTCGCCTTTGGCTGCAACGAAGTCAGTTACAATAGGTTTACCTTGCGTAAGTGTGCCAGTTTTATCAAAGGCAATTGCTTTTAAAACACTTAAATGTTCAATATGGAGTCCGCCTTTAAATAGAATCCCATTTTTTGCGCCGTTTGAAATGGCGGATAGAGTAGCGGGCATAATGGACGCTACGAGCGCACATGGTGAAGCGACTACAAGTAGAACCATTGCACGGTAGAAGGTAGTTTGAAAACTCCAATCAAGTAAAAAGTGCGGAATAAACATCATCAAAGCTACTGCTAGAAGCACACATTTCACATAGGTACCTTCAAATCGTTCAATGAATTGCTGCGAAGGTGATTTTTCGCTTTGTGCTGATTGAACGAGGTCAATTATTTTTTGAAATAATGACTCCATATTCGATTTTGTCATCTTCATTGTAATAGCACCTGAGAGGTTTACAGTACCAGCAAATACATCTGTCTCAATGCCTTTAGAGACTGGAATGGATTCGCCAGTAATGGCTGCTTCATCGAGAGTCGTCATCCCATCAATGATTACACCATCTGCAGGGACACGTTCACCTGGTTTAACAAGTAAATGGTCGCCGACTTGTAGAGTGGAAATTCCAACTCTTTCAATCTCGCCATTATCTTTTACAAGCCATGCTTCTTCAGGCTGCAAATCCATCAATGCTGAGATTTCTTTATGGCTTTTGTTCATGGCATAGGTTTCTAATGCACCGCTCACTGCGAAGATAAAGATGAGGATGGCGCCTTCTGTCCAATAGCCAATGATTGCTGATCCAATAGCTGCTAATATCATTAGAAATTCTACATTTAACTCTTTGTTTGCAATCGTTTCTTCTACGCCTTCTTTTGCTTTCGCAAAGCCGCCTACAATAAATGCGATCACATAGAAAACGATAGAAGCTGCCGTATGCCCATCTTTTCCTAGTAACCAAGCAATTAATATGAACAAACCTGAGAAAATAGCTGCTATCAGTTCAGCATGTTCTTTTATTTTCTCAATTAGATGAGTATTATTCTCTTTTGTAATTTCCAACATTCATCCCTCCTGATAATGAAAATCAATATCAAAACCTTTATTAAAGGTGATTATTCAACCTTTAGTAATTAATTAATAGTAATTACTTATTTATAATGATTATAACATAAGGGTACAAAGAGAGGAAGAGTATTAATTCAAAAATAAAATGATTAACTAGTTATTTTTTGTATTGCGTTTTACTGAGGTTGGTCCAGAACTAAAGCAGCTTCTTTCAAAGGTAAAAAAGGTGAATCTCATTTAGTATGGTGTGTATAGAGGACGGCGACTCCTCCGGGAATAGCTTGAGCTGAAAGCCCCGCAGAAACGTAGGGACGAGGAGATTGAAGCCAAGCTTGCGGGTGCGCAGTCTTGAACGGAACACAAGAAAGTCTTTATTATAAGAATGAATTTGAAAGAGAATTAATAAATAGAACTAATTTGAAATAACATTTTTGACCGAGTCTCTTACCCAGCTACTACTTTCACAGTGTATGCAAGGGCAGAAGAAGCGGGAAACAAAAAGGGTATTAAGCAATTGTTGCTTAATACCCTTTTTTATACTATTTTATTCTATTTAAAAACGGGCTCTGCATGTGCCGCCAGTTTTTCTAATGAAGATTTTTGGACATCAGCATGCAATGAGTTGCCGTGCGAATCCATTGTTACAACTGCTGTGAAATCTTCTACATTTAAATGCCACATGGCTTCTGGAATCCCAAATTCCATTAAATCAACACCATCGACGGACTTGATACAGTCAGCATAATACTGTGCTGCTCCGCCAATTGCGTTTAAATAAACACCACCGTGTTCTTTAAGCGCCTGTAATGTTTTTGGACCCATGCCGCCTTTACCCATAACAGCACGAATGCCGAATTTTTTCATAATGTCGCCTTGGTATGGTTCTTCGCGAATAGATGTAGTAGGACCAGCTGCTTTTACAACCCAGCGATCGTCTTCATCCTTTGCCATAACAGGGCCACAGTGGTAAATGATCTGACCATTTAAATCAACCGGTGCATCATGTGATATCAAATGATGGTGGATGGCGTCACGGCCTGTGTACATGCGTCCTGTAATTTTAACTACGTCTCCAACTTTAAGTGAACGGATTTGTTCCTCTGTAATTGGTGCGCGCAGCTCAATCACTTCTTTAGATGGTTGATCGTCTTGTGTTGCTGCTGTTTCGTCAAAGGCAATTTTTTCGCCATCTTGATAATGCCAATTTTTGATTTCGCCAGAATTAGCATCAAGATCGATAGCCATACGACGGTATGCCCAACAGTTATATGCAACAGATACAAAGAAGGAAGCAGGGATACGGTGCATCACACCGATTTTACAGCCTAGTAGTGTCGCTTCACCGCCAAATCCCATAGTTCCAATGCCCAATGTATTTGCTTTTTCTAGTATGTAATCTTCCAATTTTGCTAGTTCAGGATTTGGATTTACGTCGTCTACATGGCGGAATAACTGTTCTTTGGCAAGATCATATCCGGAAGAGCGATCGCCTCCAATACCTACTCCGATGAATCCGGCTGCACAGCCTTGTCCTTGTGCTTGATACACTGAGTGTAAAATGCATTTTCGAATGCCTTCTAGGTCGCGGCCAGCACGTCCAAGTCCTTCTAATTCGCATGGAAGGCTATATTGAATATTTTTGTTCTCACAGCCGCCACCTTTTAGAATTAACTTCATCTCAATATAATCTTTTTCCCATTGCTCAAATTTAATAACGGGCACGCCTTCGCCTAAATTATCGCCGCTGTTTTTACCTGTTAGGGAGTCAACTGCATTTGGGCGTAGCTTCGCATCTTTTGTAGCGCGGATAATCGCATTTTTGATGCATTCTTTAATTTCAAGCTGATTAACGCCAACCGGTGTTTTAATTTTAAATGTAGGTAGACCGGTATCCTGGCAGATAGGTGATACTTGATCATCCGCCATAAAAATGTTGTTGGCAATTGTATCTAAGCTCATAGCAGCGCGAGTTCCTGCATTTTCTGCATCTTTCGCTTTTTTAATTGCACGTCTGACATCCTTCGGCAAATTTGTCGATGTTTCAGTTACTAAATCATAGATGCTTTGTTCGAGCACTTCGAGATTCATAGCTTTCAGCTCCCTATAAAATGTTGTCAAGCATGCTTATTATAACCTGCTTAAAATATGAAAAAAAGAGCACAATTATGCGCTCTTTGATTTTTATCCATTCGGGAGTATTTATTTGTTAAATTTCAGGACGGTCTTTAAATTGTTCCATCTTATCTTCTAAATCGTCCATCATTCCAATAAGGCGATCGATATCCTGTAAATCGGCAGTTTCTGGATCAATAGCATCCAATACTTCCATAAAGATTTGAAGGCGTTCTTTTAAGTAAGTTACTTGTTGCCCTTTGTCTGTGATTGACTTGCTCATTGTACCACCTCATTTCGTCCTATCCATCGTATACGAAATGAGATAATAATTCAAATCAAAAACAGAATTAGGAATAAAGTATGATTTAAGTATTTTGTCGATTATGAAAATTTACAAAATTAAAGTTATATGTTATTCTATTTTTAATTTAAAAGAAAGGAGGCCCGATGAGGAATCAGTTTTCCTTCTCAATACTTCTGGAGGGAACATTGGAAGAAGAGCTGGTTGAAATCATCGAGAGATTGGAGGGATTAATGAAAGAAACATATAGCGTTCTTACTGAAAATCCTAATTTTGTGAAGGGAGGGCAGTTCCGTTAGCCAAAGCGCCTGATTGTTGGTGTAAATGTAAATCACAATGAGCCTACTTATAACTAAATGCCTTAGGATAAATCTAAAGAAAGGATGTATACTTTTTAGACAGCAGTGAAAGGCAACGAAGATTATTGAACAAGCGATTCTTCAAGTTTAGCGTGTAGGAAATGTTGTTTACGAGTTTGCGAGATCAAGCTTTATCAATAAAATGAATTAGCTTAAAAAAAGACATGTGAAAAGATGTTGTCATGCAAATGTTGGCTACGGAGTTAAACAGTTCTCAGAATAAGGCTGAAAATTGTTTAAAACCAAGAAAAATATGATATTAACAGATTGAAGGGCCCAGTACACGTATCGTTAAAGTGGACTGGGTCTTTTTGTGTTGTTTTTTAAAAGGAAAAAATAATAGTAAACTAGATTCCCTACTTTCTGTTTAAATGTTACTATTATTTTTAAGCGATGCTAGAGTATTTCAAAGGCACAAAGTACTTATAAGAAAAGTAAGTTGAAAATTCTGTTTCAGGGCATGCTTAATGGATGTAGAAGGTCTCCCGCACGAACCTATCAAGAATGTAAAATCCCAATCAGACTTAACGGAAACAGTAAGTAGATAAGGTGTTTTATTAACCAAAAGCCGGTTTGGGGTAGGGAAATACATAGAATATTATTAACTAGCAAAGGAGTTTAGATTTGTGGAATTAAATGAACGAATGGCCCAAAAGAGATTCTGGATCCTTGTGATCATTGTGTCGATTTCTGGGTTCTCACAAGGCATGCTGATGCCGCTCATCTCTGTTATTTTTGAACAGGACGGTGTATCATCGTCCATAAATGGATTAAATGCAACGGGTCTTTATATCGGAACACTACTTATTGCACCATTTGTCGAGCAGCCGCTTAGAAAATTTGGCTACAAGCCAATTATTATTATAGGCGGTGCACTCGTTTTTAGTAGTTTGTTATTATTTCCTTTTTGGAAGAATGTATGGTTTTGGTTTATCCTACGATTGCTAATCGGCATTGGAGATCATTCTCTCCATTATTCAACCCAAACATGGATTACAAGCTCTGCACCTGCTAATCGCTTAGGTAAAAATATTGCCATATATGGCTTGTCATTTGGGATTGGTTTTGCAGTTGGTCCTTTCTTTGTACCGCTTACGAAGATTTCTGAAGCATTTCCATTCATCTTATCATCGATTCTTTGTTTAATTGCATGGTCATTTATTTTCTTTGTGAAAAACGAAAAACCAGAGCCTATTCAAACAAAAGAAAACGGAAAGATGCTCAAACGATATGCCGTTACTTTAAAGTATGCTTGGGTCGCATTTTTGCCACCGCTTTGCTATGGCTTTTTAGAATCTACATTGAATTCCTTATTTCCTGTCTATGCATTAAGAAAGGAAATAGACGTATCAATGGTTTCTGTTATATTGGCGGCCTTCTCCATCGGAGGCATCCTCACACAATTCCCGCTAGGCACGCTTGGAGACAAAATCGGCCGGCGGAAGGTAGTGTTAATGGCCTTTTTAGGAGGCGGCTTATTCTTTGGGGTAGGCAGTTTCTTGGAATCCAATAGTATACTTGTAGCAGTTTGTTTCTTTTTAGCGGGTACGTTTGTCGGGTCCATCTTCTCTCTTGGTATTTCCTACATGAGTGATTTGACACCGCGAGAACTGTTACCAACTGGGAACTTACTCTGCAGTATTTTCTTTAGCTTCGGTAGTTTGTCCGGTCCACTCTTCGGAGGTATCTATCTGCAATATGTGCATTTTAGCTTCTTACTGCTCATATCTATTATTTTGCTGCTCATTTTTACAGTTAGTGCTGTATTTGGAAAAGAGCAAAAGAAAGAGGAACTGGTATAGGAGAGTTCTTTTATCTGGTGAAAAAGGTGAAGTAGTTTAAATGGTTCATATAAAGTCTGTTTGTTTATACATCTTCGATTCCTCGCGTTTTCAATGTACATGGATTATAAGCATGGATCGATTCTGGGCTATCTACTGATGACTGTTGCTATGTCGTTCAATCTAGCATAATAAAAGGCTCCAACCATCGTGATTCGATGTTGGAGCCTTTTTTCATTTCTGCTTTCGATTTGTACAAACAGCTAATTAGTATGCAATCCAGCCGCCGTCAGCAGCGATAATTTGTCCATTTACAAAGCTTGATTCATCAGAACCTAAGAAAACAGCTAGTTGTGCAATTTCCTCTGGTTTACCTGTCCGTGGCATTGTACCTGAGCCAGTCATTTGACGACCCATACCAAATTGAGACACATTTGTCATAGATGAACCGATGTTTGTTTCCACGCCACCCGGAGCGATTCCGTTGCAGCGGATGCCTGAAAGAGCATACATATAGGCAGTATTTTTTGTAAGCCCCGTAACAGCATGTTTAGAAGCCGTATAGGCAGCGCCTGCACGTGCACCTTGTAATCCGCCTGCTGAAATATTGTTCACAATGACGCCGTGTCCTTGTTCTAAGAAGATGTTTGTTGCGATGCGCATTGCACGCATAACGCCTGTCGTATTAACAGCAAATACGCGATCCCATTTTTCATCTGAGATTTCACCAACTGGTTCCATGCCGTCCATGATGCCTGCGTTGTTAACTAAGATATCTAACTTGCCAAATTCTTTTTTAGTTTCTGCGAATAACTGTTCTAAATCTGCTAATTCAGCAACATTCGTTCTGTTGGCGATGGCTGTACCGCCAGTTGCATTAATTGCCTCAGCCACAGCTTGAGCACCTTCAAAATTGTAGTCAGAAACAACTACTTTAGCACCTTCTTTTGCGTAATGCTCTGCAATTGCCTTACCCATACCAGAAGCCGCACCTGTGACGATCGCTACTTTATCCATTAATCTCATTCTAAACATCCTCCCCTTAATCTTATTTTACAACTGTTCAATAAAATAATAATATTGAATCATAGCAGCTTCAATAAACAAAAAAATTCAAAACGTACAATATTGAACAGAAAACGTAAAAGTGTTTGATAAAGGGGAAATGCTAGATGAATAAAAATGATTTGCGTGTATTAAAAACAAAGCAAAGTATACATTTAGCTTTAATTAAACTGCTTAAAAAGAAACCTTTAACACATATCAAGGTCACTGAGCTTTGCAGAGAAGCAAATATAAATCGAGGGACATTCTATTTTCATTACCAAGAGGTAGGGGGTGTGTTTAAAGAATTTTATGAAGAGATTATGGTAGATTTAAAAGAATCCTACCAAGCACCTTATCTCCATACGAATTTTCTTGACGTAGCAAATTTGGATCCTAAAACAGTTCGGATTTTTCATCATATAAAAAAATATGAGGATTTTTATAAGATAGTATTTTCTCAAGATGTCTCCACACATTATTATTTCATGTTATTTGATGAAATACGTTCTATTTGTATAGAAGATCAGAATACGCTTCAACAATATGGAGAATTGAACGATTATTTATATTCTTACTCGGCGAATGCAATTATGGGCTTGATCATAGAGTGGCACCGCCATGACTTTAAAGATTCTGCTGACGACATGAATGTACATCTAATCAATATCCTTAAATTAAGAGAAGCCTGAATGAAAAAACGCAAAAAAGAAAAGGCGTAACATAGGTTAGGCCTTTTTCTTTTTGCCGTCTAATCTAATCATAGCAGCTATTTCAATGTCAGTAGTGTGACGGATTCAACGTGTGCTATCATTTAAGGTTTCTACGTTTCGAAGAGTATCCTGATTTTTACAACACCATTTATTTATAGACTTGATCAACTCGGTCCTTAAAAATAATGGTCGATTTCATACCTTTAGAAATGTAATGTTACACATGAACTCTTTTAATAAATAGACTAACAATTAAACCAATAATCGCCACGATAATCGCAAAGATAAAGGCATCTTGAACTCCTGAAGTGAAAGCAAGTAATTTATTTAGTGGGTTTGTTGCATCTGTTACGTTTTTTAGATACTTTTCAGTTCCAGAAGATAAAATAGAAATCGCTACCGCCGTACCAATTGCACCGGCGACTTGTTGAAGTGTGTTCATGATTGCCGTTCCATCAGGATAAAGCTCACGTGGTAATTCGTTTAAACCGTTTGTTTGAGCTGGCATCATGATCATCGAAACACCAATCATCATGCAGATATGCATAGCAATCAAGAATCCAGAAGATGTATCTAAATCAATCGTTGAAAAGCCAATTAAGGAACCTGTGACTATAATAATGCCAAGGATAACTAACCATTTCGGTCCGAATTTATCAAATAAGCTACCCATAACAGGTGACAATAACCCGTTTACAATTCCACCTGGTAATAGCAGAAGTCCTGCAGCAAACGTACCTAAAGCTAGCGAATTTTGCAAATACAGTGGCAATACAATCATTGAAGAAAGAATAACCATCATACATATTAGTACGAGTATTAACCCAACAACAAACATAGGGTATTTGAATACACGAAGTTTTAACATTGGTTGTTCCATTTTTGTTTGGCGAATGCAAAAGAGCAGTAACCCAATTACACCAACAATAATAGCAGTAATTACAGTTGAATCTCCCCAACCACCATCACCTGCAATACTAAAACCATAAACCACCCCACCAAATCCAATTGTTGATAAAATAATGGATAAGATATCAATTTTAGGCTTCATTGGTATTGAAACATTTTGCATATACACTATTCCAAAAACAAGGGCGATCATTAGAACCGGTAAAGAAAACCAGAAAATATAATGCTATGTAAGTGTTTTTAAAATCAACCCAGAAAGTGTTGGGCCAACAGCGGGAGAAAAGGAAATAACAAGACCCATTAATCCCATGATTTTACCCCTTTTATAGGGTGGAACAATTAATAAAATGGTATTAAACATGAGAGGTAACATTAATGCCGTACCCATTGCTTGAACTACACGCGCCAACATTAAGAAAGCGAATGTTGGGGCAATAGCAGCTATAAATGTTCCGATAATAGATAATGTAATGGAAACAATAAACAATTGCCTTGTTGTAAACCATTGTAATATTAAACCAGAAACAGGAACAAGAATCCCTAAAGTTAATAAATAGCCAGTTGTAAGCCATTGAACGGTAGTCTCATGAATATTAAAGTCTACAATTAAAGTACCTAATGCCATATTTAAAGCTGTTTCGCTAAATAAACCAATAAATCCAGCAATCAAAAAAGAGACGATAATGGGAACTACTTTATATTGCTCCGATTCCTCGTCCTTTGTTTGATTCATTTGAGCATCGATATTCATTTTTTGCCTCCTTTTAGTTTGTGAATGTATTATTAGAATACTATATAAATCTAACTATATGGCAAGTATGATTGAAAGAAATTATGTTAGTTATTCTTCTTTCCAATCCCCAGTTTATTAAGCAAGCACTATAATTGCCACAATATAAAATTCCTAAGCTGCTTATTTCATCGATTGTATTCAAAAGAGGCCTACAGAAACGATTCTGCAGGTCATATTTTTTATTTGGAAGCTTCGAAAAAGGGTTCTTCAAATAAATCGCGAAACACTCTCGTCTTCACGTAATTGCCAGAATATATTTTATTGTTGGTTCAGCCCATCAAATATTTTAATCCCGTGTAAAAATAAGCTCCTAGGCAAAAAAAACCCCCGAACCTTTAGTCCGAGGGCACATACAAAACACCACAATATTGGAGACAAGACAAGCTATTTCAATGTCAGCAATGTCACGGACTCAACATGCGCCGTTTGTGGGAACATATCCAATGGTTGAATATATTCTACGTTGTAGACTTTCATTAATTCCTGCAGATCTTTTGCTAATGTAGATGGGTTGCAGGATGTGTAAACAATTCGCTTTGGCTTTACTTGTAGCAATGTGTTGATAAGGCTTGGCGCTAATCCTGTACGCGGTGGATCGACTGTTAAAACATCTGGTATGAAGCCTTCTTTTTGCCAGATGTCCAGCCATTTTTCTGCTGTGCCTGCCACATATTTTGTATGCGTGAAACCATGCTTTTTCGCATTTTTTTTCGCATCCTCAATGCTTTCAGGGATGATATCCATGCCGCGCACTTCTTTGGCCTGATCTGCAAGCCAAAGACCAATAGTACCAACGCCACAATAAGCATCTACAATCTTTTCCTTGCCTGTAAGCCCTGCTGCTTGTTTGATTTCATTATACAGATGTACTGTTTGGCTTGGGTTTAGTTGGAAGAATGCGCGTGCTGAAAGGTCAAAAGCAAGCTCACCCAGTTCTTCGTGAATTGTATCTTGCCCATAAAGAGTAATCGTTTGATCACCGAATATAAGGGAAGTTTGGTCGTTGTTGATATTTTGAACAATCGACACAATCGATTCGTCTATTCCTTTTAATTTTTCAAGGAGTACTTCTTTATTTGGGAAATTTTTGCGTGCCGTGATAAGGACAAGTTGAATTTCTCCCGTTTGAAGACCTACCCGCACAACTATTGTTCTGACAATGCCTTTATGTGTTTTGCTATTGTACACAGGGATATCGAGTTCTTCAATAATCTTCTTTGCTTTATTCGTGATAGCAGTAGTTCTAGTATCTTGGACAAGGCAATCGTCAATATCGAGTAGCTTATGACTGTTTTCCGTATAAAGTCCAGCAGCTACATGGCTACCGATTTTACGAACTTGAAATTGGCTTTTATTCCGGTAATGCCATGGATCACTCATACCGATTGTTTTTCTGATGTCTACCTGCTTCGCGCTATTTTTCACATACTTATGCAGAGCTTGTACAATGACATCTCGCTTTGCCTTCAGCTGGTCTCCATATTTCATGTGCTGTAATTGGCATCCACCGCATAAATCATACACTGGGCATGGTGGTGTTTGTCTTGCTTTTGACTGTTTATGAATTTTGATGATTTTAGCTTCGGCAAAATTGCGGTTGATTTTAGTTAGTTCGGCATAAATGTCTTCGCCGGGCAAAGCACCTTTAACAAAAACAACATTGCGTTTATAGTAGCCGATACCTTCACCATTAATGCCTAATCGTTTTATCGAAAGCGGGATTCGTTGTCCCAGCTTCATTATCGTCGCTTGTTGATTCAAGAATTACACGTCCTTTTTTCGCTTCATTCCTCATTATAACGAAAATAGACGCAGCAGCAAAGAATCAAGAAGCATCCTTTTTCTTGTCTTTTGAAGAGGAGCCAGTACCAGAGTTCATCAAATTGTTGATGGATTCAAAACGGTAGCCTTTTTTCTTAGCGTCTTTAATAAATCGTGGCAGTGCTTCAGCGTTATCAGGTGAAACGGTATGCATTAATATAATTGCGCCTGGATGCATTTGAGACATCAAGTTATCGTATGAATATTTCCAGCCTTGTGGTTGATCCTTAAGCCAGTCTTTAAATGCGACAGACCAGAAAATATGACGATATCCTGCCTCATTTCCGACCCGCAATAACTCTTCACTAAATACTCCTTCAGGCGGTCTTGCATATACCGTACGCTCTACATCTGTAATTTCAGCGAGCTTTTTATCAAAATTAGCCCATTCGTCTTTCATTTGTTGTTCAGTTAGACGAGCCATATTCGGGTGCTTATCTGAATGGTTGCCGATTTCATGACCTTCTTTTACCATACGTTTAACTAGCGGTGTTGCGCTCGATAAGTAATGGCCTGTTAAGAAGAATGTGCCTTGTATATTTTCTTTTTTCAATGTATCTAAAATGGATGCTGTATAGCCATTTTCATAAC
The DNA here is from genome assembly GCF_008638315.1 of Rummeliibacillus sp. TYF-LIM-RU47. Lineage (NCBI taxonomy): Bacteria > Bacillati > Bacillota > Bacilli > Caryophanales > Caryophanaceae > Rummeliibacillus > Rummeliibacillus sp. TYF-LIM-RU47. The sequence continues at coordinate 18,943 of NZ_VVIR01000003.1, read as the reverse complement.
CACAGTCAAATGTCAGATACATAATTTTTTCTTCTGGGCTGCCTTTATAGACAGCATCATATTTTTTGAGTAGTGCATCATACTCTGCACCAGCTTCTGTAGGAACTTCATTTGTTGTTTTTTTAAATCCCCAACCATATTCTTTTGCAAATGCATCAAACGGATTTGTTGTGATGCCTGTTGCTAAAATAGTGGCTGCAATGGCAATGCCGGCGAGATGTTGTTTAAACATTTTTCACGCATCCTTTCTTTTTGTGTTAGCTTGTGTGGAATACCGCGAATTATGCAGTTAGGGATAATTGTTTTTAAACGAAGTCTTGTTATACTTATATAATGGAGGTGGACCGAATGTCTCGTGTAATTACAAAAATAAGCGCCCAAAAAAGGAACCAAGAGCGTTATAATATATTTCTTAATGAAGAATATGCATTTAGCGTGGACGAGGGTATTCTTATTCAATATGGTCTGACAAAAGGAAAGGTACTCGATTCATTAACGGTTGAGGAAATTGCATTCGACGATGAAATTCAACGAGCTTTCAATCGATCACTTTCCTATTTGAGTTATCAAATGCGCAGCGAACATGAAGTCCGCCAAAAATTGAAGGGTTTAGAATTTGGAGATGCGGTGATCCAAGAAGCACTGCAAAAGCTAAAAAAGCTTGGCTTCTTAAATGATGAAAGCTACTCCAGGGCTTTAGTCGAAACAAAAAAGAAAACAGCCAAAAAAGGGCCAAGAGCGATTAAGATGGACCTGAAAAAAAGGGGCATCGAAGAAAATCTGCAGCAGAGAGTAATCGATGAATTTTCTGAAGATGAGCAAGCCAAGATTGCTAAACAGCTGGCGGAAAAGGTTGTGCGAAGTGAGCATCGCAAGACACCCGTCCAAATTAAGCAAAAAATACAGGATTTGCTACTGCGCAAAGGCTACTCCTATTCAATTTGCGAAAGAGTAATCGAGCAACTGGATTTATCCAAAGAAGATGAAGAATGGCAAGATATGATAGAACTGCAAGGTGAAAAGGCGTGGAAGAAATACGCCTCAAAATATACAGGATACGAATTGCATATGCGGGTGAAACAAGCTCTATATCAAAAAGGTTTCCCTGCAGATGTGATTGATGATTTTATTGAACAAAAGGAGCAGGACAATGGAGAAGAAATTTAGCGAAATGAACCCTACTGAATTACGGGAAACAATTGCCACACTAAAAGAAAAAGCAAGAAAAGCGGAGCAGCTCGGTATTCTAAATGAGTTTGCTGTGTATGAACGGAAAGCATTAGTGGCACAGTCGTATTTGTTAAACCCAGAAGATTTTAAATCAGATGAGATGTATCGGATTGCAAACGACCCAGGGATGTTCTTTAAGGTCGATTATTTAAAAGGTGTGTATGCATGGGGCTATCGCTTAGGCGGTAATCATTATGAAGAAGCCCTTCCGATTGCTATGCTAACACCTGTAAAGGAGAGCTAAAAAGATGGAACGAATTATCAATGAATTAGTTGCAAAACTGCAAGAGAAAAATCCGAAAATATCAGAGGAGAAAGCGCGTGTTTGGGTGGAACTTCTTTGGTCTGATTTTGAAGCCACCTATGCTAAAGCAGGCTACGACTATCAAGGAGCTGAAATGTCGGAGAAAATCATCTCGCAATGGATAGACAGCTACGGTAGCCAGTTAAATGAATTTGTAGCTCGTAATCCAAAATATGCGCACCTTTTAAATGAAGAATAGATTTTTGGCTAAAATGGACATGTTAAACTATTGCTTAGGTTGTCCGTTTATACAAAAAGAATGACCGTTTCTTTTATAGAAACGGTCATTTTGATGGCCTTTTAACGGATGCCTTCTGATTTTACTACTAATTTTTTCTGTAGTTTGTCTTCGCTGAAAATCCAACCTGTAAAGGATTTGACGATGGTTAGATCTTTTGTCAGATGTGCGATTGCAACAAATGGATAATAATTATTGCTGCGATACCTCAGATCTATGAGACGTACTTCTGTTTTCCCATCACCCAATTGGTTGACCTCCCACCGATAGAGCGGAGAGAAAGAGACAAACGTTTTAAAATTCGGGTCTTCCAATACTTTATGGAAAAGTGGCGTATCCGGCAATGGTTCAATTTTAAATTTGTCGTAAATGGTAATTGAACGCCCATAAGCACGTCCCACATAGTGATGTGTAGCAGAATTGGCTGCTACTCTATATTGGAAGAAACGTGACGTAGGCGATAAAATAATTCTCTTAGCATCAGGTATTGTATTATGGACCGCTTTCTTGACTGATCGTTGAAGAAAGAAACGTACCACATAATAGATAAATACCACACTATACAAAGAAAACATGGTAGGTACTGGATTCGCACCGAACGCCCAAAACATTAAGGCGATCACATGCAAGGCGAAAATAATAGGATCAAACGTATTAATCCAGCCAAGTGCTACCCATCGCTTAGAGAAGGGGCGTAGTGCCTGTGTACCATACGCATTGAAAATATCTACAAACACATGTAAAAAGACTGCAAGGAATGTCCAAAGCCAGAGATGCAAAAAATTAGTATGCGGGAATACTAAAAAAAAGACAGACGAAATTAAAATTGGCCATAATAGAACCGCTGGAATGGAGTGTGTAATTCCTCGGTGATGGCGTATATATATAGCATTGCTACGCAATTTCAAAACAGTATCAATATCAGGGGCTTGGGAACCAATAATTACGCTGGTAATGACGGCCATAGAAGTGGACGAGCTGCCGGCCACAACTGGGTCTACCATAGCCAAGCCACCTAGCGCAATCCCCATTACTAGATGTGTTCCAGAATCCAAAATGATCAACTCCTTATAACATGGGAGTATTGCTTATACTTACTGTTTACCCTTTTAGGCAACAGTTTACACTATAATGCCCACTTTGTATGTGAATTAAAAATGAATTAAAAAGGTGGAAAATATGAATTTTCATTATCAATATAAAAAACAATTCCAAGAAGCATTAGTTCAATGGTTTATTCGAGAAAAAAGAGATTTGCCTTGGAGACATACGCATGATCCGTACAAAATATGGGTGTCAGAAGTTATGCTTCAGCAAACAAGAGTAGATACTGTCATTCCTTATTACAATCGTTTTATCGAAGAATTTCCTACTCCGGAGGATTTAGCGCAAGCACCTGAAGAAAAACTATTAAAGCAATGGGAAGGTCTTGGTTATTATTCGAGAGCTAGAAATCTACAAGCAGGCGTCAGAGAGGTTGTAGAAAAATATAGTAGTACAGTGCCTGACAATCGCCCGGAAATTATCAAATTAAAAGGTGTTGGCCCTTATACCGCGGGTGCCATTCTAAGTATTGCCTATAATAAAGCCGAACATGCAGTCGATGGCAATGTAATGCGCGTGCTCAGCAGAGTTCTTTTGATTAAAGAAGATATCGCTTTACCTAAAACGAAAAAAATATTTGAACAAGCCGTTATGGAATTAATTGATCCAGCGTATCCTTCTGAATTCAACCAAGGGTTAATGGAATTAGGAGCGCTGATTTGTACGCCAACTTCACCCAAATGCCTCCTTTGCCCGGTACGCGAATTTTGCACTGCTTTCCAGGAAGGTCGTCCAGAAGAATTGCCGATTAAAACAAAAAAAACGAAAATGAAAGACCTTTTTTATGATGTGTTTGTTGTGCAAAATGAAAAGAAACAGTTCTTATTAGAAAAAAGACCTGGTAAAGGTCTGCTTGCAAACATGTGGCAATTCCCAATGATAGAAAAGTCAACAACTCCAAAAACAAGTGAAGGATCCCTAGCAGACACCTACAATGTTGAACTTGTAAACCGCGAAAATTTATTGTCCTTCAAGCATATTTTTTCACATTTAACATGGAATATGGAGAGTTACTATTTGAATGTAGAACAGAACGGACAACCGACAGAATCCAGCGTTTGGTTTACAGAGGAAGAAATAAAAGCACTGCCACTGCCTGTACCTATGCAAAAGATTTGGGCTGCATGGAAAGAAACAGAAGCAAAACATTAAAATGCTTAAATTTTACCTTGTACACAGTTTATTCTCCTAGTGAATATTAGTGTGGGTCGCTTGCGGAATTTAATAACCATTGTATAAAAAACATCATACTGCACAACTTATAGTCGTGGAGGTGATTACATTGAGAAAAAAATTCAACGGCGAAACAGATGTTCAAGGTGTGAAAAAATTAAACCAACAAGCTGAAGCTAAAAAGCAACAAGCTTCTGGGCGTCTTGCGGGGCAAAACACTGAGGAGTTTGGTGCTGAGACAGATGTTCAAGCTGTCAAAAAGCAAAACCAACAAGCTGAACGCGCTAAGCAGCAAGCTTCTGGTCTTTATGGACAAAACAATCCAAATCAAAATCAATAGCTTTTAACAAACAAATTGGTGGAGGTTTATCCTTCACCAGTTTTTTTGCTACACGTTTTTGGCGAGGATTGTTATAATGTTACAAAAGAACGCTCATAAGGGGTGTTTGAAAGGTGGTCTTTCAATGGCAATTCCGTCAGAAGGGGAAATCATACAAATACATAGTTATAAACACAACGGCAAGATCCACCGAGTTTGGCAGGAAACGATGGTATTAAAGGCTACTAAAAATATCGTAATCGGTGCGAATGATAAAACATTAGTCATTGAGTCAGATGGGCGTACATGGGTCACCCGGGAACCGTCCATATGTTATTTCCATGCAGAGCATTGGTTTAATATTATTTGTATGTTAAGGGAAGATGGAGTATATTACTATTGTAATATGAGCTCACCATTTGTATTTGACCATAATGCTGTAAAGTATATTGATTATGATTTGGATATCAAAGTATTCTCGGACATGTCATATACACTACTTGATGAGGATGAGTATGAGCAGCATAAAAAGGCAATGGGCTATCCACTAGTGATAGACCATATCCTTAAATCCAATGTTGACAAATTAATCAGCTGGATAGATAAACGTAAAGGGCCATTTGCGCCAGACTTTATTGAAGCGTGGACAAGCCGCTATAAGTTCCAAAAAGAACTGCATAATCCTAAGTAGCTTTAGCTTGTCTTAAACGCAATGCAAAAATTGAAAAGGAGTTGCCCGGCGGATCAGGGCAGCTTTTTTTCGTTTGAAAGGAACGTGATGTGAATGGGCAGTATGAAACGCTATTTGCGCTTCGTTAAACCATATAGAGTGAATATATTTGTCACTTTTATACTCGGAGTTATTAAATTTGCTATACCACTTTTTACTCCAGTGCTTATTAAAATTGTCATAGACGATATTATAGGCGCGAAAGACCTCTCGACTGAAATGAAAACAAAGGAACTGTTTTATTGGCTTGGCGGTACCGCAATTCTTTTCTTCATAATTCGTCCGCCAATTGAGTACTATCGTCAATATTTAGCTCAAAAATTAAGTAATAATATTTTGTACGATATTCGCCAAAAATTATATGTTCACCTGCAAAAGTTGGGTTTAAAATTCTATTCCAATAATCGGGTAGGAGACGTCATTTCTCGAACAATCAATGATGTCGAGCAAACAAAAGAATTTGTCATGACTGGGTTAATGAATGTGTGGATTGACTTATCTACCATTATTATTGCCATCGTTGTCATGATGAAATTGGATGTAAAGTTAACGCTTGTATCTTTAATCGCCTTTCCATTCTACGCGATTAGTGTACGGTATTTCTTTAGCCGTCTGCGTTCACTAACAAGGGAAAGATCAAAGGCATTGGCAGGTGTTCAAAGTTACCTGCATGAGCGTGTTCAAGGCATGAATATTATTAAAAGCTTTACATTAGAAAAACATGAACAAAAGATATTCAGCGGTACAAACGGAGAATTCTTAAACAAAGCATTAGACCAAACAAGATGGAATGCGAAGACCTTTGCAGTAGTTAATACGATTACAGGAATTGCTCCATTAATTGTTATCGGCTTTGCAGGCTATGAAGTAATTAATGGACATCTTTCTGTCGGTACGATGGCTGCTTTTGTTGCTTATATAGATAGCTTGTACAATCCATTGCGTCGATTAGTTAATTCATCCACAACATTAACACAAGCCGTTGCATCAATGGACCGCATGTTTGAGCTTTTTGATCAAACCTATGAAGTAGAAGATGCGAAGGATGCTAAACCATTACCACAGGTAAAGGGTAAAATTGAATTCGACCATGTGTCTTTCCGCTATAATGATGACGGGCAAGATGTACTGAAAAATGTTAACTTTGACATTGTTCCGGGCCAAACGGTAGCGCTTGTCGGTATGAGTGGCGGTGGTAAGTCCACGATCATCAGCTTGATTCCTCGTTTTTATGATGTCCAAAAGGGCGCTGTAAAAATCGATGGGGTGGATATTCGGAAAACGACACTCCTATCATTGCGTTCCCAAATCGGTATTGTTATGCAGGATAATATATTGTTTAGCGATTCTGTGAAAGCGAATATCTTAATGGGTAATCCAGATGCGTCAGACGAGGAAGTCGTTGAAGCGGCCAAAGCCGCCAATGCCCATGAATTTATATTGTCTCTTCCTGAGGGGTATGATACAAAAGTGGGCGAAAGAGGCGTAAAACTATCCGGCGGACAAAAACAACGGATTGCCATCGCGAGAGTGTTCTTAAAGAACCCGCCTATCCTTATTTTGGATGAAGCTACTTCTGCCCTTGACCTAGAAAGTGAAGCATTGATTCAAGAATCTCTTGACAGGCTAGCGCATAATCGTACAACGGTTATCGTGGCGCACCGTCTATCTACGATTACACATGCAGATCAGATTTTAGTCATTGATCATGGAGAGTTGAAAGAACAAGGCACCCATCAAGAACTTCTAGAAAAACAGGATGGAATTTATCATAACTTGTTCCATATCCAAACATTAGAATAACGTTCAATCGGCCTCCATTTTTGATAAGGCCTTAGACTGTAGACAAACTCATGGGTTTAGAGTTTGCCTGCAGTCTTTTTTTATAGAATCACCACTAAAACTGTTGATTTCCGTTACGAGCGAACGCTTTCCGGGAGGCACAACTTCAGCTGCTTCCTTCGCTCCGTCCAGGGTCTTCAGCTCGTGCTGATCTCCCAGGAGTCGCCGCTCTCCTCTCCAATCAACAAGTGTCTTCTACTACTCGATGAGGTGATAGATATGATGAGAAAAATCAAGTCAACGAACGTGAACAGATAGAGATTTTGACCATTGAGCAGACGCAAAGTAAAAGCAAACAAAAGATGATCAGCGGAATATTTGGCTGGACTACCTGGACGTTGCAGAAGACTTGAGATACTACTATGAGATCCAAGCTATCTATGAGAAACGGAAAGAAAAGGTTGAACGTATCGTTTCAGGTGCGAAAGAGAATTGGAATACAAGTACAACCCTGAGGGGCCTTAAAGACTTGTCCATACCTTCAAAGAAGACACCTAGTTGATTGGAGTGCATGGCGGCGACTCCAGGGGGATCAGCGCAGCGCGAAGACCCCGCAGGAGCAACGCGACGAGGAGGCTAAGGGCAAGCCCCCGGAAAGCGTCCGCCAGGAACGGAAATCAACGTTGATTTCTCCTCTGCTGATTTAGAAGCAGAAAACACAGAAGGGGTTAGAGTCATTTCGATTTCCAACCATTCTCTTCACAGTCTGCGGCCTCCATTTTGTGGAGGCCTTTTTGTATACAGTCGAAAATGAGTGTCTAATCTCATATGTATAGGAATCTAGCAGAAGCTCAAAAGTAAAAATACTATTGACAAAATATTATGATTAATAGATAATTCAGAAATATATTGCAATTAATTATGCAATACGACCTAAAACAGTTTAGGGTACCTTTAATCACTCTATTAAGTTTTAGAGCGAGGAAGGAACGAGCTTTTAAGCGCATATATATAAAATAGAAGATAAGACTCTTGAGGGAGTGATGGGATGGAACGGAAGGAGCTATTACAGGTTAAGGGTTTAGAAACAACATTCTTTACAGAGGATGGAGCAATTCCTGCAGTTGATAACATTGATTTTTCGCTAAGGGAAGGTGAAATTCTTGGCATAGTAGGAGAATCAGGCTGCGGCAAAAGCGTAACGTCCCTTTCTATTATGGGGCTTGTACCATCACCGCCAGGAAAGGTCACAAACGGTGAAATTCTCTTAGAAGGCACGGATTTAGCAAAGTTTTCGGATAAAGAAATGCGAAAAATTAGAGGGAAAGAAGTAGCGATGATTTTCCAAGAGCCTATGACATCGTTGAATCCCCTTTTTACAATAGGTAATCAATTAACGGAAGCCATTTTGATTCACAATAAAAAATGGTCCAAGAAAAAAGCAGAAGAACGTGCCATTGAAATGATGAAGTTAGTGGGGCTTCCCCGTTCGGAAGAGCTGTTGAAAGAATATCCCCACCAATTATCAGGAGGAATGCGGCAAAGGGTCATGATTGCAATGGCTTTAGTTTGCGATCCAAAAATCTTGATAGCAGATGAACCTACAACTGCACTGGATGTCACGATACAAGCCCAAATCCTCCAGCTTATGAGGGATTTAAATAAACGGCTTAATACAGCTGTTATGCTAATCACGCATGATTTAGGCGTAGTGGCTGAAACGTGTGAAAGAGTTGTGGTTATGTATAGCGGGCAAATTGTGGAGGAAGGGCCTGTTGATTTGATCTTTAAGGATCCACAGCATCCCTATACAAAAGGATTAATCCAATCTGTACCTGATATGAGGTTTAAGAAAGATCGCTTATATTCCATTCGAGGAAATGTTCCAAAACCCGGAAGCATTAAGCAGGGTTGCCGTTTTGCTGCACGCTGCGAATGGGCGCATGAACGCTGCTTACAGGAGAACCCTCCTCTCTATCAGACAGGTGAGCACCATAAGACAAGATGCTTTTTAGTAAGCGGCAAGGAGGCACACATTGATGACAGAGCCATTGTTGAAAGTAAATAACTTAAAAAAGTATTTTCCTATTCGCAAAGGAATCCTAGGCAAAGAACAAGGAAACGTCAAAGCCGTAGATGATGTGTCGTTTTATGTATATGAGGGAGAAACCTTAGGCATAGTAGGAGAATCCGGCTGCGGGAAATCCACTACAGGGCGAATGATTATGAAACTGCTTGATCCGACAGAGGGCTCCATTGAGTTTGAAGGAAAAGATTTAACAAAACTATCGAATGCTGAGATGAGAAAGGCGCGCCGTGAAATTCAAATGGTCTTCCAGGATCCTTTTGCATCACTTAATCCGCGGCACACTATTGGCAAAATACTAGAAGAGCCTTTGATCGTCCATGGATTAGGCAATGCCAAGGAACGAAAGAAAAAGGTGCTCGAACTCTTAGAAATCGTAGGGTTATCAAGTTATCACGCCAATCGTTATCCGCATCAGTTTAGTGGTGGGCAAAGGCAACGAATCGGCATCGCTCGAGCACTTATGACCAATCCGAAGCTCATTATTGCAGATGAGCCTGTTTCAGCACTAGACGTATCGATTCAAGCACAAGTATTAAATCTTATGCAAGATTTGCAAAAAGATTTAAAGCTTACTTATATATTTATCGCGCATGATTTGGGGGTTGTACGGCATATCAGTGATCGAGTGGGTGTGATGTATTTAGGAAAGATGGTTGAACTCGCTGTAAGCGAAAAGCTTTATGCCAATCCGCTTCACCCATATGCAAAGGGCCTGCTTTCTGCAGTACCTGTACCTGATCCAGATTTCAAGCGAGAGCATGTATTGTTATCGGGCGATATTCCAAGCCCCTCTAATCCACCGAAAGGGTGTACTTTCCATACAAGATGTCCTTTCAAGATGGAGCAATGTACCTCAATTGTTCCAACATTAGTAGAAGTTGAAGAAGGTCATTCTGTAGCCTGCCATCTATATGACGAAGGCTATGTTAATGATAAATAAAAAGGGAAATTGGGGGTTATTCAATGAGAAAAAGGAAATTATTATCTTTCGGCGTATTGTTGATCGTGTTCCTTTCGACCATCCTTGCAGCTTGCGGGTCAAACAGCAAAGAAGGTGGAAGCGGGGATACGGGCAAAAGCGGCAATGAAAAAGAGAAAACATTGATTTTTGGGCGCGGGGGAGATTCCGTATCGCTTGACCCGATTGCAGTAACAGATGGCGAATCCTATAAAGTAACGAAAAATATTTTTGAAACACTGATTGAATTCGGGGAGCAAGATACTACACTACATCCCGGTCTTGCGACAAAATGGGAAGCCTCTAAAGATGGCTTGACTTATACATTGGATTTACAAGAAGGCGTTAAATTTCATGACGGCACTGATTTCAATGCAGAGGCAGTTGTGAAAAACTTTGAACGCTGGATGAACGGGAATGCAGATAAATTCCCTTACTTCATTTCTATGTTTGGCGGCTTTAAAGGCGACAAGGATGCTGTCATCAAAGAAGTAAAAGCTGATGGAGATTATAAAGTAGTATTTACGCTAAATAAACCTCAGGCACCATTCTTGAAAAACTTAGCAATGAGCTCATTCGGTATTGCGAGCCCAACAGCATTTGAAAAAGAAGGTGATAAATTTGGTGATAACCCTGTAGGTACAGGACCATTCAAATTTGTTTCTTGGAAACGCAATGATTCTATTACAATCGAAAAAAATAAAGAGTATTGGAAAGATGGCGAACCTAAATTAGATAAAGTTGTCTTCCGTACGTACCCTGATAACTCAGCTCGTTTGAATGCATTAAATACAGGTGAGATTGATTTGGCAGATGGCATTAATCCATCTGATGCTGCTTCCATCAAGGGCAACAATCAATTGCAAGTTTTTGAACGTCCATCTATGAACGTTGGATACCTTGGATTAACAGTTACTAGACCTCCTTTTGACAATGTAAAAGTGCGTCAAGCTGTTAACTATGCAATCGATAAGAAAGCAATCATCGATGCATTTTTCGAAGGTCAAGCTGAAGTGGCGAAAAACCCAATGCCACCGTCAATTGAAGGCTACAACGATGATGTGAAGGAATATACGTATGATCCTAAAAAAGCGAAAGAATTGTTAAAAGAAGCTGGCTATGATGGCAAACAAATCGAATTATGGGCAATGCCAGTACCACGTCCTTACATGCCGGATGGCCAAAAAGTGGCTGAAGCAATCCAAAAGAATCTGGAAGATGTAGGCATGAAAGCAAAAATCGTAACGTATGAATGGGCTACTTATTTAGATAAAGCATCTAAAGGAGAAGCAGATGCGTTCTTGCTAGGTTGGACCGGCGACAATGGAGACCCGGATAACTTCCTATACACATTGCTAGATGAAAGCAATATCGGAAGCAACAACTATACGTACTTTAAAAATAGCGAAACGCATAAAATAATGCTTGAAGCACAAAAAGAAACAGATCAGGAAAAACGTAATGAATTGTACAAAAAGGCACAAGACATTATTGCAGAACAAGCGCCATGGGTACCGCTTGCACACTCAACACCATTATTAGCGGGCAAAGCTGATCTTGAAGGCTTCAAGCCGCACCCAACGGGATCTGATCTATTATCTCAAGTTGATTTTAAATAATACAAAATGGCATTTTGAAAGAGTAAACTCACCTTCCCTTCTGTTAATGGAAGGTGAGTTTTTATAAATCAGCCATGACAACATGATAAAGAGGTGAGGATATGCTTCGGTATATAGGCAGAAGGCTGCTACAATTAATCCCTGTTTTGCTCGGAATGACATTTATCGTATTTTTAATAATCCGCGCAATTCCTGGTGATCCTGCCCAAGTGATATTAGGCCAACAAGCAACAAAAGAAGCCGTTGCTGCATTGCGAGCAAGCCTAGGATTGGACAACCCATGGTATATACAGTATTTCCACTACTTAGGTGATTTGATAACGGGCAATTTAGGTGAGTCAATGCGTACCAAAACACCAGTAGCCGACGAATTATGGCCATACTTAGCTGCAACGCTGGAATTATCCCTATGCGCTATGATTTTAGCCGTAATCATAGGCGTCAATGCAGGTATTATTTCAGCTTGGTTCCAAAATTCTTGGTTCGATTACGCAGCAATGATCATTGCATTGATTGGTGTGTCTATGCCAATTTTCTGGCTAGGATTAATGGGACAATGGATTTTCGGCATTCAATTAGACTTTTTACCAACTTCAGGACGTGAAGACCCTCGTAACCCGGTCAATCCGATTACATCCTTGTATATTATTGATACCTTGATTCAGGGGCGTTTTGATCAGTTTATAGTGGTCATTCAGCATTTAATTCTGCCAGCTTTTGCTTTAGCGACCATTCCAATGGCGATTATTGCACGGATGACACGCTCAAGCATGCTTGAAGTAATGCGTTCTGATTATGTACGTACGGCTCGTTCAAAAGGACAAAAAATGTTTTTTGTTGTCTACAAACATGCGTTAAAAAATGCCATTATTCCTGTATTGACAGTAATTGGTCTACAAACAGGTCTCTTGCTTGGGGGCGCGATTTTAACGGAGACTATCTTCAGCTGGCCAGGAATCGGAAGGTATATCTATGACGCCATCGGATTCCGTGATTATCCAGTGATACAGTCAGGTATTCTTATTGTAGCGTTTATATTTATAATGATTAATTTAGTTGTGGACATTCTGTATAGCATTATTGATCCGCGAATCAAATACAACTAAGAAGGAGGCGTATTTTATGACTCAAATAGCGCCTAATGCAGCGCCAAATACCAACGAACCAGTCGACCAAACAGTAGGCCCATGGAAAGAAGCATGGCGAAGCTTTAGAAAAAACAAAATAGCAGTCGTTGGTGCCATCATTGTCGTGTTCTTTATTTTACTTGCCTTTATCGGTCCACTGATCGTATCGCAGGGAATAAACGAACAACAATTGAGCCAGCGCCTGCAAGCTCCATCTGCAGATCATTGGTTTGGCACAGATGACTTCGGACGAGATATCTTTTCACGTGTGGTGCATGGTGCAAGGCTTTCACTTATGGTTGGTTTCTTATCAGTTATTGGCTCTGTCATTGTCGGCAGTCTATTAGGCATCATTGCCGGCTATTATGGACGGTTTGTTGATACTGTTATTTCCCGCCTTTTTGATATTATTCTAGCATTTCCTAGTATTCTATTAGCCATTGCAATCGTTTCTATTTTAGGACCATCTTTAAAAAATGCCCTAATCGCTATTGGCATTATCAATATACCGAACTTCGGCCGATTAATTCGCTCAAAGGTATTGAGCGTGAAGCAAGAGGAATATATAACAGCGGCAAAAGCAATTGGGATGAGTGATAAACGACTTCTATTCTCCCATGTATTGCCGAATTCAATGACACCTGTTATTGTTCAGGGTACGCTTGCTATTGCTTCTGCAATTATCGAAGCAGCAGCCCTCGGTTTCCTTGGACTTGGCGCACAAGCCCCTCAGCCGGAATGGGGGAAAATGCTTGCAGATGCAAGGATTTACCTCATCAATGCTCCATGGACTATGATTTTCCCAGGTCTTGCCATTATGCTGACAGTTCTAGGCTTCAATTTAATGGGGGATGGCTTACGCGATGCGCTAGACCCAAAAATGAAAAACTAAAAAAGAAGTGGTTCAGCAGATTATGCTAACCACTTCTTTTTTTGTTGTTTATTCTATACGGTTATCAAGCTCCACTTTCAAAAGCTCATCTGCATGGTGATTTTGATAGGCCATAATAATCGTATCCAACTGCTCAAGGTTTTCTTCGTAATCTAATATGCGGGACAAAATGTGAAGCAGGTGGTAGCTTGAAAATTCTTCATCACCCTCATCGGCATGAGCAAAGACAATGTGCTTCGCAAAGATGTCCATTACTTCATTGCGCTGTAAATACTCTTCTTGTCCCACCCATGTTGTCGGTTCAGACTTTAATTTACCCGAATATTTCAAGAAGAGCTGTTCATGATACGTTAATAAGTAATCCAATCTTTCTTGAATGATAATACGAAATCTCTCAGGAAGATTGGCGATTTCATTTTCATGAAGATGCAATCGATTTAGTACTTCTATACTTTTTAATGTGGTCGCAATCATCTGGCGATAGACCACAAGCTTTCTAGCTTTAATATATTTGCTTTTGCCTATATGTGCACGCTCTTCTTTAAATAAATAGTATAAAGAATTAATGCGCTCATAGCGTTGTTTCAGCCCGCGCAATGATTGTTTCGTAGAAGAGTGCTCAGATGCTTGGCGCACTGCTAACCGAATCCAACGAATGATATCATCTTGTACGATATTAATGGCAGAAAAGAGCCGTGTTTCGTATCGCGGAGGAAGAAAAATTAAATTGACAATAAAAGCGGCAAATACGCCAACCATTACGGTAGCAAATCGAATGAGTGCAAAGGTGATAAAATTTGCGCCTTGGGCCTCCATGATGACAATCATCGTGACCAAGGCAAGGGAGATGCTGCTTTCCAACTTAAGTCTAATCATTAACGCTAAGGTGACGATTGCTGCCAACCCGACGGCTACATACTCATGGCCAAAGATGAAAACAAAAAGGACAGCTATGACTGCACCAATAATATTCCCTTGTATTTGTTCAATAATTGTACGATAAGACCGGTAAAGTGATGGCTGCATCGCAAAGATAGCCGCAATACCTGCAAATATGGGAGTTGGGCAATGCAAGGCTTTGGCCACATACAGTGCAGTGATTATTGCCAATCCAGTTTTTAAAATACGGGCACCTAATTTCATTTGAAGTTAGTTCCCTCTCTTTCTTTACGTTATTAAATAAATAATCCATTCCTGATGTTCAAGTTTTCTTCTTCCCCTAACTCATACCCGCCAAAAGATATTGAAAATCAAAACGTGTCCTTATTAAAGGTTATGCAGATATGAACAGAACCAATCGGGCTTTCGAAATAAGCAGTTGAAAGCAAATTCATACTGCTCCTTAAAGCAGACAATTTATATCATCTTATTGTAGTCAAACTTTCTACAAAATACCATAGAAATTGTTACAATGAGAATAGAAAATATTATTAAAATCGGAGGGAATACAATGAACAATCTAGAAGGCAAGATCGCACCAGCTTTTACCTTGAAAGATGAAAGCGGAAATATGGTCTCACTGGAAGCGTTTAAAGGAGAAAAATCAGTGGTACTTTATTTTTATCCGAAAGACATGACACCGGGATGTACCACAGAGGCATGTGATTTCCGAGACGCACATCAAGATTTCTCGGATTTAGATGTAGTTATACTTGGTGTCAGTCCAGATAACGAAGGAAAACATTCGAAGTTTATTGAAAAACACGGCCTTCCATTTTCCTTGCTTGTAGATGAAGATCACACAGTTGCAGAAAAGTATGGCGTGTGGAAGTTAAAGAAAATGTATGGCAAAGAGTATATGGGCATCGAGCGTTCTACCTTCTTTATTAACAAAGAGGGGATTATTGAGAAAGAATGGCGCAAAGTCCGTGTTAAAAACCATATCGAAGACGTATTAAATACTATAAGCGGCAAAGGGGAATAGATTATGAACATTTATTTTACATTCGATCCACGGCCTGATTTAAAGGAAGACTTAGTAAAGAGCTTTCCAGACCAAGAATTTGTCTTTCAAAACCGAATTGACGATGGCCTGAAAAACGCAGATATAGTAGTAACTTATGGTGAAGACCTGACGGAAAAACATGTTGATGAAGCAGAACACTTACAATGGATTATGGTGTGCTCAGCAGGTTTGGAAAAAATGCCTCTTAAAGAAATTGCAGAGAAGGGGATTGTTGTTTCCAATGTACGCGGCATACATAAAACGCCAATGGCAGAGTCGGTACTTGCTCATCTTTTAAGCTATCATCGATCACTACCTTGGATATACGAAAAACAAAAACAGCGGGAATGGAGCCGTAAGCATAAATCTACGGAAATTCAAGGCACTACAGCACTCATACTTGGTCCAGGTGCGATAGGCGGGGAAATTGGCAGGTTATTACAAGCCTTTGGAGTCAAGACAATCGGGTGCAACCGTTCTGGTCATACAGCAGCCTATATGGATGAAATGGTTGATTTTGCGAACCTAGAATCAGTGCTGCCACAAGTGGATACGGTCATTTCTGTTCTGCCAAGCACGGAAGAAACGCATTATCTGCTTAAAGACAACCATTTTAAAGCAATGAAAGATACCGCTTTATTTATGAATTTTGGACGTGGTGATTTGGTTGAAACGGATGTGTTGAAAAGAGCCTTGGAGCAAAAAGAAATAGCTTATGCAGTCTGTGATGTGTTTGAAGATGAACCATTGCCGGAAGACCATCCTTTCTGGACGATGGATAATATAACTGTTTCGCCCCATATCTCAAGCCAATCATCCCGCTATCTTGAGAGAAGCATGGAGATCTTCAAGCCAAATCTAGAAAAGTGGCTAAAAGGAGAGCAGGACGTTACAAATAAGATTGATCCATTGAAAGGATATTAACGTTTTGAACGCGCTTTGAGAATAGCCGAAATAGGATTCGACAGTTAGAAATATTGACAATTGCATCTCACTTTAAGTAAACTATTTATAACGATTATAAATAAATAATACTTATGAAGTGAGGTGCATGGCGATGTCCGACACACAACTTAAGAGCGCGCTAGACACGTTAAAGACTACCGGCGTAAGGATTACTCCTCAACGTCATGCGATTTTAGAATATTTGATAGAGACGATGTCGCATCCTACTGCCGATGACATTTATAAAGCATTAGAGCATAAATTCCCTAATATGAGTGTAGCAACTGTATATAATAATTTACGTGTATTTCGTGAATCAGGACTTGTTAGAGAATTGACTTATGGTGATAATGCAAGCCGTTTTGATTTTGTGACGACAAAGCATTATCACATTATTTGTGAGTCATGCGGCAAGATTGTGGATTTTCATTATCCTGGCCTTGATGAAGTGGAGCATTTAGCTGCACACGTGACAGGATTCAAAGTGAATTCCCATCGTTTAGAAGTCTACGGCACATGCCCAGACTGCGAAGAAAAAGCAACAAAATTACAATAGAACGATAAGTGGAATGCTGCACCTCAATCGCGTGCGGCTTTTTTTTATTCCTGTAAGGGAAAATCTCGAGTGTCGTTTCACTTTAAAGAGTGCAATATGGTAGACTATTAAAATAAATAGAAGAAAACCCCTGTTCCATTGGAAACAAGGGTTGTCTAATTAAAGCTCAGGTTTATGGCCATGTTTTGACTTGTTGTTATAATCTTGGTCGAACTCTTTACCTTCTAATGACTTGTCTATTGTTAAAGGTTCACTACAGAACATGCACATATCGACGCGGCCCAACATCTTTGTATGTTTATGGCAACTAGGGCATTCAACCATCACGGCTTGGGTAGATAAAAAACCAATCCATGCATAGACGACTGTGCTTCCTATAATACACAGTATACCGAGTGTCATAAAAATGATAACGAGCCAAAGATGTTCTTTAAATATAATGGCGCCATACATAATTATAAAACCGGCAAAGATTAGCATAAGAGCGAACGAACGGATTTTATTGATTTTACTTTTATAAGGTTTTTTATTGGATGTCATTTTACAAGCCTCCTAACGTCAAGGATACTAAAATCCTACATGTAAGGCAATATGATTTGGTAATACAAGGAGGAATATGAATGAATGATGTCGAATTAAACTATAACTTTTCTGAGGAGGATTTTTTATGGAGCAGTTACTTCGTCCAATCTACCAGGAACGCGCAAGTAGGCCAAACACACTCGGTGTTATTATAGTAGGAAAGAAAGAAGACGTAAGCCCGAAGACAGATACATTTGATACGATATTATTGATTATTACAAAAGAAAATAAGGTGCCTGTTTTCACCAAGCATTATACATTTGATGGCAAAAAAGCGGCAATGCATATTATTACAGAAAAGCAGCTGCATAAATGGCTACTAGTCGGTACAAACAAGAAGTTAATAGATTGGATTCTTTTCGGCAAAATTTTGTTTGATCGCAATGAGTATCTAACCAATCTAAAGCAAACGGTAAAGGATTTCCCGTTCTATGGAAGGAATATTAAGATGGGCATTGAGTTTGCTAAACTTGTTCGCCAGTATTTAGAAGGAAAAGTATGTTTTGAAAAAAACAATCATTTAGATGCTTATGATCATATGATAGAGTCATTGCATCATTTTGCTCGGTTAGCTATTTTGGATAAAGGATTATATCCAGAAATAACTGTGTGGTCTCAAGTTAAACTGATTGATGCAGAAATTTATAAACTATATAAAGAGTTGATTGGCAGTGATGAATCAATTGAAAAAAGGCTAGAGCTTTTGTTTTTAGCAAGTGAATTTCTAATTCACTCCCGCACGGCAGATGGAGCACGTCATATTTTAAATGTCATGGCTCAGCAAGATTTTTGGACAATTCAAGAGTTGCATGAACACGAAGAGCTGAAGAATTACTCAGTGGATCTTGAGGTATTTATAGAGTTCTTAATCAGCAAAGGTTTTATTCAGGTAGAAACGGTTGAAACAAAAGGCAATGGTCTATATCATAGACACTATAAGATTGACCCAACAACCATTTAATTGATTTTGGTCGTTTTTAAATTTATTTAGAAAACATGTTGACATTGTTTTGTATGTTATTGTATTATATTAATTGTCATTAAGAGATGACGAGATTACTTCACTAAAACTTGATAAAAACTTTTTCACAAAAGTTGTTGACAAGAAAAAATGAAGATGATAAGATAGATAAGTCGTTAAGGCGACAACAAAATGAACCTTGAAAACTGAACAAGCAAGATGTTAATCATTTAAACTTACTAACAACTGTTAGTTTTAAAGACATCATCGTAAAGATGATGCGCTAGTGAAATTTTGAGCAATCAAACACTTTTATGGAGAGTTTGATCCTGGCTCAGGACGAACGCTGGCGGCGTGCCTAATACATGCAAGTCGAGCGAATGACGAGG
>NZ_VVIR01000002.1:0-257123 GCF_008638315.1 Rummeliibacillus sp. TYF-LIM-RU47 | reverse complement strand
AGCAAGCTCCTCGTCATTCGCTCGACTTGCATGTATTAGGCACGCCGCCAGCGTTCGTCCTGAGCCAGGATCAAACTCTCCATAAAAGTGTTTGATTGCTCAAAATTTCACTAGCGCATCATCTTTACGATGATGACTTTAAAACTAACAGTTGTTAGTAAGTTTAAATGATTAACATCTTGCTTGTTCAGTTTTCAAGGTTCATCTCGCTATCAACTTAGCGACTTTAATATCTTATCATTATCGCAAGATCGAGTCAACTACTTTTTTAAAATACTTTTTATTCAAAAGTGGTGAACGTCTTAACGACATTACTTACTATAACTTATTTCTTTTCAGTAATCAATAGTTTTTTTGAAATAATTTTCTTCACCTTTGAAATATCAATTACAAACAATGTAATACCGAGAATAACAATGATTCCTCCTAAAACCTGTGTAGCTGTCAAACTTTCTTTGAAAACAAAGTAGGCAAGGATAGATGCACCAACTGGCTCAAATAAGATTGCAATTGAAATAGCATTTGCAGAGACCCATTTCAGTGCCCAGTTAAACAGATTATGCCCTAGTAAGTTCGGGACGATTGCTAGCATTAAGAACCAAAACCATGTCATAGCTGAATAATGGCCAAATGACTCTCCTCTTATTAAATTATAAAATAACAACGTTACAGCACTTGTTGTATAAACAAGTATAGTATAAGTAGTCAGCGAAACTCTTTTGCGAACTTCTTGGCCAAATAACATGTATCCTGTAACCAAAGCACAAGCAATAAGTGCCAATAGGTCACCATAAAAGGCCAGTCCACCTACTTTAAAGTCTCCCCAGCTTATAAGGACGCTGCCTATGATGGCAATAAGTCCAGCAATCACTGTTTTAAGATAAATAGGTTCCTTAAAGAAAATAAAAGTGCCAGCTATAGCAAATAGTGGCTGTAAAGTAACGAGCACCGTGGAACTAGCTACCGATGTATAGCGCAACGAATCAAACCATAGGATAAAATGGAAGGCTAAAAACACGCCAGCGATGATCGAAAAAAGCCAATCTCGTTTTTGAATGGTTTTAAGTTCGTGCAAATTGCGTATTAAAAAAGCAGGAGCCATTAATAAGACAGAGAAAAGCATTCTATAAAAAGCAATAATCCCTGAATCTGCTTCAATTAATTTTACCATGATCGCAGAAGTAGAGACGGAAATAACTCCAATCATTATTGCGATTAATGGACGTACTGTTTCTTTGTTCAAATGACTCAACCCCAAGCTGTTATACTAAGAAGTATTACTCTCTTTGTAATTATACGATATCTATTATTCTTACATTAATCTACTATATTCACAAGGTATTTTTGGAAAGGCGGAGACTATCATGTATTCATATTCACTCGTTGAGCAATCTCTCTCCTATGAGACGATTATTAAATTAATTATTGCCGCTACATTAAGTTTAGGAATAGGCATTGAAAGGGAATTAAAGAAAAAACCTGTTGGATTAAAAACCAGCTTAGTGATATCAACGTTCAGTTGTTTGCTGACTGTCGTTTCCATTGAAGCCGTTTTTAATACAAGGCCAGTACCAGGCGTCAATATTAATATGGATCCATTACGGCTTGCAGCACAAATCGTGAGCGGTATTGGTTTTTTAGGGGCAGGCGTTATTTTACGTAAAGGCAACGACAATATAAGCGGGCTTACAACCGCTGCCATGATATGGGGTGCAGCTGGGATTGGTATCGCCGTTGGGGCTGGTTTCTATTTGCAAGCCATTATTGCAGTCGTAATCGTTTTAATTGGCGTGGAGGGTATTGCTCCCCTCTTCTTTAAAATAGGACCAAAACGACTTCGTGCTAAAGATATTTTTATCACGCTATACTTAAGAGATGCACAAAATATAAAAGATGTTTTACAATATTTAAAAGACGGTGAGATGGAGATAGATCATCTTTGTATAAAGGATGTACGATTGTCCAATAATGAATTACAGCATCAAGTAACATTACGCTGTTCTAGCATATCTAAAAAACTTGATACCCTTTCGTTATACAGCGACATAAAAAAACTTCCTTATACAGAAGAAGTAGAAATTGAAATACTGTCTTAAAGGAGTTCTTTGATGAAAGATTTATGGAAACTTTTAAAGCACGGGAATAAACCTTCCCTACTCGCAGCATTTGTGAATTTGTTCTTAGGCATCATCAAATTAATTGCTTATGTGTTCACAGGAAACGTAGCTATGTTTGCAGAAACGATGCATTCCTTGGGCGATGCAGCCAACCAATTCTTTGTTTTTATCGGCTCTGCCCTATCTAAAAAATCGCCAACTAAGCAATTCCCAAAAGGCTTTGGACGATTGGTCAATCTTGTATGTTTAGGTGCTGTCCTTATCGTCGGCATATTGTCATATGAGACGGTAATAGAAGGCTGGCACCAAATCACACATCCCGTCGAATCCTCAAAAGTTTGGATTAGTGTGATTGTGTTATTGATTGGTATCGTGTTGGAAGGATCAGTTCTTTTAAAAGCATCTAAGGAAATTGCCCATGATGCAGGTACAAAAGTAAATGCTATGACAGCTATCCCAAAGGCTTTTACACACCTTTCAAGTGCAAGACCAGCAACAAAGTTAGTGTTTATGGAGGATTTAGTCGCAACATCTGGCGGAGTTCTCGCTCTTTTATCTGTTGTAATATCCCATACTACAGGGTTTATGCAAGCGGAAGGTATCGCTTCCATCCTTATCGGCCTGATGATGTTCTATGTAGTGGGCGTTGTATTCCTTGAAAACGCGCGAGGAGTCATTGGTGAAACAGATGAGGAAATGTTAAACCATATCGCTTATCTTGTATTAGATGATCCAAATATAAGAGATATTAAACAGTTAGAAGTAGTGAAGGAAGGCGAATCACTTCATGTTGAATTGATCGCTGAGGTGGATCCTACTTTAAGCTTTGCATATGTGGATGATATACGAGATCATTTAGTTGATATACTGTTATCGCAAAAAAATGTCTCAAAGGTAACTGTCTCATTTGACGAAGATAATGAAGTGAAAGACTGGAAGCATATTGGCGAACGGCCTGATGCTCTAAGCTAAGAATGCGAGAAGAAATTTTCTTCTCGTATTTTTTTGTTTTAAATGTGAATTATTTCATGCTTAATGCAACAAACTAGTAGTGGAGGTGAACTGAATGAGCGGATTACAAAAATTTGCACTTCTAGTGACAGTTATAGGTGCTCTTAATTGGGGCCTAATCGGTATTTTCCAATTTGATGTAGTAGCAACACTATTTGGCGCAGGGCAACAAAGTTTTGGTGCACGAGCAATTTATACTCTTGTGGCGATTGCTGGGCTTATTAGTTTAAGTATGTTCTTTGTTTCAGAAAGACGAAACTATCGCGTTGTAAAAAAAGACAATGTACGCCCAATCAGAAACATGTAAATTTGCAATATAAAAAGGAGAACATATAATGAATGTTCTCCTTTTGTTATATTTATACCCAGCCTCTAAAACGTGAAGCCTCAGCAGTTTTTCGCACACCTACCATATATGCAGCCAAACGCATGTCAATATTGCGAGTTTCTGCAACATTATAGACATTATCAAATGCTTCAACCATTTTCTTAAGCAATTTTTCATTTACTTCTTCTTCTGACCAGTAGTAACCTTGATTGTTTTGTACCCATTCAAAGTAAGATACTGTTACGCCACCAGCACTAGCCAATACATCTGGAACTAATAAGATGCCGCGGTCATAAAGAATTTTTGTTGCTTCTGTTGTTGTAGGACCATTCGCTGCTTCTACAACAATTTTAGCTTGGATATTATGCGCATTGTCAGCAGTGATTTGGTTCTCAATAGCTGCAGGCACAAGGATATCACAATCTAATTCAAGCAATTCTTGGTTTGTTATTGTATTTTCAAATAAAGTTGTAACTGTACCAAAGCTATCACGGCGATCCAATAGATAATCAATATCTAAACCTTCTGGATCATGTAAAGCACCGTATGCATCTGAAATAGCAATTACCTTTGCACCTAAGTCACTCATAAATTTAGCTAAGAAGCTACCTGCGTTACCGAAACCTTGAATTACAACACGGGCGCCTTTAATATCGATGTTTTTGCGTTTTGCAGCTTCTTCGATAACAATTGTTACGCCTTGAGCTGTTGCACGGTCACGGCCTTGCGAACCTCCAAGAACAATTGGTTTTCCTGTGATAAAGCCAGGTGAATTGAATTCATCCATACGGCTATATTCATCCATCATCCATGCCATGATTTGTGAGTTGGTAAATACATCCGGAGCCGGAATATCTTTTGTCGGTCCAACGATTTGGCTCGTCGCACGAACATAGCCACGGCTTAAACGTTCTACTTCTCCCATAGACATTTGGCGTGGATCACAGATAACTCCGCCTTTACCACCACCATAAGGTAGATCAACAATACCTGCTTTTAAAGTCATCCACATAGATAAAGCTTTAACTTCTTCCTCTGAAACTTGAGGATGGAAGCGAACACCGCCTTTTGTTGGTCCTACGGCATCGTTATGTTGCGCACGATAGCCAGTAAATACTTTAACAGAACCATCATCCATTTTTACGGGGATACGTACTTCAAGCATACGAAGCGGTTCTTTTAGAAGTTCGTACATTGATTCGTCGTATCCTAATTTTTGAAGTGCTTCTTGGATCACTGCTTGTGTAGATGTAAACAGGTTAAGATTTTCAGCCATTTTGTTTTTTTCGCCTCTTTTATTCATAATAATGGTTAGTGTAGTTCTAGGTGCAAACATTGTAACATAGTTCTACTTCAAAGTTTACTATTATTTTCTTATTTTTTGAAGACTTCACGAATTTTTTCAAGAGCAAAGTCAAGCTCTTCTTTTGTAATAACAAGTGGTGGCGCAAAACGGATTACAGTGTCATGTGTTTCTTTGCACAACAGCCCTAATTCCATTAGCTTTTCACAGTAAGGTCGAGCTTCTGTAGTTAATTCCATACCGATAAATAAACCACGTCCGCGTACTTCTTTGATGTCGTCATGATCAATTTTCTTCAATTCATCCATGAAGTATTCGCCGTATTCTAATGAACGTTCTGCAAGTTTTTCGTCAAGCAATACATTTAGTGATGCGATTGATACTGCACATGCCATTGGATTACCGCCGAATGTTGAACCATGTGACCCTGGGTTGAAGACGCCTAATACTTCTTTATTTGCTACTACGCAAGAAATTGGGAATACGCCGCCACCTAAAGCTTTACCTAAAATGTACATATCAGGATTTACATCTTCCCATTCACAAGCAAACATTTTACCTGTACGTGCAAGACCTGCTTGAATTTCATCCGCAATAAATAGAACGTTATTTTCACGGCAAAGTTCACGAGCAGCTTTTAGGTAACCAGCTGGAGGGATGATAATACCCGCTTCCCCTTGGATAGGCTCAATAATGAATGCAGCTGTGTTTGGTGTAATAGCTGCTTTTAGTGCTTCTAGATCACCGTAATCAACTAATTTTATACCAGGTAGCAATGGACCAAAACCACGACGGTATTCAGGATCTGATGTTAAAGATACAGCTAGCATAGTACGTCCATGGAAATTGCCGTTGCAAGCAATTACTTCTGCTTTGCCATCTTCTACACCTTTCACATCATATGCCCAGCGGCGAGCAGCTTTGAATGCTGTTTCTACTGCTTCAGCACCTGTGTTCATTGGCAATACCATTTCTTTGCCAGTCATTTCACTTACCAATTCATACCATGGGCCTAATTGATCACTGTGAAACGCACGTGAAGTTAATGTTACACGATCTGCCTGTTCTTTTAGTGCTTCAATGATTTTCGGGTGGCGATGCCCTTGGTTCACTGCAGAATAAGCAGAAAGCATATCCATATATTTATTGCCTTCTGGATCTTTAACCCATACACCTTCCGCTTCGGAAATAACGATTGGTAGTGGCATATAGTTTTTTGCACCATATTCATTTGTTTGAGCAATGATTTTGCTTGATGTAGTTGAAGTAGTTGTCATTTCTTTTTCCCCCTTGTTTGAGTGAACGCGCTTACAATCCTCTTTTAGAAGGAAGCAGGCAAACGAGTTTGCCCGCCTCTTCATCTATTACATTATAAAGTTTCAGATACAGATTTAGATTGCATATGCAATGTTAAGAAATCTGGACCGCCTGCTTTAGAGCAAGTACCTGACATGTTGTAACCACCAAATGGTTGGTAACCAACAATTGCGCCAGTACATCCACGGTTGAAGTATAGATTTCCAACAAAGAATTCTTCACGTGCTTTCTCTAAATGGTCACGATTTGTTGAGATGACAGCACCTGTTAAACCATATTCAGTGTTGTTTGCAATATCAAGTGCTTCATTGAAATCTTTTGCTTTAGAAATTGCTACGATTGGACCAAAGATTTCTTCTTGCATTACACGTGCATCTGGTGCTACGTCTGCTACAACTGTTGGTTGAACAAAGTAACCAACTGAATCGTCTGCAGTACCGCCTGCTACGATGCGGCCTTCACTGTTAGCCACTTCGAAGTAGCTTGTTACTTTCTTAAATGCTGCTTCATCAATTACTGTAGCCATAAAGTTATTGTGATCTGTTGGATCTCCAACAGTTAATTCTTTTGTAAGTTCTACTACGCGATCAAGAACTTGATCATATACATCTTCGACAATGACAGCACGTGAACATGCAGAACATTTTTGACCACTGAAACCGAAAGCAGATTTAACGATAGATTGTGCAGCTAGCTCAAGGTCAGCCTCTTTATCTACAACAATCGTATCTTTACCACCCATTTCAGCGATAACACGTTTGATCCAAATTTGTCCTTCGTTTTGTACAGCTGCACGTTGGTTGATGCGAAGACCTACATCGCGTGAACCTGTGAAACTTACGAAACGAGTACGTGGATGATCTACTAAGTAATCTCCTACTTCAGCGCCTGGGCCTGGGATGTAGTTTACTACGCCAGCTGGTAGGCCTGCTTCTTCAAGGATCTCCATAAATTTATATGCAATAACTGGTGTTGTAGAAGCTGGTTTTAGTAACACTGTATTTCCTGTTACAACTGCAGCTACTGTAGTACCCGCCATAATAGCGAATGGGAAGTTCCATGGTGAAATAACAACGCCAACACCTAATGGAATATAACCAAATTTATTGTATTCGCCAGGACGGCTTTGTACAGGTTTGCCATCTTTAAGCGCTAACATTTGACGACCATAGTATTCTAGGAAGTCAATTGCTTCTGCTGTATCTGCATCTGCTTCTACCCATGGTTTACCTGCTTCAAGTGTCATCCATGCAGACATTTCGTGGCGGCGACGTTTTGTAATTGCTGCTGCTTTAAATAGAATATCAGCACGAACTTCTGGTTTTACTTTACTCCATGTTTTAAATGTTGCATCTGCAACTTGCATTGCTTTTTCAGCGATTTCTTTGTTTGCTTTTGAAACGCGACCTACTACTTCAGATTTTTTAGCAGGATTATAAGAGACAATTTTGTCTTCAGTTGTAATTCTTTCTCCCCCAACGATCAATGGATAATCTTGTCCAATTTCGCTTTGTACCTTTTTCAAGGCTACCTCATATGCTTGGCGATTTTCCTCTTTTGAAAAATCTGTTAATGGTTCAGTTGTGTACGGAATCATTTCTTAGTCCTCCTTATGTGAGCGCAAAAAAAATTTGCATTACTTTATCGATTACACTTATAATAATGCAAAATAATATTGCGTTTTTCAAGTAAAAATTTAAAAAAATCTAAAAAAATTTTTTAAGGTGATAAAAATGGAGAATCCCACACAGAATCTTTTGCCGTTTTATCAATTTGCGACAGAGCATGTATCAGTAGGCATTCACGCAGTCGATGCACATGGCAAAACGCTGATTTACAATGAAAAAATGATGGAAATTGAAGGGCTTCACTTAGAAGACGTTCACGATCGATCAATATTAGAGTTGTTTCATTTTGATAAAGAAGATAGTACCCTGCTCAAAGTTTTGCAAAATAAAGAACCTATCCAAAATGTGAAGCAAACTTATTGGAATCAAAATGGACAAGAGATTACAACAATCAATGACACATTTCCCATCATCCAAGATGGAGAATTCATTGGAGCAATTGAGTTTGCACGAGATATTACCACACTAGAAAAGCTAGTGTATCAACCCATGAGACGCTACGGTGAATCAATTACTTTTTCACAAATAACTGCCGTCTCAGAACCGATGCAGGAAGTGATTAAAACAGCTAAAAAAGCTGTCGCCGCTCGTCTTCCTGTATTGCTTGTAGGCGAATCTGGCACAGGAAAAGATTTAATTGCTGAAGCGATCCATCATGCCTCAACACGAGCCGCGGGGAATTTCACGACTCTCTTTTGCCAGCGGGCAGATCGAGCAATGATTGAACGCTTGAAGAAACAACTGCAAAAGGCTGAGCCTAGCACCATTTTTTGTGAGAGGATTGAATACTTGCCACTTGATTTGCAGCAAGAGTATTTAACATTAGCCGATGAATATAAGCAATCATCACACCAATTTATTGCAAGCATTGGAAGTGATCCAATTGATCTTATTGCAACAGGCAAACTGCACAAAGAGCTCTATTACTTTTTTGCCTTAACGATAATAGTTCCGCCATTACACACACGAAGAGAAGATATAAAGCCATTTGTAGATGACTATTTACGAAGGTATAGCAATCGCTTTAGAAGAACGGTGAGCGGTTTGAGTACAGAAGTAGAGCAACTATTCATGGAATATGATTGGCCAGGAAATCTGAAGGAATTAGAAATACTGCTCGACGATATTATGTCTATGGTTACGAACGAAGATGAAATCACCTATGAATTGCTACCACTTCATTTCAAATGGAAAACACAAACATACAGTTCTTCTTCAAAAAGTGCAGACTATTTTGTCGTACAGCAAGAAAAAGAACTACTTCCACTTGATGACTACTTGAGAGAAGCGGAAGAATATTATTTAAATAAAGTAATGGAAAAATATAATCACAATATTACACAAGCTTCAGCCGCTCTCGGCATGAGCAGGCAGAATCTGCAATACCGTCTTCGCAAAATAAGAAAATAATCTTCTTCAGTGGATTATAGCCTACAACTTCCTTGTAAGGCTTGAGAAAAAGTTTCCCCAATTTGCAATCCGAAAAAAAAGCTAATTCGCAAAATAATATGCGAATTAGCTTTTTTACTTAATACCTGATTCTTCAATCCAATCACGAAGCTTAACCTTTAATGAGTTAAACCCAACTGAATCACTTTCATCTACACGGTCTTGAAGCGATTTGCGTGGGACTGCTTCTTTTTTTCTCATAGGTGGACGCTCTTTTAATGCACGAATAGATAGGCTGATTTTTTTTGCGTCATCATCTACTTCTAAAACTTTTACTTCTACTGTTTGTCCAATTGTCAGAAAATCAGAAATTTCTTTCACAAAACCATATGTGATCTCTGAAATATGCACAAGCCCTTGCGTCGTCTCGTCTAATGCAACAAATGCGCCATATGGCTGAATACCAGTTACTTTTCCTGTAAGCACATCTCCTACTTTATATTTTTTCGCCATAATCCTTCCTACTTTCCGTGACTTCTATATACATTTTTTCAACAAAATTATAGCATAGACCGTTATGTCGAGCAAAAATTCCTCATTTTTGAAAAGAATCCTAAGAAGTATAGAATCACTTATATTTTGGATGACTGCAGCCAGTTTGTGATTGTTTGGCTCAACAACAATATATATTCAGCTTCGTTAATTTTTTATAAGCTTCAGTACTTTCTAATAAATTATTGTTGTAAAATAAATAAAACAATCCTTCCTTGAAAAGAGGGCACAAAACTCGTCCAATAGGGATCAATTCGCATCAAAATCAGTTTGTTACTAATAGGATTGCCAATATTGATTGCTGAATTTTTAATTGGATGACGAGGTCAGACAGATGCCGTCAATTCATTCAAAAAACAAGCTCCGGGTACAGCATGGTTTTAACAGGAAAGGCCGGCTTTATCTTGTCTAGTATTCTCTCTTTCTACAGTGTAGTAGGCGACTGGATATTGAGTTATCTCATGCGGGCGATATCATTCAAGCTTACCAGCACAAGCCAAACCTTTTATAGCCATCTTTTCACTACTCTTACCCAAAATCCGTGGGAAGTAGTCATTGCACAAGGCTTATTTATGATTTTGACGATTTGGATGGTACTTGGAGGGGTGAAAAACGGTATTGAAAAAGCAAGTAAATGGATGTTGCTGATATTATTCATATTTTTCATTGTCCTTGCTATTCGTTCAATCATACTAGACGAAGCATTTGAAGGAATTAAATTCATGTTTGTCCCATATTGGTCATATCTTACTGGGAAAACATTTTTGTTGGCAATGGGACAATCCCAATCTTACTTTTTTTAAGTGTCGGTGTCGCTACGATGATGGCCTATATTCATACTTACCTAAAATAGAAAAAATCGTGGGGTCAGCTTTTAATGTGGCTTGGCTGAATATTGGAATTTCCCTTCTTGCAGGGCTTGTCATCTTCCCAGCAGTATTTGCATTAGGGTTTACATCCGACCAAGATCCTGAGCTTGTCTTTATTGTCTTGCCAGCTGTTTTTCATCAAATTCCTTTCGGTTGTATTTTTTATTGTATTCTTGGTTCTTTTGCTATTCCCTATTAGCGCCAATTGCTATCATCATCGTATTCATACAAGGAATCTACGAAAACTTCTTAAAGTAGCTTTTAGTATATTAACAGTGTTTGAATTACGATAGAATTGTGTATAAATTGTGAATAGTGAGAGTTGCCAAGAAACATATTTTTGATTAAAGGAATTACATGTTATACTATTATTAGGTAATAAATGAGAAGTTTCCCTATTATTTTGATGGTAGGACTGCATTATGATTCATCAGATATTGGTAAGACTTCACATGAAGCTCCAATGAGTGGGTGTTTTACTCCCCCACAAAGTAGAGAAAAATTTCCGACAAGGGGTGCTGTTTTATGCAAGATCATCTTTCAACACAATTAGCAAAGTTGAGACAAGAACGTAATCTGACGCTTGATCAATTATCTTTAAAAACTCGAGTAGGCGTTGAAAAATTAGCGCGCTTTGAATCAGGTGAAGAAGTACCTTCCACTCAAACGTTATTAATATTATCAAATGCGCTTGAAGTACCAGTATCTAATTTAGTAGATGGCCTTACTCAGGATGCAGAATAAAAACTTCGCTTAGCAGGTTATTTCCTATAAGTGTATGAAATTAATCGCGAATTAAGGGCAATTACCCCCACTATTTGAATTGTGGGGTCAAAAGCTCGTTCATTCGCCAATAATAAAAAACCAATGAAAACAATTCACTTGTTTTCATTGGTTTTTTTCTTTAGATAATAAAGCAGATTCACTTATACTATGCATTTCGCTTCAAATTTAATAGCCAATAGCTTGTACGAAATCTCAACACACTTCTCGATCGGAATCCATTGCTCAAATGACTGTTCATATATATGCTGAATTTTTTTGCCCAATTCAGAAGGATCATCAATATATTGCAGGGCCGCTACTACATCCGCTGCCTCTGTATCATAGCGAAAATCTTTCATATTAAATGGATTCCAAGCCTCTAATGTAAGAATGGCTTTTCTATTCATTTCGATATTTTCCATCGTTTTTCACCTTATTTGCTTTCTTATTCTATTGGATATGATAACATAATTGTAAAAAAAGAAAAGGGGAATTGTTTTGAGCATATTAGATCAGATAGAAAATAGATCTCTTACAAACTCAGTGAAATGGGATCGAATGGCTGAAATTTATCAATTAGAAGACCCGAATGATATACTGCCGATGTGGATTGCAGATATGGACTTTGCTGCGCCTGCCGTTTTAATTGATGCATTTAAAAAACGTCTTGAGCACCCTGTTTTTGGCTATACATTTGAAGATGCAGAAGGTACTCAGGCTTTTGTTGACTGGGCCAAAAAACGTCATGGTTTTACAATTGACCCATCGTGGATTTTATATCAGCAAGGGGTAGTACCGGCCATTGCTGCAGTTGTAGAAACATTTACAAAAGAAAATGAAGCGGTCATCATCACGCCACCCATCTATCCCCCATTCTTCAATGTACCAAAGAATTTAAATCGTACGGTAAAAGAATGCCCATTGGATGAGGTAGACGGCGTATATAGCTTTGATTTTGAAAAGTTTGACAATATGACGCAACAGGAAGACGTAAAACTGTTTATCCTATGCCACCCTCATAATCCTGGCGGCTTTGAGTGGTCTATCGAAACTCTTCAAGAAATCACCCGTATTTGTGAGAAAAACGATGTGCTAATTCTCTCAGATGAAATCCATGCAGACCTTATATTGGATGGTCGAAAACATACACCTCTTGCTCAAGTTGCAGGCGATGCTAAAAATAGAATCATCACATGTATGGCACCGACTAAAACCTTCAATATCGCAGGTATACAAGTAGCCATGATGATTGTCTCAGATGAAGAGTTGCGAGCGCGTTTGCGAGAACATATGGTGAAGCATGCTCAAATGAGCTTAAATATTTTTGCCGGTGTGGCACTAAAAGCTTTGTATTCAAAAGAAGGAGAAGAATGGCTAGAACAATTGCTACCCTATATTTCTGAAAATATGGACCTTGCCATTAGCCGTTTAACTGAAATCGAAGGCATTCATATTTATAAACCGAATGCTACATACTTGCTGTGGATTGATTACCGAAAAACAGGCAAAACAGAGGAGGAAATCATGGATTTGCTCCTCACAAAAGGGCGATTGGCTCTTGAGCCTGGTTCTAAATACGGCGAACAAGGCAAAGGATTTTTGCGCATGAATGTCAGCTGCCCTCGTTCACTAGTAGAAGAAGGAATAAAACGGTTCACCCATGCCTTAACATAACAAAAACTCCTGTATTAGTTTTTTACGACTAATACAGGAGTTCTTTTAATGCTGTTTTGAGGAATTTTTGTCTCTTGCAATTTTTTCTTCCAGTTCTTTTGTCTTCTCGGCATCTCTTCTTGCT
Organism: Rummeliibacillus sp. TYF-LIM-RU47; assembly: GCF_008638315.1. Classification (NCBI taxonomy): domain Bacteria; kingdom Bacillati; phylum Bacillota; class Bacilli; order Caryophanales; family Caryophanaceae; genus Rummeliibacillus; species Rummeliibacillus sp. TYF-LIM-RU47. The sequence continues at coordinate 244,046 of NZ_VVIR01000002.1, read as the reverse complement.
TTTCTTCTAAAAAAGTTAAAAACAAGAACACATAACACTAGAATAATAGCTAGCTCAATAACGGCTGGTATATATTCTGACTTATCTTCTGGAAAGTAAAGGAATTCGTTTAATATCCATGCATTCATTTAGTGAACGCCCCTTGTTATTTTTCGACTACTTTAATTGATTGGATGACAATATCTTCTACTGGCTTGTCTTGGAATCCTACTTTTGCATCTGCAATTTTATCAACGATATCCATGCCATCTACAACTTGTCCAAACACAGTGTGCTTGCCGTCTAACCATGGTGTGCCTCCGCGCTCTTTATAAGCTTGGATTACTTCTTCTGGAAATCCAGCATCTTGCATTTGGCCAATCATATTTGCTGGCACTTCAGACATATGCACGATAAAGAATTGGCTGCCGTTTGTATTTGGACCAGCATTGGCCATAGAAAGCGCACCGCGAATATTCATTAATTCAGGGTTAAATTCATCTTCAAATGAGCTACCATAAATACTTTCTCCACCCATACCTGTACCAGTTGGGTCTCCACCTTGAATCATGAAATCTTTAATGACACGGTGGAAAATGATTCCTTCGTAGTAACCATTTTTAGCGTGTGTTAAGAAGTTTTCAACTGTTTTAGGCGCCAACTCAGGGAATAATTTGATTTTAACGCTGCCTTGGTTCGTGTTCATTTCAACTAATACTTCATTGTCAGCTACTTCATTTGACAACTGTGGGTACAAATTTGACATATTCGCATCTCCTTAAGATTAAATGTTTGTTAATTAAGTTGTGGGGAAAGATACATATATCGTTCCAGTAAATAAACAACTATCATATAGCAATCCTAGTCTATCATAACTAACTTTTTTTTTCATTAGCCTTGCTGATGGAAGGATTTAATTTGTATTAATATTACAGAAAGTAGTGAGTATATGAATCCAAAACAAAAACACAATTTTATCATCATGTGGATTTCCAATATGCTTGTTTCCGGAACAACTACGATGATCATGCCTTTTCTTTCGTTGTATATCAACACATTAGGCAACTTTACTGAAGCATACGTTCAAAAATGGTCTGGCTTGATTTTTGGCGCTACCTTTATTACGGCTTTTTTAATGTCTCCCATCTGGGGGCGCATTGCTGACCGCTTTGGCTATAAGCCGATTTTGATTATTAACGGTATAGGCCTGTCTGTCAGTATATTCTTTATGGGACATGTTCAAAATGTAGAACAGTTCTTTTTCCTTCGATTGGCCATGGGGGTAGTAACTGGGTTTATTCCAACATCGCTAGCCTTTATTAGCTCACAAACACCCAAGGAATCAGCAGGGAAGATTTTAGGGACATTACAAATGGGAAGTGTCACCGGTTCTTTGTTTGGACCGATTGTCGGCGGTCTGCTAGCCGATTCGTTTGGCTTTAAATACACCTTCTATATCACTTCTGCTTCTATTGCTACTGCAACCTTACTTGTCATCACGCTAGTCCATGAAATCCGTAAGAAAAGAAAGGTTAATGCTGTCCATTATACACAATTGGAAGTATTACGTGGTATCACTAAACACCGTCTATTATTTAATGTCATGTTAATTACAGCTCTTATTCAGATCGGGAACTTTAGTATTCAGCCGCTATTGTCACTTTATGTATCGGAACTAACTACCACTACTGCCCAATTGACATTCCTTTCAGGGCTGACATTCAGCGCAACAGGTCTAGGAAACCTGCTGTTTGCTCGTATTTGGGGCCGGCTCGGAGATCATATTGGATATGAAAAAGTTATGCTTATGCTTCTATTAATAGCCGTAGTCTTTATGGTACCGCAAGCCATGGTAACCGCTTTATGGCAACTCGTTATACTTCGATTCTTATACGGAATTGCAATGGGTGGATTGATACCTGCCACAACTGCCTTAATCCGTAGAGAAGCGCCAGTAGTGGTACAAGGCGAAGTGATGGGCTATAACACCAGCTTCCGCTTTTTAGGAAATATCATAGGTCCTGTGTTTGGTGGAATAGTCAGTGGTATTTTTGGCATCTCTTCTGTCTTTTATGTAACAGGTGCCTTATTTGTTATCGCTTGGTTTACCCTTCATTTTGCTCGAAAAAAGGCGGTTCAGCATTTGGAAGATATACTGGAACAAAAATAATTAGAATCTACTGCTACTCGCGAAGGAAATATGCTATTCTTTTAAATGGCTTAATACCCATATTTAAAGAATAAAGGAGAAAATTTCGTGCGAAGAGCAGTAGGTTTTTTTATTGTTTTATGCAGTCTGCCTTTGCTATTTATTCTTATCGGAAAGATTTCAGAAGAAATGCAGACAGCCGAAGCTTTTGAAAAAGAATTCACCTCTACTATAAAATTGGAGGCACCCAATATATTGAATCCTACTGTTTTAAAGGATCGGGACCATAAAACTTTTTCAGAGGAATATACAGAATGGAGAAAGCCGCTCTTAATATCGGATATACCTACATTTATGCAACAGCTGTTCATAAATAGCGAGGATGCGGATTTCTATGAACATATTGGCTTTGACCTATCAGGCATTGCCAGAGCATTTGTCCAAAATAATGAAAACGGCAGTGCTTCTCAAGGTGGCAGCACCATTACGCAACAGTTAGTCCGCATGCGTTACTTGTCTCAGGAAAAAACGTATGAGCGAAAATTGCTTGAAATTTTTTACGCTTATGAGCTTGAACGTAAAACATCAAAAGATGAAATACTTAATATGTACTTAAATGAAATGTATTTTGCGAATGGCGCATATGGTGTAAACGGTGCTGCCACCTATTACTTTAATAAGCCCGTTACACATTTATCCAAAGCTCAGATGGCCTTTATAGCAGCCATACCGAATAATCCTACACTATATGATCCGCTTCGCCATTTTGAAAACACGAAAAAAAGGCAAGAGCGCTTACTAGATAAAATGGCTGAAAAAGGGATCATTAGCCACCAAGAAGCAAAAAAAATGAAACGAGAAAAAATTACATTCGCCTTAAAAAGAAAAGTGCAGCTCTACCCTGCCTATAGCACCTATGTGATCAACGAATTTCGTTCACTCGTTGCCTCTAAGGAAGGCTATACGAAAGAACGGCAGTTGGCCAAAACACCGCTCGAGCGCAAAAAAGTAGAAGCAAAACTATCAAAGCGCGTCAACCATTTGCTGAATAAAGGGCTTGTTATCGAGACAGCCTTATCTCCTACTAAACAAGCGATGGATACAACAGCAATTGATAATCTGTTAACTCACTATGGCACCCTCCAATCATCTGCAGTGGTTATCGATAATGATACCCGCGAGATTGTGAGTATCTATGGGGGAAAGCATTATAGAAAGTATGACTTTAACCGCAGTTACCAAGCGGCTCGGCAACCAGGATCAGCATTCAAACCACTTATAGATTATGCACCGTATTTTGAAAAGACGAAAGCAACACCTAATACAATTGTGAGTGGAGCTCCTTATTGTATTAGCAATTACTGTCCCAAAAACTATGGTGGTCAAGTGCTTGGCAATGTGACCATCCAACAAGGCTTTAGATATAGCTACAATACAGTAGCTATCCGGTTATTAGCACAAGTGGGGATAACCCCAGCTTTCCAATACTTAAAGCCACTTCATTTACCAATCGGTAAAGAAGATTATGAATATCCATCTGCTCTTGGAGGCTTGACGCACGGCCTTACCACTGCAGATCTAGCAAGTGCTTATACGAGCTTTATAGATGGAGATTACCGGACACCTCACACAATTCGGAGTGTGAAAGACCAAAACGGACACCTCTTATATAAATGGAAAAGTCCTACGAGGACTGTCTGGTCTCCAAGCACTGTTGAACATATCCGCTTTTTAATGGCTGATGTTGTCAAGAACGGGACAGGTGTTGGTATTCATGTAGACGCTCCTTATGTAGGTGCGAAAACAGGTACTACAAATGATTATCGTGATTACTGGCTCGCTGGTTTGACCGATCGTTATACCGCTGCTGTATGGATTGGCTATGACCAACCGCAAAACATGCAAGCATTAGAAGCTGCTAAAGTCCATCACCGCATTTTCTCAAAAATCATGCAACCATAAAAAGAGCACGTTGAATGGTCAAACATCATTCAATGTGCTCTTTCCTTACCTTATGAAAAAGGCAAACTAGAAACAATGCCGTTATATAGTTTAAATACGACATAGACAATCAATGCTAAAAAGATAAGCCAAATAGTTAATTCAAAAAGCATTACGCCGACTGTCGCGCCAAGAGTCATATGGTTGCTCAATTTGTAGATGACATAAACAAAATAAATAAACACGGTCAAGACAAAAATAAGTGCTAATAGCCAAAAAGACGAAATTCCTACCGCAGAAGCAATGCCACCAAAGAAAAAGATAACATACCCCCCACGTGCTTCATTCACCGTCTTGCCTTCTGCATCTTTTGAGAAAAATAGCATGGCTAACTCATGAATTGTCTCACCTATTAATTTAAATGCAGCTAGTACCATAAAATAAACTAGAGCAAAGACAATCAATAGAAAAATACGCAGTTGGATTTCTGATAAAAACTCTCTCATTCCTGAATAAATCCCTACTGATTTAAATAAAGTTAGAGATTCAGTCACTGTAAAAAGCCCGAAGGTCAAACTAAATAATATAATGGTTATGAACGGCAAATATCCGTATACATATGGGTTTCTCATTTCAATAAATTCCTTTAATCAATCTATTTTTCACACTATACCATAATAGCTAATTTTACCCGTTGCTTTCAACCCATCTATATGTAAAGTTTGGTAAACTAAAAAGCTTCCATCCTATCAAACAATGATAGAATAGAAACTTTTTATTTTTACCACCAGTAAGGTCTTCTATAAACTGGATAGAATGGTCTACGATATACTGGATACGGACGGAAAGCCGAGCCCACAAAACTACCTAAAAAACCACCTAAGAACGGCCCGCCGAAACCTCCATAACCAAACCCGAATGGATACATCATGCTCCCTCCTCTCTGTATTATCTTATGAGAAGGGATAGTGCTTGATTAGGATTTGGCCTATTATTCCTCTGTACTATTAGCGAGTTGATCAATAAATGCTGCGAGGGTTCTTACCATAACGCCTGTGCCGCCTTTTGGTCCGAAATCATATGCACTCATCGCATCTGAAGTCCCTGCGATATCTAAGTGAATCCACGGTGTATCGCCAACGAATTCACCGATAAATCCACCACCAAAAATCATGTGGCCATCACCGCCAGGAGAATTATTCAAATCTGCCACATCACTTTTCCGAATGCGCTTTTTATCATTTTCTGTTAAAGGAAGCTGCCATACAAATTCGTTTGTTTTGTTTGCTGCTTCTACAAAAGAACGATAGAATGATTCATCATTAGTAAGGGCACCCGTTTTATCATAACCAAGTGCAGTAATTACGCCACCTGTAAGAGTAGCTAAATCTATGAGCGTATTGGCACCTTGTTGTTTCGCATAAGCTACTGCATCTGCAAGTACAAGACGGCCTTCTGCATCTGTATTTAAAATTTCTACTGTTTTGCCGCTGAAAGTAGTAATGACATCATCCGGCTTAAACGCATCGCCAGAAATCATGTTGTCTGTAGATCCAATTACGCCAATAACATTCTTGTTTGGACGCATTTCACCGACAATACGCATAGCACCAAGAACGGCAGCTGCTCCGCCCATATCACCTTTCATGCCAACGATGCCCGTTTTTGTTTTAAGAGAGTAACCGCCAGTATCAAATGTTACACCTTTACCGACCAGTCCAATGACATCTTCCCATTGTTCTGTTGCTTGGTATTTTAATGTAATCATACGAGGCTCTTCTTTTGATCCTTTATTGACAGCAAGAATTGCACCCATGCCCAATTCTTCTAGTTGGGCTTTATCTAGAATTTCTACTTCCAAATTATATTCTTTTGCCAATTCAACTGCATAGTCTGCTAATTTTGTAGATGTCAGCAAATTCCCTGGCCTATTGATCAGTGTACGCGCCTCATTTACAGCAACCGCATATACCTCTCCTTTATGATATCCTGCAAAAACTTTTTCAGGTTCTGCATCTGTAATAAAGCTGATTTGTTCAATTGTGATATCCTGCTCATTGCTTGTGGTTTTATAATTTTCAACAGTATAACTCCCCATCACAATGCCTTCAGCAGCTAAATTAGAAACTTCTTCAGGAAGAATTTCATCTGTTGTAAAGGAGTCTGCCCATAGGGAAATATTACTTGCTTTCATCTTATGTAGAGCTTTTCCTGCTAAACCAAATCCCGCGCGTAATGTTTCCTTTGAAAGGGATTTACGATTGCCAAGTCCGATAAACAAAAGGCGTTTTACCTTTGCTTCTTTTGTAAATACAGGAATCTTTGTAATTGATTTTGTATCTGTTTGTATATCGCCGCTTTTTACCCATTCTTCCATGGGTTCACCGAAGAATTGTACAAATTCAGCCCATTTCTCTACATTTTCTTGATTTTTTGACACACCAACAATCAGAACGTCCGAATCTACAGTCGCAAAACTTTTGATTTCTTGTATAATCTGCATACTTTTCACTCTTTTCTATTATTATTTTCTCAATTCATTATAGCAAAGTATTTCAATTTACGAAATGTTCGCAATAGGGTTGCTTAGAAATGAAGTAGAAAAAGCCTTATGGTATAGTAAAGATATAACTGCTAAAAGGTGATGATACATTTGGAATTTTTACAAAGCACACCATTAATATCCGCTTTACTGGCCATTTTTATCGCACAGTTTGTGAAAATCCCTATTCACTTTATAGCAACAAGGGAAGTAGACTTTGGCCTATTCACATCTACAGGAGGCATGCCGAGCTCGCACTCCGCGGCTGTATCATCTCTTACAACCGCTATTGCATTTGAACACGGTATTACATCCTCACTCTTTGCTGTTTCAGCTGTCTTTTCCATTATTGTCATGTTCGATGCTACAGGCATTCGTTATCAGGCAGGACAGCAAGCTATTGTCATTAATCAAATGCGTAAGGATTTGCAAACCTTTGTCGAAAAGGCAAAGACGTTACCAGAAAAAAATGGTCAGGAAAAGATGGAAGATTTGAAAACATTGCTTGGCCACCGTCCGATTGAAGTCTTTTTCGGCTGCTTATTGGGCATACTCTTATCTTGTATCATTTATTACTTTTAATTGCCCATATAAAAAGAGATGTCAAACGCCATTCCTCTGGCATTTGACATCTCTTTTCGATTTTAACGATATAGATTACATAATTAAAACATTTGATAGCCCATTTTACGCAGAATCTTCATGACTATTCCTGCAATAATAGCACCCACTAACCCGCTAGCAAGAATTAAAATATCAGCGAGTTGCAAAGATGCCAAGCGGTGGCCCAATGCTGGAAATGCTGTGCCCGCTTTGAAGAAATAATCTAAAAAGCTTACATTATCTACAATAAAGATCACGACAATTGGATATAAGAATGCCATAAACCATGTAGCACGCAGCAACATATTTAGCAAGAAGCCGATGCCAAAAAACATTACTATAAAAATGAGCATCGATAGTATTAATTGGATAATTGAAAATCCACCAGTCATCTGTTTATTCCTCCATATTCTCTCACATTAGTGTAACTGATAGAGACAATGGTTTCAATGACTTGGTGGTTTTTTCTTACTAGATGCGGTTTTACTAGAAGTACAATTTGTAGTCGGTATAGCCAAAAATATTATCGTTTTCCAGCTTTTCTAGCGTTGCCGGTTTAGCTTTTAATGCAGAGTCCACTAATTCTAAAATCATAAGAGATGTACGCGTATCGTTTTTCAATGCTTCCGGTGAAATCCACTTTACATCATATAATTCATCCAACTGTACTTTAATTGATTGCTCCAGGGTATTTGCTGTTAAATAAAAAACTACCATATTATCGCTAATGTCATTCCTAAGAACGCCTGTCCGCAGACCCAGCAATCCCTGTAGCGAAGCTTCTATTCCTGTTTCTTCTTTTAATTCACGGTGGCATGCTTGGTCAAGTGTCTCGCCTGGTTGGACAAATCCTGCCGGCAATGACCACATGCCATCCAGACCACCGTACCGTTTCATTACAACGAGCCATTCGCCGTTTTCATTCTCAACTAACCCGGCAACACCAAGCCAAACCTTCCCCCGATCTTTGTTGCTCATTTAATCCCCCCATGTTTAAAGAAGGCCTATCGCTGTGCGAACACAACCAATAGGCCTTTTGTTATATTGTACTTTAACAATTTTCAGGAGTTCCTGTAACTTTTGCTGTTCGGAACGATGAACCGCAGCCACATGATGCGATTGCATTCGGGTTATCAATGGTAAATAAACGATCCTTACCTCGGAACCCTAAACGCACACGTACCGGACACTAAGCGTTATAACTTATAAAACGTATATTCGCACTATGACGTATTTCATTACGCTTGTATTGACTATTATTTTACAACGCAACAACTGGGAATGGCAAGTTAAACAAACGCAAGAATACAAATCTTAGTATTTTATCGATTTGTTACATCAAGATTTACGCAAATTTTTACCCCCGAATGATAAAAAATTGCTCGCAAATAGCGGGGCTCAGAGAAAGCCACAACGAATGACGGGGGTGGGGGGTATACGCAAAAGAAAAGACACCCCGACTTACTCGGTAGCGTCCTCGTATTCCTTAACGATCTTATAGAATGTTGTCTTTGTTAATTCTAAACGATTAAACGTTTCGACCGCAGTTTGCTTGCCAGCTTTCCATGCGTTATATTGTTGCGCAAAGTCTTGTCGTTCAGCTGCGCTCATTGTTGCATAGGATTTCTTCGGCCTTCCCAAGTGTTTACCACGTTTCTTTGCGGCCTCAATTCCTGCGCGTTGTCGATCCCGAATTTGCTCGCGCTCTTGCTGTGAAAAGGCAGCCAGTAGCGTTAGGATGATGTCAGCCATAGCGCGGTCTATAACGCCTTGTGCATCCGCCTTACTATCTAGCATAGGCTCCTTAATAAAGCGCAATAGCACGCCCTTATCCACGAACCACTTATACTCGTTTTTCACATCGTCCATATTACGAGATAATCGCGTGATTGATTCAAAGACTACCGTATCGCCTTCTCGCACATTCGCCTTAAGCGCTTGGTATTGCGGTCTATTCGTATCTTTACCGCTAGCCTTATCGAGATAAATATCGCGGTCATTAATGCCTAGCGCCTTCATAGCGTCGAGCTGGCGTGCCTCATTTTGTTCTTTGCTACTCACGCGGATATATGCAAACGTCTTAACCGTCATGCTATCGCACCCCTTCGTCCGTTGTTGTTAAAGTAAGTATACGCTATACGTTCGTAAAGGTCAACCATTTATATGAACGTTTATAAATTAATTACAATAACGTTTATGAACGCTTAACAGGCGCTAATCGACCCGACCGTAAAGCTATACGTTTAGGAACGACTAGCCCCGTGAGTTTGAAAGGCGCCCATCCGGCAAGCAACGCGAGTAGGTGAAGTAACGTCAAGTATTATATCTTTACTTACGTAATCTTACGCTACATTTTCGAGTTTCTTCTATATAATGCGTCGTATTTGCGTCATGTAATGCCAAAGTGTTTTAAGGGCGCGTGCATTTATGGCGTCGAGTAGGTAATCCAGCGAAAAATGTAAAGCTATGTAGCATCGTTATTTTGCGTTCCTTCTATATAGTGCGCGACTTTCCGGACATGTTACATTTAAGCGATGTCGTGACGCTGATTAAACGCAACTAATTGCACTGCCTGTGCAAGACTTCCTTCTATTAGATATCCGCAAATTATGTAAGTTGCGAGTGCAGACGCTATGCCTACACCCACAAAATAACTACAATTATTCTACTTCTGGTATATTGCGATTCTGGCACGGTTGAAAAACGGCGAGCTAGTTTCCGGCATTTTTAGACCTTACAATTAATGTTGCTAAGTCTTTTGCGATTTTCCTAATATCGCTTTCTTGACGTACGTTGAAAATTGCTCCCTCAAAACTCACATTCACTCCATTAGTACCGTTGGAATACTCTTTGTTTTGTTCTTTCGTAAGCACACGCTCACCTTCGTGCAATCTCGCTATATAATTATCGTGCCCCACACGCGCTAAACCGCCTTTATGTCCTGGTAACGACGAGTAATTCGCAAGATCAAGAGCAGGAGTAGGTTTCGCAGCTCCCGCAATTGCATTAGTCGGATGAGTTGCGGTTTTAGGCGCATAATTTACAAGGTTACCGAGTTTCGGCACTTTCTTGTCTAGCACTTTCGCAGGCATTGTCGCCTTAGAATTTCCCCAGTCAACTTTCGCAACTACCGGAATATTAACGCCTGGCAACTTATTAATCGTCTTAATCATTTCGTTAATGCCGCCGATAACTGAGTTCACGGATTCCGCAGCCGAACGCTTAATAGCGCCCCACACGTTTTCCCACACGCCTTTCGTCTTGTCCCAGTTTTTCGCTAGGTCAACGGCAGCTCCGATAATAATGCCGAGTGGTCCAGTCATCACGCGCACAACACCTTTGATTCCGCCAAGTGCGTCCCATAAGCGTTTAGTTTTCGCCTTTACCGTGTCCCAATGCTTATAAAGCGTAATTGCTATTGCAATAACTGCGCCAATTGCCGCCACAATCCAAGATCCGGGGAATAGTAGCATGGCTAGTCGTATGAGCGTGAAGGCTTTACGGGCGAATCCGATTACCTTCGTTACCGTCTTAAACACTTTAATTCCGATGCTGACCGCTTTTGAAATCGTCGTGAACGTACCGACTAAGAACGATAGCGATTTAAGCGCAATGAAGGCGATGGCAACGCCTTTTACGACTTTTGTAATCGTGGACCAGTTATCGCTCACCCATTTGGCGCCTTTCGTCATCTTATCGAAAGCTGCGGTAGCCTTTTCGCCAAGGTCTTTAAAGTCGACTTTCTTCACGTAGTTAGCGACCTTTTCAATGGCGTTTCCAAGACCGGCATCGACTTTCTTGGCTATTCGGTTAAAAGCGCCTTTGTCGAGACCGGCGAGTACCCCGTCGAGTGCTTTACCTATTTGCGAATTGCCCGATTTACCCATCGTTCTAAACGTAGACTGTAGCTTTTCCTTAACTTGATTCCACTTTGCAACCGTTGTACCACCCATCTTTTCGACGGTTTTTGTCGTGATACCGGTCTTAGCGAGATACTCGTCCATTGCTTTGAGCTGTTCTTCAAAAGATAAGTTTTTAATCGAGTTAACGACTGACTTTGGCATTTCGAACCGCTCTGCCATAGATACGCCGTCCCCGCTTGCTAACTCTTTCATCGCATACACTGCGCCTTGAAGTCCTTGCTCGGGATCCATAATGGATAGCTTTTCAGCGATTCCCCATGCCTTTTCCAGCGATGGCATAGACTTAGTAATACCGATAAATGCCTTCGAGCTGTCCATCATTGTTGACGTGTCCATGAGTGGTGATTTCTCCGCCAGGCGTTGCACCATTGCGGTATACTGCTTAGATAGCTTCCGATCATCCAGCATAGCGCTCACTAAAACTTCGCTTTGTTCGTAGCGCATTGCTTCGCCTAAAGTAGCGTCGAGTAATTTCGCCCCGCCAATCGCTCCACCTATAGCTACAGTTAGCCCACCAACCGCCTTAACTGCACGGCTCATTCCGTTAGTTGCGCTATTTGCCGCATTCCCTACGTCACTAAACGCTCGGTGTCCAGTTCTACCCGTCCGACTAAGCGCCCTATCAGCGCTCTTTGTCTGCGAGTCCATCCGTTCAACTAATCGTGTAGCTCGCTGAAGTGGCCCGGAAAGCCGGTCAGTTACCGTTAAGACAGCTTTTAAAGTTATCGCCATATCCTCATTCCTTTCTCATTTCCCGCTCTAGCCGTTCGGCTTCTGCCTCTGCAGCACTGTGTAATTCCGCGACTTTGGCGAGTTTATTTTCGTTTTTCTCCTTGGCTGCTGTTAGCGCTGCCTCAAGCGCTGCGTGAACTTTAGTTGCCAATTTAGCCATTAAACCGTTACCGTTTGCGATGCCTTTAAGCACCAATAAATCGCGTTCCGCTTTGGCGATTTTGGACTTATTAACATTTGCGTTTGTGTCATAAATCTTTTTGTATTTCCTGGAGGCTGTGATAATCTTTTTTAGTTGCGCCTGTTGTTGTTCGAGTGTTTCTTCCGCCATTATTCCGTCATCCTTTCGTGTTTTAATGCAAAATAAAAGGGAACCCGTTAAGGCTCCCCCGTTCTTATTGTTATTAAAGCGATAATCTGCTAGCACGCTCGCCTCTTGCGATTAGTGCTGCATTCTCTCTTTCAAACTCTTCGCGCTCTTCAGTCTCAATCGCTTCAATGCCAGCTCTTCCGTCGTTAAAATACTTTGCATATTGTCCACCGATTGCTCGCGTTAAACCGTCGTACGGTTGTAAAAAATCTTTAAATAGTTGCGTATTTTCGTAGTCACCGAAGTACGTGATTGCACCTTTTGCGGCTTGCTGTTCTTCCGTCAACGCTGCGTTTTCCAGCTGTTCAAATGTACTAGCGAGCTTTTTACGTGTCTGCGTATCTCCATTGGCAGCTAAGACCGATGCACTAAGCGTGTCGTATGCCTCGTATAGCTCATTTGCAAAGTATTTATCGGGGTATTTCGCAAGCAAACCTTCGAGCTGCTGTTCTAATTCATCGCCCGTCATCTTAATTGACGCCTTAGTTTTTAGCTTTTTGAGATCCAACGCAAATTCTGCGGTAAGTAAGTCGTCCGTAGGCACTGCGGGCTTATTTAGGAGCTCCTTGCGAGCCAAAGTAGTTGCTTCTTTTCCAACGCTTGCATATTCGTCTTTTAATTCTGCTGCGATTTTAAGTGCTTGCTTGGCAAAGTCTCGTCTCATTTTTTTATCCTCTGTAAATTTATCCTCGATAGTGTTATCAAACTTAATGCGATGGGATTCTGCGTCTACCACTCGCTTTAACTCCAATGCAAGACTTGAAGGTTTGCTTTTTAATAAGTCGTTCCCTTTGTCGATAAATCCGTTTAATTTTTCGATTGTGTTTGTCATAGTGTCCATTTCCCCTTTTTAATTTACTATTTCTCATCCTTGTCCCTTTGCTTACCTCAATGTATACACGCTTTCTTAACCATCATCCGCCCTTTCCCGATCCCGTTTGATTACGTCAATTATATCTTTGACAGCATCAGCCCCAACAGTAGACGGTAGCTCAACCGTCCTATATTTTGTGCCTTCGTCGAAAATTAGAGTGTGGGATTGCTCGTAGTAGTAAATTTTCATCTCCTCACTACCCAAACCAACTTTGTTAGCGTTAGATGCACGATTTTTCTCGCTCATATTGTAGCTCCTTCCTTTTTTCAGCTTTAAATTTCGTTAATTTTCTGCTTAATTTCGCTCGATCAAAAGTATTGCTCTGATTTACCGCATCATTTTCAGGAATTTCTACAAACTTAAGATCATTTTCGTAGATTAAGTAATGTTGTTCGCGGGCATCATTTAAAATTCTGCTAAGTTGCTCTACAATTTCATCGTAAAACCCGTAAATTTCCCAATATCCTTGGCTGTGATTGTTCTTTTCAGCCTGTAGCACGGCATAAAAGATGTTCGTTTCAAGATCGATTTTCGATAAAAGGTGATAGATGAGCGGTGCTACCTCTGTTTTATAGCATTCTAACGGCTTCCCATTAATGGTTGCGAATTTATGCGGGAACTTGGCAAGTCTACTTTCCAACTCCGTAATGCCTTTTGATCCGAGCAGAATCGTTTCCCCTTCGCTATTTTTGACGGTGTAATGCTCACCAAACATTATTCCGATTGCTTGTCCGTTCGGAAAAAAAGGAACAACCTTCCCACCTTCTGTTGCGCGCTCTAGGTACTTGCCTACTGTGCAGTCACAAGAAATCTCTTCGACTTTATAAGTGCAATAAAACGTCATCCCTACCACTCCTTCCATAATTGCATATAGGGTTATAAATCCCGTTAAAATTAGCCGTCTAGTGCGTCGCAGTTAAAAATATGACTTAGTTATCACCAAACGTGTTAGACGCCTTAAAACGGCTAATTCACTCGAAAATGTCATCCATAAAAACCTTCGTCTAGCTTGCGCTCTACACTCGCCACTCCCCTGTATTGCGATTTCGGTATGCGAAATTGAACGCCGGCCACTTTTTGATTATGCGTATCGTAATATTCGCACATGACTTCGAAGCCTTTGCGGCGTTTTAGCTTGTGGAGCTGATAACCACTGCCGACATAAAGATAAATAAAATTCCCAGCCACCCACGATTCATGCTCTTTGTAAATATTCCTTCAACTCCTTCGCTTCGAGCTCAAAACCTATACTCCATTGTTCGAGTTCTTCCTTTGAAGGCTCACATCTCATGGCTCTTCTAGCAAACTTATAAACAAACTCTTCCCATTGAGCAGTGGTAAACTTATCACTACGTTGGTAAAAATCGTAGACATGAGAATCACGTTTAGATGAATTACATGACCTACAACAAGCAACCATATTTATAGCGCAATTAAGCGACCACAACTGCCCTAGTGAATATACATGATCGACCATTCTAATTTCGTCATACAAAACGCATCCACAATAAGTACACCGCTTTTGTGATTCGATTTCTCTTAGCTGTTCCAATGTCAGGTCACCTTTGCCTCCACTCCTGTAATAATGTTTGCGCAAGCGTTCTTTTAGGTAACCGTCACCAGTTTTTCGCCGTAAACTCCTACAAGAATTGCACTCACCTTCGCGGCCGTCCGGTAATGATGGTCGACTTGGAAAGCTCTCTAGTGGCTTTACTTCTTTGCAAGTTATACATTGTTTTATTTGTTCATCCGTCATTTTCATTGCTCCTATTCGCTTGATTTTATTAAAAATCCGTAGTAAAATTATAATAGGGTTTTTCTATGGTTTTTTAGATAATTAATCGAAATAAAAAAGTTGGCGAGTTTTTCGCCCTTAATTATATAGGCGTTTTTGTCTGCTAAATCGTGTCGCTATGCGGTTTCTCGCTCAATTCTTTTTGTTCGTCTCATGTTCTCAAGCTCACAACAAGAAAACCTACTTCCGCCAATTCCCCTTTGTTGATCGCACACTTTCACTCGACTTTTCAACTTCCGTAAATCTCTCGCATACGCAGCATTTTTACATATATCGCACTCATACACGCGTCTAACGTCCATCCCTTTGATTTTCCGCAAGGCAAAAGCATAATCGTAGCCCATCTCTTCATAAGTCGCTGCGTAAAAATTGGCGTTCCTTTTCACATGGTGAATTTGCTTGCGATACTCATAGACTTTGCGCGGTACACCTTCGAAAATGATTTCTTCGTCTCTCGCGGAAATTGCTTCGTTTTCTACGCTAGGGCTTGCGATAGTATCATCTTCAATTACACAACCAGCCGGAATCTTTGTCGCCTGCCCTTCTTCGTTATCCGGGATCTCGTGCTGAAATATAAGCGACCTTTCTACCTTCACTTTCTTCAATTCTTTTTTATGCGCTCGATCTGCTGAAAGTATCGGATATTCTTCGAGCTTTTCAGTCGTTTGCTTCGGTGCAAGCAGGAAATCTGCTAGTATATCCAACGCAGAGCTTGTCTTAGCGTAGGGCGATATGTGGTTAAGCGGATGCTTCATAAACGGCTTAGTCAGATTTATTTTACTTTTATGCTTATTCGTAAAGGACTTAACGAGCGCTTTCCTCTCGTCTTGTGGCAAGTTCTTGCGATAGTGCGTATAAAATAATGCTAGTAAGTCTTTGCGTGCAGCCAGTTCGGCTTTGTTCATCATCATCGTGTATTCACGCTCCAATTTTAGTGTGATTGGTGGCCGGCGCGCCTAGTAGCGGTTCGCTTCCCTTTTCTTTTAATCTTTGATTAGCGATCAATAATGTATATATTCGCGGTGTCTTAGATTCGAAAGAATCTGCGTTGAATATAACGGATATGTCTTAGCGTTCTAACTTCCGCATTATTAAATCCGAATGTATTAACGCTTAATCTTTAACTAATCCAAACATTTTGCTTTGCAAAATTTTGAGATGTTTTAATCTCTTATTAGCGTTAAATAATCCGAAATCATTAGCATTAATTATTGCGCCGGAATATTTTCTCTTTTACCGTTTCTCTTTTACGCTTTCTCTTTTTAAAGACACCATAAGGACTGTTTGCGGATATACCTTAAGGTATATATCGAAGGCACCCATAAGTCATGTATGCGACATATCAACGTTTGTGAGCACTTTCGAACTCTTTTAAGAGTCGTTCCATATTGGGTACTATCCGCTCGCCATCTTCGTTAATGACATATCCATCGCTACTAACCGATGGACACCAGGAGGGATAGTACCAAAGTTGCCTGCGCATATTTACAACCTTTTCTTTGACTTCGAATAGCAACCCATTTTCAAGTAGCACCTCACGCAAGAACTTCATTCGCTTGACGCTAATACCAGTCATTTCATTAATTTTATTCATTGAAAGGAAACACGCCCCGAAGCGCTCACGCGGTAATCCATAATCATCGAATGCTTTGCCGTCAACATTCAAAAGTAGCGTGATATAAAATAAAGATGCATCGCCGAGCTTTGCCTTTGGACTATGCGTCTTAAAATCGGTTATGATTCGAGGAAACACAATCCGAAAAACATCACGATTAATAGTTTCGTAGTTTTCTGCAACTAATAGAGCTTTCTTATTGCCTGGTAATAACTTCGTTTGATCTAACGCCATTCCACCTAACCCCTTCCGCTTATATTGGTTTATTTAACGTATATTCAGCTAAGGCCTGTCCAAGCGCCTTCGTTCGTTCATATTGCCAAAACTGGCGCATGGTACGTTCATTCAAGCCGGTACATATGTACCGGAAACCCTTCACAGTGAGTATGCGATAGAGTTCCGGAGAGTAGCAGTAGTAAAAGTTCATTAAGCATAAACCTCGCTCTCTATTACTTTTCCTTCGAACTTCGCCATACCATAGCGGAAATGTTCTACCGCCTGTTCTAAGGAAATTTCACCAATTCCCTGTAAATGCACCCAGCCTTTATTTTCGTCTATGAATATTGGCTTTGATATATAGTTACCGTCATAAAGTTCATAGACTACTAACTTGTGCCAATCCACATTAAAACCATTCGATATAACCGATATATTGTAAGTACGCTCTCCTAAAAAATCATCAATAGCTTGGTAAATTGGTAAAAGCTCGATTGCTTCAATTAGTTTACGAGTAATTGGAAGGATACGCGCATGACGTTGTAACTTCTCTTCATATTTTCTTTCAATTTCGAGAAGTTCAAGTTCAGAAATTCCAAGCTCCAACATAACCACTCGTTTAAGGTTGTATGAAAGTTTGTGGCTGCCCGTTTCGATTTGTGCGATATATGAGTTACCTACTTTTGCGATTTCTGCTAATTGATTGCGTGATAATAAGAAGTGGTCGCGAATTGCTCGTAAAGTGTTAGTCATGTTTAAATTCCTCCAATAATTGAATTATTTTGTAGTAGTTAAGTAAAAAAATATAAACGGTAACTATGATTGTTGTTTACTCCATTTTCTTTCGTTTATCACACGCAATTCATTGATAGGTAATGCGTCAAAATACTCGCGTGTTGCAACCATAAGGTCGATAAAATCAAAATCCGTCAATGGCGATATTGCATACTTTTGTATAGATCGTGAGATAATCGCATCATAGATGTAATCTTGCTCTGGATAGTGCATAATCCACTCTTCAACCGTATTGAATAGATTTGCTTCAACTTCTTTGCCCATGAAAACTAAAATATCAACCCAATCGTCATCGACTTCCACATATATGTCAGCCAATCCATATTTGACATCGCTAACTAAATCTCTAATCTTCTTAACATCCTCGAAGCAGTTTCTTAAATATAAAAATTGTTTTGGTATCATTTTTCATCCCCCTCATTTTCTTATAGACACTACGGCAACAAAATTTGGACCACTTCATTAATTCATAGAACAACTAAAAAATGTGCAAAGCTATATAGCTCTAAGGTTCGAATGCTTTTAAAATTTTTTCTAAACTTACACTTTCACTAATAGATATACTCGAAATCTAAAAACGTGCACGATTTTGGAAAACTTTTTTAATTTTTATCTCTTACACTTACTAATGCGTAATATCTTTTCGCTTCGCACACTTTTTAACAATTTTTATTTATTTTTTATGCCTTCACTTCTCAATACGTAATAACTTTTCTTTTTTCACACTTCCGTAGAAATTTTTCAAATAAAAAAAGCAAACGCCATAAAAAGCGTCTGCCTTCAAATTCATTAAACTGTCTCGCCAACCTTACGCAATATCTCAAGGAATAACGGCGATAACTGGACTAGCACATATCCGAGACCCGCATTCATAATCATGGACCACGCTTTTTCGGAATTACCAATCATAAAGAAGAAGCAAGCGCCGACCATAATAACTGACGCAATCGGAAAGCTAATCGCCACTAAGATGTCAATGACCGGATTAAGCACTGTAGCGAGCATTTCAAGCGATTTATCTGCGACGAAGCCTGTCGGATCTCCTATCGGACTAACCGTTGGCATTGGCATGGGTGTTGCCGCAGTCGGCGCAATAGGAGTGGCACTTGTGGCTATAACTTGCGGAGCACTCTCTGTCATGAATCTTTGCGCAACTAATGCCACACTACCGACGGCCGGCACACACGCAGCTAGCGCTAGACCCTTTTTAGTTACATATTGATCGCCATAATCCGTCCATTCGCTTTCCGGCACAACTTCTACTCGATTTTTACGTTTAAATAACATTACATCTTCCCTTCGCTATTTAATATCGTCATACGTAAAGACTTTCACGCGTGGCAAGTTAGCGCATAGCTCTGCTAGTTGCTTGCGCCTTAATTCCGTTGTGGTTAGCCATGTGAGTCGCGGAAAGTGAAATAACTTTTGCTCTAGCAAGCCGTTTCTATGCAGTTCCTCGTAGCGACGCACCTTGCTTGCGTTCTCTTTCATCGTTTGGAGACGGTCAACTTCGAGAAAATTGCAAAAGTTGTTCTTATAAAACATACTGTCTACGATTATGGTCGCGCTGCCGTCCGACACCTTTATTTCATTCTTCCAATCTTCTGGGCTATTGTTGTACAGCCAAAACTCATTGCGCATGATTGTATGATGGACGTTGCCACCCTTTTTGCGAATCTTCTCGCAGCCGACATATTCGCGACCTAGCTTACTTAAATAGTAAATAGATTGATAGCCTTCGCGGATTGTCATAAGAAAAGGCGCCAGGTTCGCCATTACTCGATTAGTGTTGCGCTTTGTGCCGAAATAAAAGTAAGCGTTAAGCTGATCTCGCGTCAAAAAGTCAAACTTGCGTAAAAGTAACAGTATCTGCTCGTCGCGCTGACTCAACTTTTTCAATCGCAACTCTTGGCGCCCCCTTATGCGGTTCTATTGTTTCTCGGATAACTTCCGATTTAATAAGCGTAGTTTGCACAATCTCACGCCTGTCAGCCGTCTGATAAATCGCCCGACCCTTAATTGGCGGCAAAAGTTCTGCACCCGTTTCATCAAGCACGACACGCGAAGCAATCGAGGATTGCACACGGAAGGATAGTTTTGCATCGCTATTCTGCTTACATTGGCGCGGTATTACGTCGCCAGTCGGATATTGCGTCGCTAGTATTTGTCTAAAACCTAGCCCAGCGCCAAGCCTTGCAATTTGCGACATTAGCGTTTGACACTCGAGTTTTAGTTTCTTTTCTTCCTTCGTTACGGCTTCAAGCGGATTGAGCTCGCCTACCTCGTCAATAATGATGAAATAGCGCTCTTTAATACTGCCTTCTTGCACATTCTTCTTACCTTTAGTCCTTAATTGACGCTGTATTTCTCTCATTTTTTCATAAGCCAATTGTAACGTTGCTAGCGCTTCCTCCGGTTCATATGCGATGAATTGCGTTTGCTTAATATTTTCATAATCGCAAAGCTCAACGCCGCCCTTTAGGTCAATTAAAAAGAAATTGACGTGATCCGGCTTACTTTGAATTAAGCTAGTTATAAGCGTATTAATAAAATTACTTTTGCCGTAGCGAGTGGCACCGCCGAGCACCAAATGCGGTATCTTTTCAAAGTCGTGATACTTAAACGTATTTTTATCGCGTGTTATGCCGACCGGCACTTTCCAACCTCTACCCGGAACGAATGGCACTTCTTTCGGCATCGGCTCATTATAAATGCGGACGATCAACAAGCCATCGTATGCTAACTCGATTTCCTTGCGGTCTGTGAGCTTATTGGTCCATAGCGTCCTAAGATTTTCGAGGATATCACGGTCAAGCTGTACCTTTGATAAGTCTGCGAATGTAATCCGTTTGCGACGATTGTTTAAGCCATCTTCTAAGGTTTTCAACTTCGCCAGGTAATCGTCAAAACTCCGGCCAAGCGGTATGCGATACTTATACTCCCAGCCCCAGTCGTACTGCTTTTTGCGGACTAGCTGCGTGGTCAATGTATCTTTGCCGTCTTTTACGTTTAGGCCGGAAAGTGAAAAGATGCGTTGTATTTTACCGCTATCATTTGAAGCTAAGCCGTTCTTTTTTACGAAGGCTTTCGCAGCGATTCCGCCCATTATTCCGGTCGTCAAAATTTCAAATAGCAAACTTGCACACCTTTCGTTTAGTATTGCGCCACTGGGTTATCTTACATAGTAAGAGTTGCGGCGATCGAGAAGGTTAGAAAACGTGTTCAATGCGTTGGTATGCCGGTATTAATCGACTTCCCGTTTTATATTGTGCAGTGGACATTGATTGGGAAGTTGACCGGGAATACTTTTAAATTGCGTATTCTGCAAAAAACTCAAGCATTTGGCGAACAGTTTTATTCTCGATGTCATCTAAAAATTCGATTACACTTTCCGTTACTGGCAAGTCGAAACGGTCATACCGGTCGATGTCGAAAGTTATGTTTATGCTGTCCGGCAGTTCACTTTCATTGCCGTTCTCAAATGTGTAAAAGATACGAGCAGTTCCTGGCAACTTGACGATTTTATCTCGCCATACTACGCCTACTGCCGGATCAACGAAGTCTGTTTTTTCTAAATCATCATAGCGATGCTTTTTCATCTAGCTAACCTCCCATTTTTAGGCTACTTGCTTAAAAAGTTTAGCGGCTTGAGACAATGTGATTTCTGTACAACCTAATCGAGCCTTTTTACTAACTGTTGGGCATAGCTCTGCGAATTGTTGCGGATTGATATTGACAACTTCTCCCGTTCCGATGTGATAAACATTTACCCAGCCGACTACCGTAAAAATATAGCGAATTTGCATATTAATTCCCCCTGTTTTAACTACGGAACGTGACACATATACATAAATATGGGCGCTCCGCCTTTATTTGATAAACTAACTATAACACCGTCACGATACGTAGTCAACTACAAAGCGTGACATTTTAAAATAAATTATATATACTTAGCTTACAGAAAGGCGGTGGCCATATGTACATACGTAGCAACCTAAAAGAATTGGTGGATAAACGTGGCTGGACAATACGCGAATGTGCTAGAAAATGCGATCTTCAACCCGAGACAGTGAGACGAATGTATAATGATTCAACAATGCAATATCAACGTGATTCTTTAGCAAAACTGTGTGAAGGTTTAAACGTTGGCATTTGCGATATATTGAAACTCGAAGAAGACTAGCGCGTTATTGTTAGTCTTTTTTTGTTGTATTAATATCTCCATACGCTTTTCCGGATTTTCAACGATTATTTTTTAACTTCGCTTTCAATAAACTTCTCATATCTCTCATTTGAGTACTCCATTATTTTCTCAATACGTTTCTGCGATTCCTTTATTAGATCAAGATAGTGGTTTACCATAGCGTGTGGAGATTCTAATCGCCAACCACCTTTTTCAAGACCGACGTCGCGAATTGGAGCTCCTTTGCCCATTAAACTATGAATAGTATTTGTAGCTTCTAAATTTGTACTAGGAAACACATATGCTCTTACAGTTTCTACTGTTGCAAATCCTGTTGAGTATGATTCTAATAATTTCAACACGTTTGCTTCATTCAGAGTTAATTCCATTTTAATCCGCCTTTTTTATTAATTAGGCATTATTTATTCAGAATCCAATCATAGTGAATCGGTGGATTCTCCTGCCTAAGCCAATTATATAATACGGGCGGTTGATTGCCATATGGTTTTTCGTCGTACAGCATAGCTTTACGTAAGCCCTCACTAAATGCAGCTACTACGTTGTTATATACGTATCCATCACGTAATCTTAACGCCATGTGCATAATAAGTGAATTCGCCTTCTTAAGCGTCTTAGTAGTGGCATCAGCGCCTAATCTCAATGCTAAAAGAGCCATATTATCTCTGATTAACGCAGGCAGTGGTAGCATGTCCATTAGCTTGTAAAAACGGTGTTGCAATGGATTAGTCGCGTATTGATCTACATATTCTACATTGTTATTTTCTTTTTCAAAGGCGTCATATATATTATTATTTTTATTTGCTTGTTTTAAAAGATTAAGAGAGTTAAAACCGTTAAGGGCGTCATTTTCGTCCTCGACGCTTACTCTCGCAAGGCTTTCAGCGTTTTGAAGAGGTGCATCTTGACGTGCATCGAGAGGTGCATTTACTCCAAATACATCGTGCATGATCCAGTCATAATCGGCATGTGCTTTATCTACGAAAATATATTTCCCGGCATGTCGGTTCGCAATACGGCCAACTTCAAACTCCCCCGTCTTTTTGATTGCGGAAATGGTAGCTCGTACTGTTCGGATAGATACTCCGCACTTCTTCGCAAGATGTTCACCACCTACTTTGCAAATACCACTACCGCTTAATAAATATATGATTTCGTCCAATACACGTTGCTTTGCGTTTGTGAATAGTCGCTCGAACACGTAGCCAGCAGATTGTACTATGCTGATTAACGAAGTTAAACGATTCTTTTTGTATTTCCTATCGGGCGCTGCGTTGTATTGTTGTACTTTTTCGTTATAAGCTAATAACGTCATTAGATAAGCTCCTTCACTAAGAAGCTCCGCGGCTCTCCCAATTGCATTAATACCGCAAAGGCGATATAATATTAGTAGAAGTTTTGTGGGGAGCGCACTCTCGATTGCCGTCGAGGGGAGCTTCTTTTTTTATGTTCTTTTTAACGTAGTTTCGTTCGAATCTTACTTACAGGCGAAAAGTTGTTATGTTGTTTTATTACATCACTGTCCGTCATCTGTATATAACGGCGCGTCATATTCAACGAAGAGTGTCCTAAAATTCGCATGAGTGTATACGGATCTCCCCCGTTGAGAATGTAATTTCGCGCAAATGTATGTCGATACGTATGCGCAGTGCTACGAATCTCCTTACCTACTCCGGTCATATCTCCGTAATGTTTTAATCGCTTATTCATCTGCGTATCTTTCACCGGCTCACCGTAACAAGATAAAAAGATTTTCTTTTGCTCCGGAAAATGTGCCTTATTCTCGTCTGCAAGTTCATATAACAGTTTCAACGTTATGGGCGATATTGGAATTACTCGATATCGACGATTCTTATTAAACTCTGCTGAAAGATGGATAGAACGCGATTTAATGTCGATAGATTCCATTTCAAGCGATAAAAGCTCATTCATTCGCATACCGGTATCTAGTAAACAGATTTGAAATACATAGTCCCGAAAGCCTACATACTTTCGCTGGTCGCAAGCGCCAAGCATTGCCTCGATCTGTTCATCCGTAAATGATTCGATTTTATCGACGTCTACTTTCTGAATCCTCACGTTGTCCATTGGACTTTCGCGTATCATTTTCTCTCGTTTCCAAAAATTGAAGGCAACCTTTAGCGAACGTATTCGCATGTTAATCGTTGCAGATGACAAACCTACGCCTTGATCATTGTGTATATAGATGTGGCCTTTAAATCGTGGAGCATCATACGCTAAATACTTGATATAATCACGACACATCGTTGGCGTTATATCGCTTACATGTTTAACTTCGTAACCTTTCTCCATTAGCCATTCGTTTAAGTAGCGCCAAGTATTCGAGTAGTCATCGTGAGTTCTCTTTCGTATGCCTTCTCCCAACTTTGCGGTAATAAAATACTCCCACGCATCGTCAATCGTCATTAGGCGAATAGTTTCAGACTCATTTATGCGTGATTCCACTTTGGTCCGTCTACGTTTGATACTTCGTATTTCAGACAAAACAAAAAGCACCTCCAACGCGTAAATACGTTGAAAGTGCTTTATATACGGTATTTATACAGTTATATAGCCGGTAATCGACTAACACTAATTGCGGTGAAATACGTAACCCTAACGTTACACATACCGCACACTAGACGCTTAACAATTTTCAGGAGTTCCTGTAACTTTTGCTGTTCGGAACGATGAACCGCAGCCACATGATGCGATTGCATTCGGGTTATCAATGGTAAATCCGCCACCCATAAGCGATTGTTTAAAATCAATCGTTGTTCCTTGAATAATTGGCGCATCTTCACTTGATACAATCACTTGCAGTCCTTGTATTTCAAGAAGCTGGTCACTCTCTTGACGGTCACGTTCAAAGCCCATTGCATAGGAAAGGCCGCTACAGCCGCCGCCTTTTACGGCTACACGAAGGAAAGATCCCTCTTCCTTATTGTTTCGCATCATTTCTTTAATATGAAATGCTGCTGCTTCTGTAATATTCACAACTTGTGTCATCCGTATCCACCTCTTTCTTATATATTCATCATATCAATTTTTGCCGTAGCAGTAAAACGCTAACGCTCACAAAAAAATCAAATTTTCTTTTACACCTTTATGATATAATTCTACTATATCCACTATTAGAAATGGGGCTATTGCTATGGAGCTTTCTCCTTATTACGAAAAGCGACTAGAGTGTTTGCACTGCAAGCAACAATTTAAGACGATGAAAGTTCGTTCTAATTTCATAAAAGTAAAAGAAAATGAAAGTGATTTTCGCCCCATTTATGAAAATGACGTTAATCCATTATTTTATAATGTATTTGTATGTGAACATTGCGGCTTTTCTTTTACGGAAGATTATTCAAAATATTTTGCACCTGGCGTAAAAGAAGCGATTGATCAACATATCACAGCACATTGGAAAAAACACAGCTTTTCAGGCGAACGTTCAATTGCCGATGCGCTTCAAGCTTATCAGCTTGGTCTTGTTTGCGGCAATTATAAAAAAGAGAAGCATATTACATTAGCGGGGTTAGCCTTACGGATAGCCTGGTTATACCGAATGACCAGCCAAGAAATGATGGAGAAAAGATTTATGAAAATTGCTAGAGAGCAATATATTGAATCTTATTCTGTAGAGGATTATAAGGGAACATCTATGAACGAGCTCCGGGTACTCTATCTTATTGCAGAGATATCAAGGCGTATGAGCGATAAAGAGCAAGCAATACGCTACTTCTCTAAAGTTATTGAGAAACAACGTCTATTTAATGAGCCTAAGATTTTGGAAATGGCCAAAGACCAGTGGCAGCGTATGCGTGAGGAAAAAGAAACTTTATAAATAAAATAACAGGCTATCCATTACCAGTATTGACCGGTTCATGGATAGCCTTATACATTCATTAGAATACTTGTTCTACTTCTACAACTCCAGGTACTTCCTCTAAAAGTGCGCGTTCAATGCCTGCTTTTAGTGTGATGGTAGAACTTGGGCAGCTACCGCATGCTCCAAGCAGACGTAATTTTACAATACCGTCTTCTACATCAACTAGTTGGCAGTCCCCGCCGTCACGAAGAAGGAATGGGCGCAATTTATCTAAAACCTCTTGAACTGAGTTAAACATTTCTGATTCTTGCACATGTTCTGTCATTTACTATCGACTCCTTTCCCTAAAATTATTATAATGTTTATAAGGTAAAAAATCCAATAAAGAAATGCGAGGCTTAATGGTTATGGAAAATCATTCTATTGCAATAGAAGTGTATGGTGCAAGCACCCAATGTGCCAGCTGTGTCAATGCACCATCTTCCAAGGATACGTATGAATGGCTTCAAGCGGCAATTGATCGCAAGTACGAACAACCGCTATACACCATCTCCTATATTGATATCGAAAAACCAATTGAGAATACACGCCACAAAGAATGGGCTGAGCGCATTTTAAATGATGAGTTCTTTTACCCACTTGTGCTAATTAATAATGAAGTAATCGGCGAGGGTTATATTCAATTAAAACCAATCTATAAAGAGCTTGAACGATTAGGATTCCAGCAAGCCTAGGCTGTTGGGGTTCTTTTTTTATACCTAAATCTTAATAGCGATACTTAGCACGTTGCTATTGCTAAGTGCTTGCGGTGTGTCTGTAGAAAATAAAAAAGAAACTACAATAGACGTAAAAGATAATAACATTCTTTCTAAGTATGGCGATGTAAAATAAACAGGTTTTAAGTTATAAAATTGCAACTGGTCCAATGAAATTAGAAATCACAGGCATCATAAGCGTTAATTACTATCGAGTATAACGATAAATTAGTTGTACCACACCAGAAGAGAATGTTTTTGTGTCAACCAGGTTTAAATTCAATATCTGTTTTATTTCACTGAACATGGGTTTTCCTTCACCTAAGACAACTGGATGAATAGATAATCTAAACTCATCAACAAGCCCCAAATTTATAAAAGTTGTAATAAGGCTTGCTCCCCCATATAGCCAGATGTCTTTTCCAGGCTCATTCTTCAGTTTATTCACTTCTTCAGCGATATTTTCATTTATAAACATTACTTCATTATTAGCTTCTCTTTTTGTTCTCGAAAACACATATTTCTCTTTGCTATGAATCATTTCCCAAATTTCTTTTTCGGAATCTGAGTCATTGACTTTAGGCATATATTGTCCCCACAAATCGTAGCTTTTTCTACCATATAAAATAGTATCAATTTGATTCAAGAAACTAGTGAACTCCATATCAGGGTCCATAATGCACCAATCAACTTCTCCATTTACCCCTTCAATAAAACTATCTAATGTAACTGCTAAATCTAAAATAATTCTTCTTTGCTTCGCGTTAATCAACATAACTCTTCCACCTGTTCCATTCATATATTTCTTCTGTACTGCATCTAATTTTAAAGGATAAAATCAATCATGATATACCTTTTTATTAACATTTGCTATTGTGTTATATTCCGTATTAAGTAGACGTTTTATTTCTTCGCAGTTGACCATATGGTGTTACCAATTCGTTTTTCTTTTTTATGTAAAGAAGATACACAATTACTATTCACTGTCTCAGTAGATGTAAAAAACCTCTATTTCATCCTTACAGCTCGCCTTGTCCGTGCCAGTGTGAATTAGGGTTGCAAAAATCAAGTGACTATTTATCAAGTTATTTGCTGAAACTTCAAACCTTTGTATAAGGAATTTAAATAATATAAATGGATTAGATTGTAGAAATAACAAAAGAGGTTAATGCTCTAAAAGTGAGCTGTAGAAGATGAATGTCTTTGAAATTATTTACTTTTAATAATAAAGATATTTTCCGAAGGTTCAGGATATTTCTGGGAGATGTAATATAATATATTAAATTAAATTAAATACACCTTAGCAGAAAATTTTTATTTGATTTTCAGTAATTCCATTAATTAATTCTAGTTCACTAATCAAAAATTCATGTGTGTTTTCTAACATTTTTTTTTCGCTTGGATTAAGTGCTTTTTCTTTCTTCAGACTAATTAAATCACGTACAACTTCAGTACTTTCTTGTATTCTACCCGTTTTTATTTTGTCCGTGTTCACTTTATATCTTTGTTTCCAAGGCAGTAGTCTATCTGTTTCTCCATGTTGAAAAATGTCTATGAGGTGTTTTAATGTAATTATGTCAGTAACAGGGCGTATACTTAAACTCAATATTTTATCAGTAGGAATCATGACTTGCATATTACCAATTAACATTTTTATGACATAATACTGTTGTCTTCCCTCTGAGATTTCCTTTTCTTCTATAGCTTTAATAATACCTACTCCGTGCATTGGATAAACAATGTTATCGCCAATTTCGAACAAATCCTCCACCTCCATGTTATAGTACCTCTTAACCTTAACATATATATTATTTTTATCAAATTTTTTAATTTTAGCATAAATCTTTTTCATTGTCAACTACCTTTTATTTAAAAATCCGAAAGAGAACTCTATATTCCTTTTCGGTAAGTGAATTCCGTCAATGCTAATCAAATCACTAGTTCTCCAGGAAATGCCGTGCTTTAAAACAATATATCTTATGTGATTTGGCTTACCCTCCCTATCAATATATAATAAGCGTTAGTTAAATCAATCATTTATCGCATAAATTCTAAAATCTCTTTCCCCATCTTCAATTCATTCTATTAGAGCCCCTAAAATCATACGCCGAATAATAATATTAAAAATGTAAAAAAACAGGTAACAATTAAGTTACCTGCTACAAAGCTACTCATCTTCATGCATTTTATTTAGATATTCGAATCGAACCAAATAAAAAAGAGGAACCTTATTGAAAAGATCCCTCTAGTTTGTATATAACAAGCTAATTAAAATTAAAGTTTAACAATATTTGTAGCTTGTGGTCCGCGTTGACCTTCTTCAACTTCAAATTCAACTTTTTGACCTTCGTCTAAAGATTTGAATCCGTCGCCTTGGATTGCTGAGAAGTGAGCGAATACGTCTGCTCCGCCTTCAACTTCGATAAATCCGAAACCTTTTTCTGCGTTAAACCATTTTACTGTACCTTGTGTCATTTAAATGACCTCCAATAAACATTATTAATACATAAGCTTTTTAAAGAAAAAATTCACATATTACAAAAAGTACCGAACCAACACGATTACTCTTTGTAATATGTAAATTCAAGTTATTTCTATAAAGAACTTTTATTACCTTAATAATATACCATGAATACACATTTGTCTAATATTTAGATTCAAGTAATAAAAAAAGCCCTATCATCCACAAGAAGACAGGGCTTTGAGCGTATCAATGAATTCTCACAGGTTGATTATACCATATATTTATCTATAGAGTATGCTTTATACCGCATATTTTACGCCACACACACATTACTTTACTCGTTGAAGCTCGCGTTACAGAAAAAATGAAAAAAATGTTCAGGATAAAATGGCGAATAAGTTTGGTGATTTGGTGAAATTGTCCATTTCTCAAAGTGGAATGTGATAAATATGTGATGTTTCATTCATTCAGCTAACATAAAAAGCTAGGAACGCTGTTAGCAACGTTTCTAGCTAATTATTAACCGTTATGACGCTTATACATCCACAGCAATCCAGATTTCATCAAACGAGCAATACGGCCTGTGACAGTAGTGTCGGCCATATAAACAAAGCCTTGTTTCTTTCCTAAAGCTCCCATGAATCCTTTTAATTTAATTTCAGGCATTTTTTCTGGAAGAGACTGATTGCTCCAGCGTAGTTTAAGGACTTTGACGATATGCTCCGCTTGTTCTTCTGCAAGCTGAGCACTAGGGCCAAATTGTGATGCCGCGCAATCCCCTACAATATAGACATGTTCATCATTTGGTACATTCATATATTGAGTAACTGCGATTCTTCCTTTATCTAATTCTAACCCTGTATCGCGGACAACTTTTACTGGCTGGATTCCTGCCGTCCATACAATGGCATCTGCTACAATTTTCTCTTCGTGATTGTAAAGTATCTTATCTTCTACTTTTGTAATATTTGATTGCGCAATGACCTCTACATTATGACGGTCAAACCATTTTTTTACATAGTTGCTTAATCGCTCTGGGAAATCTTTTAAAATACGCGGTCCACGGTCGAATAATTTGATTGTCAAATCCTCTCGACTTTCGCGCAATTCACTCGCAAGCTCAATGCCACTTAGGCCGGCGCCGACAATAGCTACAGTAGAACCTGACGGAAGGCCGCCAAGCGCATTGTAAGTCAGACGAGAATTTGCCATTGTCTGGATGCTATATGTTAATTCGTCTGCACCTGGTACATGGTGGTAATTATCTTCGCATCCAAGCCCAATGATTAAGTCATCATATGCAATTTCACGATTTTCATCTAGCACAACCACTTTGTTTTCAATATCGATTTTCACGATTTCACCATACTCTTTTGACAGGCGTTCGTGTTGTGGGAAATTTACGCGTATTTCCTTTTCAGGTGTTGTACCTGCGGCTAATGCGTAAAATTCCGTTTTTAGACTATGAAACGGGGTGCGGTCTACTAAAATAATTTCAATATCTTCAGGTAAGTTGTTGGGTAATAAGCGGCTTAGTACGCGCATGTTGCCGTATCCTCCGCCCAATAATACTAAACGTCTCATTGAAAACTCCCTTTTAACAATTTCGTCACATTTTCATCCCCATTATAACTGATTGTGATGTTTTTCACAATACACTTGTGAGAAGTTTCACAAATATAAATTGAAAAACTAAAATGGGGTTTCTCCTTATATTTTGAACAAGTAAGTGATACTAAGGTGAAAATTATTAAGCGATAGAGCTGTCGAATAAATAGAGATTAATGATGCTCTACATTGACGAATAAACAAAATAATAGTAGCATTCGAAATGAGGTGAGGTAGAATGAATCCCCTTGTTGAATTTTGCGTGAGCAATTTAGCAAACGGCTCTCAAGATACATTTGAAGCGTTAGAAAAAGATCCAAACATAGATGTGTTGGAATATGGCTGTTTAAGCTATTGTACAAGATGTTCAGAATCGCTTTATGCGCTTGTTAATGGCGAAATGGTAGAAGGCGAAACGCCGGAAGAACTGACTAAGAACATTTATCAATTCATAGAAGAAAATCCTTTATTCTAAGGAATGTTCTAGTGAGGCGGATAAATAGGGGTTATGAATCGAAGTGGAATTAACTTCGCTTTCCGCGGGCGAGCGTCGAGCCTCCTCGCTTCGCTGCGGGGTCTCGTCTGTCTCGCTATCCCGCAGGAGTCTACGTTAATTCCCCTTCTTTTATTCAAATTACCATTGCATTACCTAAAACTAATGCGAGAAGCGCCAGTGTCACTAACCATTATTCTTAATACAGTTTTATTTCAATACGAAGAAGGGACTTTCTGGTGTTATCCACAGAAAGTCCCTTCTTTTTTAATTTAGTTAATTCCCGACCCATTCAATCAATGTGTCTACTGTGAATGTAGGACGCAATTCTTTTTTCTTTACGTCGTCTGTTCGGGAAACGCCGGTATTGACATGTAATGTATCGATTCCATACTGGATGCCACACATCATGTCTGTATCATAATTGTCGCCAATCATAATCATATCTTCTTTTTGTAGGTCAAAACTAGTACGTATGAGCTCAAGCATATTGCTTGCTGGTTTACCTATATAGAGGGGTTCGACGCCAGTTACTGTATGCACCATTTCGGCAAGTGCACCGTTTCCTGGTGCAAATCCTCTTTCAGTTGGATATTTTACATCAGGGTTAGTCACGACAAAGGATGCGCCATTTTGTATATCAAAACAGATATCTGCCAGCATATGATAGGTTAGTTCTGTATTCATACCTTGTGCAACTACATCCGGTTGTTCAGTGACTACTTCAACCCCCTCATCAAGTAAGGCTTGTTTTAAGCCATCTCCACCTAAAACTTTTGCAGTTTTTTGGGGATAAGCTGTTGCAATGTATTTTGCTGTCGCAATTGCTGAGGTCATAATCCGGTCAATGCTTGTTTCGATACCCATTTTTTTAAGTTTCTCTTGTACTTGAGCAGCAGTCATATTTGCATTATTTGTGGCATAAAAAGGCTCAATGCCTTTTTCCTTTAAATACGAAATAAAGGTCTTCGAATCCTCAATTACCTCTTTTCCTCTGTACACCGTTCCATCAAGGTCAAATATATACGCTAAATAGGATTTCATTTTACTCTTCACCTTCCGGGATAAAAGCAGTCACAGGGCCTAACTCATTTGTTAAGTAATCTTTCACCTTTGGAGAAAATTCTTTAATAGCAGCCAAGTTCTTTGTCAATACATTGACTACTTCTTCGTCGATTACATCTAAAATATCGCGTACAAGTCCACGACGCAAGCCAATCAGTTCTTTCAACGGCTCGTCCATCTCAGAGGTAATAACTGATTCGTCCACTAAAATATCTATAATATCCTCATAACTGCCTGGATCTCGCATAATAAATCCATCAATCATGCTATTACCCACATCGATAATCGCCTCAATCAATATATTGGCAATGCGTTCAACTGCTAAACGGTGTACGCGGTCCTCTAGCCAATCATTACTTTGTTCGTAAGTAGTGATTAGCTCTTCCATATATTCTAGGTTTTTCACAATTTTTTTTCGGTCAACAAAATACACTGTAAAGCCTCCAGTCACATGTTTAAGGTTGATAGTTTGTCCTCTTCTATAGTACCATAATTTTTAGGATTGGAAGGGGCTGCGTTCACATGGAAAGATTTTTCTTATACGATGATTTGGAAGAAACCCAAACAAGATTCGTCAGCTTTATGGGCGAAAATCAACGTTATGACTTAGCAATTATGCAAAGCGGACGTTTTTACGGTAAATTGCTCGTTCTTGATATGCAATATAGCCGCTTTGCTATTTTGGGTAGTGATGATTTGGATGAACCCGGCTATATAGAAGCGGTTTATAACCGTCCGCCTGAAGAGGCTCAAGAACTACGCGAATATTTATATGAATTAATCGGTTAAAAAAACAACGCTGGGGCAATTTACTGCTCCTGCGTTGTTTTTGGTTGTTCTTCCTCTATAGTTACCTCTTCTTGATTCGGCTCTGCATTGGCTATTTCTTCCGTTTTCTTAGCTTTGCCCATTTTCTTTAAGACAAAGTAAGCACAGCCAAAGTTGCAGTACTCATATAAATAATCCTGCAATGTGCTAATGCGTGTATCAAAATTAGCTTTTTGATTTTTATCTTCGTAAAAACCTTTTAAGCGAAGCTGTCCATAGCCCCAATCACCAACAATATAATCATATTTGGTTAGAATCTCGCTATAGCGGCTATCAAAATCTTCTTGCTTAAATCCTTCTTTATGGTTTTCAATTAAATCATACATCCATTGGTCCGCTATAATCATGTAAGCTCACCCTCCATTCTTATAAGGTGATTACGCTTGCTCGCCAAGTGCTTGTTTTTCCTTTGTCGCTGCATTTACTTGCTCATCTGCATGGTAGCTACTGCGTACAAGCGGGCCAGCCTCACAATGTTTGAATCCTTTAGACATTGCAATTTTGCGTAGTTTGCCGAATTCTATTGGTGAATAGTACTTCTTCACAGGCAAATGTTTTTTTGTCGGCTGCAAATATTGGCCAATTGTCATGATATCAACATCATTGGCACGTAAATCATCCATTACTTCAATTATTTCTTCTTCTGTTTCACCAAGTCCGATCATAAGTGAAGATTTTGTCGGAATTTCTGGTTGCATTTCTTTTGCACGACGCAAAAATTCTAAAGAACGTTCATATGTAGCACGGGCACGAACTCTTGGAGATAATCGACGCACTGTTTCGATATTGTGATTTAAAATATCTGGCTTTGCATCCATTAGAATTTGCAAGTTCTCCTTCACACCGCCCATATCAGATGGCAATACTTCAATAGAGGTGAAAGGATTTTTACGGCGAATTGCTCTTACCGTCTCCGCTAATACACCTGCTCCTCCATCTTTCAAATCATCACGTGCTACCACTGTAATAACAGCATGTTTTAGGTTCATCAGCTGTACAGAGTCTGCTACGCGCTCTGGCTCTGCTAAGTCTAATTCATTCGGAAGACCTGTTTTAACAGCGCAAAAACGGCATGCTCTCGTACAAACATCTCCTAGGATCATGAATGTAGCTGTACGGCGTTCTCCCCAGCATTCGTGAATGTTCGGGCATCTCGCTTCTTCACAAACTGTGTGAAGATTCTTCTCGCGCATTAATTTTTTAAGACCTTTATATTCATCATTGGTATTTAACTTGATTTTTAGCCAATCCGGTTTTCGAATGTGCTCTTCCTTTGTCGGTTTACATGTGGTCATGATGTAATCCCATCCCTTCATAAAAAAAATAATCATCCCTGTTGTCAATTTATCATAACCAGTGCATTCAGACAACCGCGTCTAGGTTAATATAGCATTTATTGGATTTATTCAACTATAATTCGTCATCATAATCCTAATCCCTAGTGTGCATTTTCATTTTGCTCTTTATTTTTGTTTCCTTCTGTAGGTAAAGGTACTTCGACTGAAGGGGATGTGCTGCCGTCTTTTGAATAGACATTCGGAACACCACCTTTAATTAACGTGGCTGCTACCGGATTTGTCTGCTCGACGATGGCTGATTTGCTGGCAAATGGTACAATGATTTGTACATTGACTTTCGTTTTAACACTGAGTTCTACGTATGCATTATTTATACCAAATTCTTTAATATTTCTTTCTACATCTACATTTACATGGCCGACTATATGAAAACGAATCGGAATTTTGGGACCTAAGTTGCCAAGCATTGGCATGCCTGTGGCTAACCCAAGGGGTACATAAAAAATAATTCCTCCATCCTTTTGCATGGCATCCACATCATATTCAATATTGTCAGCTTTCGGCAAATGATCTAAATTTCCACTTTCTGCTTCTTCTAAATAAGACTGCACTAGTTTATATTTTTCTGAAATGATTCGGTTGATAGCTGCAGTATCTAATTTTGTATCTGTCATGCTTGAATCTCCATTACTATCAGGATCGACCTTTTCGATAATATCATAATTATTTTGTTCACCATCTTTATCGGCATAAATAGCTTGGCTAATTACATAAGACGCAATGCTATTGGTCTCAGCTTCCGCATATTGTAAAAAGATAGGCATCAGGCGAACATTTATTATATAAAAGAAAAGAAGCACACAGCCTACAATGCTTCCCAGCACTACGGGCAAAAAGCGAGACCGTTTTACCACAAATAATTTCTT
Organism: Rummeliibacillus sp. TYF-LIM-RU47; assembly: GCF_008638315.1. Classification (NCBI taxonomy): domain Bacteria; kingdom Bacillati; phylum Bacillota; class Bacilli; order Caryophanales; family Caryophanaceae; genus Rummeliibacillus; species Rummeliibacillus sp. TYF-LIM-RU47. Next base: position 209,051 of record NZ_VVIR01000002.1, on the reverse strand, counting down.
TCTTTTCTTCATTAAGCGCAAAAAGATACCTCCTAATCACTTATATGACTAGGAGGTATTTATTATTCAATATCAGGGACAAATGCATCGTCTATTGATTCGACAAATACTTCTGGACAGTCTTCGAGCAGTAGCTCATAAGTTGCCTTCACCATCCTGCCGCTTTCTTCAAAAATCCGCAGCCATGGACGTTCAGGATTGTCCTTATATTGCTTGCAGACAATTCCTCTTCTGCCGTCTGACAAAAGTAGAACTGTGCCATTTGGATAATAGGCGACCGACCGCCGAAAAGCCTCAACCACCTGTTCATCATACAATGTGCCACTGCCTTTTTTAATAATCTCTACGCCATGCGATGGCATCATCTTTTCTCGATAAACCCGGTTGGAGGTCACTGCATCAAAGACATCTGCTACAGCTATTATTTTTGCGTAGGGATGGATTTCAAAATTTAATAGGCCACGAGGATAGCCACTACCATCCAATCTCTCGTGATGCTGAAATGCACAATGCGCTGATAACAGGGAAATCGTATGTAAGTTTCGAAGCAAGTCAAACCCAAATTGGGCATGCTGCTTCATTGTTTCATATTCTTGATCTGACAGCCTGTCCGGTTTTGAAAGTATGGTCTGTGGGATCATCATCTTTCCAACGTCATGCAAAATGGCCCCAATGCCAATTTGGCGTAATTCTGTTGCACTGTAATTCATCTCTTTTGCAATAGCGATTGAATAGATCGCAACTTGCATAGAGTGCTGGTAAATATAATGATCGTAGAGGAAAGCATCACTTAATACAGTAAGAACCTCGCGACTTTTCATGATATTATCAAGCAAATCATCAATAATGCCCACAAAGTGCTTCGATTCCTGGTCTAAGCAATAGGTCATTTCCTTCCCTTTTACATTTTTCAATTTATTAAATGAGGAGGAGATTTGGGTGACTGCTTTTAAACGCATATCAATAGGAATAGCTTCTTCTATTTCAATATTGGAGGAAATCTCATCATCAATATAGACATAGTGAATATTCAACTGTTGCAGCCGCTTAATCATAGGTTCAGATACCTTTGCACCTTTTTGCAATAGTGGTCTATTCGCCTCATTCCAAATTGTTCTGCCAATAATCATACCTGCTTTTAAAACTGTAGTTGTTATCAACCGCATGGCTTTTTCCCCATTCTTTCAAAGTCAATCTAATTAAAATAATACTTATTTGACTACTTTTTTTCCATATAAAATCAGAATATCACGTAAGAATTGTGGTAACAAGTATGTTTTAGGCAACTTTTTGAACTCCGGAAAGAAAAATCCAAATGTAAACATATCCAACGTTGCCAGCTTGTATACCTGATGATCATTGGCTTTTTCTCCATTTATATACAATTGGCCATTTTGCAGAGAACATCCGTATGTTAACATTTTGCCAAGAACGACTCCTCGAAACCCTAGGCCTTTCAACTCATTATAGGGCCACTGGATAGATTGATCTATCAGCTCTAATGATTGTTTTAATTCATTCCCGCTAATTTCGATCACACAAGCGTTGATGGGATGTGGCAAACATTGATGTACTTCAAATGCAGTTACCTCACCCTTAGGCAAATCACGTAGAAAAATCCCTGCATTAAACAAAGCACAATCTGCTTGTGAGAATTCTAATAAAGCTTCTGCAAAATAACGGGATAGCGCAGAATGATGGAACCATTCCTTGTTTAAATATTTTTCTGCTACAAAGACAGGATAATTCAACAAGCTCTTTCCTTCTTCTATCAGCTTTGTATTAAATAATTTCTCATCTTTTACAGCTGTCAGCTCTGTTGTAGGCTGTAGTTCAGTATCTTTTCTCTCCATTTTTTGAAGGCTTTGATTATAAGTGATTTCTGTATGACCTACATAAGTTCCATACTTTCCGCCGCCCGTTAACAATGTTTTGCCCACTACTTTTCCTTGTTGAAGAACATGGTGGGTGTGTGAGCCAAAAATAACATCGATTTTAGGGCATAGCACTGCAAGCTGTTCATCCATATGAATGCCTAAGTGAGACATGCAAAGAACAAGATCCACTTCTGAATGAATCGTCTCAACCGTATCTTGCAAAGACTTCAATGGCTCATCTATCGACCATCCAAGCGGCTCATAATACGTTTTAAATTCAGCTGTAGCAGCTACTACCCCTATTTTTGTACCATGTGCTGTTTGATAAATGGTATATGGCTTTACCCAGCTAGGTGTCTGACCATCGAGTTTCAAATTGCCCACAATAACATCAAATTGGGCATTATTGTATAAACTATTTAATCCATCCTTTGAGAGAGTTATGCCTTCATTATTTCCAATTGTTACTGCATCATAATGAGCATTATTTAACAGTTTGACATTCCCCTGGCCCAGTGTAGCTTCAGTATAAATATGCGAACGATCAATAAAATCGCCGATATCTAAGATAAAGCAGCTCTCCCCTTTTTCCTCATGTAGCTTCTTTTGTTTTGTTAAAAACGCTTCCGTTCTTGGCCAATAATCCAGATGGCTATGCACATCATTTGTATGGTATATATGAATAGTCTCTAACATGCAAGCACCTCTCTAATTCCCGACAATTCCTTCATAAATTGAATGAATTCCGAGAAGTAATAATATAATTCTTAATAATACGACGAGCATTTTTGAATCAATCTTTTTATTTAATGCTGCTCCTATTTTTGCCCCTATATAGGCGCCCGGAACCACTGGCAGCACGTAAAGCCAAGGAACATGACCAAGGTAAATATGGCTGGCAGAGTTAATGATTGATGAAAGAAATACCATAAACATGGAAGTCGCAATCGCAACATGTGGCGGAAACAAAAATAAAATAATCATTGCTGGAACAATCATCGAACCGCCTCCGATGCCAAATAACCCCGAGGCAAAGCCAATAAGAAACGTTAAGGAAACAGCAAACCACAATGGATAGCCATACTCATAGCTTTTACCATCAACCTCATCTACAAAGATCCGCTTCTTGCCATGTTGTACAAACCATTGAACAGGCTTCATATAGTCTCGAAAAAGAAGGATGGCTGCTAAAACAATCAACAATATACCAAAGTATAAATTAAACGACGGCAGATTGATTCCTTTATTAACATACGCACCTAGTATAGTACCGGGCGCACTTCCTATAAAAAATATTAACCCACTTTTATAATCCACCGTTTTTGATTTCATATACGACAAAGTAGAAGATAATCCGGTCGCAATCATCATTACCACAGAAAGACCAACCACTTTTTGGGGCGTCAAATCTGTAAGCATTCCGGTTGAGGAACTGATGAATAAGGCAGCTGGCACCAAAATAGCACCGCCGCCAAGTCCTACAAGCGCACCAATGATTCCTGAACAAACACCAATGACTGCCAATAATACATATGCCATTCGTTACTCTCCTTCAAAAAGATCCAATTGTTTTGGAGATAGATCTTCAAATTCGATGCCTAGCATCTCCTTTAGTGTATGCGCATTTTTCGCTGCATGATGGCCTGAGTTGTTATTAAATAATACATACACTTCTTTGCATTGCTGCTGCAAATCTTCCACAGCTTCTTTCAATTGAAGCAATTCCTCTTGATTGTAATCATACAGAAAGCGCACTTTTCTCCACTGCTCATTATTGCCTGGATTTCTCCAGCCATAAATATTTCTGCCATGTATGCGTAGCAATACCTTATCGGCTGTAGCGACAGGAACGAGAGGAACAGAACCTACGCCTGCTTGCGGCTCATCACACACTGTATGGCAAAGATGTTCCTGTTTTAAAAATTGAAGCGTATTATCACGCCATTTTTCGCTATACCATGTCTGATTTCGAAATTCGATGGCTATAGGAAAGTCCTTCAGCTGCTGTTTCACATAGCGGATATAGTCAACATTGCTCTTTTTACAATCAAACCATGGTGGAAATTGAACTAAAACTAGCGCCAATTTCCCTGCCTCTCGAAATGTTTGCGCTGCCTCTTTAAAAGCACTGAACATCTCCTCCTTGCTTTCAAAAGGTATGTCGTCACGCAAATGCCCTGTCATCCCTTGATATGCCTTCACCACAAATTGAAAATGCTCTGGTGTCTCCGCAATCCATTTTTCGATATTATGTTTAGAAGGAATCGCATAAAAAGATGTGTCCACTTCAACAATGGGAAAATGGCTGCTATAATCATATAATTTGTCCTTGGAAGAACCTTTAGAACGATACAAACTTGGGTGGTCTCCCCAACCAGTTAAACCAATTTTAATCATATTTCCCCTCCTAAACTTTCTTTCCTATCATATCATAGGGCTGTTTACGAATTATATTAATTCAACCAGTAGCCCCAATTTATCTTGGAAGCAATCTAGCATACTCCATCTTGCTCCTCACCTCCTGGTAGTTTTATGAATTTACCCTTTTTTCCAAAGGGATAAAAACTTCAATTTTGTTTACATTTTATTATTTAAGGTATGTAAGAAGTAGAGGTTCACAGTACGAAAAAAAACTAGAGGAGCGATTCATCTAATGAACAATTGGTACACAGCATTAAAAGATTATTTTCCTGAAAGTGAATTAAAGTCGAAAGAACACTTTGATAAGCTTTTAGCTGATAAAGGAGAGTTTTACAAAGTTGAAGAAGGTCCTAATTTCGTTCTCGTATACTTTGAAAAAGAAGATTTCGTATTTGTCGATTTTATCTTGGTATACAGTGGAGGCAGAAGCAAGGGAACCGGAAGTAAGGTACTAAATCACCTAAAGCAGAAAAAGAAACCTATTATCCTCGAAGTAGAACCAGTTTCAGCCGACTCCCCCGATACTAGAAAACGTGTCCGCTTTTACGAGAAATCTGGATTTAGGAGAATGAATGATGTGGAATATACGCGGATCCATCCCGTCACAAAAGAGGTAATTGATTTGGACCTATTCTACTGGTCTCCAACAATTAAATCACCGCGTTGGGCTATCGACACAATGGAAACTGTTTACAAAGAGATTCACAGCTATCATTCTGAGGAAATATACGGTGCACCCCCTCAAGCTGTAGAAGATATTCTCTCATTAAAAGAAGATAACTATCGCCAAGCAAAATAACATATATCTTATTTTAAAAGTCCTTGCATCAAAATATTATTAATAAATATCCAAAATAGATAAAAAAGGGTTTGTTATTTCTATCTAAGGGAATATGGTGAAGACTAAAGACAAAGGAGGGATTCACTTGGAACATGTTAAAGCAATTTTTATTAAGTTCGTCATGATTGCAGTCGTTTTGGGAATTGTTCTTTCAGGTATTTACGATGGAGATATTGGCAATACGATTCTAATTAGTGTGGTCCTTACAATCGTAGCCTATGTCCTTGGTGATTTGCTTATTTTCCGCAAAGCTAGCGACAATCATGAACCTAATGCAGATCAAGTAAAAAGAAATACGATTGCTACTATTTCAGATGCTGTTTTAGCATTCTTGGTCGTTTGGCTTATGGGACGTGAACTTTTCAACAACGATGTAAATATCGTACAAGCTTCTCTTATCTCAGCGATTATTATTGCAGTAGGTGAATGGTTCTTCCATAAATATCTTGATCGTCAGGTATTTGAAGAGAAACATCATCACGTAACAACATAGAAAAATCTATGTATGCAAGTGCACCCCAAAAATTAGAGTGAGATCTAATTCTTGGGGTGTTTTAATATGGGCGTATTATCAGTATAAGTCCCCTCATTATTTAGCAATGAGATACTCAAGCTTCTAGATTCATCAATTAAAATGGCCGTAATAATTAATATTGCACCAATCATCATGCGTCCAGTCAGGACTTCATGTAAAAAGAGGACAGACAATATCATCCCCAAAAAAGAGTCTGTAGATAAAATAATAGCTGCTTTTGTAGCAGTAGTAAATTGATGTGCAACGTTTTGAAGAACATAAGCGATCGTTCTTCTTAATTTTGTATTGAGTCTAAATATTTAATAGTTTGATGGTAAGTCATCACACAACCGAACTGGAATATAAATAACATATTGCATATTAAATACTAGGCGTTCTTTATATATTTCTTAAATTCTATTTAATTATTTAATAAACAGTCCCGAATTCGATGTCATTACAATGATTTTTAAATAGTTCTCCAATTGTCATTCCATCGACTTGTGCTATTTTAATAAATTTATTGATATCATGTGTGTAATCACATAATTCTTCTGAATCTAATATTAATGATCGACCGTCCTGAAAGTTTGGAATAAAGTATTCTTTATTTTTATAAGTAAATTCAATTTCATGTCCAATTTCTAGGAGTTGCATAAGTGTTTCGAATGTAGCGTTTTCTTAATCGTATGTTTGTTCTTCTTTCATTTGATCGCCTCCTATTAGCCTGAATGTATTCCTACCTAGCCTTTATATTGACTTTTCAAAAGCAAAGTGAGATGTATTTCGTGAAATTATAAAAAATAAACTAAGTGCTAACATAATACCTATACTTGAAAAAATCAAAGCCACTGCCTGTACTTTCCACCACTCGGCAAGCATGCCTATACAAAAGGTAAATGTGATTTGAAGTATACTTTGAACAAGGCTTAATGTGCTACTAAATCGGCCCATCAGATTCGTCGGTATTGTTTTTTGAAAAAATGTATCATACCCTGTATTGCTAAATGCCATAGAAAAACCAAGTGCCATAAGGCTAATCACAGCAAAGCGGATGGAGTGTGATGCGTAAAAAGAAAAATAACTAAAGAGAGTAAGGGTCAGGCCGCATCTAATATACAAGCTGTATGAAAAGCGTTTTGCAGCAGCTGCTGCCATCCCTCCTCCTAAAATAGCTCCAACGCCCGCCATCGTTACTGTTATGCCATATTGGCTATCAGATGCTAACAAGTACTGTTTAATAAATGTCATTTCCTGCGAATCTAGAGCGAAAGCTATCATCAATGCAAGAGAATAGAATATAAAAAATAGAAGATAGGGCAGCTTTTTTCTACAATATTCCCATACATGCTTAAAATCTTTCCATATCAGATGCACTGTTATTCTTTCGCGTTCTTCATCCGTCACATGTTCAGTGTTAGGTAATAAAAAGATAAGCCATGCACAAACAAAAAATGATAAGCCATTTATCCACATGGCAACTGATGTATTCGTCGCACCTATGATGATTCCTGCGAGCGCTGGTCCCAGCATAAAAGAGCCAGAACCGATAGTACTATTAATCGCATTGAAGCGTTGTTTATCCTGATCATTGACTAATTTTGCAATGAGGACTGTACTGCTAGGAGCAAAAAAACAACTTGCAATATTAGCAATCCCAATGAACAGATAGATCAACCAAACGGATTGTGCAAAAGGCATTAGACAAACAATGATGCCTCGCACAATATCTCCAGATGATGATACGTCTTTTATTATGACGGTCAATAAATGTCCCGGCGAAAAAATTACAAAAGATACGAGCTACCGGACCTACAATAAAGAGCCCAGACACGGCTGCTGGTGAATGAGTTAGATGCCATACTGATAAGTTTAAAGCAATTAAATAAATCCAGTTGCCTAAATTAGAAATTCCAAATCCGGTTAAGATTAATAGATAGTTTCTGTTTAACGCCATTGCCTCTCCCCCTTAATGACTCAATAAACATCGAGACTTTTCACTTGCTTTAAAAGCTCTACGATAACAAGCACTTGCAGGTTTATAGGCTTGTAGACGCTCATAAAATGTTGCCCAAAGGGGGACATAAAACAGTATTAGCTCTAAATGATTCTGTTCATCAAAATAAATAAAGGCACGTCGTTCGACATCTTGCAGTCGCTCCAAAGTATGCTCTTCTGGATGCAATGCCATAGATAATAGCTCCCATTGATAGAGATGATGGCCAATTGAAAAACGATCTTGTGGATAGTGATCGAATAGCAAGCTAAGCGTCTCAAAATCATTTGCTCTATAACTCGCCCGCATCCAATTGACAACGGTATGTAAATCTTCTTGATAGTCATTGGCTTTCTGGTAATGTTGCTGGGCACGCTCATAATCTCCCTGACTCTCAAAACAGAATGCAATATTATTCATTAATGAGCTGTATTGTCGTGCTGTCTGAATTTCTTGTACATAGCTCAACAAATTCATACCAGCCTCAAATTCTTTCATTGCTTCGCCATAGCGGCCAAGTGCATTCAAAATTACACCTTTCATGGAATACAGCTTTAATTGAAAGAGTGGCTTGTAGCAATGAGTAAATGATTGATCTGCTCTTTCAACATACGTTAAAGCTTGTTGAAATGCATAAGCTCGGTGTGCGGCGAATGCTAAATGGTAATCATAATTAGCTAATTCAAATTGGTTTGTGGTAAGCAATAAATGACGTAAATGCAGCTTATCTTCTCGTTCTAAAATCGCGCTATAATTCATAGTCGATAAATAAAAGTATGTAGAAGTTCCAATATACATTTGGGTATCCCTGTCCTGCTGCCAGGAAATAAATGTTTCGATCTTTTGCAATTGGTCCTCCCCTTCTTTTAAATGATCTAATGAAAGGAGATAACGAATATAGACAAGTTTAGCTCGTAATTGCAATGTTTGATGCAATTCATTCGACTGCCAGGATACTAAGTCATTCAATTCTTGATCGGTTAATGTTTGATTTGAAAGAAGCTTTTCATAAAAATTCTCTAGTTGTATATTCACCTGTTTTACTTGTTTTTGCTCTGTTATAAAATCAATGCCAAGACGCTCAAATAACATGTTATAAACATTCTCGTCAGCTATCACAACTTCATTTTCTATTCGGCTCAAATAAGAAGCTGTACATATCCCAATCGCTAAATCATCTTGCTTTAGTCCTTGCATTTGCCTGTGATATTTAATGAGTTTCCCCCAATATTTCTCTTTATCCATTTGTCGTCACCCCTTATAATATAGTGTAACAAAAAGAGATATTTAAATATTGTGTAAATGAAGATTACAATCGATACTTAAGCATAAAAGCTGGACCCACTTACACAATCGTAATAGAAAATAAAAAAGACCACATACTGAGGTGGTCCCTAATCGTTTAATATTCTGTAAGGCTTTGATCCTCCCAAAAGAACTCCCCTGTTTTTTTAATCACATTTTCTACAAAAGAAACAAATGATTCTTCTGTTTCTTCAGGCATGATATGGCCCACATAGATTGCACCTTGTGAAGAATATTTTGTAACTAATGCGTCACTTATCATAATATAGCCAACATCCGGGTACTCCCCAATAGGATAATCCTTAGTAGGTTCAAGATCTTCTTCTTTAAAATCCTTTTGTACAATCAAAAAATTTGTGCGGATTTCATCTAAACTAAAAAAAGTATAGCTAGTAAGGTAAGAACTAAACAATGTCATGCCATTATGAAGTAGTAAAAAATCTCGATAGTCATTAGGCATTGTAATACCCAATTCCTTTTCTACTAAATTAATCTCATCTTCTGATGCTGCCTCGTTAAAAGTACATACCTCACGCAGAATTTCTTTGTCATCTATGTCCAATAATCCAGTAGGTTCAAGTCTTGTAAAATTCTCATCTAACTGACTTTTTAGTTCATCTAAAACGTCTTTAATTCAATTCTAGTAATGTTAAACCCTCCTTTTCTTTTAAATGTTGATAATGCAAGTGTCTTATCTGTAGTTGAACTTTATATTATAGCAAACGACTCATAAGTACAATTTTACGTTTTGCATGGAACATTCTACAATGAAAAGAAAAGACCATTTGAAAGGAAGAGAAAAATGATCAGAGAAGCCACTAAAAAAGATTTAGTCGACATTTTGCATATTTATAATGACGCCATACTTCATACAACGGCCGTTTATTCCTATACACCCCAAACACTTGAAAGTAGGCAAGCTTGGTTTGAACAAAAGAGAGCAGAAGGTTATCCAATAGTCGTATGTGAAGAAGACGATAAAGTAGTTGGTTTTGCGACATTCGGCCCTTTTAGAGCCTGGCCCGCCTATAAATATTCCATTGAACATTCTGTTTATGTAGATACACAATACAGGAAAAAAGGAATTGGATCCTCTTTATTAAAGGAAATTATTGCAATTGCTAAGGAACGGGAGTATATGACCCTCATCGCTGGTATTGATGCAACGAATGAAAAAAGTATTGCGATGCACAAAAACTTTGGCTTTGTGTATTCTGGCACCATACAAAAAGCGGGTTTTAAATTCAACAAGTGGCTTGATTTAGCCTTTTATCAATTAGAACTGAATGGACCCAGCAATCCTACAGAGGAATAAATTCGAATTTGGATTAAAAAAGGAGATGAACTATCATAGTTCGTCTCCTTGACGAAATTCAAATCTTCCGATGTTCCAGATTCACATTCTCTTTAATCACTAGATAAATTTCAAGCCAGCTTCACGCGCAGCCTCAAAACTTCTTTTAGCAAACTCAAATGGATCCATTCCAACGTTTTCCCAATGCATATACATTAACCTTGGCTCTTCAAACAGCCAATGGTTATGAATTGCAGTTACTTTCAGCCCTCTTTTTCGTAATGCATCAAGCATCGGATTAACTTCTCTTTCAAGAAGTACACTTTCACCTAGATTAAGACCATTTTTTTCAAAAGATAACACTACACAAGGGTTTGATTGTACGACTTCACCAACGATAATATCTGCTATTTTTTGGCAAGTAGACAAATTCAGCCCTCCTTTCTATCTTGTCTACTATAAAAACGAACAAAGTAAGCCGTATCGAGATTTTGTATTTGACTTCTATCAAAACTCAAAATACGTATACCATGGAGTGGATACAATTGGAAGCTCAGCAGTTACTTCTTAACGAAAGACAAATGGATAAAGCTTTAGAAGGATCAATAATAATAATAAACAGGAAGACCTCCACGAAAGGTTGTCCTTTTTATTTCCCTAGTCAATTGTATTTGCTTACATCAAAGGAAGGCTTCACACTAACCTTTTCTTCCCCAACAGGGAGCTTTGTCTGCATACGAAGCCAATTACACCTAATTAAATTAGAATGGCTGTCACGTCGTTTTTTCACCTTATAAATAGGAAGCTTCTACTACTACTGTTCTTACTGTGGAAGACACACGCAAATGACTCAACATATCCATTGCCATAGATAAAGCTAATGATATCTCATATGCTGTATTCTCTATTGATTCAGAATTTTCACCATTAAGTCACCTTCCTGACTAAATAAACATTGAATAAATAAGAGAGTAAGGAGGTGATAAAATGAGTTTTGACAGTATCAAAAGAAGTGAAAATGGTTCAATTATCAAAAGAATTAGCAGAATTCAGGATGGTTGTGAAGAAAATTGTTGTAATAATAAAAAAGTTGATCATGGAGTACCGGTCCCAGAAGAGACTCTAGGCACCGGGCTTCCAGGGTTTGCTTATATCTATGATACGACAATCCAAAATCTAATGGCTAATGATCCAGTTACTTTCAATACAAATGGCGTTATTACACCTGCAGGGTTTGTCACACATGTCCCAGGAACTGCACCTATCACTATAAATCAAAGAGGTACTTATCAAATTACCTATGAGGTGTTTGCTTTTGGAACTGGACCATTTAGTTTTGCATTTGCTCTGTTTAATGGCGACAACCAAATAGCCGGTTCGAACTATGGAATTAATAATTCTAATGTAACAATGAGTGGTCAAGTAATCACAATATTAAATGCAGGGGATGTTCTTACGTTAAGAGCCCTTAGTTCATCAATTGCTTTATTTAATATAACTAATGCGGGAATTCCTGTTATCAGCGCTTCTATTATCATTGACAAAATAGCATAATATTTTTATTGCAAGTCACAATTAATAAACCCACTACCAATTTAGGTAATGGGCCTATTGTTAAATGCTATGTTGAGCAATTATTCACTCCAATTGGAAGATAAGGCAAATTTGATTGGACATAAAGCTAAATATACACCACGATTTTTTTAAAAGCTGAGTTAGAGATAATTAACGTTAAAGCAGAACAAGTGGCATAATTTAGCCTTCTATCAATTAGAACTGAACACGCCAAACAATCTGGGAAATAACTCCGAATAGGAAAAAAAGAGACGAACTACAATAGTTCGTCTCTTTTAGTAATGGTTATGATAAATTAACCGATAGAACCTTCCATTTCGAATTTGATTAGACGGTTCATTTCAACCGCATATTCCATTGGAAGTTCTTTTGTGAATGGTTCGATGAAGCCCATTACGATCATTTCTGTTGCTTCTTGTTCAGAAACACCACGGCTCATCAAGTAGAATAATTGTTCTTCAGATACTTTTGATACTTTCGCTTCGTGTTCTAGAGCGATTTGATCATTCATTACTTCATTGTAAGGAATTGTATCTGAAGTAGATTCGTTATCCATAATCAATGTATCACATTCGATATTGGCACGAGCATTTGTTGCGCGTTTACCGAATTTTACTTGTCCACGGTATGTTACGTTACCACCGTGTTTTGAGATGGATTTAGAAACAATTGTTGATGATGTGTTTGGTGCTAAGTGAATCATTTTAGCGCCTGTATCTTGGTTTTGGCCGCGTCCAGCAATCGCAATAGATAAAGTCATACCACGTGCGCCTTCGCCTTTTAAGATACATGCTGGGTATTTCATTGTAAGTTTTGAACCGATATTACCATCGATCCATTCCATTGTTGCATTTTCTTCACATGTTGCACGTTTTGTTACCAAGTTGTACACGTTGTTTGCCCAGTTTTGGATTGTTGTATAACGGCAGTATGCATCTTTTTTGATGAAGATTTCTACAACCGCACTGTGCAATGAACTTGTTGTATAAACAGGTGCTGTACATCCTTCAACATAGTGCACGCTTGCGCCTTCATCCACGATGATTAAAGTACGCTCGAATTGGCCCATGTTTTCAGAGTTGATACGGAAATAAGCTTGAAGTGGTGTTTCAAGTTCAACGCCTTTTGGTACATAGATGAATGAACCACCTGACCATACAGCTGAATTCAATGCCGCAAATTTGTTGTCATTTGGCGGGATTGCTTTACCGAAGTATTCTTTGAAAAGATCTTCGTTTTCACGAAGAGCTGAGTCTGTATCTTTGAAGACAACGCCTAAATTTTCAAGCTCTTCTTTCATGTTGTGGTATACCACTTCTGATTCGTATTGTGCAGATACACCGGCAAGGTATTTTTGCTCTGCTTCAGGGATACCTAGTTTATCAAATGTTGCTTTGATTTCAGCAGGTACTTCATCCCATGATTTTTGAGTTGCTTCAGATGGTTTTACGTAGTACGTAATTTCATCGAAGTTTAAACCAGATAAGTCGCCGCCCCATTGAGGCATTGGTTTTGAATAAAAAATATCTAATGATTTCAAGCGGAAGTCAAGCATCCACTCTGGCTCATTTTTCATTTTTGAGATCTCTTTTACGATTTCAGGAGTTAGCCCACGTTCTGTACGGAAAATGGATACGTCTTTGTCATGGAAGCCGTACTCGTAATCGCCAATTTCAGGCATTTGTTTAGCCATTATTTCTCCTCCTCTTATTATCCCTAACTTGCACTGCAAGTTACTTTTAGATGTAGTGTAAATGTTCCGCTTCAGACGACGCTTTACAGGGGCTTGACTTCAATCTCGTCATTACGTTCCTGCGGGCTTTCAGTTCAAGCATTTCCCGTTGGAGTCGTCATCTTCCGCTTCACAAATGAAATTATGATTCTAATTCTTTAATACCTTTTTCCATCGCTTTCCAAGAAAGTGTTGCGCATTTGATTCGAGCTGGGAATTGAGAGACGCCGGATAGTGCTTCTACATCGCCGAGGTCCAATGATTCATCATGCTCATGGCCAAGCATCATTTCAGAGAAGACATGTGCTAGTTCTACTGCTTCTTCCGTTGTTTTCCCGATGATAGTTTGTGTCATCATGGAAGCGGAAGACATTGAAATTGAACAGCCTTCTCCGTCAAATTTCGCATCTTTTACGATGTTATCTTCAACTTGTAGTGACAAATGGATACGGTCACCACATGTAGGGTTATTCATATCGATAGAAATGTTTGAGTCATCGATCACGCCTTTGTTGCGTGGCTTTTTATAGTGATCCATAATGACAGAACGATAAAGTTGATCAAGTTTATTCATTGACATCAGCAAAATACTCCTTTGCATTACGCAACCCTTCAACAAGTCGGTCAATATCCTCTTCATTATTATAAATATAGAAGCTTGCACGGGCTGTCGCTGCACAGGAGAGCCATCTCATCAATGGTTGTGCACAGTGATGGCCAGCACGTACTGCAATGCCTTCCATATCTAGCGCTGTCGCTAAATCATGCGGGTGTACGCCTTCTAGGTTGAATGTTATCAGCCCTGAACGTTTTGCAGGATCTGTTGGACCATAAATTGAAATGCCCTCAATCTTTGCCATTTGTTCAAATGCATATTGAGTTAATCTACGTTCATGTTCCACGATTCTGTCCATGCCGATTTCTTCAAGGAAATCAATCGCAGCACCAAGTCCAATCGCACCGGCGATGTTTGGTGTGCCGCCTTCAAATTTCCAAGGAAGGTCTGCCCATGTAGATTCATACAAATCAACTGTGCTGATCATTTCGCCCCCGAAGGATATTGGCGTCATGTTTTCTAGGTGCTCTTTTTTACCATATAATACACCAATACCAGTTGGGCCGCACATTTTATGGCCGGAGAATGCTAGAAAATCACAATCTAAGTCTTGTACATCTGTTTTAAAATGAGGTACACCTTGTGCCCCATCTACTACCATAACTGCCCCATGTGAATGAGCAACAGCTGTGATTTCTTTGATCGGGTTGATTGTGCCCAGTACATTAGATGCTGAAGACATCGCAACGATTTTAGTACGATCTGTAATTGCATCTTTGACTGTATCCATTGAAATGGTACCATCAGGATTCAACTCGACGTATTTAAGTGTTGCATTTTTTTCTTTAGCAAGCTGTTGCCAAGGAATCAAGTTGGAGTGGTGCTCCATGTAGGTGATGACGATTTCATCGCCCTCACCTACATTTTCGCGGCCATAACTTGCTGCAATCATATTTAAGCTTTCAGTAGTACCCCGTGTAAAGATGATTTCTTCCGTTGACTTAGCATTGATAAATTTGCGGACTTTCTCGCGCGCTCCTTCATAGGAGTCTGTTGCACGATTGCCCAATGTATGAACGCCACGGTGGACGTTTGAGTTTTCGTATTCATAGTAGCGCTTCACAGCCTCAAGCACTTGAATAGGCTTTTGAGTTGTAGCTGCACTATCTAAATAGACTAGAGGATGACCATTTACTTCTTGGTTTAATACTGGAAAATAGCTTCGAATATCTTCATTAATCATTAGCGAACTTTCCTTTCAATGACCTCCGTCAATTGTTTTTTAACGCCTTCGATTGGCAATTTGTTAACGACAGGGGCTAAGAATCCGTGAATTACTAACCGTTCTGCTTCGTTTTTAGAAATGCCTCGGCTCATTAGGTAGTACAACTGAACTGGGTCAACGCGACCAACTGAAGCTGCGTGTCCAGCAGTTACATCATCTTCCTCAATCAATAGGATTGGGTTAGCATCGCCTCGAGCATCTTTGCTTAACATAAGAACGCGTGATTCTTGTTCTGCATCCGCTTTGGTAGCACCATGCTCGATTTTGCCAATACCGTTGAAAATAGCGCGAGCCGCATCTTTCATTACAGCATGAGTCAAAATATAACCGTTAGATGCTTTACCCCAATGTCTTACTTCTGTTGTAAAGTTTTGGCTTTGTTCGCCGCGACCTACAACCACTGATTTAGCATCTGCATGTGAGCCATCACCTTTTAGGTATGTGATGTTTTCAGAAATAGTATCGCTGTCATTCATCAAGCCAAGTGCCCAATCAATTGTCGCATCACGATGTAAAATGCCTCGGCGGTTCACGTAAGTTGTCAAACCTTTTGCAAGCACATCTACAGCGCCATACGTAACTTTTGCATTATCGTTTACGATTACTTCTGAGATAATGTTAGCTTGTCCTTTTGCTTCTTCCATAGTAGAAAGATAGTTTTCAACATAAGTGACAGAGCTGTTTGCTTCTGCTACAACCAATACATGGTTGAATAATGAAGCATCTTCATTATCATGAAGGAAAATAGCTTGGATTGGTTCTTCTACAACCACATTCTTTGGTACATAGACAAACACACCGCCATTAACTAAAGCTGCGTGTAAAGATGTCAGTTTGTGCTGATTCACTTCTACGCCTTCAGTCATGAAGTACTTTTGTACAAGCTCGCTATGTTCGCGTGCTGCTGTATGAATATCTGTAAGAATAACGCCTTGAGCTGCTAGATCTTCTGATAATTGTAAGAAAGCTGGCGTGTTATTGCGTTGAATATAAATGTTTTGTTGACCTTCAATGTCTACGATTGCCTTTACTTCTGCTGGCAAATCTTCCAAAGAAGCAAATGGAGCGCTCTCCACTAAAAGTGATGGAAATTCAGTGAAGTTCCATTTTTCGATATTTGTTTTATCTGGTTTTGCCATTGGCAAGTTCTCTACATCCGCTAGTGCACGTTCACGAAGCTCAGTCAACCAGCTAGGTTCGCTTTGGGCTTCAGAGAAAGAGCGTACATCTTCGGCGGTTACTGTTAATTTTGTTTCAACCGTCATGTTGGCTCATCCTCCCTCTTATGCTTCTTGTCCTGTAGTTTCTTCTTCGTCTTCGATTCCTAATTCTTGTTTAACCCAGTCATAGCCTTCAGCTTCAAGTTTTTGAGCTAGCTCTTCGCCACCAGATTTAACTACGCGACCTTGCATCATTACGTGTACATGATCAGGTGTGATGTAGTTTAATAGACGTTGATAGTGGGTAATCATTAAGCAACCAAAACCTTCGCCGCGCATTGCATTGATTCCTTTAGATACAACTTTTAATGCATCGATATCTAAACCAGAGTCGATTTCATCTAAGATACCGAATTTAGGTTTTAACATCATTAATTGAAGAATTTCATTACGTTTTTTCTCACCGCCAGAGAATCCTTCATTTAAGTAACGTTGGCCCATTTCTTCAGGCATTTCAAGGTAGTCCATTTTTTCATCTAATTCGCGGATGAATTTCATAAGTGAAATTTCGTTGCCTTCGCCGCGTTTTGCGTTGATTGCAGAACGCATAAAGTCTGCGTTAGTAACACCGCTAATTTCTGAAGGATATTGCATTGCTAGGAATAGACCTGCTTTCGCACGTTCGTCTACTTCCATAGCTAGTACATCTTCGCCATCTAAAGTAATAGAACCAGATGTTACTTCATATTTTGGATGGCCCATAATAGCAGAAGCTAATGTAGATTTACCTGTACCGTTTGGACCCATGATTGCATGTACTTCGTTTGTATTGAGTGATAAATTAACACCCTTTAAAATCTCTTTGCCTTCAATTTCGACGTGAAGATCTTTAATGACTAAAGTTGACATTGTATTACCCCCATTTATTTTCAATGAAATGTTTGCTGTCATTTCTAATTTAATATCATTCTAATTTTATCTCAAAAAAAAGCCCTTTGCAAATCATTTGAAAATGTTTCTCATCCTAATCAAAGATAGTTGGTATACATTATTTCAAAACATTTTGGGCTCACTATCTATCAGCTTAAATGAAAATCAAATGATTTTCAATAGAAGGATTCTAATTGAGAATTGATTTCACTATGAAAACTGTGTTAACCCCTTTACTATTCTAGTTTCATCCACATATCCTCTCCCGTTCCGACACGCATTTCTTTTAAAACAATCAAAATAAAATATTTCGTTTTCAAAGAATCTCCTCGCCCTATTCTACCCAGAATCCTCATTCACTATTAAGGCAATGCATTCTTTTTTTATTGGAAACTGGCTTTCCATTTTAAAAAACATCCAAAACATATATAATTCAATTAGAATTAATCGAAAAATTAGATAGAAAGGAGTGAGTGTCGGTTTGGAATTACGCCAATTACGATATTTTGTCGCAGTAGCAGAAAGAGAGCATATTTCGATTGCTGCTGAAAAACTGCAAGTGGCACAATCAGCAGTCAGCAGGCAAATCGCCAATTTAGAGGATGAACTAGGTGTTAAACTATTTGAACGCATTGGTCGAAATGTGAAGCTTACGCCTATAGGCAAAGTATTTTATGAACACACACTGGAATCATTGAAAGCCATCGACTTTGCACAAAAACAGATTGAAGAATACTTGAACCCTGAAGAAGGAACGATTAAAATCGGCTTTCCTACAAGCCTGGCTAGTTTTTTGCTGCCGACCATCATATCAGCCTTCAAGAAAGAACATCCGACGGTTTCCTTTCAATTACGCCAAGGGTCTTATCGCTATCTGATTCAGGCTGTAAAGGATCGTGAATTAAACTTAGCTTTCTTAGGGCCCGTTCCAGCAAACGAAGAATCGATTGATATGAAAATACTTTTTACTGAAAACATCGCCGCTTTGGTCCCTGAAAATCATCGTCTGGCAAATAAAAAGGAAATCCAATTGGCCGACCTTCACAAAGATCCTTTTGTTGTGTTTCCTAGAGATTACATACTACACCAGGTTGCTGTAGAAGCTTGCAAATCCGTCGGTTTTACACCACATATCACAACGATGGGTGAAGATTTAGATGCTTTAAAGGGCTTGGTTGCCGCAGGAATCGGCGTAAGCTTACTACCGGAAAGTGCATTTTACGATGCTACACCTCGTCGTACAGCTAAGTTGACGCTCACCAATCCGCCATTCACACGTAATGTTGGGGTTATCTATCCACGCAATCGTGACCTGGCTCCTTCTGAAAAAATCTTTTTAGACTTTGTATGCCAACTATTCTCACGACTATCGCAATTTAAATTATAAAAAAGGTGTATGCATTAAATGCTTACACCTTTTTGTTTTATTTAGAAACCGGTACAACTGACCCTTTCCATTCTTTCGTAATGAAGTCTTGGATTTCTTTTGAATGAAGGGCATCTACTAGTTTTTTCACTGCTTTGTTGTCTTTATTTTTCTTCTTCACTGCTACTACGTTTACATATGGTGAATCAGAGCTTTCAATAGCAATAGCATCTTTTGTTGGGACTAAACCAGCATCAATGGCGAAATTAGAGTTGATGACAACTGCATCGCCTTCCCCGTTTTTGTACATTTGCACTAGCATTTCAGGTGCAGTGCCGCCATCGATTTTTAAGTGTTTCGGATTTTCATCAATATCTTTAATGACTGCTTTAGTAGGATCTACACCTTTTTTAAGCGTAATCAACTTGTTTGCTTGAAGCAATTGAAGTGTACGACCTTGGTCAGTCACAGAGTTGGAGATTAGAATAGTCGCTCCATCTGGCAACTTATCAAGTGATTTATATTTTTGTGAATAGACGCCGATTGGTTCGATGTGAATCTTGCCGGCAATCGCAAAATCATAGTTATTGTCTTTCATTTGTTCTTCAAGATACGGAATGTGCTGGAAGTAGTTGGCATCCAGATCGTCCGAATTTAAATCTTTGTTCGGTAAAACATAATCTTGATATTTTTCAATCTTCAAATCAATGCCTTCTTTTTTAAGAATAGGCTTCGCTTTTTCCAAAATGATAGCATGTGGTGTATTAGATGCACCCACTACCAATTCTTTGTCTGATCCTGCTTTGTCTTTGTTTCCGCATGCTGCTAGGCTAAGTGCCAACGATGCGGTAAGAATTCCTGCTACAAGTTTCTTCATTTTTCATAACTCCCTTTCGTTTTATGTGAACGTCTGAACGGTTCAACCAAATTATCGTTTATCAAGCCTTGCTGTAATAAAGTCACCCACTATTTGGATAACAAACACGATGACTAATATAAACACAGTGGCAACGAATACGACGTCGGTACGGCTACGTTGGAATCCATCTAAAAAGGCTAAGTCGCCTAGGCCTCCTGCTCCAATGATGCCCGCCATTGCTGTATAGCCGACTAATGCTACAGCTGTCACTGTAATGCCAGAGATTAAAGCTGGCCATGATTCTGGGATTAAGACTTTCCAAATCAATGTGCTTGTTTTAGCGCCCATAGATCTGACTGCCTCGATCACCCCTTTATCAATCTCCCGGAAAGAAATCAATACTAGTCTCGCGTAGAAAGGTGCAGCGCCGATAATTAATGCCGGCAATGCTGCGTTCGCTCCTCGAATCGTTCCCAATAGCATGTTAGTAAATGGGATAAGGAGGATGACCAGGATAATAAATGGAATAGAGCGGAAAATATTCACGACTGATCCTGTCAGCCAATTGACTAGCTTATTTGCCCATAATTGATTGGGACTGCTCAAAAATAGGATAATTCCTAATAAAAGTCCAATGACAAAGGTGAACACAGTTGAGACTACTGTCATATAAATAGTTTCCTGTGTTGCTTCCCACATTGCTAGCCAATCCACATTTGGAAATAACTTAGTTAGCATGTTGGATCACCTCCGATTTAACGTCTTCCCCATCTAAGTATTGAATGGCTTTATTTATATTTTCTTCATTGCCTGCAATGCGAACGATCAGTGTGCCATATGGACCGCTTTTGGTAGCGGAAATATTTCCGTGCACAATATTTACATCCACATCGAATGTGCGAATCAGATGTGAAATCACTGGCTGCTCAGCTTTCTTGCCGACAAATGTCAGCTGAATTAATTGGCTGTTTGGATCATCCAGCATTTGTGAAATCGATTCTTTATGTTCTGCCGACTCTGTTACCTGAGAAACGAATTTTTTTGTGATGTCTGCTTTTGGCGATTGGAACACTTCTAGAACATTACCTTGCTCTACGATTTGTCCAGCCTCCATCACGGCCACTCGATGACAGATTTTGCGGATAACATGCATTTCGTGTGTGATAAGCACAACTGTAATGCCCAGCTTTTCATTAATGTCTAAAAGCAAATCTAGGATCGCATCTGTTGTTTCCGGATCAAGCGCTGAGGTTGCTTCGTCACAAAGCAACACTTCTGGATTATTGGCTAATGCCCTTGCAATGCCTACGCGCTGTTTTTGCCCACCTGACAATTGGGATGGATAAGCTTTCTCTCTTCCCTTTAAGCCAACCATTTCAACTAATTCGCTTACTCGCTTTTGGCGTGCCTCTTTTCCAACGCCCGCTATTTCAAGAGGGAAGGCGATATTTTCTTCCACAGTCCGCGACCATAGCAGGTTGAAATGCTGGAATATCATGCTGATCTTCTGTCTTGCCTGTCTCAGCTCTTTTCCTTTAATGGTGGATATATCGTACCCGCTCACTTGTACGGTGCCTGAAGTCGGTTTTTCCAACCCGTTTAACAAACGAATCATTGTACTCTTACCAGCACCGCTGTAACCGATAATTCCAAATATTTCACCTTTTCCGATCGTCAAATTGGCATCTTGGACAGCTGTAAGGGATCCACTTGCTGTTTTATATTTTTTTAGTACATTCTTTAAGAGAATCATAGCCAAACCCCTTTCATCAAAAAAAATAAGGCCTTTCTGTTAAAGATAAACAGAAAGGCCTTACGTATTGTATTTATACGAAAACCGTTCTCTCATCTTCCAAAGTTTACACTTTGTGTGAATTGGCACCATATCACAAACTGTGACGGTTGCCGGGCTTCATAGGGCACTTCCCTCCACCTCTCTTAATAAGAGCAACGCAATATTTAATTAGGTTATGCTAGTTACTTTAACATGCTGAATTTTGTTCGTCAATCCTTTTTTTGAAACTTTTCAAACAAATATGACACAGACTGAAAAGCGTATATTTTGTCATGCACTTCGCCAGCTTCAGCGATTAACAGGCAAGGAACACTTTCCACCTGATATTCATATGCCAGTTCTTCAGCATAATTCAAATTGATTTTGCCCATTGGGATTTGTGGGAATGTCTGCTGGATGACCTCCATCATTTTAGAGGCAACCATGCATGTACCACACATGGGCGTATAGAGATAAAAAGCGCACAATTGGCCGCTTTTTTTCGTGTTTTCCCATTCTTCAATTGACCATTCTTGCATCGATTGGATCATCCCTATTCTATAAAATAAGCAGGGTCAATTTCGAAATCTGCTGCTAACAAGACCCTTGCCAAATATTTTCTTGGAGTCGTTTCTACCTGTCTATATAAGGAGAGTGTACGCAAATGATATGCCTCTGGATACTCTTTTTTCATCAGTGCCCGCAAGCGGTCGCCTGAGTAATCTTCATCGAATAATGTGTATAAATCATATTGTTCGTAAGGGGTTAGCAACTCTTCTAGCTTGCTTGCGCTAATCGTTCCATTGGTGCATATAATTGGAATGCTTTCTGTCAATAGAGGTGCTATTTGAAGCTTATCCTGCCTTCCCTCTACTATAAGCACTTTATCAGGCAATGCCCGCACCTCCTCATTGGATAGTCAGACGATATTCTCAGTTGATATAAAAAGCGCCAACACAGAATAGTGAGGCGCTTGAATAAGATTATTCTTCGATTAATTCGCCGTATTGTTCAGCAGATAATAGCGCATCGATTTGAGATGAATCTGAAGGTTCTACAACAACCATCCATGCTTTTTCATATGGTGATTCGTTAACGAATTCAGGGCTGTCTTCTAACTCTCCATTGATTTCAACTACTTTACCTGAGATTGGCGCGTATAATTCTGAAACTGTTTTAACAGATTCAACACTACCAAATGGTTCGTCTGCTACGATTTCGTCGCCTACTTCTGGAAGTTCTACGAATACGATATCGCCAAGTTCAGATTGTGCGAACTCTGTAATGCCGATGCGTACTTTACCGTCTTCTGTTTTCACCCATTCATGCTCTTCTGAATAACGCAAACTTGCTGGAATATTACTCATTTCTACCCCTCCAAATATGTATTTATATTCATATTAATTTTGACATAATCCTTATCTAAAAACAAGCAATTCTATAAGCTACTTCCATGTATTTTCAAAATCTTCTTCTTTAAAACCTAAGGTGATTTTTTGACCATCTGTAACGATAGGTCTCTTTAGAAGCATACCGTCTGACGCAAGCAATGCAAGCTGGTCTTCCTCGCTCATATCCTTTAGACGATCTTTCAGCTCAAGTTCACGATATTTCTTCCCAGAGGTGTTAAAGAACTTTTTCAGCGGCAAGCCACTAAGCTTCCAAAACGATTTAATTTCTTCCGCAGAAGGCGTACTTTCAACAATGTGACGCTCCGTAAATGGAATATTGTGATTCAGCAGCCAAGCTTTCGCTTTTTTGCAGGTTGTACAGTTAGGATATTGTATTAAATTGATTGGCATAAACATTCCTTCTTTCCTCTACAAATACTCCTACTATTGTAGAGCGACACTTATTTATACGCAAGGAATCCGGCCACATGATTAGTATGACCGGATTCCAAAGGTTTATTTACTTATGATTAGACTGTATATTTTTCAGCTGAGATTAATTTAACAGATGCATGGCGTTTTTTAGAAATCAGGTTGTAAGGTGTATAGCGAGTTAATTTGCGCAATGCAGATAATAGCATGCGTGATTCATCACCTTCGACTGATGCCAAAATAGTTTCTTTTGCTTCTTTTTCAATTTCAGCAAATGCTTCTTGGCAGAAGATTTCTGTATACAAAACTTTTTGTGCCGCTTTATCAAACCCATCACGGTTAAGCGCTTTTTCAGAACGTAATACAACAGATTCCATTGCAAATAGCTGGTTTGCGATGTTGGCAATATTCACAAGGACTTCTTGTTCTTGCTCTAATTTTGCACCAAAGCGTTGTACTGCTGTACCAGCAGCCAATAGAGCAATCTTCTTCGCCATTTTTACAAGGTGTTTTTCTTGTGCTAATGGCTCATCACCGATTTCTTCTGGCATCATTGACAACAATTCAGCTTGCAGGCTTTGTGCTTGTTGCAATAAAGGTAGTTCGCCTTTCATTGCTTTTTTCACAAATGTGCCTGGTACAATCAATCTGTTAATCTCATTCGTACCTTCAAAGATACGGTTGATACGTGAGTCACGGTAGATGCGTTCTACTTCGTATTCTTGCATATAACCATAACCACCATGCAATTGTACAGCTTCATCCGCGATATAATCTAATGTTTCAGAACCAAATACTTTATTGATTGAACATTCGATTGCATATTCTGCGATTGCTGCAGCTACTTTTTTACCGTCTTTTTGCTCTTCAGGGCTTAAGTGGCTCATGCGTTCTTCAAAGTAACCAACTGTACGGTAAATTAGCGATTCTGATGCATACAATCTTGAAGCCATTGTCGATAATTTTTCTTTTGTTAAGTTAAAGGAAGAGATTGGTGTGCCAAATTGTTGGCGTTGGTTTGTATAAGCGATTGCCAATTCAAGCGCGCGTTTTGAAGCACCAATTGAACCTACGCCCAATTTGTAACGGCCGATATTTAAAATGTTGAATGCGATCACATGGCCGCGTCCTACTTCACCAAGCAAGTTTTCAACAGGCACTTTCGCATCTTCTAAAATTAGAGTACGAGTTGAAGAAGACTTGATCCCCATTTTCTTTTCTTCTGCGCCTGTTGATACGCCAGGGTAGTTGCGCTCAACAATAAATGCTGAGAATTTATCGCCATCTACTTTTGCATATACAACAAATACATCAGCAAAACCAGCGTTTGTAATCCATTGTTTTTCACCGTTCAGAATGTAATGAGTTCCTTCTTCGTTTAACTTGGCAGTTGTTTTAGCACCCAATGCGTCAGAGCCTGATCCTGGTTCTGTTAATGCATAAGCAGCAATCAATGCGCCAGAAGCTAGTTTTGGCAAGTATTTTTGCTTTTGGTCCTCATTGCCGAATAATACGATTGGCAGTGAACCGATTCCTACATGTGCACCATGTGTAATTGAGAAGCCGCCTACTCGCGCCATTTTTTCTGCAATTAACGCAGATGAAATCTTATCAAGACCAAGGCCTTCATATTCTTCTGGTACATCGGCTGCCAACAAGCCTAATTCGCCAGCTTGCTTTAATAAACGCACGGAATGTTCAAATTCATGATTTTCTAGATTTTCCACAACAGGTAGTACTTCATTGTGAACATAGTCTTCTGTTGTTTTAGCAATCATTTTTTGTTCATCAGTGAAATCTTCCGGAGTGAATACACGATTTGCTTCCAAATCCTCTGTTAAAAAACTGCCGCCTTTAATTAGGTTTAATGTATTTTCTGCCATTCTGAATCTCTCCCTTTATTTAAATTTTTCTTTAAGTACAAGTTGTATTTCTACTCTATAATATTTCGAAGACGCCAGCTGCGCCCATACCGCCGCCGATACACATGGTAACAACTCCGTATTTTTTACCTTGGCGTTTTAACTCATGAATTAGCTTTAAGGTAAGCACTGTGCCTGTTGCACCTAATGGATGACCAAGAGCAATAGCTCCTCCATTTACGTTTACCTTTTCTAAATCAATGCCCAATTCACGAACGACTTGGATTGATTGTGAAGCAAACGCTTCATTGATCTCCCATAAATCAATATCCTCTATTGATAAACCTGCAATCTTCAATGCTTTTGGTACGGCCACAATCGGACCAATCCCCATAACTTCAGGAGGCACTCCACCTACTGCGAAGCCAAGGAATTTTGCCATTGGCTTTAGACCTTGCTTTTCTGCTTCTTCACGGTCCATGACTAGCACAGCCCCAGCTCCATCTGATGTTTGCGAAGCATTACCAGCTGTTACTGACCCTTTGATAGAAAAGGCAGGGCGTAATTTGGCTAATGTTTCAGCAGACGTGCCAACACGAACACCTTCATCCTTATCAAAGATAAATGTTTTGACTTGCGGTTTATTATTTTCATCTACATAGTGCTGCTCTACTTCAACCGGCACAATTTCATCTGAAAATTTACCTTCAGCAATAGCTTTTGCAGCTCTTTCATGTGAGCGTACAGCAAATGCATCTTGATCTTCTCGGCTGACTTCGTATTTCTTAGCTACTTCTTCCGCAGTATGGCCCATGCTCATATAATACTCTGGCGCCTCTTCTGCTAGTTTAAGATTTGGTCGAATGACATGCCCCATCATTGGCACCATGCTCATCGACTCCGTACCGCCTGCAATGATTGCTGTTGCATGGCCAAGCATAATTCGTTCAGCTGCGTAAGCAATCGACTGCAATCCGGAAGAACAAAAACGGTTGACGGTCACGGCCGGCGTTGTATCAGGAAGCCCTGCCAGTGCACCTACCATGCGAGCAACATTCATTCCTTGCTCTGCTTCCGGCATCGCACAGCCTATAATTAAGTCATCTATTGGACCTTCGTATCCCGAACGCTTCAAAGTTTCTTTCACTACTAATGCGCCTAAATCATCGGGTCTTACAGTTGCTAAAGACCCTTTCTTTGCTTTTCCGATCGGTGTTCTCGCACCTGCTACTATTACGGCTTCACGCATGTGTTTTCCCCCTTCGTGCATGGTAACGATTAGTTACGCAGCGGTTTGCCTTTCATTAACATATATTGCATTCTCGCTTGTGATTTTGGATGACTTACAAGGCTGATAAATGCCTCTCTTTCCAAATTCAACAGGTACTGTTCATCCACCAATGTACCGTATGGGACATTTCCGCCGGATAGAACATAAGCCAATTTTTTAGCAATATAGAGATCATGTTCACTGATATAACCTGACTGCAATAGGTTTTGAGCACCTAGCAGCAATGTCGCATAGCCCGGTTTACCTGTCACCGGTACTTTTTCGCGAATCGGTGCTGTGTAGCCTGCTTCTGCCATCGCCAATACAGCTTGTTTTGCATCATATAATTGGTGATCAGCATTCACGCTAATGCCATCTGCGAAATCTAAGAAATTGTTTTCTCTTGCCTCTTCGCCAGAAGTTGAAGTTTTAGCCATTGCAATTGTTTCGAATACTTTTGATGCGATCGCTTGTAAATCAACATCCACGCCTTTTGGCAATCCTTTTAGATGTTTGATATATAACTCTTTATTTCCGCCACCGCCAGGAATTAACCCAACGCCTGCTTCCACTAAGCCCATGTATGTTTCCATCGTTGCTTGAATATGAGGTGCCGGTAAGCAAACTTCACTTCCGCCGCCAAGCGTC
The DNA here is from genome assembly GCF_008638315.1 of Rummeliibacillus sp. TYF-LIM-RU47. Lineage (NCBI taxonomy): Bacteria > Bacillati > Bacillota > Bacilli > Caryophanales > Caryophanaceae > Rummeliibacillus > Rummeliibacillus sp. TYF-LIM-RU47. The sequence goes on along the minus strand of NZ_VVIR01000002.1, from coordinate 181,963 downwards.
ATGCCGAATGGAGCTACTACAATCGGTTTTTCTGAATACTTGATGCGAAGCGTTCCTTGTTGGAATGTATTCACAATATAATCAAGTTCAAACAAGTTGTCGTCTTGAGCTTCCATCAAAATCATCGCCAGATTTGCGCCAACTGAGAAGTTTTTGCCTTGGTTCCCAATGACCATCCCTTTGTACTGATCTGATTGATTTAGAAGATCTAATCCGTGATTTAAGATTTGCATAATATCGAGACCAAGCGCATTTGACTTGGAATGGAATTCTAGCAATAATACGCCATCGCCAAAATCTATTAAACTAGCGCCAGAATTGCTTTTCAAAACGCCGTGTTTTTTCTTGTAGCGTTTTAGATCGATTGATTTTTCATTAACGGGCACTAATTTGTATTCCTGGCCGTCAAAGTATGCCAGATCTCCATCAATCTCTGAATAGAATGTTGTATAACCTGCATCTAATAGAGATTTTACAAATGAAGGGATTTCGTAGCCTTCCGCTTTCATTTTCTCTACTGACTCTGCTACGCCGATGGCATCCCACATTTCGAATGGTCCCTGTGACCAGCCAAAGCCCCATTTCATTGCATTGTCGATAGCCACAATATCATCAGCGATTTCGTCTACTAATTCTGCGGAATAGACTAAGGTTGGAGCAAAGACACTCCATAACAATTCACCTGTACGGTCATTTGCATAAGTTAATGTTTTTACTTTAGCTGCCAAACCTTTTTGTTGCTTCGCCATTTCAATAGAAGGAGTTTTTAGCTTCTTCACAGGCTCGTATTCAAATGTGTCTAAGTTCAGCTCTAAGATTTCTTTACCTTTTTTCACAAAGAAGCCTTGGCCTGATTTAGCGCCTAACCAGCCTTTTTCAACCATTTGTTGTAGATAAGAAGGCACTTCGAATACTTTTTGCTCTTCCCCTGTTGTGTTTTCGTGTACGTTGTTCGCCACATGGACGAATGTATCTAACCCCACAACATCTAGTGTGCGAAGAGTAGCCGATTTCGGACGGCCGATTAATGTACCAGTTACCGAATCAACCTCACCCACTGAATATCCTTTTTCCTTCATGACTTGCAAGGTTTTCATTAAGCCGTATGTACCGATACGGTTGCCGACAAAGTTAGGCGTATCCTTCGCAATAACAACGCCTTTGCCTAAGCGGTCTTCACCGAATTCCTTCATAAATGAAACCACTTCCGGTAATGTATCCTGTGCTGGTATCACCTCAAGCAATTTTAAGTAGCGTGGCGGATTGAAGAAGTGTGTACCAAGGAAATGTTGTTTGAAGTCCTCTGAGCGCCCCTCTGCCATTGCATTGATGCTGATGCCTGATGTATTTGAACTGATGATGCTGCCTTGTTTTCTGGCTTCATCGATTTTTTTATATAAATCTTTTTTGATTGCTAAGTTTTCAACGACAACTTCAATGACCCAGTCAACCTCGCTTAATGCTGATAAATCATCTTCTATATTGCCGACTGAAATTAATTGAAGGTTCTTTTTTGAAGTTAGTGGCGCTGGCTTTTGTTTTAACAGCTTTTGTACAGCTGTAGAAGCAAATCGATTGCGGACTGCTGGTTGGTCTAATGTTAGCCCCTTTGCTTCTTCTTCTTTTGTAAGCTCTCTTGGCACGATATCAAGCAATAATGTAGGAATGCCAACATTGGCTAAATGAGCCGCAATGCCTGACCCCATTACCCCCGAACCAATAACAGCCGCTTTTCTAATATGATAAGCCATGAGCGAATCCTCCCTTTCCCCTTTTGAATGAATACTCATTCATTTTATAATCAAAAAAAATAAAACTTCCTTATCTGTCATTTATTTTAGACTATTTATTGAATTTTCGCAATGAAAAAATCTGACTTTTATAAAAAATGTATAGATAAGTAGTTTTTACTTTTTCTACTTTCTTAAAGTCTACTGATAATTCGCTTCGCTCCAGACGGCGCTTTCCGCGGGCTTGGCTTCAATCTCCTCATTACTTCATTCTTGCGGGGCTTTCAACTCAAGCTTTTCCCGCAGGAGTCGCCGTCTTCCGCTACGCTGTAAAGTAAAGGTGTGTTCACATTTTTAAGGAATTGAAATTGAACGATTTACTAATAACTTTTAAAGACGTTTTACTCTCAAGTTAAGGGGGTATTTATTCAATAGAGTTAGTTCTTACAAAAATAAAGGAGGATTTTTCATAATGGTAAAAAGACAAGTCGTAGGTGTATATGACACAGACAATGAAGCAATCGAAGCAATTCAAGAATTAAAAAGACAAGGTTATACAGCTGATGAAATATCCGTTATCAGTCAAGATACTCAACAAATGGAAAATGTAACAGAAGAAACAGATACGATGGCAGGCGAAGGAGCTGCAACAGGCGCAGCGACAGGTGGTGTGCTAGGCGGTCTAGGCGGTATTTTGACAGGTCTTGGTGCATTAGCTATCCCTGGGATTGGACCTATCGTAGCAGCAGGCCCAATTATCGCCGGTATTACAGGTGCCGCAGCTGGTGCAGGTGTTGGTGGTTTGGCAGGTGCATTAATCGGTATGGGTATTCCGGATGATGAAGCACAACGTTATAATGAGGATTTCGAAAACGGTAAAATCTTAGTCCTTGTGGATTCTGATCATTATACTCCAACAAATACAACAGTCCGTCGTACGACTGATGTGACTAATGATCCTACTGTAACTAATAACCCTAACCTAACAAATGATCCTAACGTAACCAATGAAACAGTACGTCCAGTTGGTGAAAGGGAAACAATCATTACAGATAGAATCCGTAAAAATTCTTTCTAGGATAATCTATTCGACATTGAGAGCCGTTTCTATTCTTCCGTGAATAGGAATGGCTCTTTTTTATGTTCGTTACAGGTTTCTTTCCTATTGTTTTCATTCTCCCCTGAGAGGGCATAGAGAGTTGAAAACTATTTAAAGAATGAATGACAAGCGAGGTGTATATGGCAATGGAAAAACAACCACAAAGCCGCGACCATATCGCGAGAGCGCTTATCCAATTATTGCGCGATGGAAACATTGAATCGTTGTCAAAGGCAATTGATTCAATGGAACCAAGAGAACTTTCAGCACAGTATCGAAGGCTACCTCGAAAGCGAATCCCGCTTTTTTTAGAAACAATCGAAACCGAAAAACTAATTTCAATGCTGGCTTTCTTAAATAAAAAAGAACAGCTGCATGTATTAAAAGTTGTCGTTCCTATCCGGTCAACAGAACTGCTGGATAAAATGAAAAGCGAGGATTTATCCTATTTGCTTTCTGATCTTCCTGATAAGCAAGTAGAAAAGTTAATCGCTGAATTGAGGCAAGAAGAAAAAAGAAATATACGTAAAAGGATGAAATATCCTAAGGATGCAGCGGGCCGTATTATGGTCACTAACTATGTGTGGGTACATCAATCATATTCTGTTTCGCAAACTATCGATAAATTAAAGCATTATAAGGATTTCGCCCATTACTTGAACTACGTGTATATTATTAATGATGAAAAGCAGCTCATTGGCGTTATCTCCTACCGCGATCTTCTTTTAGCGCAGCCAGACGAATGTATTGCAGATGTGATGGAGACATCCATCGCCAAAGTGCTTGATACAACAACTCAAGCGGAGGTTGCTAGAATGATCGGCCGCTATGATTTTGTCTCACTGCCAGTGGTAAATGAGGATAATATATTAGTAGGCATCATTCGTGCAGATGAAGTGTTTGATATTGTAGTGAGTGAAGCTAATCGTGATATTGAAATGCTGTTTGCTTCAGGAAAAGAAATTGACTTTCGCACGAAGCCATTTGTCGCTACTTACCGACGGCTTCCATGGCTTATATTGCTATTATTCATTGGTTTAGTTTCAGGAAGTATCATTTCTCGTTTCGAAGCAACACTAGAAGCAGTTGTAGCACTCGCTTTTTTCATGCCACTTATCGCAGGTATGACGGGCAATACGGGGACACAGTCGCTTGCCGTAGTAGTTCGCGGACTTGCTTCTGAGGATATAACATTTAGGGCCGCATTAAAGCTTATTCTCCGAGAATTAATTGTTGGGGTGAGCCTTGGCATTATTTGCGGAGTAATCATATCTATCATCGCGTTTATTTGGCAAGGAAGTATGATCCTTGGACTTGTTGTCGGCTCCTCACTCTTATGTACTTTAATCATCGGCACAATAGCGGGTACAGTAATTCCACTTATCTTGAATAAATTTAAGGTAGATCCCGCAGTGGCGTCAGGACCTCTGATTACGACAATCAACGATATCTTGTCGCTGCTTATTTACTTTGGTATTGCTACAATGTTTCTTTCCAAGTTAACGTAAAAAATAGGCTGTCATTCGTTTAGTAAGCCTCCAGCGTTTATCACTTTGTTATAACGGGAATTTAGCCAGCAGGAGGTGTTTTATATGCCATGGACTAAAAAGGATTATCCCGCTTCCATGAAAAATTTAGAAACAGATGTCCGAAACAAAGCGATTGAGATCGCCAATGCCCTGCTGGATGAAGGTTATGAAGAAGGACGTGCGATTGCCATTGCAACTGCAAAAGCACATGAATATGTGGAAGGAAGCAGCAATGACCGCCCTCGCTTCGAAGCAAAGCCGATCGACCATGATTGGGTCTTGAAAAAATCAGACAGTGAGCATGCCATTTTTACTGAAAGCTCCAAAGAAGATTTACTTGCTAAAGGGAAGCCTTATGTAAATAAACATGACGGTATACTTGATGTCTATTATGCTGATGGGAAACTTGAACATACGTTATACGAATAAGACTAGCCGCCTTTATTTATGATAATGGCGGCTTTTTTATTGAAGGAAAACCTTGCACCTCAAGCAATTCTTTTGCGAAACAGGTAATTACCTGTATACGAGCATTTTGTGATAACATACTAGATATAAATGAGACTTTTCCTTTTGGCTTACTCAAATGGCAAAGAGTTTATATAATAAAGACTATGAGGTGTAAATAATGCAACCAATTACAACAGCAGAACAATTTAACGAAATCATTTCATCCGCACAACCCGTTGTGGTGAAATTCTTTGCAGGCTGGTGCCCAGATTGCACACGAATGAATATGTTTATTGATCCAATAATCTCAGACTACAACCAATATACATGGTATGAAATCAATCGTGATGATTTCCCTGAGCTTGCTGAAAAATATCAAGTAATGGGCATTCCAAGCCTATTGATTTTCAAAGACGGCGAAAAATTAGCTCACTTACACTCAGCAAATGCAAAAACGCCAACTGATGTAATGGCATTCTTAGACGCACAACAAGCTTAAGACACAAAAAAGGCCTACTTCTAACAGTAGGCCTTTTTTTCAATCGTTCTCTAATTATTTTAATGGAGGTAAAAAAATGCGAATACAGTTGCCGCTAGTTGGCCAATCACAATATGCACCATCCATCCTTGAGAAGTACCGTAACTCCGCATGCGGACCTACTACCGTATTTGTGATTCTTCGCTACCTTTCTCAAGAAGAATATAAAAGCATCAACGAACTCTATCAATTGCTAGGATGCACGCCGATTGGCTTGTTCTCCCATCGCTTGACCCGAAACTTACGGAAGTTGCTGAGCCCATCCTATGACGTGCGCAAATGTAGTGTTGATGATGCTTTAAATGAAATAAATGAAGGACGTCCTGTAATTCTGAAATTTGATCGCTACTTTAGCCTTCATTTTTTTACGAAAGGCGAGTTTGATTATCATTATGTGCCAATGATAGGTTTCGAAAAGAAAAAGGATGATTTAATTTTAATCATCCATGATAATGGCAGCCCTTATCAGGATAGCCAAATCCGTGAAATCTCTTATCATAAGAACCGCGCTATTCTTCGTTTCTTTAAGATAATTCCCCTAAAACATGAGGGAACGAGCATGACGAGAAATGAGTGAATAGCCTTCCATTGTAAGCTGCTCTAATTTTGAATGATCCCAAATAGGCAGTTCACAATCATCAAGTGTACCATCTATCGGTACATTTTTATTAATTCTGGCTAATTGTAGCGACAGTTTCAGGATTTCTTCATGCTCTTGGATTTTAGAGCGTTGTGCTGGCTTCAAATCATCGATAGATGCTAACACACCGTCTACAGAACCGTATGTTTGAATCAGTTTCAATGCTGTCTTTGGACCAATTCCTTTCACACCTGGATACCCATCGCTCGGATCTCCCATGAATGCTTTAACATCCGCAAAAAGTGGCGGATCAATAGCATACTCTTCCATAAATCGTTCTTCATTATAAATGTTATATTCTGTATAGCCCTTTTTAGTTAATGCAATGGTAGTGGAAGGATTCAATAATTGAAGTAAATCCTTATCCCCGCTTATGACTGTGATTCTAGCTTTGTCGCTCCATTGGTCGATAATTGAACCTATCGTATCATCCGCTTCCATGCCGACAATACCGAAGTTTTGCCAACCGATCATCTCGGATACATCCTTTGCCATATCAAACTGCGGCTTAAGTTCGTCCGGAGGAGCTGGGCGATTCGCTTTATATCCATCAAACAATTCATTACGGAATGTATGGACCCCCATGTCCCAGCAAACAGCAATATGTGTTGGCCGCATAATTGACTGTGCACTTAGTACATGCCTGGCAAATCCTTGGACACCATTAGTCGGCGTGCCATCACTTTTTCTAAAAAATTGATGCATGGGTGCTGTCGCAAAGAACGAACGAAACAATAGCGCCATTCCATCAATGAGCAATAAATGTGGTTGCTTGTCCAAAATAAAAATCTCCATTCTAAATACAAGTATACTATTATTATAACAAAAATCGTTTTGAACGTTTACCTCTGATAACTTCTAAGCCTAATAGAATACATTCATCATTCTTTGAAAAATAAATAGAGTGACGAGACCGCCACTCTAAGATGCTTCAAAAACAATATCCTTTACTTCTTAAACCTATTTCCCGTATTAGCGTAAATGAGCATAAATGCTACAACACCAATGAATAAAACGATTCCTACGGTGAATAGCCAATCTGATGCATACACCTCGCTGAGAAGCCAGAACAACATACAGAATGATAATACAAACATCATTTTCCCCATAAACTTGCAAAGTGCAACCGTATCGTAGTTTTCTTTTTCTTCAGGTGACATTGTATTGAAGCCTGCAATCAAAGAGGAACCTTTGCCATTGATGAATATAATACCGATCCCTATGAATAATGCGATGACAATTATCATTACAATCATATTTATCCCTCACTTTAAAAGTAAGCTTTTATTACTTTAAAACCTTTTATTATTATTGAGAAACAAGCATAAGTTAATTTCCATCAGCTTTTTTACGTCTTCTAATACTAATTATTATGTATACGATAAGGAATAGAACAATGTAAGAAGTTAAAATAATTCCTATCCCCATCCAGATACCATCTTCAAAGAGCATTGTAAACCCATCCCAGGGCGGAATCAGTCTGAAAACTAACTTAATAATAATTAACCCTAAAGCTATACTTAAAGCATTCTTAATATTCTTCATTGCAACACCACCTTGCTGTACCGCCATAAAACTAAGAAACTTTCTGTACACATCAATTCATTAATTCACTTTATTAATACAATTTGTACAAAAAATCATACTTTCTTTTTTTAAATAAGATTTAATTTCGACCATAATTGAATGCTTCGGAGCTTTCATCTTCGCGTAAATTTCTTCCCCATCACGAACTTCTCGGTTGCAAATAGAGCAATATAGCGTACGTTTAAACATTTACAAAACCTCCTCATTCAGGATATTTCTTCATTTGTCATCGCTATGTAATTTATTATTTTTCATTCTCTATATTATTGCACTTTAACCTAAGAGCAATTGGATATAATTAGTTTCTTCTACCATACTTTTACTCTATCCTACATATGGTTGATGGATAACGTCAAGATTATCACTCAATATAGGTGATATTTCAATTCAATTGGGTATTTCAATAAACATAAATAAAGAGACGGCTTGCATAACACATATGCAAAATCGTCTCTTCTATTTATCTAACACTTTATATTATTGTACAGTAATACGTCCCAAATAACTCGCAACACTTTCAATGTCTACGCTGAAGTTACGGTCTCTATTAAAACTAGACACAACATTTCGCACGTCTTGCCATTTGCCACCCAATTTTGGTGACATCATTTCAACGCCTCTATATTCAACTGCTTGCGCTGCACAGATGGCTTCGATTGCTAGTACGCGACGGCTGTTTTGAATAATTTGGTATGCGTGTCTTGATCCAATTGTTCCCATACTTACATGATCTTCTTGGTTGCCTGATGATGGAATAGAGTCCACTGAAGCCGGATGTGCCAATGTTTTATTTTCAGAAACAAGGCTGGCTGCTGCATATTGCATAATCATCGCACCTGATTGCATACCTGGCTGAGGGCTTAAGAAAGGTGGTAAACCATCATTTAGATGCGGATTTACAAGTCTTTCGATTCTTCTTTCTGATACATTCGCTAATTCAGCAATGCCTATTTTCAAGAAATCCATCGCAAATGCAACCGGTTGTCCATGGAAGTTACCACCTGAGATAACTGTTTCTCCATCATCAAAGATAAGCGGGTTATCTGTTGCTGCATTCATTTCAATTTCTAGTTTTTCTTTAACATAGTTTAGCACCTGCCAGCTTGCACCATGGATTTGCGGGATGCAGCGTAGTGAATATGCATCTTGCACTCGCAATTCACCTTGCACGGTTGTAAGCTTGCTGTCTTTCAACCACTCTAGCATTCTTTCTGCTACTTCGATTTGCTCTTTATAGCCTCTTGCTTCATGAATTGCTGGATGGAAAGCGTCAGTAATACCGCGCAAAGCTTCGACAGTCATAGCTGCAATCCACTCTGCATCGTAAGCAAGCTTTTCTGCCTCAATATAACCGACTACCCCTTGAGCTGTCATTGCTTGCGTACCATTGATTAACGCCAAGCCTTCTTTTGCTTCTAGCTCTATTGGCAATAGAAGCTCATCGCGCCATACTTCTGCAGACGGCACATGTCTTCCGCTTTGGAATACTAGGCCTTCTCCTACTAGCACAAGCGCAAGGTGTGACAATGGCGCCAAATCGCCAGATGCCCCAAGAGAGCCTTGCTGTGGAATGACTGGGTGGATGCGATGGTTAACCATGTAAGCTAAGCGCTCTAGTACTTCTAAGCGGATACCTGAGAACCCTTTCAATAATGCGTTCAATCGAAGAACGACCATAGCACGCGATACTACTTCGCTGAATGGTTCACCAACACCACATGCATGCGAACGGATTAAGTGAAGCTGTAAAAGTCTCGTATCCTCTTCTGCTATACTCACATCGCTGAACTTACCAAACCCTGTGTTAATGCCATAAACCGTTTTATTTTGTTGTACAATTTGATCTACAGCCGTTCTACTTTTGATTACGGCTTCTCGAGCAGATTCAGCGATTTCAACGCCTTCATTTTCAAAAAGAATAGCTTTCATTTGTTCAATTGTTAATTGGCTGCCGTTTAATACTACCATTGCTCCTTGCTCCCTTCATGTCTACCTCTGATGATCTATGAATCTTGTATCAGCCAATGAGAATTTCTTTTTAACTGCAAAGTGTTGCGAGATTACAGCAGTGATTCTAGGTCTGATTCAGAATCAGAGGAGATGCTCTACATCTCCTCCTGAAATAATTATCCTACTACCTGTACGCCTTTTTTCCATACTTGTTGTACGTGGTTTACACCAAATAGGTATTGTAATTTTTGATAATTTTCTACGTCCCAAAGTACGATATCCGCTTGTTTGCCTACTTCAATCGAACCGACTTTATCTTCCATGCCAATAGCGCAGGCTGCGTTATAAGTAGCAGCACAAAGACTTTCTGCAGGCGTCATGCGCATTGAAATGCAAGCTAGGTTCATGACTAAAGGCATTGAAGTCGTTGGAGAAGAGCCTGGATTACAATCTGTTGAAATGGCCACAGGCACTCCACGGTCTACCATTACTCTGCCACGAGCGGCTTCTTCTCGTAAATAAAGAGCTGTTGCTGGTAGCAAGCATGCGATGACTCCTGCTTCAGCCATCTTTTCGATTCCTTCGTCAGATGCTTTTAATAAATGTTCAGCTGAAATTGCGCCCACTTCCGCTGCCAATTCAGCACCGCCATACGGTTTAATTTCATCTGCATGAATTTTCGGAGTAAGTCCAAGCTCCTTGCCAGCTTCTAAGATTCTTTTTGATTGTTCTGGTGTAAATACATCTACTTCACAGAACACATCGTTGAATACAGCCAACTTTTCCTCCGCTACTTTTGGTAGCATCGTTTCAATGATGAGGTTGACATACTCTTCCTCTTTGCCCTTATATTCTGCCGGGACTGCGTGTGCACCCATGAATGTAGGAACCAAGTCGATAGCATGATGCTCTTGCAAATATTTCATAACGCGCAATTGCTTCATTTCTGTTTCTAAATCCAGGCCATAGCCGCTTTTCCCTTCGACTGTTGTGACACCGTGCGCTAGGAATGAATCAAGACGTTTTGAAGTTTGCTCAATCAATTCTTCTTCACTTGCTTCTCTTGTCATTCTTGTTGTGGCATGAATACCGCCGCCAGCATTCATAATATCCATATACGTAGCGCCTTCTAAACGCATTTCAAATTCACGTTCACGGCTGCCGCCAAATGCCACATGTGTATGCGGGTCCACAAGTCCTGGTGTAATAAGGTGTCCTGTTGCATCTACAATCTCTGCTTCTTGTGCTCTAGATTCATAGATTTCTTTCAATTCTGATGTCGTACCGACTGCTTGAATAACTCCATCTTCAAGCCATACGGAGCCATCTTCTATCAAGCCCAACTCAGACATATCCCCTTTAGTCCGTGGTCCGACATGCTCCGGCAAATGCATCGTCACTAGCTGTGCTGCGTGTTGAATCCAAACTGCTTTAGACATTTAAACCCTTCCTATTCATCATTGGTATTTTGATATTTTTTTCTTTTGCTGTTTTTTCTGCTAATTCATAGCCAGCATCCACATGTCTTACAACACCCATACCCGGGTCTGTTGTTAATACACGTTGGATACGTTCTTCAGCTTCTTTTGTTCCATCTGCTACGATTACCATGCCCGCATGCAATGAATAGCCCATGCCGACACCGCCGCCATGATGGACAGATACCCAAGTCGCACCGCCAACGGCATTGATTAGTGCATTTAGAATTGGCCAGTCCGCTACCACATCAGAGCCGTCTTTCATTGCTTCTGTTTCGCGGTTCGGTGAAGCAACAGATCCAGAGTCTAAATGATCGCGGCCAATAACGATTGGCGCTGAGATTTCTCCTGATGCCACCATATCATTGATAATGCGACCAAATTTCGCACGGTCTCCGTATCCTAACCAGCAGATACGTGATGGTAGGCCTTGGAATTCGATTTTTTCGCGTGCCATACGAATCCAATTGCACAAATGCTCGTTATCGCTGAATTCACGTAATAAGACTTCATCTAATTTGTAAATATCTTCTGGATCTCCTGATAAGGCAGCCCAGCGGAATGGTCCCTTTCCTTCGCAGAATTGTGGACGGATATACGCCGGTACAAAGCCTGGGAAGTCGAATGCTCTTTCAAATCCTTCATCAAAAGCAACCTGACGAATGTTGTTACCATAGTCAAATGTGATAGAACCAATGTCCATCATGTTAACCATAGCTTCTACATGTTTTTTCATTGAATCTTTTGACTTCTTCACGTATTCATCTGGATTTTCTTTACGCAATTTACTTGCTTCTTCCTGTGTATAGCCTACAGGTGTATAGCCATTTAATGGGTCATGCGCAGAAGTCTGGTCTGTTAACACGTCCGGTTTGAAGCCGCGTGCAATCATTTCTGGCAGAATCTCAGCAGCATTTCCTAGCAAACCAATTGAAAGCGCTTTACCTTCTGCTTTTGCTTTTTCAGCCATTTCAATAGCTTCATCTAATGTTTTGACTTTCACATCTGTGTAACGTGTTTCGATACGACGGTCAATTCTTGTTTCGTCGACATCAATTGCGATACATACCCCGCCATTCATTGTGACTGCTAGTGGTTGTGCTCCACCCATTCCGCCAAGGCCTGCTGTTACTGTAATCGTATGTGCAAGCGATCCATTGAAGTGTTGTTTTGCAAGCTCTGCGAATGTTTCGTATGTGCCTTGTACAATTCCTTGTGAGCCGATGTAAATCCAGCTTCCCGCTGTCATTTGGCCATACATCATCAAGCCTTTTTTATCTAGCTCATGGAATGTTTCCCAGTTCGCATAGGCTGGCACGATGTTTGAATTGGCAATTAAAACGCGCGGTGCATTTTCGTGTGATTTGAAAATGGCTACTGGCTTGCCTGATTGTACAAGTAGTGTTTCATCGTTTTCTAATTCTTTCAGTGATTTGACGATAGCGTCGAATGCTTCCCAGTTACGAGCGGCTTTCCCAATGCCCCCGTAGACAACTAGCTCGTCTGGATGCTCTGCTACTTCATGATCTAGGTTGTTCATGAGCATGCGAAGTGCTGCTTCTTGTAGCCACCCTTTTGTATGTAGTTCTTTCCCTCTGTAACGAATTACTTTTTCATCTGATATTCCCATAACAGTACCCCCTTTGTATTGTTAACCCTATCATTACACAAATTTTCTGCTTTTTCTATGGAAATAGGCAAAATTTGTCGCATGCTAGCAGACTGCTTTTTTAATGTGTTAAAGGGGTGAAATGAAGAATTGGAAGGGTTTGTTGGCTATGTGATGTTGATTTCCGCTACAGGCGGTCGCTTTCCGCGAGCATGGCGTAAGCCTCTAAGTTGAAGGCAACTAAAAAATGGTTAGAGAAGAAGTGGTAACAACTTCGCTTTCCACGGGCGAGCGTTGAGCCTCCTCGCTGCGCTGCGGGGTCTCACCTATCTCGCCATCCCGCAGGAGTCTACGTTGTTTCCACTTCAATTCATTTCCAAATGATAAATGCTATTTCGCGGCTTTCAATCACAAAAATAGCATGGCTCATCACGAAAAATGGCCATGCTATGTTTTCGTTTTATTTAATTGCTGTTATTGTTCTACCTCTATCGTAACTTCCAATGCCAATTCTACGTTTCCTTGGATGGCTTTGCTGATCATGCAGGTTTTTTCTGCTTTTTCTGCTAGTTTTACGATATGGCGCTCTTCTTTTGCTGTGTAGGAGCTTGGGATGATGATTCTGGGTTTGTGGGTGATTTTTTTATAGGTGAATACGCCATTTGTGACGTCCACCACACCATCTGATTCCATGGTGAGCGAGATGGTTTTGAGGTTTGCTCGTTCAATCATGGCTGCTAGTGAGATGATATAACATGTAGCAGCAGCACCCAGCAGCATTTCGTCTGGATTGGTGCCAATGCCAGGTCCGTCCATCTCAGGTGGGATTGAGATTTGGGTTTTCAGTTGTCCCGCTTCAATCTCGCCTACCTCGTTTCGTCCTCCTGGCCAGTTTGCCTTTAATTTAAATAGATGTTCTGCCATTAGATGTTCCCCTCTCTAATCTAATCCGTAATTGAAAAGTACTTTTCTGTTGTTGGGTTAAAGGCAAAGCGTTTCAATTTGCCGTCTTTCTTCAATGCAATAATGTATACTTCTTCGCCTGCGTAATTCAACATGGTTTGTCCCAGCTCTCGGTCTTTCACTACACGTCCACCTTCTGTACGCAGAATGATTTGCTCAGCATCCTCCACTTTGAAGTGCGGGAGATGATTTTTATAGACAAACGGAGCGATCACTAATAATACATAAGCAATCCCAATCAATATATACTTTTTACGGAAGTTGCTCACTTCTACTAATAAAAAATAACTCACCGCAAAGAATATACCGCCTGCCACCACATAGGCAATCATATTATCTAAACCGTTGATAAACAGATAGTCTCTGCCAATAAAATAAAAACTTAAAATCTCTATAATTGCTATCACTAAAATACCTTGTAATAATCGTTTTCTTTTTTCCACATTTCCACCTCTTACAACTAGTTAACTTTATTATGCCATAAGGAGTACCTTGGGGCTATTCAGACAGAAGTTTAGCTATTTCTATAAGACGCTGTGACCTCCCCATTGTTCCAACTAAATGACTTACCCTATGTGAATATGGGCATACTGAAAGAAAAGAGGAGGGATCACCTTGCAAGAAAACAAAAGGAATTATTATCACCTTTTTTTAGCTATTATTGTTCTTGGCTTTATGGTTTGGTCCTTAATTAATCCAAAATCCTATGGCGGCTGGGCTGCGGATGCTGGTCCTTTTGCGATTATTGTCATTGTTGCTCTTTTTACATATAAAAAATTTACCTTTACTTCTCTTTCCTATACCTTTCTGGCTATTCTTGCCATCCTAGAATTCATCGGCGGACATTACACCTTTCAGGACGAGCCGTTCTTTCATTGGTTAAAAGAGAAGTATGATTTAAAGCGCAACTACTATGATCGCTTAGGCCACTTGATGATGGGATTATCAGCCATCATCTTTCGTGAAGTCTTAATACGTATTGCTCATATTCGAAAAGGGTTTTGGCTCACTTTTTACTGCTTTAGCATTCTGATGATGATTTCTGCACTATATGAAACCGTGGAAATGCTTACCTATAAGATGGTTCTAGGAAAATCATTCGCCAAAGGCTTCCTTGGCTTACAGGGTGACAAGTGGGATTCGGAATGGGATATGACCATGGCGCTTATCGGCACTATTTTAGCACTCCTTATTTTCACCAAATGGCATAATAAATTTCTCCAAAAGAAAAAGGGATCAATGTGAGATCCCTTTTTGTTTTTCTTATGGTTGTAAGATAACTTTAATACATTCATCTTCATGGTCATTGAAAATCTTGTATGCTTTATCTGCTTCATCCAATGCAATCTTATGCGTGATGATTTCAGTCGGGTCGAACTCACCTTTCGTGATCATATCAAACAGCATTGGCATCATATGAATGACAGGTGCTTGGCCCATTTTCATAATGATGTTACGTTCAAATAGATTGCCGAGTGGGAATTGATTGTACTTCGCGCCGTACACGCCAGTTACTTGCAGTGTACCAAATTTACGGATGGCTTCCTTCGCAATCTTCAATGCGCTCGTCGTACCACCTTGGATTTTCAGCTTTTGCCCAACTGCTTCAAGAGCGTTTTTCTTTCCATCCATGCCGACACAGTCGATGACTACATCCGCTCCGCCTTTCGTAATTTCACGAATATATAATCCAGCTTCGTCTTGTTCATCAAAATTGACAATTTCTACATTGTTCATTTTTTTCGCGTGCTGCAGGCGGTACGGTACATGATCGACTGCGATTACTCGCTTAGCACCTTTCATCCATGCAAACTTTTGCGTCATTAAGCCAACAGGTCCGCAGCCTAATACGACGACAGTGTCACCTTTTTTTACACCACCTGATTCAACACTCCACCAAGCTGTTGGAATGACATCAGATAAAAATAGCAATGCTTCATCAGGAAGTTCGCATGATTCAGGAATGACGAACGGCATGAAGTTCCCGTATGGTACATGTAAATATTCCGCTTGTCCGCCTGGATAGTTACCATACCGCTCTGTATAGCCGAAGTAAGCACCCGCGTCTACTTCTGGATTTTCGTTGGCATGGTCGCATTGGCTCTCCATTTCATTTTTACAATAGTAGCACTCACCGCATGATACGTTGAAGGGCAAGATTATCCGGTCGCCTTTTTTCACGCGTGTCACGTCAGGCCCCACTTCTTCCACGATTCCCATTGGCTCATGTCCAATCACCATATCTTTTTGAGCTGGCATTGACCCTTTGTAGATATGTAGGTCAGAGCCGCAAATTGCCGTGGAAGTAATGCGAACAATAATATCATCTTTTTTGTGGATAGTCGGATCCTGAACTTCTTTTACTTTCACATCTTCTATTCCTTGAAACGTTACAGCCTTCAAAAAATCATCTCCTCACAATTTGTATAAAGTGAAACTACACTCTATAGAGTGTTAGTTGAACCAATCGGGCTTACGGGAAGTTTATCTCTTCGATTCACTGTCCGTTAATGTAGCATAAAGAATACATTATCCCTATTATTCCTTCTATAGCCTCTTTGTATGCAGAGATAAACATTTGATTTTTATATAAGCGATGCAACTTTCAATAAAAAAGCCTTCCGCTAAAGCGGAAAGGCTTATGACTTTTCACTATTCTTTTCTTATAAAAGTTTGATCAATTCGTTATTTTGTTTCTAATACTACTTTAAAAGAAGACGAGGACGGTGAGTGCTATCCCTACAATCCAGTCCATGATCTTCTCCTTCTGACTTAAGATTTAGTAGACGTATTTGCTTCACGAACGAATTCCTCAAATAACACCATCATGGTTTTATCTTTCCGCACCATAGATTCAGGATGCCACTGAATCCCCATCACAAATGGATTACCCTCAAGTTCTACCGCTTCAATCATGCCATCACGGGCAGTCGCTGTAGTAATCAATCCATCGGCTAGCTGATTGATCGCCTGATGGTGCAGGCTGTTGACCATTACAGTTTCCCTGTTTAACAGCTGATGCAGCTTACTGTCTTCATTGATCTGAACCACATGGCTCGTTTTATCACGTTGGATTGTTTGAGAATGCTGCATGGCACTTTTTCTTTGAGAAGGAATGTCTTGAATGACAGTCCCGCCTAACGCTACATTCAGCAGCTGAATTCCGCGACAAATGGCAAATACAGGCTTCTTCTTTTCTAACACCTTTTTGATCAAATAAAGCTCCGACTCATCGCGTTCTGTATAAAAGAAGCCCAGTTTAGGATGAGGATCTTCATTATAAAATCGTGGATCCACGTCTTCCCCGCCGCTAAAAATAAAGCCGTCGCACATATCCACATAACGATCCAGTACATCAGAAGGCGCAACAGGCAAAACGATCGGCACGCCTCCCGCTTCCACTATGGCCTTTTGATAATCGTGATGTACATAAGTACCTTCCATATACATCCCCTGTTTTATGTATGAGCTAGTGATACCGATAATTGGTTTTGTCATGGTGAACCTCCTCGAAAGCTGATGGAATTTGTTTCAGTGTATTGCTGAAAACATTAGTACTATATATTCTCTAAGAAAATGGAGAATTCCTTTTTTATCATGCGCAGCTCTTATAATTTTTTGCAGATTAGTTGAACTTAGCTGGAAAATGGAGAGGTATCTTTAAAAACTGCAACGAATAATCTTTACTAGAAGGAGGGATTATATGGCGTTCTTCAAAGAAGAAGTTTATGCTACATATTCTCTAGAAGATTTAGCGAAGGTAAGAGGTGCCTTAGCAACAGGAGGCATCAAATATACGTATAAGATAAAAGACTTGTCCTCTGGCTGGTTTGGCCTTGGATCGAGTCGAGGAAGCTTTGGAAATTTCGGGATTAACTCGAAATATCAAACGCAGTATGCCATCTTGGTCAATAAAAAAAATGTGGAAGAAGCCAAATATGTCATTCACAAAGCATTATATACGTAGAGTTTACCCCACTAAAAATATGAATGAATTTACAGCACTCGAATTGATTTCCTGTTTAAGCCTAAGACTAAGGTTTTAGGATATGGCTTTATGGGCAATCAATAGGAGTGCTTCTTTTTTTATAGAATCAGAAACATTTACTTCTCATATTTGTATTGTTTCTTTGTATGCATCAAATAATACGAAAGTAGAATCTGATTCCTGTAAATATGTCCCGCACGTTAAAAGAATTTAAACACCAGATACATAACGGTGTCTATTCTAGGAAAAGATAATAATTCGTTTGGGAAAGGAGGTTACTATCAAATGGATATCTTTTTAGCCATACTTCCCGCTATTTTCTGGGGAAGCATCGTTTTGTTCAATGTTAAGTTAGGTGGAGGCCCATACACGCAAACACTAGGGACTACACTAGGCGCACTGATTTTTTCAGCTGTGATTTATCTAGTAGTCCGGCCCGAATTGACGCCTCTTATTTTTATTGTAGGAGTTGTTTCCGGTCTCTTTTGGGCACTGGGACAAAGTAATCAGCTAAAATCGATTGACTATATCGGCGTTTCCAAAACAATGCCTATTTCGACTGGTATGCAGTTAGTATCCACAGCTTTGTTTGGCGTCATCGTTTTTCATGAATGGTCAACGGCAAAAACGATTATCTTAGGTGTTCTAGCCCTTATCTTCATTGTGATTGGTATCGTGTTAACGTCACTAGAATCAGGAAAAAATGAAGAACAATCAGGACAATTTAAAAAAGGTGTTTTGACACTGATTGTTTCAACCATCGGATATCTGGTTTATGTAGTAGTTGCTCGCTTATTTGATGTCAGCGGTTGGTCGGCCTTATTCCCACAAGCCATCGGTATGGTTATTGGTGGATTAATCCTGACGTACAAGCATAAACCCTTTAATAAATATGCCATTCGCAATATTATCCCCGGTCTAATCTGGGCGGCAGGAAATATGTTCTTATTCATTTCACAACCTAAAGTTGGTGTTGCCACAAGTTTCTCATTGTCCCAAATGGGAATAGTTATATCAACGCTTGGTGGTATTTTCTTACTAGGAGAAAAAAAGACAAGAACCCAGCTGATTGCTATTTATATCGGGATTGTACTCATTGTTTTAGGTGGAGTCTTCCTAGGATTAGCGAAAAGTTAAGGATGGAATAAGAATCAAATTAACACGAGGAGGAATTATTTTGTATACTGATTTAAAAGGTAAAGTAGTTGTCATCACAGGTGGATCAACAGGTTTAGGACGCGCTATGGCCGTTCGTTTTGGTCAAGAGCAATCAAAAGTCGTAATTAACTATTACAAAAGTAAAGATGAAGCATTAGAGGTCAAAAAAGAAATAGAAGCAGCAGGCGGACAAGCCATTACTGTTCAAGGAGACGTTACAAAAGAAGAAGACGTCGTGAATCTTGTGCAAACGGCTATCAAAGAGTTCGGTACATTGGACGTTATGATTAATAACGCAGGTGTTGAAAATCCATCACCTTCGCACGAGTTATCCTTAGATAACTGGAACAAAGTATTAGATACAAATTTAACAGGCGCTTTCTTAGGAAGCCGTGAAGCCATCAAGTATTTTGTTGAAAATGATATTAAAGGGAACGTTATTAACATGTCTAGTGTGCATGAAATGATTCCTTGGCCATTATTTGTTCACTATGCAGCAAGTAAAGGCGGTATTAAATTAATGTCTGAAACATTAGCTCTTGAATACGCGCCAAAAGGAATCCGCGTTAATAACATTGGACCAGGTGCCATGAATACGCCAATCAACGCAGAAAAATTTGCTGATCCTGTACAACGTGCTGACGTTGAAAGCATGATTCCAATGGGTTACATCGGTAAGCCAGAGGAAGTAGCATCTGTAGCTGCATTCTTAGCATCCTCAGAAGCAAGCTATGTAACAGGGATTACCCTATTTGTGGATGGCGGTATGACGAAATATCCTTCATTCCAAGCTGGACGAGGCTAAACTATATGTATGTAGGACATGGTCTTAAGCCATGTCCTTTTTTCTATCTCACATTCTTTGGCTGATCAACAAAAAGGGACACTATATATCCGCAGTCATTGCAGTATTCCGCTGATATAGGTGATGAGGCTCCTCTTCTTTCTTCAGGAAACATTCGTACCATTTGAACACCTGCACCAAGAAATCCATTTTTTATATCTTCTCCCTTACACTTTGGACAACATTGAGTTTCCATTTTGATAACCTCCTCAGAATATATTCATAGGCCAAAATAAGAGACAAAAACAATTAAGACATAAATAACATGGCATAAAGTGTGAACAAGCTAAACGAAAGACCAATTACTACAATTATTCCTATTAGAATGTTCCAGAGAAGATGATATTTTGAACGTTTCTTAATCGCACACCATCCAACCAGAACAGACCAAATCAAAATTGTTAGGGCTCCTGCATATGATAATACGTTCGGATCGCCTGATAATCCGCTGATAGTAAATATAACTCCAAACCATAAAAGGAAAAAATTACCGTATAGTTTAAAACTGACCAATTTATTATGACGACGATCCAGTTTCTCAGCATGCGTATATTCAATTACTGATTGTTCGAGAGAAAAATAGCGTTCAATAATACTGGCTGCTTTATTGTATTCTTCTTCCGACACGTGCAATGTACAATACGCCAGTATATCTTTTCCCGTGTCAAAAAGGGCAATCCCTACTTCGTAATTAACCTTTTCTCTTTCTAGAGCATCATCAATTTCCTCATTCGTATCCTCAGTGCATGGATAAATTAATTCTCGCATCATTCGTATGCTCCTTAAGATGTAATTTCATTTATCGCTTCATTCTATCACATGCTATTGCAAATTTTTAGGTACTTCTTATGGTTAGAGGTGATATATAATAAAGGTGGTTGATTTACCAATATCTATAAATAATACTCACTTTTCAATTATTAACCTAAAGGAGAACACACCATGGAAAAAATTCAAAGGGCTTGTGCTGTATTAGGAATTGTTTTCATCTTTCTCTATGTATTCTATGCAGGTGGCTATTCTACTGGAGATTTCTTCAAATACTATACGTTGATCATAGGTTTATCATTTTTAACAATAGATCTTATCATTTATGTCTATTTATACATAACGTCAAAAAATGAGAAGTAGTTAAACCAAACTAAAAAGTTTAACTATATTGCCTATTAAAAAAGCCTAATCATAATATATAATCAGGCTGTTTTATATAAGCAATTTCGTGTGTACACATTTTAAAAAAACTAGGCAGGTTTATTCCTCAAAATAGTCTCCATCTATCTTAAATACTGTATATTGGTGAGCTACCTCTACCCCCACTCGATATTTCAGCATTAAATCGGTTAACTGAATGCCATCAATTAATACAATCCCTTGGTTCTTGGCAAACTCTTTTGCATTTTTAGTATAACGAGAAGTTGTAATAAACACCCCTCTATCTGCATTTACTCCTGCAAGAGCTCCATAAAATGCTTGGATAGCTGATCTTCCAACTACATTATCTTCTTTATATCTCTTTGCCTGTATGTATACAGTGCTTGTTCCTAGGGGGTCTTGATTGATAATACCGTCTATCCCTCCATCATTTGATTGGCTGGTTACTTTAGCTTTTCCATTTTCTCCGCTATACCCCATGGCTACTAGTAAATCCACTACTAGCTTTTCAAAAAATATAGGATCGCTCCCACGAACAATATCCAGAAGTTCAATCGCGATTTCATTGTTTATAGTCTGAACTAGGCTTCCAATTTCAATTTTCGTCTCATCATTTTCCTCCACATTTTCAATTGTAGCTCCTCCCGTTCTTTCATTACGCAATTTCAATTCATTCATATATTGCATATATTCAGGACGTTCTTCTAAGACTTTTTTAGTTAATTGATCTCCATAGTTATCTAATAAAAATTCCCCATTTTTATTTATTTTATAAACGCCTCTTCTAACACGGTCAACTGCATTTGCTTTAGATAGATCACTAAAGGCAAAGCTAAATCGGTTATGTAATATACTTTCGCTATTTGGGTAATTAGGATATTTCTCTTCCACAATGTGTTGAGGTACATTTAAATAATCACATACCCTCTCTTTAATAACGACGTTGGTCGCTTCTTCCCCATTTTTTATAACTTCTAAAATATAAGGAATTAATGAATCATACGTAGGAATTCCATTTGAAGAGCGTTTTAATTTAGACCAATCATTATTCATAGTTACCTCCTTGATTTAATAGCTCATTTCTCTTTTCTATAAGTAAGTTCTAGTCGAGCTAGTTACATGTATTATTTTACCACTCTAAGTCTGGAACTCTATCAGTAAACTTCTTTCCATTAATCATGCCATTAGAAAATAACTCTTCTGCCGTTTCATATGAAAAAACTGAGAATTTTTAAATACCATTATCAAAAAGGAGTAACTCGAATTTTCTAGTTACTCCTTTTGTTTCACAATATTTACTCCCATTATTCCGTCAGTTGCATAAACTCATTGATATCCTCAATACATAAATGAATTGCCTTTTCCCAGAAGTCTGGTTTCGTTAGGTCGACATTTAAATGCTTTTTCGCCAGGTCTTCCACCGTCATACGGCCAGTGTCTTGCAAAAGGGCGATATATTCATCTTCAAAATCATTGCCCTGTTCCAAAGCATGTGCATAGATTCCAAGGCTGAACAAATAACCGAATGTATACGGGAAGTTATAAAATGGCGTACCCGTCTTATGGAAATGTAACTTGGAAGCCCAAAACATTGGATCATATTCATCAAGCGCATCACAATATGCTTCTTTCTGTGCATTGACCATTAATTCATTGAGCCTTTCTACTGGAACCATGCCATTTTTACGTTCCTCATAAAAGTTTGTTTCAAATAAGAAACGAGCATGAATATTCATAAAGAATGTAATGCCTCGGCGTACTTTATCTTCCAACAGTGCAACTTTTTCTTCTTTTGACGTTGCTTGTCGGACCGCTGCATCTGCTAGAATCATTTCCGCAAAAGTCGAGGCAGTTTCTGCCACATTCATGGCGTACCGTTGATTTTGAATTGGCAAATCGTTCATCACATGTTGGTGGAAACCATGTCCAAGTTCATGTGCCAGTGTTGCGATATTAGATTCTGTTCCTGAATAAGTCATAAAAATTCGAGTCTGCTTTTTATTTGGAAAGCTTGTGCAAAAACCGCCTGGACGTTTCCCAGCTCGGTCTTCTGCTTCAATCCAGCGATTTTCAAATGCCATTTTCGCAAAATCGGCCATTTGTGGGCTAAACTTCTGGAACTGCTCGATAATTCGATTAGAACCTTGAGTATAAGATACTTTTGTTTCACTTTTTCCGAGAGGGGCGCCAATATCATACACACTCAATTTTTCAACACCAAGTAACTTTGCTTTTCTACTTAAAAATGCTACAAATGGTTCTTTATTCTGCTCAATCGCAGTCCACATGGCATCCAGCGTTTCTTTTTGCATTCGATTATTTTCAAGTGGTTCTCTTAATACATCCTCCCATCCACGATGTTTATACACTTGTAGTCGGAATCCAGCCAGATGATTTAATGATTGCCCAAACAATGGAGCATTTCTCTGCCACTCCTGTTGGATTAAATCAAATGTCTTTTTACGCACATTGCGGTCAGAATTAGACATCATATTGGATGCTTGTCCCATAGAATACTGTTTACTTTCACCCTTCTCCTCCACAGTAACAAACATACTGCCAACAATCGTATCGTACATCTGGTTCCATGCATGATAGCCATCAACAGCCAAATCATTGATTAATACTTCTTGATCTATCGGCAACATTTCTTTTGCCTTACGTCTTGCTTCGCTAAGTGAAAAAGCAATCTCTTTTAATTCTTGAGACTGCATCATTTCCGTCCAAGCCTCGTCTTTAATTTCTTTTAGCTTTTGATTCAGTTTAGAGCTTACTGTCCCCATTTTCGCAGCTAAATCCCCAGACTTCGCTACTAATACTGCTGCATCTGAATCATTTACATCTTGTGCGCTAAGGCAGCCAATGTAGGCAAAGACATCACGCAATTGTTTCTGTAATGGTCCCAACTGATTGATGATTCCAGCCAAATCATTTGCCGAAGCTTTTTCAGGATTAAAGCGTTCGATACTTTCATCTAACTGCGATATTTCTTTCGTTAATTGTGATATGGTCTCTTTTAAACTCTGAGATTGACTTCCCCCAGTAAAAATCTGATCCAAATCCCAAGTTGGTATGTATTCTTTTGTTTGCTCCATTTCATTCTCCTCCTTTGAATATACATTCTAATTATACAGAAATTTCTGGTAAACTACTAAAAGTCAGCTCATTTCGATATGCCAGCGTATGCTTTCAGCCGAATTCGGGATATTTACCACCGCTCAGCACATATTTACAACCGTTCTCACAAGTTTTACAACTCTTCCCCCTCTATTTACAATCGCAAAATGAAGTTGTGCCCCCGCTACGCTAGCTTCATAATTTGCAGCAAGACTTGTTAGGGAAACGGAATCCTGGAAATCCTTCCATTCTCCAACACACCTTGAAAACAAGTACGAAATTTGTTGTAATAAGGAGAAACGACCGCTTGGAGGGGTTACAATGGAAAATGAAATTCAGGCACCAGAAATGCGGTTAATAAAAGAAGCCGTGCCCGCCCTGCGCTGGGGATCGGCGGTTTCACATACGATTTCGCTTGGTGTAGTTGCCTTTTTGTATGGTATAGCAACCTATTTCTCGTGGTGGAATTGGGTGAGTTGGGTACTATTTGTATTAGCAGAATTGATTCTGTTGTCTGCGATTTGGTCTGTGGGGCTACGTCCTGTTTTCTTAGTGCGCCATTTCCGCTATGGCATCGACGAGGACTTTTTGCAGCTAAAAGCAGGAGCATTTTACGAGAGCCATGAATTGGTACCGATGGCAAAGATTCAAGCTGTTTCAATGAATCAGGGACCCATTTTACGTAAATTTGGCCTGTATTCACTGGCTATTGAGACGATGGGATCGAGCCATGAAATTCCGGCTCTGCCAAAGGATACAGCAGTTGAAGTTCGAAACCAGATTGCACGGATGGCAAAAATCAGGGAAGTGGATGATTAATGGATATGAAACACTACCACCCACTGACAGTACTTTTTGATATCATTGGTTTTTTTAAGAACTTTGGAATTCTTGCTGTGATTCTCTTTTTAAATAAAGGCTCAGATTCTACATTTTTCCATATTATGGGTTGGGTTTTGCTTGTCTCTTTTGTCTACACAGTAGTCGCAAGCATATGGAAGCTGTTTACGAATCGATACGGCACAGATGAACGGGCGTTTCATCTGAAATCGGGCATATTTGAAAAGACAGAACGCACGGTCAATTATGAAAAAATCCAGAACGTACAACGATATACATCCTTTTTGCATAAACTATTGCGTATGACTTCCATCACTTTTGAAACAGGCACGTCAGGTGTGAATGCGAATGTTCCCTTTCCCGTGCTGACCCGGTCAGAAGCAGATCGATTAGAAAGTTTGGTGAAAAGGACTAGCCATCCGGATTCCCAAATTATGAATGATGAACCACAGCCCGATGGTGGCCGTTGGAACGAAACGGAGCGAGTAATTCATTTTACGCCGACACACCAAGATCTTGTCAAAGCATCATTTACCTCACTCAGTTTCCTATTCTTCATCGCCATTGCTTCTTCATTATTAGCAAAAATCGGTTCACTTTTTCATCTTGAAGACACGGCAGAAGGTTGGTTCGAGTCAATTCTATCATCTGGATGGATGATTGCAGGATTCCTAGCGATCGTAATCATGCTATCTATCAGTGTGGGCATTCTTATCACGTTCGTGAAGTATGGAAAGTATGAAATTGCTTCTGATGACAAACGGATTTATATTTCAAAAGGGGTATTGGATGAAACAGCTTTTTCGATTGCGAAAGACCGTGTGCAAGCTGTGGAAATTACACAATCCTTTATGAAACGCTTGCTCGGACTAGCAGAAGTGAAGTTGATTAGCATAGGAGACCTCGGGGATGATGACAACGAAGTCAGCACGCTCTATCCGTTTTTGCCTATGCAGCGAACCTATTCGATCATTTCCGAATTGCTGCCAGACTATGAAGTGTGCCAACACATGAAGAAGCTGCCGCGCAAATCATTGGCCGCCCGTCTCCTAAAACCGTATTGGTTCTGGCTGATTGCGACTATCCTTCTTGTGTATTTCAAACCTGCATTGTTGGACTTTACATTTGGTTGGGCAATCGCATCTTCCGTTTTGCTAGCTTTAATCGTAGCCAGACGGTTGATTGTTTATCACAACACACGTTATGCGCTTACCGGCAGTCAAATTCAACTAAGCCAAGGAATGTTCGAAAAAATAACGTTCATCACCCGGCGTGACAAAATTGCTGAAGTGTCAGTGAAACGATCAAAATTGCAGCAATGGATGGGTCTTGCCACAATCGGCTTTATCAACCGAGCGAAACCCGTGCGATACGAATCACTTTCAGACATACCAATCCAAGATGCAGAACGATTTTACCAATGGTATGCGAAAAGAGTTACAGAAGTTCTCTTAAAATAAACGTTTAATCACATGAGATATCGCGGGGACACCTGGGATTATAGCTATTGAAAAGCTATGATTGTTTTCCAACTATGCAAAAAAAGGATAGCCACTTAAGCGGCTATCCTTCTTTATTATTTCGCTTTTCCATAAGGAATCGCTGCTTCCTCAGAGGTAAAGTAACCATTTCTTTGATACTTAATATTGAGTGTGCCGCCATTATCGTCTAGGCTTGTTGTAATTTTAAAAGAGCCATCTTTGCGGATTTGCTCTCTTCTCACCTCTGCCCTGCCATACCCAGCGTAAATGACATCTCCGCGTGTCACATTCTTTACAAGAATATAATCGCTTTGGTTTTTTCTGTTAAAGAATATAACGTCTTTACTTGTTAATTTTGGCGTGACCTGGGTTTCTTTTGGATCGACTTTATAGTGAATTCGGTTACTAGTATGTCCCAATTTATTTGTAAATTCGACATATAGGTCTTTCGATTTGATCGCTAGCGGAAATCGAGTGGACCCCAAATAATATTTATCTTTTGGCTTTTGAGTAAATGTTTGGAATGGCTTGGTACCCTCTTTTGAGTCATATAATTTTAACGTAATAGGGAAGTATTGGTCTTCCGGTATTTGAAATCCAAGGAAATTTGTCTTATCAAGGTAATACAACATGTTCTTTGTTAAGGTTAGATTTTCCTTTGTTGAAGAGTAGTTATCTGTTACTTTATAGCGCCGGATTCTTTGATTATAATATTTATTCGTTTCATGGATATCCACATCTAGTGCTGATATATATTGTCCTTTAATCTCGGGGAGAATCACCAGTTTTAAATAAGGCTTTTTTGTTGGAGGCAATGTAAACTGATAACGTTTTTTCCCCGTTGCTTTCACTTCTCCTAATTTAACTAGGTTATTAGCGGCAGCCCTCCAAAGATTAGTAGTTACACGTGGTGGCTCAAATGAATAAATAGTGTACTTTGAGAATTTGTCTTCATTGCCCATGCCATCCCATTTGAGTTTTCCCGCATAGATACCTGCTTCTTTATTGATATCTTTGAAGGAACGGTTCTTTGGGTAATTCTCCATTATTTTGGCTGTATTAGAAAGTGGTACAACGATTGGATCTTTCGAAATCCTGTTTCCTTCAATCGCAAAGATTTTTAATGATTTGGCTTTTGCCGGAAGTTTTGGCATTCGAATCACTTTGTTTTTGAATGTAACTGACATGACGCCTAGTTTTTTAATCGTTTTTCCGTTTTTATCGGCATAAGATATGAACACTTTAAAGGAGCGATTATGTGAAATCATCGAAATCGTTTTTCGCGGATTAATTCTGACATTGAACCCCTCAGGAAATTTTACGGAAGCGCTGCGTGTTAACTTCTCATTGTTGATATTGTCAATAACCGGGTATTTATAAGGGTCATAACTAGTTTCGTAGTATTTCCCTGAGTTATCACGAGCGTAATAAGTCCTAAAATATAATGTTTCATTTTTTGGGAGCTTTGTATTTTTAGGAATGGTATAGACAAAACGGTAATCATTGTGGCGGTAGCCAGTATACGTTTTGAATGGTTTTGTGGACCCATTATTTAAGAAGAGCGAAAATTGCATCGGATCGTTTCCTGGATTATCTTCCTCATCATACCAGTCCGACTTGTTCCAATTAAAAATAAAGTTTCCTGATATTTCACCCATATCACCGTCTGTATCGGCAATTAATCCTTGGGCAGGGAAAGTTGCTGCGGAAGCTGGCAGTTGTGCTTCGATGAAAAGTATTACTAGGAGACTGGTTAAACCTAATACATATTTAATATACTTCACCTTTTTACACCCTCTCTCATTTATTACCATTCATTATAAAGAAAAATCCTTTCTATGTAATTGAAAAATACCAAAATAGTGCTAAATATATACTAGATTATGGTTTTTTTCGACAACTTTAGCGTTTTATATTTAGCAAAAAAACACGATATGAAGGCATTATTACGCAACGTGAGAGCCTATTGCCGAAGTTCAAGTGGCACTGCCAACCGAATCCCTCTAGCTCAAGGCTCTTTAACCATGAACGATCTATCAAATGGGTGGTGTAACTCGTTTGATCCCAAACTATACTATTTCAAAAGAATCAGCAAAGATGGATTCATAAAATATTTTATCCATCTTTTTTTGTTATTTACTATACACCTTTGAGTATGCATTTCTTCTCTCATCTATTTTGATTCAAGATATTTAAATTGTACTGATTGTTAATACAAACATGATTGTTATAACATTCACGTTTGTTTTGATGTCTGGCACTGAAGAATTAGACATACAACAGCTGTTTTTGCAATGGGTTAAGAACTTATAGTGCGTTATAATCAGTAGAAATATTAAATGGAAGGTGATTCATATGTTGAATAAAGATTTTTATAGAGGCGAGAATTTTTGGAGTAAGAAACCGAAAAATAATCGTATCGAATATCCGATTAACGTTGAAATAATAAGAAGAGCTGAAAATAGTTTGGATGTTCGCTTCCCATCATCATTTATTCAACTGATGAAAGAGCAAAATGGTGGCGAATTAAACTTTCCTTATTACACGGAATACAAAGACGCACTTCCTAGCATAGAGCCAATTCATTTTGAAAAAGATGATTTAAGTATATTATCTTCCAAAGAGCTTCTAGAAGAAGCAGAACTTCCACACAAGGATTAATTATTCTTTGGACAGATTTTCATGAATGGCTCGTTCTAGATTATCGAGAAGAAAAGGAACTTCCAACTGTCGTAAATATAGTTAAGAACTATTTTTCAGATGAAGAAGAATGGGCATTTCATAAAATCGCTGACAGTTTTGATGACTTTTTAAATCAACTATTTCGATAAGTTCTAAAAGAGTAAAGAACAAAAAATAGATGGATAATAAGACTATTAATTAAAATCAACCATATAATTCCCCCCCAAAAAAGTAAAGCATAAACATTCTAAAAGGAAAATTTATGCTTTACATCACATAATATACCACAAATGTCGGTATTTTAAGTATGGAGACGGTGGGAGTCGAACCTACTTCTCCAAGAAAGTCAGTTATATCAGGTTTTTGAAGGGCTTTTCGTTTCCCTTTTTATTCTTTGACTACGATTTTGACTATGTTTTTAAAAATTCCTTACGGAGACAAGGCTTTTAACAATCCAAGTCATACCATACACTCCACATGCGTAGAGTGTATGTGGCAACGCCTGAGATGGTTGGTGGGTTTTAAGAATCATATAATTTATGTATCTTTATATTATTCTATGCCAAATCATTTAATAATTTCCTCAATCGAAAAGTTCTAATAAACCATTAAAATCGTCAATCGAAGTCTTATATAAAATTTCTTTTATCTGCACGTTTTCCACATCTTTTACTGTTACATTCTCTTCATTAAATATAACTAGATTATATTTAGGACCCATTGCACTTTTAAAATATATTCCATCATATCCTTTGACTTTAATAAGCTCTGTTAAATACTGTGTTGGAAGATAATCAATTTCGGAACTTGATGGATCAACTGGGGTACTTAGTTCTGAAGAAAAACGAGTAATTAATGTATCCAGTGCCAATATCTCGTTAAAATCTTCAAATATCAGTGGAGTAAATTTATTATCACTTAAGTCTACTAGTTTTAAATTTTTGTTAACTTCCATCGAGGCAACCGTAATTACAGCACCTTTCCAAGGCCTAATTTCTGCTATACATGTTTCCTTGTCATCGGCACAATACAAATAACTTATTCCATTTGGATTAGCTCGACCTGATTTTGCAATTTTAGAAGGAGGCGCCAACATATTTTCTTTAACTTGTTCTCCAATCCTGGCTCTAAACAGAACATCGCCGACCTTTAAATTATGATTACGATACTTTAAGACTTCTAATATTTTTGTGTTAATATCAAAGAATGGGAAGAACCTATTTTCGTGTTTTAATTCACTTTTTAACTTATCCCAATAAATTTTCCAAACAGCTAATGGATCATTATATGACTTTCCATCTGTTATTTTTGAGTATATATATTTAGGATCATAATATTTTCCTTGATTATTTTCATTTAGAATATCATATAGTAATTTGAAGTCAATTTCATAATCCTGGATATCTTTCGAAAATATTGACCAGTCTTCGTTAATTAATGCAATTAATGCATTGCCAACTTCTAATGGATGATCTACTTCTGGATTATAATGTTCGTATGCTTCTGTACGATTATATAGATTTATTAATCTTAAAAAGTAGGGGCTTAGTTGTTTAACGTCCGTTATGAAAACATCTTTTCCGCCACAATAATAGCAATCACCCTTCTTATTTTGCACTATAATTTTTTCTTTTAAAAAAATATCATCGAAGCATTTTTCGCAACATATCATGCCATACACCTCTCTTATTAAAGCCATTTTTTAATTGGCCTGATATCTTTTTTTATCTACAAAAAAGATTTTAAGATTGTTTAATTGAATTAACTATCTAAGTGTTAATTTAAGTAAAGACTTAAAACCTCAAATAGAGCATCAACATCTTTTTTATTTATGAATTATCTAAACAGTGAACACCAAATAGTCTTTTTGAATATTAATTTATAACATCGATAGATTTCTGAAGCAAAGCAAGGAGTTGACTATAAAGTAATAGCGACTCCTCCCAAGTGGTCAGCATCAACAAAGTAACATTTATTCCAGTGTACATAATTTTGTCCCGTCAAGTTTTGTAAAATGTGATTATTTTCCTCATTAAATATTCTACGATGAGTGGCTACCTCTGAAAGAATCAAATAACTTTGCTTACGTATTTCGTTTTAGGAAGAGGGAATAAAAGTTACCCCACTAGGAGAAGTGAAAATATATCACCTCTGATTATATTGCATATAATAACATTCTGCTCATCTTAACTCTTCTTTCAAAGGAACAATGATTTCATCTAATGCCTTTCTCCACTGGCGCTTCAATTCTGGACCATATTTCAATGGTTTAGCATCAGGATGTACAGCTTTATATTTATCAAATTGTTTGCTATTAATGATTCCTCCTATATTAGGAATAGGTACCGTTCCTATTACATATTGGATTGCAGATAAATGCAGCTCATTTTCTTCTACAAACCAAGTATCAGCAAATTCTTTAATCGAATTGTTATAGGAATCAGTGAAGAAACGCCGTTTTACTACAAGAATATCTTCCTCGGAATCGATTTCTTTTGTATCAATTGCGTTTAACATCGCACGGTAAACATCTTTAACAAACTCTGATTTTTTTAACTTCTGAAGTGCCTTTTCGATCTCGTCTCGGATATCCTGGTTATTGGCTGAGTATGTCTCTAATAGTCGGTCGATATATGTTGAATCAATATCATAAACCTTTATCGTATTTTCTCCATAGAATTCAATGTCTGATAAATCAGGACTTGGTCTCTCTGGACCACCTCCATTTCCATCTACTAATGAACCCTTAACCGTGTTGTAGACGCCAATGTATTCTTCTAAGGTCTTCACCTGTTCTTGCAGTTCTTTTGATTTTTCCATCTCATCATTATAATTATCATACGTAACTAGAGCCTCATAGGCATTGTTTATCTCTTGAAAAGCTTTTACAAATTCAACACGCGTTTCAATAGGCGAGTGCTCGTTAATATCCAAAGGATTTGGTACTAATTTCGTAAGTGCTTTGTAAGCCTTTTTGAAACGTTTTTTTGAATCATCATAAGTAGGATAAACAAGTTTCGATTCCTCTTGTTCTTGTGAATATAATTTGGTTGCTTCTTTTACATTATGCTCCATAGTCCCCGGTTTACGGAATGTCACGATTAACCCTTTTTTCTTTTCAGGATAGGTACGATTAGTTCTAGAAAAGGCCTGGATTAAATTAGCATAACTTAATTTCCGGTCCACAAATAACGTTTGTATAGTTGGAGCATCAAATCCTGTTAATAATCGATCTACAACAATAACGAGATCAATATGTTTCCCAAACTCTTTGAATTCTGCCTTTTTACGAGCTAAACGATTATTGATATCACCGTTATAACGTTCAATATCCTCTAACGACCAAGCAGTGTGATAATACTCGTTATAGTCCTTAATTATATCCTTCATTTCGTCTTGGCTTAATCTAGAGTTTTCTTCGTTTTCTTGCATCGAATAGGTAATAGCTATCCGCGGAAAATCAGGGTCTTCGATTGATCGCCCTGTACGAATAGGGTGTCCGGCAAATTCTTTTTCTAGCCATTCAGGGCTTTTAGTCAATTCTTTTATTGCATGATAGTAGCGTTTCGCCATATCTATGGAACTTGTTGTTAGAATGGCAGACTTTTGAGGACGACCATTTTGGAAATCAAATTTTGTATAGGCATTATCTGGCCGGAAAATCTTATGGATAACTTTTTGAACATGCTCATCATTTTCAAAAGAGGAGGGGGGAAGGTATGCTTCCTTTTCCATTCCATCCATTTGATCAATTGTATCGTTAATCTCATCGTCATTAAGATTAGCGTATTTTTCACTTTGACGTAGTTGATTAAATATATAATTATTTAGTGATGTTGGCTCTATGGTATCTTCATGTTCTACTTGAAAGCCTAAAACAGCCCCATCATCTAACGCGTTTTTAATGGTATAACTATGTAAAACATCTCCATATTGATCACGAGTGGTGCGAGCCCGTTGGCCTTTAGCTTGTTTCTTATTTACATCAAAGATCGGGGTACCTGTAAACCCGAACCATGTAGAATTTGGAAAGAATCCCTTAATGGCTTCCATGCCTTCTGCACTTAATGCACGATGACATTCATCTACGACAAACACAATATGTTGTCCCAACAGTTTTTGATAGCGCTGAGAACCATTTTGCTTTTCTTGTTTTTGCGCATGGCGTAAGGCAGCATCTAATTTTTGACGAGTGGTAATAATCACTGTATTCGAATTGGCATCGGCTAGTAGCGTAGCACTTAATTCTTTTGCACTCCCAGTACCGACAATCAAGCTGTTAGCCCTGTTATTACCAGAAGAAATACCGGTATTAAACTCAGAAGCGAATTTCGTGAATTCAGACGTTGTTTGATTGTCCAAGTCTTTTCGGTCGACGAGCATAATGGTACGATCGACACCTGGTTTGCGCGCCAATAACTTGGTCGATACAAAACTAGTCAATGTTTTTCCTGAACCAGTTGCATGCCAAACGTATCCAGATTGATGTTTCATCGCAGAAGTGAACAAGGCTTCAATGGCATGAATTTGATAAGGGTGTAGCACCATTAAGATTTTGTTGTCTTGCTCTTCACTCACAATCGTATAATTGGCAATCAAACGATGTGCATCTGGAATATTTAAAACTTGTTTTACGAATTCATAAAGATTTTCTACTTTTCGATTATCTTTTGTTCGCCAACTAAAGATAAGCTTCTTATGCATATCTTTTGGCATCGCATTCGCAAAATAGCGAGTCGTTTGTTCATTGGAAATGACAAATAACTGTAGAGTCGAAAAGATATTATTTCGAAACATCCCTTCCTCCGCGTATTTCTTGATTTGATTGAACGCTTGGAATACGCCGTCCTTGGCACTAGCTTGTTTCAATTCAATTTGAACAATGGGTAGCCCGTTGATTAAAAGTGTTACGTCAAATCGTCGATCGCGATCATCAATATTTGCCTTCTTTTTCGCAATTTGATGGACAACTTCGTAAGTGGAAATCCCACCACCAATATCTTGATTGGAATATAACACCAACGACATCGTACCCAGGGAAACATCCTCACGTTCAATGGTAATGCGAGAGATACCATTCTCCCCTTTAAGCCATCTCGCAGCATCAAAGGGGGTTTTTGTTTTCGATAGGATTTCTGTTTGAATATTGTCAAATTCTTGATCGGAAATGGGGTGTTCCCCAATTTCTGATAAGTTATTTTGAGTAATCTTTTGACGCAAGTTCCTCCATAGGTCTTCTTCAGATTTTAAATCCGGACGATAATTCCACTGATTATGCCCTTCCCCTAACACTTCAATTAGGCGACGTTCCACTTCAGCTTCATCATGATGTGATATCTTTGTCATGTTTCTTCCTCCTTTCTATTCGCTTAGACAAGCATTTTTTGTAGGAATGCTTTCTTTGTTTCTTTTAAGAGATCTAATTCACGCTGATGAAGGGTGATAGTATCGTCTATTTGCTTGAAGAATGAACCAATTTTAGACTGCTCATCTATATCGACAGGAACCATTATTTCCTTGCTCAACAATTCTTCCTTTGTAATCCCTTTGATTGACGTACCTTGAACTGCGTGTAAACCACTTTGTAATTTCTTATAGAGCGAATAAACCGCAAACCATTCATCAACTTTCAATTTACTAAGCGAGAGAAAATCTTGGCTAGTAGCGTATTCAAACGGCATTAATGCTAGTTTTCCAACGCCTACCCGTGTGACAATTGCAATAGAATTTGCGGGTACTAATTTTGCAGCAGAATTTTTTAGACCCTGTTCAGTAATTTTCTTCTTAGCTTGAATGTCTGACACTTTATGTTCAGACAAATCCGAAGACTGTATCCAAGATAAGTTACCATCCCAATATTCATCAACAGAAGTCTTTGGAGTTCCGCCACCATACGTTTCTTCAGCAAATTCCGAAACCTTCCGCTGTTCCCAAGCATCAGTGAATCCTTCAAAGCGGATTTCAGGAACATTGGCCCCATCTTTCGGAAATATTTTTTGAAGTAAACCCTTTTTCGTATCCTTCAGCAGTTCCAACTTACGCTGATGAAGGGTGATAGTATTGTCGAGTTGTTTGAAGAAAGAACCGATTATTATTTGTTCATTTAGCCTTGGAAATTTCGCAGTTATTTGCTTGAATTCCGTCTTACTTATCATAGGTTGGACACCTGGAGTAGTTCGCATCTTAATCTGATTTCCAACTTCTTTTGTATTCAACAAATAATAGATAAAGTAATTATCATTTTTTGAACTTCTTAACAAGACCGCATTTGATGATAAAGTCATTGGCTTACCCAGTTTGGGTACTAGGAAGAACTTACCGATTGTACCCCTATCTGACATTAATATATCGTTCTCGTACACTGTCGATTTATCTAGAAATTCAAACCCCTTTTTATCAGTATAAAGCCAGGGGCCTTTCCAATTATTACTCGCATCTTGGAGTCTTATCATATAAGCATAATTCTCCGTATGATAAAGTTTTACGTTATCCTTTAATGCTTGAAAACTACCATTTGAAACGAAATCTGTATGAACATCAAACACTTTTTCAAACTTGCGCTGTTCCCAAGTATCAGTAAACCCTGGAAAACGAACCACAGGTGTAATCTTACTATTCATGATGAAACACCTCTAATGCACCTTTAATCCATTCAGCATTTTCTTCATCAAATTGTAGCGAGGAAATCATGTCAAAAAGATTCGATTCTAGTTCTGCTTTTTCTTTTCGAATGTCTTGAACGGTCGCGCCAATGGCAGCCATGTCAACAGGTTCTTCTTCCTCAAAGGTATCAACGTATCGAGGGATATTCAAATTGAACTCATTTTCTTTAATTTCTTCAAAAGTGGCAAGGTGCGCATATTTCTCCACATCTTCTCGCTTTTTATACGTTTGTACAATCGTATCAATATGTTTTGGGGAAAGTTTATTTTGATTTTTTCCTTTGATAAACGCATGACTGGCATCAATAAATAACACATCACGAGTGGTACGATTTTTCTTCAAGATGATGACGGTGGTTGGGATGGATGTCCCAAAGAACAAGTTTGCTGGCATGCCAATGACGGCATCTATACTGCCATCTTCTAATAATTTTTTCCGGATCACACCTTCTGCAGCTCCGCGGAACAGTACGCCGTGCGGTAACACGATGGCCATTGTTCCTGAATCTTTCAAATGATAGAAGCCGTGTAAAAGAAAAGCGAAGTCTGCTTTTGACTTTGGTGCTAACTTTCCGTAACGATTAAAACGAGAATCATCTAAGAATGTAGCATCTGAAGACCATTGGGCGGAGTACGGCGGATTCATCAGAACAGCATCAAAAGTATAAGGCTCATCTGTCGGCCAATCTTTATTCAATGTATCCCCATTGCGTAAACGCATATCTTCTTTATCCACACCATGCAAAATTAAGTTCATCTTCGCTAGATTATAGGTCGTTGTATTGATTTCTTGTCCATGATACTTGACACTATCTGGATGGTGAAGATAGTTTCTAACATTCAACATCAAGGAACCGGATCCCATGGTTGGGTCAAATACGCTAAACAGTTTTTTGTCTTCTTGACCAATGGCGGCAATACGAGCCATCATGTCTGATACTTCATGAGGGGTATAAAACTCTCCTGCTTTCTTACCAGCTTCTGAGGCAAATTGGCCAATCAAGAACTCATAGGCATCGCCAATCACATCACCATCATGTCCGATTACATCGATATCATTTAGTTTCTTCAAGACTTCCGTAATGGTAATATTTCGTTGTTGATCATCTGAGCCAAGTTTTTTTGATGTCAAATCCACATCATCAAATAACCCGTTGAATTGATCATATTTCGTAGATAAATCGGTAAAGGCTTTATTCAAGTCATTCAACTGAAACGTGTTTTGTTTCGCTTGACTGGTTAGTACGTTAAATAAATACGCTGGTTCAATATCATAGCCCAATGTATCCGCTAACGTTTCAATCAAGTCATTTTTAATTTCTTCATCTACTAATAAATCCCTATACAACCCCGTTTGTGTTTCTTGGGTATTGTATTCTTCGAGCGATTCATCTGCTATTTCAACTACTTTTTCTAATAACTTATCAGACAAGTACTTGTAAAAGATTAATCCTAACAAGTAGTTTTTATATTCTGACGCATCCATCTTGCTTCGCAAATTGTCTGCGGCGCTAAATAATTTTGAGTTTAAATCAGCCATATTGCGTTCCTCACTTCTTCTATGATTGTTCTAATTGGTTGTTTACGTTGTTGTATAAATTTATTCTTTACCATTAGCAAACTAGGATGGGTGTTTTCATAACTCACTCTTAACTTTATCCAACCTTTTTATCTACACCTATTATAACAAACGATATTGGTTGTTCACTTTAAAATATATAAGTAAACACAAAAGCACAAAATTTTATTCATACAGAAACATAAAAATTGTATTTAAAAGATCGTGGAGGTCTTAAAGTGAAGTTAACTATAACTATAATATAAAATTTCATAGAATCATAAAGGATAATCCGAAATCTTGGATACTGAAAAAAGCTATTTGGTATGATAAAAAGAAAAGAAGTATGTAAAGATCGTGGTTTGATTATTACAAAAATGTGGATAATGATATATTCGAAAGGCAATGTTAAGTTTTTTACCTGTATTATATTCCAAGAAGTACGGGAGGTTATTATAGTAAAATCAGCAACTGTTAATAAACGTTTTTTTGTTGATGTGAAATAGGCTAAATCAACCTTTTTAGTTACTCTGAACAGGGATGTAGTACGTGAAGAAACAATCGATTTACAAAGAAGAAATTTAGAGGGAGAAAGATTTGCGCTAGAACAGAAGCTTTGCTGAAATTACTTTCTTGATGAAACGGCTAATTCAAATATTCTATCTCGTTTAGAAGTCTTCAACGATTTTGGTGATGTGGATTTTTAGTGGATAATAAAAAGCTTTGTGTGACTTTAAGAAGATGAAAAGATAAGCTTCTTTTTTTATTCATGTCCAAGTTCCAATTTACCTTCTATATATATTTATATTGTTATAGTTTTAATCTCTTACGCCCCAAAACTTCATATTAATTTTTCATGAAATAATTATATTTCTTCCTGCCGGTGAACCGTGTATTTTGCAGAATCATAATACATAATATGGTAATTACATCTACACAATGTGGCACTTGACATGGAGCCTCTGCGGGCATGAGTACCAAGCAAAGAAGCCAGCTATACCAAGGACTAGCTTTGCCTGCTGAGGCTATCATGCCCGCCACTCCATATAAAGTTGCAACGCCAAATTTGATTGTAATACTATCTATGTACTTTCATTTTGCACTATACATCCCAAAAGAATTAACATTAAACACAGGAGGAAAATAAAAATGAATCCAACAAAAATAAATTCAATCAAAATTGTTTAGTTGAAAAACTCCAAAAACCAGTTGAATCTGATTAAATAGCTTCCTTGACACCATATAGATTTATTTTTTAATGAATTAAACGATAACTCAAAAATGAATAAAACTAACCTTATCTTATCAACGCTGACCGGAGGGGCAAGTATATATGCCATATCAAAGTATTTAAATCAGTAATAGCAAATGTTTTTATATCTTCCTATTTATCAGGAATTTTACTTTTACACTGAGAATCCTATGCATAACCGAACTTTATCTTTTTATAATGTGGTATCTCATTCCTGAGAACTGTACAAATATTTCTATAGCTTGATAAATTAAGCTCTCTCGCTGCTTCAACAGAAGAGGAGAAAATACCCAATATGTTCCCATCAAAGTCTGTTGCTACAATTTCCCCCTTAGTTGTACCTTTCTTTATTTTACTTTTATATATAATTTGTTCAATTCTATTTATTGAAATAGACCCAAACCTTTTAGATAATCGTTCTTGTATTTCTTTTACTTTAATACCATTGCTATGTAGCTCGATAATTACTTTGTTTCGCTCAACCTTCCTTTCTCTTTCTTTCTTTTTCATTTCTTTATAATCTATGCTCAAATCATTATCTACATATGATTTTAAAGTCTGGTTGTTCAATATTCTTCCTATTTGCCTTCTACTAAGATCTACCTTTTCGGAAATTTCTTGTTGCGATTCACCACTTTTACTCAAACTAAAGACCTTTTCACAAAGTTTTGTATAATAATTATGCATTTCTTTAAAAACAGTTATAGGATCTTGAAGCTTAATTTTGAATTCTCGTAATTTTTCTACCAATAATTCCTTATTAATTAGATATTCTTCGTTGTAATGAATCCATTGAAAAATGCTCATTAGCTTATAACCTTCAGGGGTTACTTCAATAAACTCTTCTTCACCCATTAGGAAAATAATATATAAATTATAGTCTTTATATTTGTTTTTTTCCTTACTCAATTTAGTATTGATACTGAGCTTAAATTCAGTTACATATTTATCTGTTTTATTTACTATATCTAGTCGATTATTCCGATCCTTTTGTTGAAAATCAAAATAGTTGCTATGATCTTCTATCATTTTTCTTATACTTTGCTCAACATAGATACCTAATAGCCTTCTATCCTTCGTTTTTTTAAAATCATAATAATAATGAATTGGATCCTCTCCGCAGCAAAGTAAAAAGTCATAATATGGAAGATGTTTTCGTATTGCTGTGTATAAATCATTATATTTTTTTCTAATATTTAATGTTGATAGTGATTCTCCCTTACTTTTTATTAAATGAATACATTCTTTACATTGTTCCAAAGTCCAATATCCATTCATTTTCACACTAGGCAATTTATTTTCATACCAATAATTTGCCAAAGCTTCTTCGGTAACCACATCATATTCTAACTTAGATATAAACAATAAGATTTCTTTTGAAATCCTGCTTTTATTAAGAAGTGGTAAGTATATTTGGTTATTCCTATTTGGAGGCATCTCAACATAACTAGACTTACCCTTCACCCTTATGGAATCACCATCAATTACGAACATCCCCTCATCATACGCCTTCTTTAGTTTATTTAGATAATCAATACAATTAACTTTTTGAGTTATTCTGCATTTGTCACAAACATCAGGCTTATTGTTAATTTTTCTCTGGTAATGCATATAGTAGGCGTTATTAAATGCTTTATTGCATACATCACAAACACTTAGTACCTCAATTCTTGAGTTCGGAAGCAAGTCTAAAGGATTTACCAAAAACTCATCAAAAATTTTTGTGAAGGTATAACCCTTTTCTATATAATAATTATTATATTTTTTTCTACCAATCCACTTTGTTAGATATAGCTTGGTATACGTAGATTGACCTTGCACTAGATGTTGTTCCGCAACCTCGAAGCGATCACCTAAATCTGTATAGTTATAGCCCAGTGATATATAGTAATCTTTATTTGAATCAGTCCAATTTATTAAGCCACAATTTATCACTAATACCAAAACTTCACCACCATTAATGTTTTCAATATTATTGGCGTGAATTATAATTTTAATACGTTATATAGACAATATAAAAAAAGTAGTTAAAAATGAAAAAAGCCCCTATAGAGATTTTCTATTCTCTAGGGGATTTTTCACTTTTATACTCTAATTCATGGTTAGTCCAGGGAGTCACTTCCTTATTTCGAAAACATCATTAAAATTAAGTTTTAGCGCAGAGAGAATTTTCTTAGCAACTGCTGGACTAGGATTCTTCTTTTCATTCATGATTTGATTTAGATAGTTTTCACTCATCCCTAACATATTTGAAAAAGCTCGCTGAGAATAACCATTTTCAATTAAAGTTATGCACAGCTTTTTCTTATTCTTTAGTACAATCTTCATTAGACTACTTACCCCCTAAAAAAGGGATAGCCACCATCAGATTCGTATAACTACTCATCTTTGGGGCTATCCCTAACAATATTTTTATTTTCTTACTTCTATTCTTATTATATCTACTACATTTCCACATTTTAAGGGACACAACCAATTTTTTATTTTTTAAGCGCTTTTTATTGCCAAATCTCTATCTTTATATTAAGATTGCATTAAATTAATAATCAAACAAGGGAAAACCCCATTTGAATAAATCTATATACATTATATAGGTTTATTCAATGGGGTTTTCTGTCGTTCAATAAGATTAATTGATAGTAGTAATACGAGATGTAACTATCTAAACAACTTTAGGGGCATTAGGGATTTACATGTATCTAAACCTCCCCTAATCTTTAGCTTCATGCATAAAGAGCATACGACACATTAGGGGAATTAAGGTACAAAATATATCCAGTTATAAAAGGAGCAATCAAGATGTACAATCATAAAAATTCATTTAAATCAGATGTAAATCAACAAAAGGAAAAATGGAAAATAACAAATGTTGGTGAAAGTATGGAACTTTTACAAGACGTTTTTGAAGCGGTAAACAACAATAATAATGCTGATATTCAAGCTTATACACAAGCAGAATGGGAAGCACCAGTCACTTTCGATAAATATCCTGTTCCCCCATTTCCAGTAAACATTTATAATGAACCAATTAAAAGCATGGTAAAACATGTTGCCGAATCAATTCAAACACCTATCGATTTACCATCGGTCGTAGGATTAGGAATACTATCTGCTTGCATTCAAAATAAGTTCGAAATTATCCCGAAATCTGGTTGGAGCGAACCATTAAACCTTTATAGTATCTCTTTATTAGAGCCATCAACTCGAAAATCTGCTGTTTTTTCTAAAATGACAAAGCCATTCCGCCAATATGAAAAGGAAAATAGAGAGGAAATGAAAATTCCTCTAGAAATTCGAAAAGCAGAACGATCGGCTTTGGAAAAACAAAAAGAAGTGTTAGAACGTGAGTATGCTAAAAATCTAAATCCGGAGATTTTAGAGAAAATGAAAGAAATTAATAAACGTTTGCAGGAAATTCCTGAGTTATATCTACCGACTTTAATGGCTGATGACGCTACGCCAGAAGCTTTAGTTTCTTTAATGCATGAGAATAAAGGAAAAATATCAATTTTATCAGCTGAAGGAGACTTGATTGAACGTTTCAAAAATAAGAACATTGAACAAGTAAAATATGATGTGTATTTAAAACCCTATTCTGGGGATTCTTTGCGAACAGACCGTATGACAAGGAGTACAGAAATAATTGAAAATCCAACTATGACGATTTGTATTACAGCACAACCAAGTGTTATTAAAAGTCTTCCCCTTGCTGTTCATGAGCGTGGACTAATTGCACGATTTATTATTTCAGTCCCCTATGACAATTTAGGGAATCGAGATTCAAGAACGCCAGAGATTCCAGAAGATGTTATTCGTTTATATGAATCTTTAATTCGAAAATTACTAGCTTGGGAGACAGATAAAACAATCTCATTAAAACTATCTGAAGACGCACTCGACCTGTTATATGAAACAATGGATGAAGTAGAAATCGAATTTCGAGAAAATGGAGCATTCCATGATGATTTAAAATCATGGGCAGGAAAGTTAATTGGTCAATTACTTCGAGTCGCAGGGCTACTTCATATATCTTATCAAGCAACAATCGCAGAAAACATCACAGATGTAGACACACTCATTAGCAAGGATACATTAATTTCTGCTCTTCAATTAAAAGAGTATCTTATTTTACATGCCGAAAAAGCTTTCGGGGTTATGAAACAATACCGGCATTACGACGACGCAGAGTATCTATTAGAAAAAATCCTTAATCAAAATACCCCTATAGTGGAAAAGCAAACGATTCATCAAATTACGAAGAAAAAAATAAAGGGAAAAGAGCGAATCCAGCGAGCATATGACATACTTGAATACCATTCCTATATTAAGCAAGCGCAAGGTGGGAAATCGGGACAGAAAGGCTTAATCTGGGTGAATCCAAACGTACTTAAAAGACAATGACCGCCTGTTCTGCTTAATATTAGTTCATGAATCTCATAAACAAAATCATGATGAGGATATTGAATTTTATGGAGCTGAAGGAAAAGCATTAAGCTTACCTGTTTATTTTGTAATTCATGATGGTTGTTAAGCATATACAACTACATATTCTGTGAAAAAAAGATAAAATACAATTTTCTACGTATGTATTTAAACATGGATCAGATTGGTAACGATGGTAAAGAGTAATAAAAAGATAAAAGGAGTAGAATTATGGCATTTCAACGTAAAAAAACTGTAAAAAACCCTTCAAAGCGTCCTATGACTGTTAATGATATGATAAACCCTATCGTGAAAGAGAATATAAAAGCATTAAAATTGTTAGAAGAATTGGGAAAGAAGAAAAAGAAAATACGCTGGTTCTAAAAATAAATAATAATTTATTGTACACAGAGTCTTCTCTAACAGAAGGCTCCTTGGTTTATTAAATATTACGGATGTAGGGATGTAGAACCTAATTTATTTTCAATCATCGTATTTTGAATAAAGGCAAAAATCGAACGAACGTACGTTTCCTGAGGGTATAATTAATGGTAACTATTAATAGTAACCAATATTCACTTTCAACATATTTTATTAGTTTTTTGAACAACTGGTAACCAATATCAGATACCACATTAACATATTAGAAGTATAGTATTTTCATAGATTATTTAATTTCAAAGTATATAATGGTTACCAATAATAGTTACTAGTATCCGTCCTTATATTGGATACTAGATATTTTTTATTTCCCATCATCAACCAGTTGTATAGTGTAAAAAGAAAGTACATAGTATTACAAGCAATCTTGGCGCTGCAACTTTAGATGGAGTGGCGGGCATGATAGCCTCTTCTAACAATTCAATACTTGGATATAGCTGGCTTTTGTCCCTCGCCGGTTCCGTTTCAAGCTGCAACATTGTGTAGTTGCAATTGCAATCTTGTCTATTATGATTTTATACACCATCAATTGCATTAACGATTGTTCCTATTTTTTGCTCAGTAATGTTATTGCACTTTTAATATAATGTAATATCTAAGCCATTCCTTCGTATAAATATTAGAATTTATGTTAAGAATTAAGACTAAATTTTTTAATTTTTATGCGATGTTTTTTATACTTTCAAATTCAGTTTCATAGGGTTAAATGGGTATAATATGGTATACCCATTTAACCCTATGAA
Organism: Rummeliibacillus sp. TYF-LIM-RU47; assembly: GCF_008638315.1. NCBI lineage: Bacteria > Bacillati > Bacillota > Bacilli > Caryophanales > Caryophanaceae > Rummeliibacillus > Rummeliibacillus sp. TYF-LIM-RU47. Next base: position 138,050 of record NZ_VVIR01000002.1, on the reverse strand, counting down.
CGACTTCATAACCCTAAACCCCACTTAGCCCTTGATACATCTACATTCTCCATAAGAAAACCAGAGGCTTTCAAAACGACAAATACTACTATATACCTTCTAAAATGATTATTATATGCAGTTTGAAAACCTACCTAATTTCACCCTTTATTCCTTTAAATTGCTTTATTTCTAAGTGCTTATCAACGACTCAAAAGGAGTCTAAATAAGGGTAAAATGAGTCTAGTTCTTTCTGAAACGTATTTCTTCATTAGTTATATAAAAAACCCCTAAATTTTCCAAAATTTATCAGGATCCAATTATTAATATAATTTATTTTTTCAAATCAACAGAAAATAAATCAAAAGATAAATGTACAAATTTTTTAAATTGTTCAGCTGAAATTTCATCTTCTAGAACCAAATATGGCGTAGAATACAAGTATTCTAAAACCTCTTTATCTATTTCAGTTATAGAATGTTCCAGGAAATCGAGTTACTTCTAGAAAATGCAGATAAGAATGTCTAATCACTAAAAATCTCACATATTCTGAAAACTTTAGACAGAATATGTGAGATAGTATTTATAGATAAAGAAACAAAATACATTGCTTAGGTAACTTGGTGTTGAAACCAATAACATTAGACAAAACAAAATTACTTTTACATATCCGTCCGCACTTGTTATAACTCTTCCAAGCAAAAAAGAAAAAACTACTCAATTTTGACAATCTCCCTCTGTGTCAAAATCACATAAATGCATGGCATAATTCATAAATTAACAACAATCGTATTACTTATAAATGTAAAAACAAAAAACCAAACATCTTATTGATGCTTGGTCTAAAAATTAATCTTAATCTACATATTTTATTGTGTATCCTCCAGTTGTATTCACATATAACGAAAACGCTCTGTTATAAAAATAATCTACGCTAATATAAGGAACAATTGTCAGCTGATATTCTTTGTTTTTAGGAAGGATATCTAATCCCAATTCGGGTGTACTAACAATACGATTGTAACTGTATGCTACAAATTCACCTGCGCTATTTTTTTGTTTTATTTCGATTCGATATCTACTAGCGTTACTTAAAGCATTCCAAGAAATCATTTCATTTGTATTATTAAATTCAATACCTTCTAGAACTTCGATTTTTACTTCATCTTTGTTGCTATCATCTTTAGAGTTATCATTTTTGTTGCTGTCGTAATTCGAGTTGTTATTATTCGATGGTGGTTGACTTGTTGGATCTTCTGAATCTGAAACATCTACACCATTTTTTAGTGAAATATAGACTTCTGCTGCTTTGTTATATGCGTAACTATCTGCAATACGAGGAACATCTTTTATTTTGTAGTTGTAACCCTTTTGTAATTCATTCAAGTTGAATTTGCCAGCAGCTACTATATAAGGCATATTATACGGTTGGTAAACACCATTTTTACTTTCTCTTTCAACTTCTACACGGTAATAAATAGCCTTATCGACTTTATCCCAATTTATGAATTTTTTATCGTCGCTTAATTTAATGTCAACATTAGATACGGTATTTGGATTTGGAGTTTCACCGGATTGGTTGTCATTACCTGATTGGTTATCATTATCATTTCCTGGTTTATTATCTTCTGATGTATTATCTTTCTCATCATTTTGTTTATCATCGTCTGCTGTATTATTATCTTCTACTACATCAGCAACAGCAGGGAATTGTACTAATCCATAACCATAAGTAGAATCTTTTCCTTTAGGTCCTAAATCTAATGAATTTTTATAAAGCAATTGAATAAGTTCATCTGTTTTCATTTTAGGATAGGCTTCTTTATAAAGGGCTAACATACCTGCAACATAAGGTGCTGCTTGTGAAGTACCGCTACCACTTGCATAAGCATTATTTAAGTATGTACTTAGTATTGATGCTCCGGGAGCTACAATATCCAATGCAGTACCTGTACAAGAGAATGACGCTATTTTGTTGTTCGAATCAGTAGCTCCTACAGCGACAACATCATCATATTTTGCTGGATATGTAATTGCTGAATCACCTGTATTGCCTGCAGCTGCCACGACAATAATACCTTTTGCTTCTGCTGCGTCAATTTTAGCTTTAAGAGAAGGGGAATTTGTATTTGAGCCTAGACTGATATTAATAATATCAACGCCTTTTTTAATAGCCCAATCAATACCTTCGATTATATCGATTAATTCACCTTTACCTTTTTCATCAAGAACTTTAACACCATAAATATTGGCTTCACTTGCTACACCAGTAGTACCTTGCCCGTTATCCAATGAAGCTATAACACCAGCTACATGTGTTCCGTGTCCATTATCATCAGCGTAAGAGCTAGTGTAATTAACAGTAGAAACTCCACCAGCTATTTTTAAATCTGGATGGTTTGAAATACCGGTGTCTAGCACCGCGATATTGATACCTTTACCTTTAATATTTTTAGACCATGCATTAGATACATGAGTTAGTGGATGAGAATATTGAGTTAAAGGTCCATAAGAAGTAGCGCTAAACTCTACATTTTTTTCAAGATTTTTTACATGGCGATTCTTTTTCATCTTCGCATATTTTGCTTTGGATAATTTTACAGTAACTAAATTAGACTTCCAGTTATTAGCTTTGACTTTTCCACCATAACTAGCAATCTCTTTTTTCATTACGGATTGAGAAGTGCCTTTTTTGAAAGAAATTACGTACTCTCCATTTATTACTTTTGGAGCTTTCTTTGTTGTAGTGGGAAGTTTATGGATTTTTGAATGTAAAGCTGCTTCTACATTCATTCCAGTTAAACCATTGGCTATTAGCATTACAGTAAGAGTAGTAGTTGCTACAACGCCTTTTATGTGTTTCTTTTCAATACTCAAAGACATTACCTCCTAAGCCTTCCTTCATCTATTTTTAGCATATTTACTTAGTTACTTTTTACATACATAGTTCCTTTTTCGCAAATAGTCTTCCCATATTCAATATTAAAGACCTTTATATAAATAACATTCAACATATTAAAACCATTTGAGCAACCTTCGTTAAATCCCTCTATTTCCTTATATAAAATCCTTCTGATTTGATCGGAAAAGCTTTTTAAGTAGTTTTCTTTTTCGTTTCATATTAATAAGTTAATTCAATCAAATCTGTATCTATACTTGCCGTTTGTGTTCAAAGGAAAATACAAATTTTCATAAAAGTAAAACTACTGAAGCACTGAATTCGTAAGGTCAAAATACTGTTAAATAGTAATAAGAAGAAAAGAGGATTGATAACTTCGCTGTTCCAATAATTAAAACAGTTCAAGCAAAGTAACAGCTTCTCAACCACCTTAGATTGAAATCCAGTAAGTATTCAATAGAAATTATAAAATATTGTACAAATTTAAAAATATGGTAAAATTTATGTAAAATTAGTGAGAGGAGGTATATTAAACTTAATGGATAAGAAAAGCGTAGGAAAAATTTTAAGTTTTACATCCTTAGTACCTGTGATAGTAAGTATTATTATATTCTTTAAGCTAAGAGGACCTGATGCCGATATTTACATGGGTATCACCATTTTTAGCGTCTTATCAATTACTGGCATTACACTTGCGATAGTCTCTTGGATACTGTCTAAAAAAAGCATTCCTTTTAGCATAGTTGGCTTATTAGGAAACGCATTCGTATTGATTGGTGCTTTTTTATTAATACTCGCAATGGGAATTAGTCCACAATAAAACCTTATTCAATTATAGAGGCTTCAATTGAATAAGGTTTATTTAGTTAACAGCAACTTTATTTTTGAGAATTTAATTAGGATTAAACCTATACTCTGGTTTGATCCTAACTTATTACGAAATTATTTTATTTGTAGTATTATTGCATCATATGAACCATTCTTTACCTGTATTTCAATCAAATCCCCGCTGTGTCTAACACTCTTAAGCAACACGTTTACCTGAATAATCCTGCATACTCCCATAACAATAATCGTAAGTTCTACAGTCAGAATCCGCTTTAGTTGTTTAACTACTACATTTTACCCCGCAGCAATTGTACTTATCGCCCCTGAACGTACAACAACAGAAGGTACTAAGTGATATCAAGTTTTCTAAAAATCCCATTAACCTCGATAGAGTTCTTAGTTGAATGACTACCAAATAAAAAACTGTTTATACATAGTTTTAAATAAGTTTATTTACGACAATTTCTTATCTTTTATTAAAGATACAAGAAAATTATAAGTACTATTTTCATTATGGTTTTCTTAAATATGTTCAAGTTGTGTAAATTTGCTTTCCTAAACACAAACCTCATTCCCTCCATACTGGGGCTTTTCTTCTTTTCATAAGGCAAACCAAGCATATCCTTTAATTCACAATTGACATAAAGCAACATTTCAAGAATTTCCCTATCTGTTATCAAAAAATATTTTTATCCCTACCAAATGGCTAGATAATAAATCATCACTGCTACCGGTTACACTCTTTTTGCATTAGGTTTAGCATATCTTTTATTCTGATTTAAATATCGGCTGGATTGGTGTAACAATAGCAAGAAAAGTCCTATTGATATTCGCCCTACCTCACGCCAAGAGAAAATTCGACATATTTATTGGTCGATAACCCCCCCCTAAATTTAATATAAGTTAATGGGCTATTAAAAAGGAGATGTAGTGGAAATTCGATAATAAACAAAAAAGCCCGGGTATGAACTACAACTTTAACTTAAACAATCCCATAAAATTTTTAAAAATAATTTTTATTTTACTCTTAAAATCTTAAGAAATCGAAGCTATTATGTTTTATGTCTTTAGCAATACTTCAATTTTTAAGTAATATTTTTATCTACCCTCTTAAATTTTGAAGCTATTATATTTCCATAAATCAATTAAATATCATCAAAAAAATGAACCATTTATTGAAAGTTAGGAGAATAAATAATGCAAGAAAAAGAATTAAAGCAACTGCTACAAACTCTACTAAATGATTTAGTAGAAGATTTTAAGAAGAAATTAACATGCAATAAAGAATGGATGACATTAAAAGAAGGAGCAGCTTATGCAGATGTTTCTTATAATACGTTAATGAAGTTACGATTGTCCGGATTAAGAGTTTTTGAAATCGATGGAATTAAAAGAATATCTAAAACAGAAATTGACAACTTCTTTAAGAAAAATAGCTTTTAATTTATTAAATATGGGGGGATTTTAATGAAAGAGACTACTATTAAACCATACAAATTAAAAAATGGTGATACACGCTATATGTTTAAAATTTACGTTGGGATTGATCCTCTTACAGGTCGACAACATAGTACAACCCGACGAGGTTTTAAAAAGAAAAGAGAGGCTGAATTAACTTATAATCGATTAAAATTAGAAATTTATAATGGGACATATAAAAAGCTACAATATGAAACGTTTCAGGACCTCTATAATGAATGGATTGTTCATTATGAGAAGACAGTTGAAGAAAGCACCTTCATTAAAACATTAGGTATTTTCAAAAATCACATTTTACCAGATATGGGGAGTTATCGTATAGAAAAAATAAATGCTACCGTATGTCAAAAACATGTAGATGACTGGATCAAGAAATTAAAGGGATTTAGAGTAGTAAAATCTTATGCTGCTAAAGTAATAGATTTTGCTATTATGCGTGGCTACATCATAAGTAATCCTTTTTCATTAGTATACATGCCAAAGAAACGTTCCTTAAAAAAGGGAAAAAATTATTATACACGTGAACAGTTGATTGAATGCTTAAATGCATTTAAGAATACAAGTAATTTAAAAATCTATGCATTCTTCCGCCTACTTGGTTTTTCTGGAGTTAGAAAAGGCGAGGCATTGGCACTTACATGGGGAGATATTGACTTTAATAAAAATTCAGTAAATATTACTAACGCTATCTCGTACGGCAAATATAGTAACCTATACCTGAAATCGACAAAGACACGAGATCATCGTGAAGTTATGATGGATCAAAAAACGATGCATATTTTAAAATTATGGAAGAATGAACAAGCTCAAAAGTTAAAGTTGTTAGGTTTTGATATAGAAGGTTCACAACTCGTATTCAACAACACAAAAAATACCTTTATTAATCCTTCCACTACTCGGAAATGGCTTTTAAAAATACAAAATAAGTATAACTTAAAACATATTACTACTCATGGTTTTAGACATACACATGCTACTCTTTTAGTAGAAGCTGGGGCTAATTTAGTTGGTATTCAACAACGTTTAGGGCATTCGGGTAATAATACGACAACGAATACCTATACACACCATACAGAAAATATTAAAATTGAAACACTTAAGAAATATGTTGATTATATTAAATACTGAAATAGGTTGTAATAGTATATAAAAAAATTACATCCAGATATTCTTATTCGGGCCAGTATGCTTAACATATACCTATATTATATCTATTATGGATTTAAGAAAAAGACTATAAAGTTTGGAACACATGGAATACGTTTCGAAGTGTGCAGGTTGTACCAATTTTTAGAAAATAAATTTACTTGACCGATTTGTTTATATTAATCCTTACGCCTGGATTGAAACAGGCTTTGTATCTTCACCTATTTATAAAAGTGCTTTGGGGATTTCAATAAATCTATAAAATGACGGCCTACTTTGGCCAACTAAAATTGAAGTCATTACACAGAAAATGTATCAAGATGTGATGCTTTAAATGATTTAAAGCATCACGGCTACTCTGATTACACTATGTAAGGAATAAATAGAACCGGGCGAATAATTTTTAGGAAAGGATTGGAAATGGGACTGAGCAAGAGAGATCCTACTGAATTTACTTATCTTATAAAAGCGAAAAAGAGTATCGAGAAACCGGATTATGTAAAAGTAATCCCGAAATATTTGGAAAAAGAAGAATCGCACTGTTCTTAAATACGGCTAAGGTTTAAGGACTGGAGCTAGAATTACTTATTTGTAGTTCTATCCTATACAGGAATTTGTGATGGCGAACTAATAGCATACAAGTGGAAAGATGTTGATTTCGTAAATCAGACAATCAGCATTACCAAAGCCTATTACACCCCCAACTATAATAGAGTTCAGTTTCAGTTGGTGACGAAAATCAAATACGGATTAATGAGTGTCGGAGTTTTCTGTAGAACGTGTTTCCGTTGTTGTATCTGGTCCTAAAAAAATAACGTTTTCATTCTCATCTCCTTGTTCTACTGTAAAGGTTCGTATTGTGGTATCTGGACCTAAAAACCGGCCAATTTTAACCGAATTTCCCCTAGTTGTTGTTTTTTCTGTGGAGGAGTCCGGCCCATAATAGTTTAAATCACTGTTTTCAACTGAATCAGTAAATAATGTAGATTCTGGTCCTACATAAATACCTTCATTATCTGCATTCTCACTTGTTTCTGTTAAGGTGGTCGTTTGAGGACCATAGTTAATTGAAACTGCCTTAAATTTGAAATCAACATCTAAATAATTAATTTGGGTTTTATTATCATAAATTAATATGGCTGATGGTTGCAAAGGGATTTCTTTCATATAATTAACAATATAAGGTATTTTCATTATTACTCACTCCTTTGTTAAAATAACTTCTATGTGTTCTGGATAATTTTTCTTTCTAACTTTTATTATTCGCATATTTTGATCTTTATAAAGACTAATTATTTTAACGAGATCATCACTCATCTTTTCATCACTATCTGAGATTACGATAACTTGATTAAATTTTCCACTTAAAACATGATTCTTCACCATATCTATTTTCTTATTATTCTCTAGCAATAATGTATGAAAGTTATCTTCTTCTACATTCTGGAACGTGAATACGAGAGCCTTCTCCTGAACAATAGGAGCCTTTTCTATTGATGCTTTCACTCCATCTTCTATATTTGAGCTTATAATAATAATTATGCTAAGTAATATCATTATACTCATATACTTTTCCATGTTTTTCACAAGAGCAATTTCTAATATGGATTCATTATTAAGATGTTTCCATTCGTAAAACAGCATTGCGATTAATTTATTTTCAACTTGTTCTTTTGAAGCTTGGCGGATATCGTTGAATTTTACTCTTTTGCTATTCTTTACTTTGACGATTTCATAAGTTAATAATGCCAAATTAAGAATAACACACCCCATAATTAAAACATATACAGTTTTATATGTGTCTAGATAAGGAGTCAATTTTGTCAGCTTTGGAGCATATAAAGGTACAATAAAGACGAATAGTGTAATATAAGTTAAAAATTTATTAAAGGTTTTTGCTTTTTGAGTTTCTGTTTCAACAATTCTTTTGGATAGGAATTCCTTTTCTATAATTTTATTAGTTGGCTTTTTTTCTTGTAGTTCGTGAAGATAGTCATCATACAGCGTTTCGAACTCTTCAATATTCTCCTTGTATCTTTGCACATCATATAGATTTAGTTTGTGAAACCACTTAAATTTTCTTTCAGTATTCCATGTTAGAATATACACACTGACCACGCCAAGTGTAAGACTGAAAATAGAGAACCTAAATTTCATAGATTCTTTTCCAATCTTATTGTATTTTGAATCGTCTGTGACGCGTAAAAATGGTGACCATGACAAAACTTTAAATAAACAAAATTGTAATTTTTTCATGTTGTTAACCTTTCCTCAACGTATGAATAATCATCTCTGCTATTCCAAGGTCCAGCTCTTCTTCCAACCATAGCCACTGACCGTTAGCATTAAGTTCAAGAAAATAATAATCTCCTTGACTCACAATAAAATCAAAAGCAGCAAATTGTAATCCTAAGTGCCACATCATTTTCAAGCATTTTTCAGCTATGGCTGACGGGATTTCAATTTTGCTATATTTCAGCTGCGCACTTTCTTTCCTCCAGTCGATTTTATCGGAGGAATCAATGCGCACACCGAATAATTCAGAATTAACAATTGTTAATCGTACTTCATAATCCTTTGACTGATAAAATTGAAAATAAGCAGGTGAATTATTTAATCCAGTTATTTCTGTATGCTCTTCCACAATATTTGTCTGTATGAAACCAACTGTCTCAGACGATATAATTTTCCCCACAGAGATTGGTTTCACAATTGATTTAGCAGTGGATGAAAAAGACATTGCAGCTTGATTGGCATTCGTAATTAAAGAATTAGGCATAGTAAAGCCTACTTTTTTTGCAATACTCAGCTGTACTACCTTATTATCTGCCTTACGAATAATGGAAGGGCGAGTTAAAGCAAAGTGACCAGCTGTTTCAGCAATACCTTCTATCACAGTCATCATTTCACGCTGCATCATTTGTCTGTACCTCGATGGGTATTCATCTAAAGAAGGCATAGATATTTTTCTATAATATAATGCATCACATTCGGAAAGAAGTAAGGAAGAACTCTTATCCTGGTATTCAATAAAGGTTTCTTCAGAAGTAATGTGTATATCGTAGTCTTGAAAACGGTCAGTATTCAGCCTAAAAAATTGAACTTGGTCTGAATACTTATCTATTAAATAATCCACAGTTAAATCAATAGTATTTGTAATGATTAGTACAGTATGCATCGATAATACTCTCCCCTATTTTCCATCGCTATAATAAAAGCCTTCCTATTTACTTATAAGTTTATTCTATTTATTAATTTCATTTTCAAAATAAGTGTTCATGCTTTTGTTATAATAAAGATTGTTTAACCACATTACAAGTGACTTTAATTACTAATTTAGAAAGCTCCTACTGCTTCTACTAACACCAACTGCATTGAGAAGCATCAATTCATTAGTAAAATTTTGAGAGACTTCTATCCCGCAACTATTCTACCATATTTAAACTTAAAGCCTTATATATTGAAGCTCTATGAAATCATAATACTACCTATACCAAATATACTTCTTTTGAAATACAAATTATAATTACTCATCCTTTAACAATCATTTCTACTATTCACTCATATAAAAATCAGTGGAGTCCAGCAAAGACTATTAAAAATAGAATAGTCAAAGCTAAAGTTAAAATATCTCTCATATATTTAAGTTCCTTCAATAACCAGTTTATTAAATTTCTCTTTGAAAAAATTTATTTCCAATTGTATACAAACCAAATACAATAGCCATCCATATTTTTATCAATAAACTTACTTCGTCTATGATTGGTGTGTTAAATTGAAAATAAATCATATGACCAACAAAACCAAGTAAAATTGCAATGAAAGTAAACTGACTGTACTTGCCTATAATTGCTTGTCCTCTTTCACTTTTCCTTGTGTGTTAGTAAAACGAATATGAATAATTAATCTAATAAAAATAACAACCATAGCAATCAAAATTAGACGAACTTCTTCCAAAATAGAAATAGACTCTTATTTGTATTTTACTGGAGTCTTTTATAATTATACTTTTTTCAATTTTGATATTCATTTTGAAGCTGTTCAATACGCTTGCGGCCATCTTCTCTTGATTTACGTGCATCTTCCTCAATTTGTTGAGTTTCTTGAATTCTGGTCATAATAGTTTGCCATGTATCTTTCAAAAACTCAAACACAGGTCCTTGATACTACTTAAATTGTTTGTCTAACTTTATAGGGACAGTTCATTTTCGGAACTCTTGATTATTTTCATTAAATACACCAATGATTTGTATTTCCTAAAAAGTAGTTTGTGAAAATTAATTTACTAATATAAAATTACACTGTAGTGTTACAACTACATCCTCTGAATCTTGTCTCCGTAAGTATTAGGAGGAACATAATGAGTAAACAGACAACAATTAAAAGTTATAAATTAAAGAACAATGAAACACGTTATATGTTTCAGATCTATATCGGCGTTGATCCTCTTACTGGTAAAGAGCAAAGTACTACACGGCGTGGTTTTAAAACAAAGAAAGAAGCGAAGGATGCTTTAGCTCAAATAAAGGTCGAAATAAACAACGGCACGTTTAAAAAGAAGCAGCTTGAGACCTACCAAGATTTATATGATATGTGGATTAATCACTATGAAAACACAGTTGAGGAAAGTACATTCATTAAAACAACTGGCATCTTTAAAAATCATATTTTGCCTGCAATGGGTGCATATAAAATTGATAAAATTGATGTTGCGATATGCCAAAAGCATGTTGATGAATGGGCAAAGAAGCTTAAACGTTTCCGTATAGTGAAAGCATATGCGGCTAAGGTGTTAGACTTTGCGATTAAACGCAGCTATCTGTCAAACAACCCTTTTTCATTGGTAGAATCTCCAACTATAATAAAAAAAGTAAATATCGATCAAAATGAAAGTGAGCAAGAAAACTTCTATAATCGTGAGCAACTGATTGAATTATTAACCTGCTTCGAAAAGGAAGGTAATATAAAAGTTTATGCCCTATTCCATTTACTTTCGTTTTCTGGTATGCGAAAAGGTGAAGCGTTAGCCCTTACTTGGAAAGACATTAATTTTAAAGATAACGAAATTCGCATTAATAAGGCCATTTCACGTGGTAAAAATAATCAGTTGTATTTGAAAACAACAAAGACTGGTATATCCCGCACAATTAATTTAGATTCCAAGACAATGGCCCTTTTAAAAGCATGGAGAAAACAACAGAAAAAGGATTATCTTCTTTTAGGCTATAACACAACACAACCAAATCAACTTGTGTTTAGTAATGAAAACAATGAATTCTTACAGCCAACTAAAACAAGAAAGTGGCTAATGAACATTCTAAAGAAATATAACTTAAAGAAAATTACGACACATGGTTTACGTCATACTCACTGCTCATTACTTTTTGAAGCGGGTGCAGGCCTTAAAAATGTTCAAGATCGTTTAGGGCATACAGATATCAAAACAACGCTTGATATTTATACGCACGTTACCCAAAAAGCAAAAGCTGAAACGATTGAGAAATTTGAAAACTATTTAAAAATCTAAACCATTTTTTTGACTTGGTATTTGACTAGGTTAATTTGAAATTCATTGAAACTATATGAAATAGAAAAACGCCAAAACCCTTTTATATCAAGGATTTTGACGCTCTTTGAAACTATATGAAATTCATTTATGGAGACGGTGGGAGTCGAACCCACGTCCAAAGACACTGTAACTCAAGCTACTACGCGTGTAGTTTGTCTATTTGCGGATTCGCGCAAGCATTATGCCGACAAACAGGCGTCCTGTGCGCTAACTTGGAAGTCTCTTGCTGCTAGCTCAAGTGGCACTAGCAACCGTATCCCACTAAAGTTGAGCCCGGCTACGCTACATGGGCGATAGAGCAGTCAGGCAGTTTCGAGCTTACGCTGCGAAAGCTAAGTTGTTGTTTGTTTTGCCAGTTATTATATAACTTCCGTTGTTGACGAAGCCGAGACCTCCGACGCGCAACTCAAGTCCAAGTCATCCCTGTCGAATCCGTAACGTCCCCTTAATATAGGCTCCGTCTATTCTGCCAAGTAAATCTTGCAGAGGCGGAAAACCATTAAGGTGCTGAATGAACAGCTGTTTCGGAATAGTATGAGGACATACTATGAACTGGCATTGCTATAGTGATAGTATATGATAAATCGTGCTGAAATTCAAGTCATACGCTTTTAGCCACGGCTCTTGAATTGTTTCTGATCAAGGCCGGAATTAGAGTATAGTACAGCTTCTGCTAACCTTCAAGCGGTAAATTTTAGAATTGATTTTTGGCTTTCACGGCACGAGCCATTTCGCGGTTCGCTTCTTTTTTCTTCAGGTCTGCACGTTTATCATAGTTTTTCTTACCTTTACCTAGACCAATCAACAGTTTAGCATAGCCATCTTTTATGTACATTTTTAGCGGTACAATGGTATAGCCATCGCGTTTAACATCGACACGCAGTTGGTTGATCTGTTTTTTGTGCAACAGCAATTTGCGGACGCGTAATGGATCATGGTTGAAGATATTGCCTTGTTCGTAGGTGTTGATATGCATATTAGAAATCCATGCTTCGCCGTTACGTATAAGGATAAAGGAATCCTTCAATTGAACTTTCCCCTGGCGGATGGATTTGATTTCTGTGCCGTTTAAGACAAGGCCTGCTTCGATGGTTTCTTCAATAAAGTAATCGAATCCGGCTTTTTTATTTTGTGCTAATACTTTTCCAGAACCTTTTGGCATAGTAACTCACCTCTATAAAATATGGATGCGAGAAGAGCGAAACGCTCTTCTCTTATTTTTTCTTCTTGCTCCGGCGTTTTTGTTGTTTCTTGGCAATGCCCTCATAGTACGCTTTTTTGCCGCCAGATTTCCCTGAGGCTTTGCGTTCTTGCTTGCGGGTTTTGCCATTCACTTTTGCGCCGCTTGGTTGATATTTGTCTTTCTTGTTTCTGCCTTTTTCTCTGCCTTGCTCTCCGCTTTTTGATTTCGCGCGAATCACTACAGGCGCTTGTTTTCTCGTACGGCGTTTGGCTTCTGGCATGCCGACGATTTCAAAATCAATCGCTGATTCTTCTACGTTAACTTCCAAGACGCTGATTTCGACTTCATCCCCAATATGGAAGATGCGGCCAGTTCGTTCCCCGACCATAATCATTTGGCGATCATCAAAGTTATAATAATCATCTGTCATATTGCTGATATGCACAAGGCCTTCGACAGTATTTTCAAGTTCGATAAACATACCGAAGTTTGTAATCGAGCTGACGATACCTGTAAATTTCTCGCCAATCTTGTCTGCCATATATTGTGCTTTTTTAAGCGATTCGGTATCGCGCTCTGCATCTACTGCACGGCGTTCTCTGCTGGATGTATGCTCTGCAATTTCATCCATTTGTCCGCCCCAGTAGCTGACTGTTTCACGACTTCTGTCATTATTGATCAGATACGTACGCAGCAATCTGTGGACGATTAAGTCAGGATAACGTCGGATTGGTGACGTAAAGTGCGTGTAGTATTCTGTTGATAAACCAAAGTGGCCTAGACATTCAGGGCTGTATTTGGCTTGTTGCATGGAACGGAGCATCATCGTTGAAATTACCGGATATTCCGGCATATCTTTCACAGACTCAAGGATTTCTTGTAGTGCTCTTGGCTCTACTGTATTCCCTGTACCGCGAACGATTAAGCCAAAGTTCGTAATAAATTCGAAGAAGCGTTGCAATTTCTCTGGTTTAGGGTCTTCATGAATTCGGTAAATGAACGGCAAATTCATGCGGTCAATATGCTCTGCCACTGTTTCATTGGCAACAAGCATGAACTCTTCAATCAAGCGCTCAGCGACTGTACGTTCACGTAACAGAATATCCGTTGGCCAGCCTTCTTCATCCACTGTGACATATGATTCCTTGAAGTCAAAGTCCACTGCTCCGCGATGCATACGACGGTTATTAAGGATTTTGGCTAAGTCTCTCATATCTTCAAACATTGGGACAAGATCTGCATAGCGTTCTTTTAATTCTTCATCATTTTCTTCCAGAATCTTATACACATTCGTGTATGTCATACGTTCTCTCGTTTTGATGACACTTTGGAAGATCTCATGGTCAATCACTTCACCGTTTTTGTTGATCGTCATTTCGCATGAAAGCGCTAGTCGATCCACTTGCGGGTTCAGTGAACAAATCCCATTTGATAAACGATGTGGAATCATTGGAATCACGCGGTCTGTTAAATAAACACTTGTTGCGCGATCATATGCTTCCCGGTCTAAAGCTGAGCCATCCTGTACATAATAACTGACGTCGGCAATATGAACGCCTAAGCGGTATGTGCCATCATCGTTTTTCGTCACAGTTACGGCGTCATCCAAGTCCTTCGCTGTTTCACCGTCAATCGTAACGATCATTTGGTCGCGCAAATCACGGCGGCCTTCACGGTCTTGGTCTGAGATTTCCTCCGGTACAGCCTTCGCTGCATCTAATACTTCCTGCGGGAAATCTACAGTGATATCGTGCTTGTGAATAATCGACAGGATATCAACGCCTGGATCGTTTTTATGGCCTAGTATTTTGGTAATCATCCCTGTGGCAGAACGATTATCTTCTGGCCATTCGATGATTTCAGCCACTACTTTATGACCATCCATCGCACCTAGCGTATGGTTCTTCGAAATAAACAGGTCCATTGGCAATTTCTTCTCGTCTGGTACGACAAAGCCAAATCCTTTATTCGCTTGGAACGTTCCTACGACCTTCGTGATACCGCGTTCTAGGATTTTTACAATCGAACCCTCGCGGCGATCACCTGACGAATTTGAAGAAATGCGTATTAGCACAGTATCTCCATTGACAGCACCGTTGATGTCGCTTGGCGGGATAAACACATCATCCATGCCTTCTTCAGCTGGTGCTACAAAGCCGAATCCTTTTGCATGGCCGATAAACTTCCCTTGCAGGTAGTTCATGCGTTCAGGCATGCCGTAACGATTGGTTCTTGTACGTACAATCATTCCTTGCTGTTCTAGTTGAACGAGCGTTTTGACAAGTTCTTTGAAGTCCACTGCATCCTGTAAGCCGAGTTGTTCCTCTAGCTCTGAGACTGTCAGCGGCTTATAATCCTCGTCTTTCATTAATTCTAATAATTTTTTTTCAAATACTGATTCTGTATTCATCGTTCTTCCCTCCTTTAAGTAGCATTTGCAAAGTCACTTTTTTTACTCATACCAATCAAGCGTTTCTAAGAAATCTAGAATATCTTCTTGCAATTGTTTACGTTCTTTATCTAATGTAATGATATGCCCTGACTCTTCGTACCAATTGATTTTTTTATCATTTGATTCTACAGTCTCAAAAATATACGGTGCAGATTGGACATCAATCACGTTATCTTTCCTGCCTTGCACCACTAAAATCGGCGCATATACTTCATCTACGTGTTTACGCACATCATACACGAGTTCACGCAATTCCTTTAAGGAAGGCATTCCTTGTTCTTTTAGATAGTCTATTCTTTTTTGTGCTGCTTCATCATTTTTTTCAAAATAACGATTGAATCGTTCAGCGTATTGAAGCACACCTTCAAACATCAAATCGGTCGTCTTCATACTCATCGGGGCACACATAGTCACAATTCCCTTAACCGGAAAAGAATAACCTAATTTTAACGAAAAAACGCCTCCAAGAGACAATCCTGCCACAGCAATTTCCTTGTAGCCTGCATCCAACAATGTATGATAAGCATCCAGTACGCTTTGCCACCACTCATCTGGATTGGTATGTATCAGTTCTTCCGGCGGTACGCCATGTCCTTTGTATTGAGGCGCAAGTGATGTGTAGCCGTTCTCTTCCAAGTATCGGCCAAGCATCCGTACATCCGCTGAATTCCCTGTAAAGCCATGCAATAGTAATACGGCGCGTGGGCCTGCTTCGAAAAAGAATGGTTCTGGTAATACGATTTTCATTAAGCGTCCACTCCTTCTAACTCATTCATCTGCTAGCGCAAATCGCACTCTATTCCACTAATTATAAGCTAAATATGTAAAAACGCCTAACCATAAAGCGGCTAGGCGATTTTATGCATTAAATTTTCGCAATGGCGATGGCTAATACAAAGAATAAAACAGCTAACACGACTGTTATACGAGCAAGGATTAGATCCATTCCGCGTGCTTTTTGTTTACCGAAAAGCTGCTCTGCGCCACCTGAAAGTGCTGAAAGCCCTTCGCTTTTGCTTGATTGCAGCAACACAAGAATAATCAAACCTAATGATACAATTAGAAGAAGCGTCATTATGACTGTATGCATAGAAAGTTCCACCTCCAGATAAAACATCACGACAGTTTTGGCTGTATGTAATGCAAACTAAGTTTTTGAAGACTATGTTTTGATAATTTAGGATCAACACCAAAAGCTATGCCTACTGGAAAACGAAACACTATTCCGGTCATGTTGTATGAATCATCGGTGAGAACCTATAGTTATCTTATATTTTAACATTCTTCTATAGCTTTTACGACAAAAAAGTAAAAATTTGAAGTACCATTGCTAGATTTTTTGATTGAAAATTTAAAAATTAAAATAATTAAAGGCCATAAAGCAACTGTAAACCTGATTGCTTTGCTTTGCTTTTAGTTCTCACATAAACACTCTAGATCTTTTTCTTTTTTTGAATTTATTGACTTAACATGATAATTTATAGGTTTAATTATTTCCAATTGCCAATCATTATTTGAAATATAGAGTGTTGAATTATTCTCAATTATATATTTACCTAACATCCCTTTTTCAATTCCATTTTGATATATATAGCATATTTCTAAGGTGTTTTCCGTAGATACATTTAAATTCCTTATATTTTGGCCACATAATAATGAAAGTCTAGGGATACTTACAAAGATTAAGAATAAAAGAAAGGCTAAAATAAATTTGTCTCTTTTATCTGTTTTATTGGTTACCGAATTATAAAAAATAATAATTGATTGGTATAGCATGTTTGTATTTTCGTTAGTATCTATTCCATTTATTTCTTCTTTAGATTTAATATCGGCTTCTTTATTTTGACTTTTAAATTTTGGATGAATAAAATCAATTTCTTTTTTAAAAAAGAAATTTAAAAATATTAGACTAAAAATCAAGGATAACATCAAAATAAAAGAAATTTTAAAAGGAATTCTGATTATATATGTATTAATAAAATACCCCATTACCAGAAATAAAAAAAAGAAAAAAGATAGATAGCTTAAAAATGCAATTAATTTATGGGTATAGAATTTATGAAAAATAGTAATCGTTAAAAGAAATAGAGGAATGATTAGTAGAGTAATAATTAAATCTACTATTTTAGATTCTATTTTTAAAAAACTAATTGAAATAATTAAAATTGCTAACAAAATAAACACAACAAAAAACATACTCTTCAACATAATATAAAAGTTATTACTAAAATTTATCAATACATATAAAGACCAAACAATTAATCCTATAAATACCCAAACTAAAAGAAAACTTAAAAAACTAATAAAAGACAATTCATTTGCAAAAAAGAGAGTTATAAATATATTTAATAGTATTATTGTTAGTAAAAATAAGCAATAAAGCCACCACTTATTTTCTTTTGTTTTCCTGCTTAAAGAAAGAAGACTAGATAAAATATAATAGATACAAGTAAAAAAAATAATAGTCATAGATATCATTTGTAGACTAAATGGGACAAGGTTTGAAATAATATTAAAGTTTGAAATACTCATAACTTTATTCCCGCTAAAATAATAGCCATATAAAAAGCAATATACCATTAAAAATCCAAATGCTGAAATTAATCCAAATGAAAATATAATAAACTTAACATTGAAAAAGATAGATTGTGCAGTTACGGTGTGTTTGTTTAAAACTCCTTCGAGAAAACTCAATATATTCACCTCAATTATTTAATTATCTCTGTTATTCCTTAGCTTTTCCTCAATTTTAGATATCGGCATAAAGAAGTAAAGATTAATGTTTATATGAATATTCTTAATCTTAAATGATTTAGGTAAAGTCTTGATTTGATAGCTGCAATTCTGAATCAACTTCTTATTTTTTGACTATATGTTGCTTATTAATAAATAATAAATAGAAAGCATCTTGTTGTTTACACCAGCACGCAAATGAATTAAGAGAAATTCAAGAATTTACTATATAACAAAATCAACGAACACCAATCAAAAATCTCACAAATGAGCAAACTAATATCTTTTTTTAATTATTTCTTGTACCTAAAATTCAATTATTTTATTTTGAATTAATCAAAAAGCACTCTTCCCTATGGGATAGAGTGCTTTTACACAAATTTATATATTTTATTAATTATAAGTTATAAAAGAAAGCGGGATATTACCCCTACAAACGAATTAGCATCTACCCTTGCAACATCTTCCTGACTTCCCCACTATTTTAAAAAGAAAGAATTGAGCTCTCCTAATACTTCTTTCGCAATGAGTTGATAGGATTGAATTCGATCTTCCAGAGAATGTGTGATGGTATTGATCATAATTTCGTCTACTCCATACATTTCTTTCAATTCGTTTAGTTTCTGTTTCACTTCATGCGGATTACCAATGATCATGTTTTGTCTCGTACTATTTAACGATTCCTTTTCTTTTTCCGTCAGCTGATATTGCTTCGCTTCTTGAATGGATGGAACACCCTGCAGCCCTTCTTCTTTGTCTTTTTGCAAAGACCAGATGAGGGAGCTTAGTGCCATTTCTTCAGCCTTTTCCGTGCTCTCAGCGCAAATCGCAGAGACGGTGACGATGACTTGTGGCGTTTGCCCTTCTTTGCGTGGTATAAAGGCTTCCCTATATTCTTTGACGATTGGTGCTCCTTCATTGTCACTCATAAAATGGCCGAACGTATAGGGCATGCCATTCTCTGCTGCGAGCAATGCGCTTTTTTTACTGGTACCAAGAAGCCAAGGTACTGGCGGATGTTCAGGTAAAGGAGATGCAGAGATTTTAGAGTATTCCGCTTCCGCTGGGAAGTCGTCGTCTAAGAAATGAAGTAACTCCTTCACCGCGGTAGGAAATTTATAAACACTTTGCAAATAGTTATCGGACAATGCATTCGTCGCTTCTGCTGATCCTCCGGGAGCTCGTCCTAAACCGAGGTCTATGCGACTTGGAAATAATGTGGCTAGCATATGAAAGGTTTCTGCCACTTTAAAAGGCCGGTAAAATGGCAATAAGATTGCCCCCGCCCCAATACGAATGCGTTGCGTGTGTGCGCCAATGTAGCTTAGCATCACTTCGGGCGCAGAACATGCAAGCCCAGGCAGATCGTGATGTTCGGAAATCCAGTATCGCGTATAACCTAGCTCTTCTCCTGTTTGTGCTAATTTCATCGATTCATTCAATGCATCACGTGGGGTCTGATTTGAAGAAATAGGTGACTGGTCTAGTATGCTTAACCTCATTTCAGCTCAATCCTTTACTTCTAACAGAGTCAATTTATACTGTCCTACTTCCCCTTCGTTATACAGGTTTGTAATAGAAGTGGAATAGTTATGGATGGTCCCTCGAAAAGCTATATCTTTCTCCGGTATCTTTACATCAAACGTCCCTTTGTAAAGCAGTGTTGCTACATCATGATATTCTTCACTTGTCACATCAAACTCAACTAACACTTGATATAATCCATTTACTTTTTCTTCTTCATAATTAGTTAATTGTATCGTTCTATCGTCTAAAATCATTTTAATGGTCAATTCAATCACTCCTATTTTAGTTTCGACGTTTTATTCCTCATCTTAACAGAGAGTATATTGCCCTCTCCCTATAATAAAAGCCTCCCACAAATGATAGGAGGCTGTAAAGAAATGTGTACTAAGAAAAATCTTTGATTGATTTTTTAGCTTTTAGAGAGATTTAAAATTGTATATTGCCCTTCTGTAAACTCTATTTCAATTAATCATTTGGAAGATTAATTTGCCACGATACACCAAATTTATCATTCACCCAGCCAAACTTCTTACTGAAGCCATAGTTATCTAGTGGCATTAACGCTTCTCCATCTGCAAGGAGATTTTCATAAAGATAAGTCAGCTCGTCTTCCGAATCACACGTAAGAAAGATAGAGAAGGAGGGTGTAAAAGTAAACTTGTGGACAGGCGCACTGTCTATGCACATGAACTCTTGTCCCTTTAATGAAAATAATGCCTGCATTACGGTTCCCTCTTCCCCATTTTCGCCTGGGCCATACCTAACAATACTTTCAATGACGGAATCTTCAATAAGTGAAGTGTAGTAATTCATTGCTTCCTCTGCTTTGCCACCTTGGAACATTAAGAATGGAGTCACCTTTTCCATTTAGATCAACCTCGCTTTGTAATTAGTTTCATACTGCTTAACCCGTATTGCTTCTTAAAAAGACAATAAGCTATCTTTCGCCACTATAAATAAAAAAACCTCCTATAAAAATATAGGAGGCTTTAAATAATCGTTCTATTATTTTTTCAAGTTATAGAATGATTTAATACCGTTGTATTGAGATGTACCAGCCAATTGATCTTCGATGCGAAGTAATTGGTTGTATTTTGCGACACGGTCTGTACGAGATGGTGCGCCTGTTTTGATTTGTCCTGCATTTGTAGCTACAGCAATGTCAGCGATTGTTGTATCTTCAGATTCGCCTGAACGGTGAGAAATGATAGCTGTGTAGCCAGCACGTTTCGCCATTTCAATCGCATCTAAAGTTTCTGTCAATGTACCGATTTGGTTTACTTTGATTAGGATTGAGTTGCCTACGCCTTCTTCAATACCGCGAGACAATTTTTTCGTATTCGTAACGAATAGATCGTCACCTACTAATTGAACGCGGTTACCGATGCGTTCAGTCAACATTTTGTGACCTTCCCAGTCGTTTTCATCAAGACCATCTTCAATTGAGATGATTGGATATTTAGATGTTAATTCTTCATACCATGCAACCATTTCTTCTGATGTTTTTGTCACGCCTTCACCAGCTAAGTGATATTTGTTATCTTCGTCTGAATATAGCTCAGATGATGCAACGTCCATCGCAAGCATTACTTCTTCGCCTGGTTTGTAGCCAGCACGTTCAATCGCAGTCACGATTGTAGATAATGCTTCTTCATTTGAAGAAAGGTTTGGTGCAAAGCCGCCTTCATCACCTACAGATGTGCTGTAGTTTGATTCTTTCAAGACTGCTTTCAAGGAATGGAAGATTTCAGCACCCATGCGTAATGCGTGGCGGAATGATTCAGCGCCAACAGGCATAACCATGAATTCTTGAATATCCACATTATTATCCGCGTGTTCTCCACCGTTTACAATGTTCATCATTGGTACTGGCAATTGTTTTGCATTTACGCCGCCGATGTATTGGTATAGAGGCATATCAAGGTAATCTGCTGCTGCGTGTGCTACAGCTAGAGACACGCCTAAGATTGCGTTCGCGCCTAATTTACCTTTATTTTCTGTACCGTCTACAGCGATCATGTGCTCATCCACAGATACTTGGTCAAGCACTGAATAATTACCGATTAGTTCTGGTGCAATGATGTTGTTTACGTTGTCTACAGCTTTTAAAACACCTTTGCCAAGGTAGCGGCTTTTGTCGCCATCGCGCAATTCTACTGCTTCATATTCCCCTGTAGATGCGCCAGATGGAACGATTGCACGTCCGAAAGCGCCTGATTCTGTAAATACTTCTACTTCTACTGTTGGGTTACCGCGTGAATCTAATACTTCACGAGCTTGTACGTCTGTAATAATTGGCATTTTTTTACTCTCCTTGGTTTTAAAATAATGGTTTTCCTGTCATCTCAAGTGGTTGGTCCACTCCTAGTAATTTTAACATGGTCGGAGCCAAATCTGCCAAAATTCCGCCACTTCTTACAACAATATTTTCTTTTGTCACAATCACAGGGACTGGATTTGTTGTATGAGCTGTCATTGGCATACCTTCAAGCGTCACCACTTCATCTGAATTACCGTGATCTGCTGTGATAATCGCAGCGCCACCTTTGGCAAGAAGTGCATCCACAACTTGTCCTAAGCATTCATCCACTGCTTCAATCGCTTTGATTGTCGGCTCAAGCATACCACTATGACCGACCATATCTGGATTGGCGAAATTCAAGATGATGCCGTCAAAACGATCAGCTTCAATCGCCTCTACCAACGCGTCTGTTACCTCATAAGCGCTCATTTCAGGTTTCAAATCATATGTCGCTACTTTTGGCGAGTTGATTAAAATCCGTTCTTCCAGGCCAAATTTCTCTTCCCGGCCGCCGCTCATAAAGAATGTAACATGTGGATATTTCTCTGTTTCCGCAATACGCAATTGACGTAGGTTGTTGTTAGACAATACTTCACCAATCGTATTTTTCAAATCGATGCTATGGAATGCTACTTCAGCAAGTACTGTATCGCTATAATGCGTGAATGAAACAAATTTCAAGTTTTCAGGATGATTTTTGCTTCGTTCAAAGCCATCAAACAACGGATTTGTTAGCGCTGTTGAAAGTTCAATCGCGCGGTCTGGACGGAAGTTAAAGAAGATTACCGCGTCATTGTCTTCAATTGTTGCGACAGGTTTTCCTTCTTTTTTGATCACGAATGGCACGACGAATTCATCTGTGACATCGTTTTTATAAGAAGCTTCTACACCTGCAACAGCAGAATCTGCTACGACGCCTTCTCCATCCACTAATGCCTTGTAGACTTTTTCTTCGCGGTCCCAACGGTTATCTCGGTCCATTGCATAATAACGACCACTAATCGTTGCGAACTCGCCGACACCGATTTCAGCCATTTGGCGTTCTGTTTCCATCACGTATGTGACAGCTGTTTTTGGACCTACGTCACGGCCATCAAGGAAACCATGGACATATACTTCTTTAATCCCTTGGTCTTTGGCTAATTTCAGTAAAGCAAATAGATGTTCATAATGGCTGTGTACGCCACCATCTGATAACAGTCCCATAAGATGGAGTTTAGATTGCTTTTCTTTTGCATATCTTATCGCATCTAAAAATGCGCTGTTTTCAAAGAAGTCGCCTTCTCGGATCGACTTATCGATTCTTGTAAGACTTTGATAAACAATTCGGCCTGCACCAATATTTAAGTGGCCTACCTCAGAGTTCCCCATTTGTCCTGCTGGAAGACCAACTGCTTCACCTGAAGCTGTCAGCATATTATGCGGAAATTGATTCCAATAACGCTCAAAGTTTGGTTTTTTCGCTTGTGCCACGGCATTCCCGAATACTTCATCACGGAAGCCGAAACCATCAAGGATAATTAATGCTACTGGTCTGTTAGGCATTTGCACCCGCCTCCAATAATTGCACATAAGAATCTGGCTCTAAGCTTGCACCGCCGACTAATGCACCGTCGATATGTTCCATTGAAAGCAATTCCTTGATGTTTGCAGGTTTTACACTGCCACCGTATTGAATGCGAACTGCTTCTGCAGCTTCTTCACCAGCGATGTCTGCAACTGTTTTACGGATTCCTTCACATACTGTGTTGGCATCTTCTGAAGTAGCTGTTTTACCTGTGCCGATTGCCCAGATTGGTTCATACGCAATCACAGTTTTAGCGACTTGATTTTTTGTAAGACCTTTTAATGCGGCTCCTACTTGTGAGGACACTTTCACCATCGTATGACTTTTTTCGCGGTCATCCAATGTTTCGCCAACGCAAATGATTGGTGTCATGCCATGTTCAAATGCAGCATGCACTTTTTTATTGACGCTTTCATCTGTTTCATTATTGTATTCACGGCGCTCTGAGTGCCCTAAAATCACATAGTTTACTTTCAAATCTTCTAATTGGGCTGGACTAATTTCGCCTGTAAATGCACCTTCATTTTCAAAATGCATCGTTTGAGCACCAATCTCAAGTGCTGAACCCTCTGCCTCTTTTACAAGTGATGGCAAGAATAATGCTGGTGCGCAGATTACTGCGTCTACCTTTGTACTCTCAGGAATGGATGTTTTTACTTCTTGTACGAACTCCACAGCTTGCGATAAAGTTTTATACATCTTCCAGTTACCTGCAATAATTGGTTTTCTCACACTAATCGTCCTCCAATTTGTTTTTACTATTTATCGTTTAGCGCTACAACGCCTGGCAATTCCTTGCCTTCCATAAATTCTAATGATGCACCGCCACCTGTTGAGATATGGTCCATCTGATCTGCTACATGGAATTTTTCGACAGCTGCAGCAGAATCACCGCCGCCGATAATTGTATAGCCGTTTGTCTCTGCCATAGCTTTTGCTACGCCTTTTGTGCCGTTTGCAAATTTGTCCATTTCAAAGACACCCATTGGCCCATTCCACATAATCAGCTTCGAATTTTTGATTACGTCTGCATATTCTTCAACTGTTTTCGGTCCAATATCTAGTCCCATCCAATCGCTTGGGATTTGATCAATGTCGACAACCTTTGTTTCTGCATCCTTCGAAAATTCGTTTGCTACCACAGCATCTACAGGCATATGTAATTTCACACCTTTTTCAGCTGCTTTTTCAATAAATGATTTAGCTAACTCAATCTTATCTTCCTCTAACAATGAAGTGCCGATTTCATAGCCCTGTGCTTTGATGAATGTGTATGAAAGACCACCGCCAATAATTAAATGATTTACTTTTTCAAGAAGATTTTCAATTACGCCGATTTTATCTTTAACTTTCGCACCACCGATGATTGCTGTGAAAGGACGTTCAGGATTAGATAAAGCTTTGCCTAATACATCTAGTTCTTTCTCCATTAATAATCCGCTTACGGCTGGCAAGTATTTCGCAATACCTTCAGTAGATGCGTGTGCGCGGTGAGCAGCGCCGAATGCGTCATTCACATAAACATCCGCTAACTTCGCAAAGCTTTCTGCAAGTGCTGGATCATTCTTTTCTTCGCCTTTATGGAAGCGAACATTCTCAAGTAAGATAACGTCGCCATCTTGCATAGCTTCTACTGCTTTCTCAACAGTTTCGCCAATAGACTCGTCTAATTTTTGAACGTTTTTGCCTAGTAATTCAGAAAGACGTTCGCCTACAGCTGTTAGACGGAATTCGTCTTTTACTTCGCCTTTTGGGCGACCCAAATGGCTTGCTAAAATAACTTTTGCACCTTTTTCTACTAAAGCTTGAATCGTTGGTAATGCTGCTTTAATACGTGTTTCATCTGTGATTTTACCGTCTTCCATTGGTACGTTGAAATCAACTCGGACAAATACGCGTTTCCCTTGTACTTCTACATCAGTCATTGTCTTTTTTTGATTCATTTTGCCAATCCTCCAATTATCAAATGATTGAATAAAGCGCTTACTACATTCGCAAAAAAAGGAGAAGTCAGATAATACGCTTCTCCTTTTTTGCCATAATCCATTATAAGTGAAACTTGACACAAAGGGGATATTTTTTATCTCCTTGTCTTTCGTTTCGATAATTTGCACATATACGGGCAGTTGTCTCCCACTAGTTTTTCTTGTTTATCTATAAGTTTGTAGTGGTTATGCTGCCCGTTCATGCAGGATTACGCACAGTGTCATTTGACGATTAGTTTGACTTAGAAGCCTTGTTTAGCCATGTATTCCGCTAAGTCCACTACGCGTGTAGAATAACCAGATTCATTATCATACCAAGCAAGTACTTTTACTAGGTTGCCTTCAAGCACCATTGTAGATAGGCTATCTACTGTAGATGAAGAAGTATTGCCGTTGTAATCGATTGATACAAGTGGTAATTCAGAGTAAGCCATTACGCCTTTTAGTTCATTTTCTGATGCATTTTTCAATGCGCTGTTGATTGATTCAGGTGTAGCATCTTTTTCTAATTCAACTACCAAGTCAACTAGAGATACATTAGGTGTTGGGACGCGAATCGCCATACCATCTAATTTGCCTTTTAATTGTGGCAATACTTTTGCTACCGCAACAGCTGCACCAGTTGTTGTTGGAATCATAGATTGCGCTGCTGCACGTGCACGGCGGTAATCTTTATGCGGTAAATCCAAGATACGTTGGTCATTTGTATAAGAGTGGACAGTTGTCATCATGCCACGTTTGATACCAAATTGTTCATCCAACACTTTTGCCACTGGAGATAGGCAGTTTGTTGTACATGAAGCGTTTGATACAACTACATCTTCTTTTGCATTGTATTGATCATTGTTTACGCCCATTACGTATGTCGGCATGTCTTTACCAGGTGCAGAAACGATGACTCTTTTAGCGCCTGCTTCCACATGTTTATGAGCTGAATCATAATCAGTGAAACGACCTGTAGATTCTACAACGATATCTACATTCAAATCACCCCATGGAAGTTTTGCAGGATCTGTTTCAGCGTAAACGCGAACTTTTTTGCCATTTACAACTAGATCATCGCCTTCAGCAGAAACTTCTGCATCTAAAATACCGTGTACAGAATCATATTTTAGAAGGTGTGCAAGCATAGCTGAATCTGTTAAGTCATTTACTGCTACGATTTCGATATCTTGTCGTTTAAACGCTTCGCGGAATACCAATCGGCCAATACGTCCAAAACCATTAATCGCTAATTTTAAAGTCATTTTTATTTCCTCCAGTTAAATTGTTATTTTAGTAAGTGAAGCATTTCCTTCGCTGCGGCAGAATCTGTGACGAGAATCGTCTGATTTGCTCCCTGTTTAAAGTATGAAAGAATCGCTGCTGCTTTATTCTTCCCACCTGCTACCGCAATAATACTTTTACACCTATTTACTTGTTCGCGTTGGATCCCTACAGTTTGAATCCTTTGTACAGCTTTACCCGATTCGTCGAAGTAATAACCAAAAGCTTCACTGACAGCGCCATGCTCGAGAAGGTTACTTTTCTCTGTTTCTGTGGAATTTCGCCTTGACGCCATTTCGATCGCCGACCCGATGCCGTGAATAACAACATCTGTCCGATCATATAAATCAATCATCTCTTTGACCATTGGTTCTTCAATGATTGCTTTATAAGCTGTCTCGCTTAAATGCTCTGGTAAATACAACGTACGATAGGCATTACCTGAGTTTTGGGCAAATGTCGCTGCAATCGTGTTGGCTTGGAGTCTCATATCATCGACGCCCATGCCGCCTCTTGCTGCGATAAAAGTCAAATTGTTCGGCTGGTCAGACGGGGTTACACTGTCTGCGATTGCAGCTAATGTACTTCCACCTGTCACAGCGATGATTTCCTTCTCTTTCGCAACCTTGCTCAGCACTTTGGCCGCTTCTAATCCAAGAAGGATTTTAATAGAAGGTGTTTCATTTATATCACCATCTACTATAAGCACTCTTTGTATGCCTAATTTTTGAGTCAGTTGTTTTTCCATTACAGAAATACCTGACCATTCGTAGACAAGAGGCTTTAAAATCTCTAATACTTCTTTACCCGATTCGGATATTCTCATGCCGGAATGGCTTGCAATAATCAAGCCTTGTTCTCGCAGCAAATCCGTTTCTTTGCGGGCTTCTCTTTCTCCAATAGAAAGATTCTCTGCAAGACCTCTTCGGCCTACAGGACCCAACATATCAATCATTTGTAAAAAACGATAACGCGTATGAAGAAGTTCAGACATTTCCGGCATTATTTTTAATTGAGCTTCAGATACTGTAATAATGTCCTTTCTCTCTCCTCTCATACTAACGGGACAAATTTTGTCCCAGCAATTTAAAAAATGTCCCACTTACTATAAAAAAATTTACTTCCTGAAATAAGTATACATTTTGTGAACGTTACTTGCAAATTTTTGAACTATATAAAGATTTTTCACCAGAAGATGCATTTACAAGAGAGGTGATACTGTTGATTTCCATTCCAGGCGCCGCTTTCCGGGGGGCGGGCGGTAAGCCTCCTCGCTTCGCTGCGGGGTCTCACCTGTCCCGCTATTCCCCCAGGAGTCGTCGCCTTTCACACCAATCAACTCAATTTAAGATTTTTTACTGAATGAAATTTTATGCTTTTTAAGTATTGTATTTTGCTCAGTGTAATCTAAAAAGCGGTTAGCTATCTTCAAAAATCCCCTCTTCTATTTAGTAAACCCTGAAGTGGGAATAGCTGCCCTTTACGCGGGCGAGCGACAAGCCTCCTCAATAAGCTACGGAGTCTCGTCTGTCTCGCTTTCCCGCAGGAGTATTCGCTATTCCCACTTCAACTGTGTTCTATGACTTATTCTATTGTAAATTCATTTCGCTACGCTTACTCCTGTATGCCTTCAAGCAATGTCACATAATCAAGCTGGCCATACTGAATGATTTCATTGTTTTTCATGACGACAGGGATCATTAGCATATATTTCTCATGAATTTCTTCATCTTCTTCAATATTAATTTCATTGAGTTGGAAGGGAAAATCTTCACATACTAGCTTTAACAGCAATTTCCCTTCTTCACAAAGACCGCAATTGGGCCTGCTGTAATACGTGATTTCCATAGTTATCCTCACTACATTCATTATTTAGACTGTGTTACCATTTGCGGCCTGCACCGCCGCCTGCGGATGAGCCTCCGCCAAATCCGCCGAAGCCTCCACTGCTACCTCCACCGGATGAGCCATTTCCAAAGCCGCCGAAGTTTCCAAAGCCTCCAGGGAAGCTACTGTCATCAAAGCGTCCTCTTCCACCAGGTCCACCTGGGCCGCCTCCTCCGTTTCCTTTGGAGAAGAAAGAGAAAATGATGAGGCCGACAATAACTAAAATAATAATCGTTGTCGTCGAAAGACCGCCTTCCTCTTCTTCCGGTTTTTGAGGGTTATCTAACTGCCCGTTCCAATCATATTCTTTGGCTATTTCGTTATATACTTTGATGAAGACGGAACGAAATGCTTCATCGTAATTATCCTGGGCTAAATAAGGATACATGTAGTCATCAAGTATTCGACCAATTTTTCCGTCTGGTAATGCGCCTTCAAGGCCTTGGCCGACTGAAATGTATGCATCCCGTTCTCCCTTTTTTTGTGCAAAGCTTGCAAATATTAATACGCCATTGTTTTTCTGCTTACTGCCGATTCCCCATTTGCGGATTACCTTGGTGCCATACTCTGGCGCCTCGTAGCCATTCAAGGTATCTGTTGTAAGAATGACAATCGAGGCACCTGTTGCTTTATTTAGTTTTTCTGCTAATGCATTTAATTCTTGCTGTGTGTCATCGGACAATTTATGCTCGAAATCCTGCACATATGGTGTGTCATCATAATAGTCCATTTCAGGCAGCTGTCCCTTAGCCTGAGTGGTTGCTGAAAAACTTAGTAAGGCGATTAGCGCACAGACTGCCCCTAAAAGGAATCTGCGCTTTTTCATTGATTATCGTCTCCAAAATCAACAGTTGGTGCATTTTGTGCATTGGCACTTGCTTTAAAGTATTCCCGTTTATCGAAATTAAACATGCCTGCGACTAGACTTCCTGGGAACTTGCGTACAAGTCCATTATATTCTTTGACGCCTTCATTATAATCTTCACGTGCAACAGCTAATCGATTTTCTGTGCCTGCAAGTTCATCCATTAACTGGCGATAGTTTTTATCCGCTTTTAGGTCTGGATACTTTTCACTGATAACAAGCAATCGATTTAAATTGCCGGTTAATTCATCATTGGCATTCGCTTGGTCTTGCGGTGTTTTGGCTGATGCCAATCTTGCGCGAGAATCAGCGATGCTTTTCATAATGCTTTCTTCATGTTTCGCATATCCTTTTACTGTATTCACTAAGTTTGGAATCAAATCTATCCTTCTTTGCAATTGGTTCTCCACTTGTGCATATTTGGAATCCACTTGCTCATCCATCGAGACAAGCTTGTTATATCGTGGCACTAGCATCGCAGCGATGAGTGCAATTACTGCAATAATGATAATAATGGGTGCTAAAAGTTTCTTCAATTCATTCCCTCCTGTCTTCTTACTATATTATTTCTCCTTAATAAAAATTATAAAACATTCTTCTGGTTAGGTGTACCGAAATGACTGCCATTTTGAATGTATGGAAGCATTGAAGCAGTCCATACTATTTCTGCGTGAGAGCGCGAAAAAAAAGGAGGTACTACTTTGACAAACCAACAAAACCAATCAAACGAACTGTATCATGTAGATTCAGCAAAGTACAACCATGGCGCACATGAAGTAATGGACATGCATGAAACATTATCAACGGTGATTGCCGGTTTAGACCAATGCGTATTGTTACGTGACCAAATCCAAGATCCTGAACTACGCAATATGATGGACCGTCAATATCAATTCTGTGTAGATGAATACAACATCTTGGTGGAATGCTTCAAAACAGGACGTGATCCATCACATCCAACAGGCCATTATCAAATGACTGAAGACAATAAATTTACTTATGGCATTAAACCAGGCCAACCGAAAAAGCCAATTACACAAGCTAGCGAACTCAATGACGAGATGATTTCAGGCTATTTATTGAGCTCACATAAAGCTACTGCAACAGCTAAATTAGCTGCCTCTCTCGAAACAACAAACCCTGTTGTACGCCGCGTGTTAGCAGATTCAATCCCTAATTGCATTGAAATGGCGTATGAAGTCTCCATTTACCAAAACCGCAAAGGCTACTACCAAGTACCTCAATTATCATCACAAGATACGGTGACAATTACAAATTGCTACGACACTACAAGCAGTCAATTGCAATAAGGTGAAACTTCACGCGAGATAGGGATTTTCTTCAATCATCCGTCTTTAGTGAGTTGAACAAATGTTCCTCCCATTATGCGGGATAAAAACAGCATACAAAAAGCGCTTTTGGTATTATGACCAAAAGCGCTTTTTATTACTTATTTTTGTTCCATTTCAGGTTTATTTATTTTATCTACACGTACACGTTTTAGGAATATTGACAACACAAGAGCTACAGCCGAAATAATGGTTGCAACCATAAATGTGTAGTTAATACCATCTAACAAAGCTGTTTGTGTAATTTGAGCTTTTAACTTAGCTAATTGTTCAGCTGTTGGTGAAGAAGGTGTAATTCCTGCTTCAGCCGCTTTTTTAGCAGCTTTCACAGCTTTAGCTTTCGCTTCAGCTGCTAGTTCTGTTGCACTTGATTTGATGTGGTTATTCATAACAGTTACTAAAATCGCTGTACCGATTGCACCAGAAACTTGTTGAACAGTATTGTTGATCGCTGTACCATGTGGGTTTTTCAACATTGGCAAGCTGTTCAAACCGTTTGTCATAATCGGCATCATTACCATAGACATACCGAACATGCGGACAGTATAAACAGTAATGATATATGTGTAAGATGAATCTACTTCTAATTTAGTTAAGAAATACGTAGCCACAGTTGTAATCGTTAAACCAATGAAAGCTAATATACGCGGACCAAATTTATCAAATAGCTTACCAGTGATTGGAGACATGAATGCCATCACAATCGCACCTGGAAGCATCATTAGCCCAGCGTGGAATGGCGAGATACCACGAACTTGTTGTACATAAGCAGGTGTTAAAATCATACCAGAGAACATCGCTACAGATACTACTGCTGAGATGATTGATGCTAATGCAAACATTGGATATTTGTAAATACGAAGATCTAAAAGCGGCTCTTCCATGCGAAGTTGCTTAAAGATAAAGATAATAAGCGCAATCGCCCCGATTGTAATCGTACCGTAAACAAGTGGATCGCCCCACCCTTTATCACCAGCAGAACTAAAGCCGTATAAAAGGCCACCAAATCCGATTGTTGAGAATACTAGAGATAGATAATCTAGTGATACTTTTCTTGTATCCATTACGTTTTTCAATTTCCAGATACCAAACAAAAGGCTTAGCACTGCAAATGGAATGATCATTTCAAAAAGCATGCGCCATGAATGATGTTCGACAATATAACCAGATAATGTCGGGCCAATTGCTGGCGCTGCGATCATTACTAAACCGAAGATCCCCATAGCAGAACCACGTTTTTCAGCTGGGAAGCTGACAAGCATTACATTCATAAGAAGTGGTGACATTGCAGCAGAACCTGCAGCCTGTACCATACGACCTGCGATTAAAACACTAAAATTTGGCGCTGCAGCGGCGATAATTGTACCAATCGTAAAGATAGACATCGCTGCAATAAACAAATGACGGTTCTTAAAGCGAACGACAAAAAATGCGGATGCCGGTATTAACACACCGCTCACAAGCATATATCCTGTTGACAACCATTGAACTTGCGAGTAAGTAACATCGAAGTCTGTCATAATGGTCGGCAAGGCAACGTTCATTAAAGTATTATTTAAAAAAGAAACAAAAGCACCCACGAATAGAATGGCTATCATTCCATAAGGTGGTTTTTGCTGATTACTCATATTTTCCCCTCACTCTTCTTTATATCTCATTTTTATTGGATGTTTATTATTTTATACCGCTAGTTCACTTTTTTCAACTAAAAATTATTAACCTCTCAAAAACATTGATATGAAAGCGTTTTTGGTATAGACTACTGGTATAATTTAAAATCATTTATGACGAAAAGGTGACTAAATGAATACGCGAAAAAGAAAAGTTCTTGATGTGGCGAGGCAGCTTTTTATTGAAAAAGGCTTCAAAGAAACTTCTATAATGGACATTATCCAGGGAGCCCAGATTTCTAAAGGAACCTTCTATAACTATTTCCCTTCAAAAAACGATTGCCTCATCGCCATCTTGCGTGAAAGCCGAGAGGAAACGAGTATCCGACGCCATGAATTAATCTTCGGACAGGATATAAAGGATATTGATATACTGACTAAACAAATAGCCGTCTTGATGCAAATTAATCGTGAGCAAAATTTAATGCGAATTTTTGAATCTGTTTCGAATTCACAGGATGAATCATTACGAATGGCCCTAATGAGCCACCATCTTCAAGAACTTGAATGGCTAGCCAAAAGGCTTGTCGAAGTATATGGTGATGAAATAAGCATTATGAGCTATGAATGTGCCATCCAAGTATTTGCGATGATTCAGCATACTCTCCGTATTTTAATTTTTGCAGAAGACCGCTATGTAGAACCAGAAGCTATCATCAAAATGTCCCTTCGCAATATCGATGCTATTATCCCCCGTATGCTTGAAACGAAAGAAGTCATTATCGGTATTGAGACTATACATTTTATAAAGAATAATGTAGAACACCATATCATGAGTCAGGAGATGGTGACACAACAGTTAGACGGTTTCATTAAGGGATTAGGACCATGTGATTCCAAAAAGGGTCTGGAGTATGCAAGCTATTTGTTAAGTGAATTAAGCGAATCGAATCCCAAATACTTTATTATCGAAGCACTTTTAACACCGTTTCGTAAAGCTTTCGCCAAAACAACTCATGCAGCGGAAGCAAGGGAAATCGCCAACTATATTTGGCGGCTTGTCCGAATTGAACAGAACGACGAACAATTTTGAAACCAAGCAGTTCATTCATTTACCATTGGATGGACTGCTTGGTTTTAGTATTGTCTAATTTTGCATGAGGTACACGTTTTTTTAATTCCAAACAGTTATTTTCAAACGAATAACCGAAATTCTGGTACATCTGCCCTGACATTCTTCTCTCTTATGAATATGCAATATAAGAGGGGAGGTGGAATAGTTGTTTAAGAACAATCGCGAGGAGTTATACAGCCTTTCAAATCAATTTATTGAAATATTCATAGCGGATATTTTTTCAAAAAACAAAGTCAATATGGATGAAATTAGATCAAAGGTATCAGATGATCAACGTGAAAAGCTTAAAAAAACCGTAGATCAACTAAAAGTGCAGGTGGAGGAGTTCATCAACTCAAACAATACCAAAAGTATTACTGAAAAAGAACCTAAAGAACAGCCTTCAAGCCCACTAAGAGAAAAGCTGAAGCAGGCAAAAGCAGAAAATGAGGATACAGAAAAATAAAATTTTATCCCTCACCCGTGTTCTTTGTCTATACAAAAACTAAGGTGAAAGCATCTACTATAAAAGATGAAAGGAGGGGTGAAAATGAGTGAATATGAGAATTCTAATAAGTGGTCTGCAATGGACTCAAGCATGGACCACCCATGTGACCCATGCCACAATAATAATGAGGACATAAATAACAATGCTACTGAAGTTGCGGATATTGACCAATCTTCAAATGAGATTATTATTATTCGTGACTCATGTGATATTACCGTTGAAACAACTGATACTCAGGTAGCTGTTTCGCTTCAGGCAGCTTTACAAGTTGCCATTGCTATCGTAGTTAATATTACAATCGCAGATAGTTCGCGTGCAGAAACGGTGACACAAGAGCTATTACAAAGAGCACAAATTCGTCAAGCAAATCGCCAAAAACTTGTCATCGTTAACTCCCGCTCTGTAAATGTAACAACAACAGATACAGACGTTGCAATTTCCCTACAATTACTACTTCAAATTCTAGTAGCTCTCGTTGCCCAATTAGATATTCTTTAAATAATAGCAGTTCCGTACTTCCTATATAAAATAAAAAGGCTGCAACCAGAGTTAGACTATGGTTGCAGCCTTTTTTAATTCATTATTTTAGCTCGTTGCGTTCCATAATATGGTCGATCAAGCCGTAATCTTTTGCTTGTTCAGCGCTCATGTAGTTATCACGATCTGTATCGCGCGCAATAACTTCAATTGGTTGGCCAGTGCGTTCAGATAAGATTGCATTTAATTTTTCGCGTGTTTTAAGAATATGTTTCGCAGCAATTTCAATTTCAGTTGCTTGCCCTTGTGCTCCACCTAAAGGTTGGTGAATCATCACTTCACAGTTTGGCAATGCATAGCGTTTGCCTTTAGCGCCTGCTGTTAGCAAGAATGAGCCCATAGATGCGCACATACCCATACCAACTGTTTGGACATCTGGTTTGATGAATTGCATTGTGTCATAGATAGCCATGCCTGCAGTAACGCTTCCGCCTGGAGAGTTGATATAAAGGAAGATATCTTTCTCAGGGTCTTCAGCTTCTAAGAATAGCAATTGTGAAACGATTGAGTTTGACACATTGTCGTCGATTGCACTGCCTAGCATGATGATACGGTCTTTTAATAAACGTGAATAAATATCGTAGGCACGTTCACCGCGGTTTGTTTGTTCAATAACTGTAGGTATTAAGTTCATAAGAAATAGCCTCCTCAATTAAAAAATAGATTACATAATGACATTTGCTGAGCTTCTTCTTCAGCTGTACCATTATATTACACATTATGGTCAACAAAGGTCAAATGTTACGATTGTTTTTTTCCTCTATTGATATTTCTTTGTTTTATCTGTATAATAAAACAGTCGTTAAGTATATATGCCCTCGTAGTTTAACGGATAAAACATAAGATTCCGGTTCTTAGGCTGGGGGTTCGATTCCCTCCGAGGGCGTTATTGAAATCCTCTTAAGCGTTGCTGCCAACTTTGGCGTGCAGCGTTTTTTATTTCTCCACTTATGATTGTTGTTCCTTAAAAGGAAGAAACAAAAACAACGCACAAACCCAGAAATGAGGATCTGTGCAATAAGGGAGAACTATACTATTTATACCCAATTCGGTATAAAAAAAATCACCTCTATTCATTTTTTGCGAATAGAGGCTTTTTTCAATAGTTGATTGTGTTACTCTTCAACTTCAATAAGTTGGACTAGATTAGAAAGAGCTTGATCCTCATCATCTCCGCTTGCGCTTAAAATAACAGGTGTTCCGTGTGCTAGCGCCAAACTCATAATGCCCATTATACTTTTGGCATTTACTTTCTTATCGTCTTTTTGCAAGAAAATATCAGCTGCATGGCGGTTTGCTTCTTGAACAAATAAAGCGGCTTGCCTTGCTTGCAAACCTGATTTCAAATTTACTTTTGCCTGTTGTTCTACCATTCAATCATCCAATCCTTCCAGTAAGCTTATTTTAAACTTTCGCTGTCTCGCCGCCTCTAAGTGAGTCTGCAATCGCATCAATCTTACGCAAACGATGGTTGACACCTGATTTGCTGACTGTGCCTGTCGAGACCATTTCCCCTAGCTCTTTTAGTGTTACATCTTGATACTCTACTCGCAGCCTAGCAATCTCCTGAAGTTTTTCAGGCAATTGATCGATCCCGATTGCTTGATCAATAAAGCGTATGTTTTCTACTTGTCTAATAGCAGCACCGATTGTTTTATTTAAATTGGCTGTTTCACAATTCACTAGACGATTCACGCTATTACGCATATCTCTAACAATCCGAACATCCTCAAATTTCAACATCGCTTGATGGGCACCTACTAGACTTAAAAAATCAGAAATCTTCTCTGCTTCTTTCAAATATGTGACAAAGCCCTTTTTCCGTTCGATTGTCTTGGCATTCAGTTCGAAGACATTCATCAGTTCCATCAATGCATCACCGTGTTCTTTATATAGAGAATAGATCTCTAAATGATAAGATGATGTCTCTGGATTATTAACAGAGCCTCCCGCTAAAAATGCGCCGCGCAAATAAGCTCTTTTTTCATCAGGTGTAGGAATGATTTTTTCTTCAATATCATGATGAAACAGAAAATTTCCTGTTACAATCTGCAGCTCTTCTAGCAATTCCTTTGCACCTTCGCGCACGCGGCAAATGTAGACATTATTCTTTTTCAGCCTCATTTTTTTCCGCACTAAAAGCTCTATTCGATAGTTGTAAAATTTCTTGATGATTGTATACATTCTACGAGCGATAGCAGCATTTTCTGTTTGGACATCTAGGCTCAGTTGTCGATTGGCAAACGATAATGAACCGTTCATTCGAATGAGGGCAGAGAGCTCTGCTTTTAAACTGCTATCCTTTGCTTCCACTTGTGTAAGCTCTTTTTTCGTCTCAGAAGCAAATGACATAGCAATCCCCCCTTCCTTGTTATATTTTAGACGCTAATTCGCCGAAGATTGCTTTTTTTGTTGATAATTTGTTGCATATTCTACAATCCATGCCGCTACATTATTGGCATCATGCCGCACTACGCCATCATGAATGGATGCTATATCCTTTTTAATGACCTCTAGCCCCATTCCTTCAAGTCTTGGCACATCAAACCTGACAGGCTCCGCTAATTCTTTGCTGTATGCTTCTCGAATTGACAGTGGAAGCTCTTCTTTATTAATCAAGATGGTATGAAGAAAGTTCGCACCCACATGATCGATTAACGCTTGGACATGATCTCCGGCAGAATAATGAGAGGTTTCACCTGCTTGCGTCATAAGATTGCATATATAAATTTTATGGCCTTTTGCATTCAATACTGCTTCACGAATACCATTTACCAATAAATTAGGCAAGATGCTTGTATAAAGGCTACCAGGACCAATAATAATGATATCAGCACTCTCAATAGCGCTCACTGCCTCTTGCACCGGTAACACATCCGCCGGCGATAAAAATACACGCTGAATTCTTTGATTATACGAAGGGATTTTAGATTCCCCTTTTACAATCGTTCCATTTTCAAGCTCAGCCATAAGCGTGATTCTCTGATTGGCTGCAGGCAACACTTTGCCATGTACATTTAATACTCGGCTCATTTCGGCGATTGCATGCGAAAAATCACCCGTTATAGCGGTTAAGGCTGTGAGCATCAGATTCCCTAAAGAATGGCCCCCTAGCTCTTCTTTTCCTTGAAAGCGATATTGGAACATTTCTTCTACCAGCGGTTCAACCTCTGATAGCGCAGCGATTACTTGGCGAATGTCGCCGGGCGGTGGGATTTGAAAATCATCGCGGATTCTCCCTGAGCTACCGCCATCGTCTGCTACAGTTACGATTGCTGTTAAATCGATAGGACATTTTTTTAAGCCTCTAAGCAATGTAGATAATCCAGTGCCACCGCCGATAATAGCAACACGCGTAAGTGCTTTTTGCATAGCATTATTCCTTTCTCTTCACTATATCGCGGTGGGTAATAACAGT
This sequence comes from Rummeliibacillus sp. TYF-LIM-RU47, assembly GCF_008638315.1. Classification (NCBI taxonomy): domain Bacteria; kingdom Bacillati; phylum Bacillota; class Bacilli; order Caryophanales; family Caryophanaceae; genus Rummeliibacillus; species Rummeliibacillus sp. TYF-LIM-RU47. Next base: position 99,847 of record NZ_VVIR01000002.1, on the reverse strand, counting down.
TGGAGCCTGTTCGTCCAAAAGATGGCCAAAGTACTCTGCTAATGTAACCGAGCGATGTTGACCACCAGTACATCCAAACGCAATAACCAGCTGCGTTTTCCCTTCTTTTTGATAAAGCGGAATCATAAATTGGAACAAATCTGTTAGCTTTTGAATCAATGCTTTTGTATCGTCATATTTCAATACATATGAAGAAACATCTTCATCTAATCCAGTTTTTGGCCGAAGCCCTTCTATATAATAAGGATTTGGCAAAAAGCGTATATCAAACACGAGATCCGCATCAATTGGCATGCCATGTTTAAAGCCAAATGACATGACGTTCACTGTAAATTGACGTGAATTCACTTCTGAAAATTGGGCACGGATGCGTTCGCGAAGCTCTCTAGGTTTCATGCTCGTTGTATTATAAATATATTGCGCTCGTTCTTTGACATCTGCCAAGAGATCCCTTTCACGTTGAATCCCCATCAACGGCAGTCCATTATCCGCTAAAGGATGGGTACGCCTTGTTTCTTTATAGCGTCTGACAAGCGACTCGTCATCCGCATCTAAAAACAGAATCTTTGTCGCAACTAAATCTTCTTTTTCAATCTGCTCTAGCGCTTCGTTCAATGCGGAGAAAAAATCACCGCCGCGTAAATCCATTACGGCTGCAATACGTGATATCTCCTTTTTAGATTCTTTCATTAGATTAAGGAATGTTGGCAATAAAGCAGGTGGCAAATTATCAATACAATAAAAACCCAGATCCTCAAAGCTTTGAATAGCCAAGGTTTTTCCTGCACCAGACATTCCTGTAATAATAATTAATTCGTTTACGGCGTTTTGATTAGACATGATCATCGTTCCTTTCAGAGGACATTTGAATGCGCTCCTCTAGCAATTGGAAGTCTTCTGTATATGTAAACGTTCCATATTGAGTACCAGTCTGTTCAACAGCATAAAGCAAATTTGTACGGTCACCTTCTGCCATAGGCAATGTTTTTAATTCTTCAACGGGATGCCACTCAAGTATCCCTTCACGTGTTTCCTTATATGGGGCACCGTCTAAATCTTGAGCCACAAAGGTAAAGAGCATCCACTCATTCACGATCTCTTCATCTCGTTTAATGACCATTGTATATACACCTTTTAGATGGGGGTGAATGGCAGTAGCGCCTGTCTCTTCATAAAATTCTCTGCTCGCCGCTTCAAAAATCGACTCGCCGCCCTCTACTTTACCGCCCGGTGCTACATACCAGCCGCGTCGTGGCTTCTTTAATAATAGTACTTGATCGTCTTTCATCACTAATAAATTGGCGATTCTTTGCACACACGACACCTCGTTTCTCTTTGTCCATATAATTATATTATACAGGCTACTGCACCATGAGTACAAAGGAATTAACATCCGCTCAGTTTACTCCATCGGACAAAGCCTATCTATAACTCTTTCTAGTAGAAATATCGAAAAAAAGGCTGACTCTTTCGCCTAAAAAAACGAAAAGAATCAGCCACAAGAAATATTAATCTTATAAGGGGTTATGCGAATATTATAGCCCTTTTATTTAACAGAGAGATGTCAACAATGTAGAGTTTATATTACAATTATTGAACCTCAAATTTTTCTTTTAATTCTTCTACATAATGTTGGACTGCTTGCGCAGCGATACTGCCATCGCCTGTCGCTGTCACGATTTGGCGCAATGATTTTTCTCTTACGTCACCTGCTGCATAAATGCCTTTAATAGAAGTCTCCATTAAGTCATTTGTTTCAATATAACCAGTTTTGTTTAAGATACCTAAGTCTTCAAATGGTTTTGTTAAAGGCAGCATTCCGATATAAACGAATACACCATCAATTGGCATTTCTTGTTCTGTACCATCTACTGTAGATACAAGTGTTGCGCTGCCAACTTTTCCATCATTTTCATGGATTTCTTTTACTGTATGGTTCCAAATGAAATCAATTTTTTCATTTGCAAATGCACGGTCTTGAATAATTTTTTGCGCGCGCAATTGGTCACGGCGATGAACGATTGTCACTTTGTTCGCGAAACGTGTTAGATAAATTCCTTCTTCGACTGCAGAATCTCCGCCGCCAACTACAATCAGGTTTTTATTTTTAAAGAATGCTCCGTCACAAACAGCGCAATAGCTGACGCCACGGCCACCAAGCTCTTTCTCGCCAGGTATACCCATTTTTTTGTATTCAGCACCTGTAGAGATAATGATTGCACGTGTTTTGAATTCTTTAGAAGTAGTTTTGATTGTTTTGTATTCTTCGCCATCAACGATTTCTGTTACGTCGCCGTAAGCATATTCTGCACCAAATTTTTTGGCGTGTTCAAACATTTTAGTCGATAATTCAGGTCCTAAAATGGAATCAAAACCAGGATAGTTTTCGACTTCCTCTGTATTGGCCATTTGTCCGCCTGGAATACCTCTTTCTAACATCAAAGTAGAAAGATTACCGCGTGATGTATAGACCGCTGCTGTCATTCCGGCAGGTCCTGCACCAATAATCACAACATCATAAATTTTTTCTTCTGACATATTTGCTCCTCCTAGTTGGATCTATTTCATTAGTTCTAATCTTAGAGGATATCCTTTCATTATGACAAGATATCTGCTTGCAGCATGCCTCTATTGGTCAAATAAAGGCAAATACTGAATAAGTTCATTCACATATTTCGTTAAAGTCTGTGAAGATATACCATAATACTTAGCAATCTCTTTTTTTGTGATATCCTTCGTACGCGACGATTTATACATATATTCAGTGGCCGCTGCAAGAGCTTTAGGATTTTTAAATGGATACTCTTTTTCCCATGCCCGTTCAAAAAGAACAAACCACATTTGGAATATAAATGTGTCGTGTAACTTCAGTGGCTTAAATTCCTTATATAGAAGTTCTGCTACTTCAATTGCTTTCAAAAACACTTTTATACGTTCGCCGTCTCCTAAAAAGTCTTGATCTAGTGCATACGCCAAAAATAATTTCTCGATAGTGGTGTATTCATCTACATTGATGATGCTAGGATGGCCGACGATTTCTTGTTGGTACGGCGATTTGCCAAGCAAAAATAAACCAAGCAGCCTCTCGCTACTATAGCCACTTTCTAATTTTTCTATAATGAAATTTCGATTATTTTCAATAGCTTCTTCATCTTCAAGCACATTATTGATCAGCCAAGGTTCAAAACCTTTCTTTTCTGGATCAATAGCAATCAGCTCATCCCATGTTTCTCTCGCTTCTTCTTCATGTCCAGTAAAATACGAGGCATGTGATAGCCAAAAGTAAAAGCCAGAGTCTCCTTGAAAGCCCTGCACTTTCATACTATGTAGCCAATGGTACGCTTCTTTATAACAGCCGATTAAAGCTAATGTCGCACCCAGTTTATAACGCTGTTCAAAGGAAAATGGGCAAAGCTTCACAAGCAATGACTTTAATTCTTCGACCTCACTATCATCTTTTTCATAATAGGCCATGACCGTTAGATTGCATAATGCAAACAAATTGCCATAATTCCCTTTCAACACCTGATACAATAAGGCTCTTGCTTGTTCTGCATCACCTTTATAAAAATAGGCAAGTGATAGATTGTTGTATGCAGGCCAAACATCTGGATGATCCGCAATAATTCCTTCTAATATTGTAATAGCTTCATCTAGTTCGCCAGTTTCCATATACTTTCTGGCTTTTTCCTGCAAATAAGCAACCTCACGTTCCACTGGTTGAAGTGAAAAGCCGCTCTCTTCCATTGACGTAGCAAACTCAATAATATCAATGGCTTCTTCCGCATATTCACCCATTTCATCAAGGCGAAGATATTCTTCCGCATAATATTTAGCATCATCTGTAAAGCCAGCTTGGGCAGAAGCTTCTGCTAAAAAGAGGAGAATCTCGGGCTCATTGGGATCAATCTCATTTGCTTTTTTTAATAAATCTAAGGCATGGTCAAGTTGCCCCGCTTCCAATTCGAGAATAGCATATTGCAATAAAATAAGAGAATCATCTGGGCTAAGCTCCACTGCCCTTTTTAAATATTTATGTGCTTTTCCTTCTTGATCTCGATTTAGTGCTTGTACAGCTTTTTTATAGTAGAATTCTCCGTTAGGAATAAAGGAAACAACATTTTTCCGTGTATTATGTTCACTTTTCATATCTTGATATGATCCTCCGAAATAAAATAAGGAACGCTTTCATACGTTCCTTAAACATAGTATCCACCATTATATCATATATTTGTTCATTTCATACGTAAAAAATCTTTCCTCATCTACTTGGCGAGAAGTTAATCTGAGCTCCAATCAGCGATACATTGTGTTGTCTCGTTGATTTTCCTCCCTCAGATCTCTATTTAGTGGTATCTGGTCCATCAGAGGCTTTGTTTTCCTTTGTATAAATAATCCTCATTGGATTGCCACCAACAAATGCGCCTGCTGGCACATCTTTGTTTACAAGTGTCATAGCTGAGACAATCGCATCGTCGCCAATTTCAACTCCTGGCAAAATAGTCGTGTTGGCACCAATCATAACACGATCCCCAATGATAACGTCGCCTAAGCGATACTCATTAACTAAATACTCGTGAGCAAGGATGGTTGTATTAAAGCCAATAATGGTATCGCTGCCCACCTTTATCCGTTCAGGAAACATTGTGTCTGGTGTGACTTTCAATGCAAAAGAGGTTTTTTCTCCGACTTCCATTTTCAAGAAAGTCCGATACAACCAATTTTTCATAGAAAGGAAAGGGGTATAGCGAGCGATTTCAATCACGATAAAGCATTTGGCGACTTTCCAAAAAGAAACGGTCTTATAGATTTGCCAAAGAGAGGTGGACCCTGTAACAGAGTACCTCTCTGTTCTACGCATTCACAGGCTCCTCTATTATGGCTAATAGGTCAGTGATGTGGTGTAGCATATAATCAGGATTGAAGCCCATCAAGAATTCTTCTCCTTTTGCAGACCAGGCAACACCTGCCGTTTTGACACCCGCATTTTTCCCACCTTCAATATCATGGGAATTGTCTCCAATCATTATTACTTCATCTTTATTAAGGTTCATTTTGTTTAGGGCTAATAAGATTGGCTCGGGATCTGGCTTGGCATGTGTTACTTCATCTATGCTGACAATTACTTCAAACAAATGCTCAACACCTAGCAAACGAAGACCCTTTAATAATGGCTCTCTTCTTTTCGTTGAGACAATTGCTAGGCGAATTCCTTTCTCATAAAGCAATTCCAACGTTTCTCTTACACCATCAAATTCCTTTGCTAGCTCATCATGATGTTCTTCGTTCCAAACGCGGTATTTCAATATCCAATCTTCAGCCTTTTCAGCATCTATGGATGAGAATGACTCGATTAATGTCGGGCCGATAAAAGGAAGCATGTCGTCTCTTGTAAATTTCCCGGGAAATTCCGCATCTAACACATATAAAAATGTTTGGATTATCAATTCATTCGTGTCTAATAATGTCCCATCAAAGTCAAAAAGCAATCCTTTAAATTTTGTATCTGTCATTTTTCACATACCCCTTTTCCTGTCCAATAACTTCTCCTAATCCTTATAGCGCACGGGTTTTTTTATTGTTACCCTGCGGTAAATAATCAGGATGGCTCCTACGATTAAACCAATTAGCGATACAATTTGGGCCATTCGCAAATTACCGATCAACAAACTGTCTGTACGCATTCCTTCGATGAAAAAACGCCCAAACGAATACCACATTATATATGTAAGGAATATTTCCCCACGACGTAAGTTCACTTTACGAAGCAATAATAATAGAACCAATCCTACTAGATTCCATAACGATTCGTATAAAAATGTAGGATGATGATAGAAACCATTTACATTCATTTGTTCAATTAACCAATTTGGCAAATGCAAACTCTCTAAGAATGAACGGCTCACAACACCGCCATATGCCTCTTGGTTCATAAAGTTTCCCCAACGGCCAACGATTTGACCGATAATAAGTGAAGGGGCCAAGATATCAGCTACCTTCCAGAAGCTAACGCCTCGTTTACGTGTGAAAATAATCGCCGTGATGAATGCACCGATTAATGCTCCATGGATGGCTATGCCTCCATGCCAAATTTGTATAATTTGATCTGGATGTGAAGCATAATATGGCCATTCAAAAATGACATAGTAAATTCTCGCGCAAATTATAGAGATGGGCACTGCCCATATTAGTAAATCGGTTAGAAAATCTTCATTAAACCCTCTTTTGCGCATTTCACGTTGCCCTACGATATAGGCTATTACAATACCTGTTGCAATAATGACTCCATACCATCTGACCGAAATAGGTCCGAGCTTAAGTGCCACAGGATCTATGGCTAATAAAATTGAATCAAACACATTTGTTGCTCCTTCCGCTCTAGCTTCTTTACTTTAATCCTGATTCATCTTTCTCTTCAATCACTCGATTTAATCTTTTAGAGAATTCTTCTGCTGCGTTAACGCCTAGCGTTTTCAGGCGGTGATTCATAGCAGCTACTTCAATAATATCAGATAAGTTTCTTCCCGGCCTTACAGGGATTGTTAGCTTAGGCAATTCTGTATCAATAATTTTCAGTGTTTCTGTTTCAAGACCTAGCCGATCGTAGGTTTTGTCAGAATCCCAAATTTCTAAATCGACAACGAGAGAAATTCGCTTATGTTTGCGAACAGCGCTCGCCCCAAATAACGTCATAATATCGATAATACCTAGCCCACGAATTTCTAATAAATGATTGATTAACGGAGGGGCACTTCCAATTAAGCTTTCTCCTTCTTGGCGAATTTCTACACAGTCATCCGCAACAAGACGATGCCCTTTTTTTATTAATTCTAGCGCTGTTTCACTCTTGCCCACACCACTTTTCCCGGTAAGCAGTACGCCAATGCCGTAAATGTCGACCAGTACGCCATGCATAGCTGTCGAAGGCGCTAAACGACTTTCTAAATAATTGGTCAACTGGCTCGAAAAACGGGTTGTTGGCAGTTTTGTTGTTAATACTGGGACTTGATGTTTTTTAGAGGCTTCAACAAGAGCCTTTGGCACTTCCATATCATGTGAAACAATGATTGCTGGTGTCTCTTTTGAACAAAGCTTGTTCATTCGATCAATTTGTATTTCCTCTGACAACAACTCATAGAAAGACAGCTCCGTTTTCCCTAATAGCTGTACGCGTTCTGCCGGATAATGCGTAAAATATCCCGCCATTTCTAGGCCTGGGCGCGATATATCACTTGTTAAAATATGGCGGCCGATTCCTTCTTCACCGCTAATTAACGTCAGATGTAATGCTTCAATAATGTCCTTTGTACTCACTTGGTCTAATGCCATCTTTCTGACCACCTTTTCAAATCTCTATGCTATCAACATTCTAACATAAGTATATAGAAGAACATATCATGCAACTTTGCTTAGTTTATGTATAGTATTTATTCGCAAACAACAAAAAAACTAGCTCCCTTAGATGAAAGCTAGTTTAAATCATTATTTTTTCTCAGATAGCCATTTTGCAACAGCATCTAGTTCATCGCCTTCTACTAGACCAGCTGGCATGTTGCCTTTACCGTTTTTCAAGACATCTTTGATTTGATCTTCAGATAACTGTGAACCAATTTTTCTTAGGTCAGGACCGACTGCACCTTGTAATTCATTGCCGTGGCATGAGATACATTTTTGTTGTGTAACCGCTTCTGCATCAACTTTTGCTGTTGAGTTAGAAGTAGACTCGTCAGTCTTATTGTTGTCTGCAGTATTATCCGTCTTATTGTTTTCAGTTGTTGTAGTATCAGTAGCGGATTTGTCTTTATCGCTATCATTTCCGCCACCACATGCACCTAGTACAAGCGCTGAACCGAACAACATTGCTAATAAAGCTTTTTTCATCATCATACCTCCTAGGGATTGGGATTAGTACGCTTACACAGTAAGTATACCAAAGACATTCACAAATTAAACATGGTGATATTATTTAATTGTGACGCTTTCATGCAATTAGAACTATAAAATAATAGCCCTTTATTTATACCCGTATTTTTTCTTTTTAAACAATAATAGTTCATTTTTTAGCAAATAGTATTAACCCACTTGGCAGAAGCTTTCGAAATAGAAACAATGGAATCATACGGGATCTCTAAATCGTCAGCTAATACGCTGACTTGCTCTAAATGCATTCTCTCTATAGCGATGGCTAGCTGAAGAAACGGCTGCATATCCGTATCCCCACCGCAGATTGTCTCTGCCACTTCGTCTGTTAAAGGCATATGCTGAAGGATTGTATGGATAGGCCTTTGTAGTATGGCATCTATTAACGAAAACATACCTATCAAGAAATACTCAGACATATTCTTTTTTCTAGTATGTTTCGCTAATAACTCACACGTTTTAGCACGTACTAGAGAGGTTTTCATCAATTCATCAAATGTGCCACCTGTATTAAACTTTTGTGATTCACGATAAATTAAGATATACACCCATCTTTTCAAATCGTCTAGACCAAGAAGCAGTATCGCTTGTTTGATCGATCTGATTTTGGATTTTGTGCGTTTAGCGGAGGAATTAATTAACTGTAGAAGTTTATATGATAATGCAATGTCATGCTCAATATTCTCGCTAATTTGGTTGATATCAGGCTCTTCCGCTCGTAATAAAGCTATTACCTGATAATAATGCAATAAATTAGCAGGCACATCTTGTCCTTTTATGATTTGCGGTTGCATGAAGTAGTAACCTTGAAACAGTTTGTATCCTTTTTTCAATGCTTTTTCATATTCTTCTCTTGTTTCTACCTTCTCTGCCAAAAGCGTGATATGTGGAAACTTTCGTTTGACCAGCAATTCAATTTTTTGCCGGTCCTCCTTTTTAGTATTCAGGAAGTCTACCTTAATGATATCTATATATGTAAATAATTCTTCGTAGGTCGCAGAGAAATCATGTAAAACAAAATCATCAAGTGCTATTCGGTAGCCCTTTGCTTTTAATTCTTTTAAACGACGGATTAGAGACTTCGTTATAGGGATATCCTCCAGTATTTCAATAACAAACTGCACAGGATTTAAGTGGTCAAAAATATCGCTCATCAATAAATTTTCTGTAAAGTTGATAAAACAAGGCTTCCCATTCGACAGAACATCCATCCCGATAGAGAAGAGGGAATTAACAATCACATCTACTGTTGCTAAATCAGCATCAATGGAAGGGAATCTATTACTCTCACTCCCGCTTCTATATAACAATTCATATGACTGAACTTGATCAAAGCCATTAAATATAGGCTGCCTACCAATAAAGACTTCCATTTTGACGCCCCTCCGCTTTACGCTACTTTTTATCTCTTTTTAATTTGGTTTTGCTCCCACCCATATGTAAATAAATTGATAAAATAATGGTGAGAATCCTTTGCCTTTAAAGCCCGATTAGTCAACTAACACTCGGTAGAATTTCGTTTGAGCGAAGTTTCACTTTTATTCAATATTATAACATTTATTTCAATAATATCTGTAAAAAGTTATAAAAACCTTTTTAATCGACAAAAAGCATCCCTTATAAATATTTATCTTTTACAAGGGATGCTTTCTTATACTTTTATTTTTTTTTAAACTTCGGAGCGATCAAACCAATAATGGCTGGCAGAATTGAAACAAATACAATTCCTAAAATGAAAACGGAAAAGTTATCTTTCACAATTTTGATGTTTCCAAAGAAGTAACCACAAAAGACTGCGATTAGTACCCACAGCAATGCACCTGCCACGTTGTACATAATAAAGTATGGATAACGCATTTTGCTGGCTCCTGCCACAAATGGAATAAACGTACGAATTAATGGCATAAACCGAGCAATCATAACGGTTTTACCGCCATGTTTTTCAAAGAAGGCATGCGCTTGATCCAAATTTTCTTTTTTTATAAATCGACCAAAAAAGCGGTGGTTTGAAATAGCTCCACCCACTTTCTTACCGATTTCATAGTTCAATGAATCGCCCAATATGGCTGCTACAAAGAATATGCCAAGAACAGTCCATAGGTTTAAACCACCAATTGCAGCCATGGCTCCAGCCGCAAATAGTAATGAATCGCCCGGCAAGAATGGCATAATAACAACACCAGTCTCCACGAATACGATTAAAAATAGTATCCCATATACCCACTTTGGATATTGGCTGACTATACTTTTTAAATGTTCGTCAATATGCATAATAAAATTAAATAACCCTACTATTAGATCAATCATTCTTCCACTCTCATTCTATAGTATCATCTTAACCATCATACATTTTTCTCGAAATGATGTCACTGTTTAGAAGTTTCTATACATACAAACGATTGCTTCAATAGAAGGTTTCTGAAAAATTTCATTAGCATAAACGAACTGCCTAACTTCTACTCATTCAATTTGTTCTGCTCCAGGTCGAGCTTATATTGAAATACTTGAATTACGCCCTCTTATAAATACTTCTTAAACCAATCTAAGATTTGCTCTAGTCTTTGAATTCTTAAATTAGGCAATCCTGTGCGTGATAAGTTGTGTTCAGCTTTTGGGAAACGGACAAATTGTGTTGTTTTGCCCATCGACTTTAAAGTAATGTATAGCTGTTCTGCTTGCTCAATCGGACAGCGATCATCCTCTTCCCCGTGCAATATCAAGAGTGGTGTCTCGATGTTTTGACTGTATTTTAATGGTGAGTGGTGCCAAAGTTTTTCTACATCCGTCATGTCAGCACCTATCTGCCATTCAGTGAAATAGTAGCCGATATCTGAAACGCCAAAGAAGCTTACCCAGTTTGAAATAGAACGTTGTGTGACTGCTGCCTTAAAACGATTTGTATGACCGACAATCCAATTGGTCATAAAGCCGCCGTAACTGCCACCTGTCACGCCTAATCTGCTCGTATCAATCCAATTATAGTCAGCCAGGACATGGTCAATTCCTGCCATTATATCTTCATAATCCCCTTCACCATAATGATTGCGACACCCATCAACGAACTGTTGACCATAACTATGGCTACCTCGTGGATTCACATATAAAACACCATAGCCTTGTGCAGCTAACAATTGCAGCTCATGGAAGAATGTATTGGCATACATAGTGTGCGGTCCACCATGAACTTCGACAATGAGTGGATATTTCTCGCCTTCTTTAAAAGTAGCAGGCTTCATAATCCAGCCATTCACAGTCCAACCTTCATCACCCTCATAGCTTATTTTTTCCGGTTGTACAAGCGTTGTTTCTTCAAGCCATGCATCATTATAATGTGTGATTTGTTCTCTTTTCCCAAGTGCAATGTCATACTTGAAAAGCTCTCCAGGAAACACAGGGTTGCTTACAGCTAAAATAGCGGTTTTTCCGTCTCTTGATACATCAAATCCATAGATATGCTCATCTTCAGGGCTTGCAGGATAAATCGCTCCTTCTAGAGTTGCATAATACAGTCTTACATCTCCAAATGTGGATAAGACGAAGTACAAGTCATTATGCTCAGTCCACACTACTGTTTTTAGCTCTGTATTTTGCTGCACATCGCCAACTGATAAGTCTCCTACTGGCACATCAAGCGCTTGTGTTAAATTCCAAGAATGCTTGCTTTCCCTATCATATATAAAGAGGTTGCCCTGAGCTGCATTTTTGTATGCAAAATCACTGCCTTGATAGGCAATATACCGATCATCAAATGAAAAGGTAGCAGATCCGTAATATCCTTCCTCTTCAACTATGATTTCCTCTTCTTTGGTCTTTAGATCGATCAAAATAACAGGTGAACGCCAATCATTATCTGTGTTCTCTACGCGATTCACTGAAACAATTAAGCTCGACCCATCATGAGAAATATCTTGCAAGCTATAATCATATGTATCAGTAAATAATCGGTTGATTGTCTTACTATGAATATTAATTTGCCCAATTTGGCTATGTGTTTTTTTTGGAAGTAATCCTACGCCGTTGAGCTTATATTTCATTCCGTCTACTACATAAGCTTCGAGTAAATCCTCTTTTTTCTCTTCCTTTTTATCAGTAAATTCTTTTCCGTCTTCTACGCGTGCAGAAAACCAAATTTCTTCATTCGACGGGGCCCAAAGAAATGAGTCGACACCCTTGTCGAACTCAGTCAATTGTTTTGCTTCTCCACCACCAACAGATAACACAAATAACTGATTTTTTTCATTTCTTGTCGACAAAAAAGCAATGGAACGGCCATCATTTGACCATTTAACAGATGAAATACGCTCTTCTCCAAATGTCCATGGCACTACATCGTTCGTTTCCAAATCGATATGGATTAAATACGAAAAATACTTATTCTTTTCTTTATCCATCTTTGTTTGTATCGCCACAGCTTCTTTCCCACTAGGTGATAAAACAGGTGCCCCTACTGAAGTCAATTGAAACAAGTCATGCGTTTGAATCGTTTTTTTCATATTTAACACTCCTTATTTTCAGATTATTTATACTATAACTTATTTCGTAATACTAAGGAAATGTTTTTATTGCTTTTTTACTTATATAGTAACAGAATTCAGATTATTCTTTTTTATCTAGTACCTAATATGGTATGATGCTAGAGTAAATATTATTTTAAGGATTGAAGGAGTTTTACTTATGAGCAAAAAACCACATCTTCAACGTGGGTTGGAGTCCCGACATATCACCTTGATGTCGCTTGGCGCTGCTATTGGAGTTGGATTATTCCTAGGTTCAGCAGGCGCTATTCAGTTAGCTGGTCCCTCTATTTTAATCGCCTATGCTCTCGGAGGGATTGTAATTTTCATCATCATGCGAGCACTTGGTGAAATGGCTGTCGAAAATCCAGTCGCCGGTTCCTTTAGTCGTTATGCCCAGGATTATCTTGGACCAATGGCAGGATTTATTACTGGCTGGAACTATTGGTTTTTATGGATTGCCACTTGTATGGCAGAAATCACAGCAGTCGGCATTTATATGCAATTGTGGTTCCCTGATTCTCCGAAATGGGTCTGGGCGCTAGCAGCTTTAATTCTCATGACAATCATTAATTTAATTGCCGTTAGTGCATTTGGCGAATTTGAATTTTGGTTTGCCTTCATTAAAATATTTGCTATTGTCGCGATGATAGTATTGGGCCTAGGTGTTATCCTATTTGGAATTGGCAATGGCGGAATTGCAGTCGGCATTAGCAATCTCTGGAGTCACGGCGGTTTTATGCCTCACGGTGTAAAAGGAATATTCTATTCGCTCCCAATCGTCATGTTTGCATTCTTAGGGGTGGAAATGATTGGTGTTACTGCAGGAGAAGCTAAAAATCCGAAAAAAGTGATTCCTAAAGCGATTGACACCGTTTTATGGCGAATTTTGCTCTTCTATATTGGTGCGTTAACTGTTATCATGTCGATTTATCCATGGAACGAGATAGATACCAATAATAGCCCATTTGTATTGATGTTCGATCAAATAGGATTACGCTATGCAGCAGGGATTATCAATTTTGTGGTTTTGACAGCTGCTCTATCTAGTTGCAATAGTGGCATTTTTAGTACAGGCCGTATGTTGTTCAATCTAGCTGAACAAAAACAGGCACCTGCCCTATTTAAGAAGGTAAGCAAAGGCGGTGTTCCGTCGGTTGCGATCATCGCTTCAGCATTCGTTTTGCTGATTGGTGTTGCTCTAAACTATGTGGTAGCAGAAAAAGTTTTCGTCTGGGTGACAAGTATCTCTACGTTTGGCGCTGTATGGACATGGATTGTCATATTGATTAGTCAAATGAAATTCCGTAAATCTTTATCCCAAACTCAAGTTTCTAAATTGAGCTATAAAGCGTTTTTATATCCATTCAGCTCATACCTTGCTATTGCATTTTTAGTGTTAGTCGTATGCTTAATGGCTGTGTTCCCTGATACTCGTGTAGCACTTATAGTTGGTCCGATCTGGATCATTTTCTTAGTCGTTTTATATCTCGTAAAATACAAAAAAGCATAAGAGACATAAAAAAAGATGGTTTTGGGAGACAACCCCAAACCATCTTTTTGTATTCTTTATGCACGGGACAATGCTTGGCTTTTTAAATTTCTACGCAGTATTTTACCTGTTGTATTTTTTGGTAGCTCTTCTAATAGAATAATTTCTTTTGGACATTTGTATTTTGCTAGATGCTCTTTGCAATAGGTATGCAATTCATCTTCCGTAATAGTAGTGTCCTTCAATACAACATATGCTAATACTTCTTCTCCTAAGTTAGGGTCTGGAATGCCCACTACCGCTGCTTCCAGAACGCCAGGATGGCCATAGAATACTTCTTCTACTTCCCTCGGATAGACGTTATAGCCACCGACAATAATCATATCTTTTTTACGATCGACAATATAGAAGTATCCTTCTTCATCCATTCGCGCCAAATCTCCGGTATACAGCCAACCATCACGAATGGCCACAGCTGTTTCCTCTGGCATTTTATAATACCCTTTCATTACATTCGGTCCTTTTACAACAAGCTCTCCGACTTCTCCGACCGGCACTTCTTCTCCTAACTCATTGAACACTTTATTTTCAACATTTACGATATTCGTACCAATAGAACCTGCCTTGCGTTCCCGATCTAGTGGGTTAAAGCAAGTAACTGGTGAAGCTTCAGATAATCCGTAGCCTTCAGAAACACGAACATTGAATTTCTCTTCGAAGTTATGAAGCAGCGCGACCGGCATAGAAGAACCCCCGGAGATTGCGAGTCGCAACGATTTTAGATCCTCTGGGTTTCCTTCTGGATATTGATAAAGGAAGTTGTACATAGTTGGAACACCTGCGAAAATAGTCGGCTTGAATTCTCGTCCAATACGGAAGATTTCTTTTGGACTGAAAGTAGGTGTTATGATCAACTCGGCTGATGTTAGTAATGGTGCATTTACTACAACGGAAAGCGCGAAAACATGAAATACAGGTAATGTAGTGATCACACGGTCTTCCGCAGTGAAGGTTAAATAGTCTGCAATGTCCCGAGCATTTGAATAAAGATTACCATGTGTCAACATTGCACCTTTTGGGCGACCTGTCGTACCTGAAGTGTATAAAATAACAGCCGTGTCATCGCTATGAATCTCCATCGGCTTTATAGAAGGTAAAGATTCTTTCATAATTTGTCCAAAAGAATGGACTCTTTCTTTTATATTTGGCGGTAATGCTTTCAGTTTTTCGATTGTATTTTCATTTGTTTCACAGACAATATATGTTTCTACTTCTGGGAAAGCCTTTAAGCCAGCCTCTACGAGCGGAAGCAATGCATCTAACGCGATGATCGCTTTCGCATCTCCATTTCGAACAATATATGTAATCTCATCCGGCGAATACAATGGATTCACTGGAATGGCTGTGGCTCCAATACGCATCGTGGCATATAAAGAGATAATAAAATGCGGTGTATTTCCTAATAAGAAAACCACATGATCCCCTTTTTCTACCCCTAAATCCTTTAATGCAGTAGCAAGCTTCGAGACGGACTCTTCAAACTCCCCATATGTCGTATCTTTTCCCCCAAAATGATACGCAATCTTGTCGGCTTGCTTTAAAGATGTGTTATAAATCTCTGACACTAAATTCATATTCCCACCCCTTTTTGTTAGAATAAAATGAATAGCCATTCATTTTTACTCTCCTCTATTATATAGAAATCAGAATAATAAAACAATAGACAGCTATTTCTAGTGTCTATTGTTTTTGTTTAAGCTCTTATATGTGCAAGGTAACGCCAGCGAATCAAATAGAAGTAACAAATCTGGATAGCGGTAATCCCAGCTAACACGATGATCGTTTCTTTTATGATAGAGAGATCTGCTATGCCTTTCCAGAATACTTGCAACGCCATAAAGGCAAATGTGCTATGGAGCATTGCCAATCCCCATGGTAAGAAGAATTGCGTAATTAATTGGCTATCGACAATTTTTCTTAGTTCTTTATGTGTTACGCCCATTCGACGGAGTGTATCGAATTGTTTTTTGTCTTCTTCAAGACCAGTATATAACTTGAAGTATATAAAGCTGCCAGAAGCAAGGAAGAAGACGGTTGATGCCAATAGGCCGATAAATAACAATAACGCAAAAGTAGAACGGAAAAATGAATATTCTAAGCCCGGATTTTCAAAGTAGAAAGGCAGCTGATCCTGCTGATTGGCCACATAGGCGTTCGAAACCATTACATCTAAATCTGTTCCAATATCTTTCGTCTCAGTCCACTGAGGCACATAGAATACAAAGATATGGGTTGTTGATTGTCTTGTTTCTGCTCCTTGGATAGGATCTATAATCATGTGAAAGTCAATGTCATTAACGATAATCACATTCGTACCTAATTCAGTCGGCGAAAATAGTACCTTCGGGTAGACCTTATCAATGGAAAGCGAAACGTTATTTTCCTCAAGGACCGTATTTACTTTTTTCGTCTTTAACTCATTAATAGAATCGAGTGAATACGGCAAAAACATCGCCTCACCAGGTCTTAAATTGACGACTGGATAGCCAAAAACAATGGCCAATCGATTGATATCCGACTGCTTCATAATCTTGACAGACCTTTTTGTATAGGAGGAAGTTTGACGTTTGATATCAAATTTATTCAGGTGATAGCTTAGCCCCTTCTCCTCTAATTCATTAATCAACCCTGATATATGCTCTCGTTCATACGGATTTCCATATTTACTAGAGTAGACAAGGCCTAACGGGTTGAGCTGATGATATTGATGCGTAAATGTAGACATAGAGCTTAGCGTTCCAACAGCTAAAAAGGCTAATGTCGATACCATACATGTGATAAAAAACATTCTTGCATTTTCCCTCATGATGGCAGATATCTTTGCAAGCGATATAATATGGTACTTCTTCCAGTACCATTTCTTATGTGCCCGTAAGCGTGATAATAAAAAAGGTACGGAGTCTGTAAAAAACCAATACGTTCCCAGCACAGCAAAAGGCGGAGTCAATATTGTAAAGATGACTAGATACTGTTTTTGTATTTGGCTCGCCATTATATAGGCAGCCAACAGCAACAGCATACCAAGAAGCCCTCTCCAAACGGAAAACTTGGATAACTGCTCATTCCGCCAATAACCTCTCAACAAGCTGACTAAATGAACATCTTTTATAAACATTACGCTAATAAAAGAAATGATGACAAATAGGCTTGTAAAAATACTAATGGTCAGCGCAAATGGTTTCCAAGAAAAATATAACGGAAGGCTATCAATCTGCAAAATCTCTCGAACAATCATAAAGAAAAATTTTGCAAATGCATAGCCAAAAAGAATGCCCACAATGATTGCTGCCATACCGATAATCATTGTCTCAAATAAAATCAGTTTATTTAGCTTTCTCTTTTCCATTCCTAACTGAAGCAGTAAGCCAAATTCCGTTAGGCGTGCCTCCAAAAAGGCTCTCATCGAGTACAGCAAAAAGAACAACATAAATAAAACAAGAATTACTTCTGCTATGACCATCCCTTGAAAAGCAATTTCCTGCAGAAATTCATTTTCGAGTTTGGGATGGAACATCAGCATTGAATAAATAAAGAAAACCATAACAGAGGCAACACTTGAGAGAAAGAAAGCTGCATAGACTCGACGATTTCTTATTACATTACGGAATGCGAATTGTCGAAAAGTCACCGACATGCCCTCCTAATAAGCTCAACACATTTAAAATCGCCTGGAAGAAGGTTTGACGATGGTTGTCTTTATAAATTTCGTTAAAATACTCGCCATCCTTTATAAAAAGTACACGGTCACAATAACTTGCTGCAATCGGGTCATGCGTTACCATTACGATGGTTGTATTTTCCTCTTGATTAATACGGCCAAGCAATTGCAGCACATCTCCTGAAGCCTTGGAATCCAGATTCCCTGTAGGCTCATCAGCCAACAGAAGGGATGGCTGATGGATAATGGCCCGTCCGATTGCTGTCCGTTGAGCTTGACCACCTGATATCTCATTTGGCCTTTTTTGCAGAATATCCAATATGCCCAATTGTTTGGCAACCAGCTGTACCCTTTCCTGCATCATGGAAGGATCTTGGTCATCGAGTGACAAAGGCAACACCATATTTTCCTCAACCGTTAGCATTTGTAAAAGATTGAAGTCTTGAAAAACAAAACCTAACTGCCTTCTTCGAAAGTAAGCCAGATCATTCTTCTTAAGTTCAGAGGGTTTAATCCCGTTTATTACGATGTCGCCAGATGTTTGCGTATCTATAGTTGAAATCATATTAAGCAATGTGGTTTTTCCGCTTCCTGATGGACCCATAACAGCCAAGAATTCGCCTTTTTCAACTTCAAAGCTTAACTGATTGATTGCACGGTGCGTTACTTTTCCTTCATATACTTTTGTCACGTCTTGTATATTCAATAATGCCATATGAATTCCTCGCTTTTATCATTTTCTAGAAGGCTTTCTTTCACATAAACGGGTAGACAAAGCTAGGGAAACAAAATTTTTGTAGGTCTAGTCAAATTCATTCGTGGAAGTGACACTTAAAAGAAATGCGCACTGTTGTACCTTCCCCGACTGCTGAATCAATCTCCATATGATGGCCAAGTTTCTCACATACTTCTTTTGCCAAATATAGTCCCATACCGGTCGATTCGGCTGTTTTCCGGCCATTCTCTCCTGTGAAAAAGGCTTTGGTTACACGTTTTAAATCAGAAGGCGGAATTCCAATGCCTTCATCTTTAATGGTAAGGATGACGTGTCCATGGTCATGGGAGGATGATATATATACTTTTTTTCCTTTTTCAAACGTATATTTCACCGCATTGGTAATGAATTGCCCAACGATAAACTTAAACCATTTTGCATCTGTCGCTACTATACAATCTTCGTCCACTTTAATTTGAGGATATACCTGATTTTTAATAAATAAACGTTTGTTTTCATTAATAACCGAGCTGACCAATGGTAATAATGCTACCTGTTCAATTTTCATATCCTCTTCAAAAGTATCTAGACGCGCATTCATCAAAACGGTTTCTAAACCTCGCCTTAATCTCTCGACTTCTTCTCGAACACTTTCTCGGTCCAGTTCAGTTTCATCTTGCAGCAACAGCTCCAAAACGCTGATGGGCGTTTTCATTTGATGTACCCATTGATTCATAAACTGCATTTGCCTTTTTTGATGAGCGTATAGGGCTTGAGCTTCTAATTCATATAACCGATATAGCTCGTGTATATACTTTTCAGTGGCTATATTTTCCGGCATTTTAGCATTTTTCTGCAAAGCCTCTTCCATCTTTAAAGGTTTTTGCAGTATTTTCCCATAGAAGGACTGTCTCATAACATAGCGTGTGAACAGGAAAGTAATAGTCAAAATGATTGAGATGATTACTGTATATATGGCTGTATCTGTATTTCTAAAGCCATCTAGCCAATAGAGCAAAAGAATAAATAAAACTAGGAGCAGATTAAAGATTAAAAAACCAATATGATCCTTTATAAATAATTTGATAGAATCCATTGTTATTGTTCCTCTTCACATAATACAAATCGATAACCAGCGCCCCGAACTGTTTCGATAGAAGATTGGATGGAGTAATCGGAGAGTTTTTTTCGTACGCGAGCCATATTCACATTAAGCGTATTTTCATCTACAAATGATTGATCATCCCATAGCTCTTCTAAAAGCTGTTCACGCGTCACGACTTTTGGAGTTGAGCCCATTAATAATTCCAGAATGACACATTCTTTTTTCTGCAGAGGTATAATTTCGTTCTTGCTGTGGAGCTCCATTCTTTCTATATAAAGCTGAAATTGCCCAAGTTTAATGACTCTTTCTTTTTGGGTTGCCGCATATTCCCCGTATGTTCTTCTTAAATGGCTTTTAATCTTAGCTAGAACAATTTCGTAATTAAATGGCTTTGTTATAAAATCATCTCCGCCATTCTCCAATGCAAAGATTTGATCCATTTCGCCTGAGCGAGCCGAAATAAATATAATGGGGCATGTCGTCACTTGCCTTAACTGGCGACACCAATAATAACCGTCATATGAAGGCAAATTGATATCTAACAGGACAATATGAGGGCTGAACATTTGAAACTCTTCCAAAATGTTTTCAAAGGATTCTACTGCCTTTACATCATAATGATACCTTCTGAGCGTTTCCGCCAACAGAGATGCTATTTTTAAGTCATCTTCTACAATAAGGATTCGATGTGTAGCCATTAAACTCCCCCCTTTCAATAAGTGTTCGTGTCTATTGGATTTCTATACAGACAGCCGATTAGTGTGACTGCCTGTACAGAAACAACTTTTTTGTTCGTTTAGTATATAAGCTTTAGGAATTCTTCTTTCGATACACCGCCAAAATAAGTCGGAATGTCGATTCCTTCAAGAGCTTCTCCTATTGCATCTAAGCTGTATCTTTTCCCTTTTAAAGCTTCTTCGATATCTTTCATTTCCCCTACGCCGAAGAAATCGCCGAAAATATGCACATCCTCCATCAAGCCTTTGTTGACTTCTAAGCGCAAGTCAATAAAACCAGATGGAAATTTACTAGAGCGTTGAACATTGAATTTCGGTGATTGGCCATAGTTCCAATCCCACTGTTGATATCGCTCCTCTGATAGTTTATGAATGTTTGCCCAATCTTCATCGGTGAATTCATAGTATTGAATATTTTCTTCTCCGCCAAATATCGATTTTAGGATTTCCATTCGGAACTCTTCAACTGTGATTGGTTTGTCCATAAAGTCCACGATATTGGCTACACGAGAACGGACAGATTTGATTCCTTTTGATTCAATTTTTTCTTTTCTCACTTTTAATGCATTTACGACTTCATCAATATTTGTATCAAATAAAAGGGTACCATGGCTAAATAGGCGGCCTTTTGTAGAAAACATAGCGTTTCCTGAAATTTTGCGTCCTTCAGCAAGGATATCATTGCGGCCAGACAGCTCCGATTGGATACCTAGGTTTTTCATCGCATCCACAACAGGCTGCGTAAATTTCTTAAAGTTTTGGAACGATTCGCCATCATCTTTTGTGATAAAGCTGTAATTTAAATTGCCCAGGTCATGATAGACTGCGCCGCCGCCTGATAAGCGTCTCACAACAATAATATTCTGCTCTTCCACGTAATCTGTATTAATTTCTTCAATTGTGTTTTGATTTCTTCCAATAATGATAGATGGTTGATTTATATAAAAAAGCAAATAAGATTCGTTTTCCACATTTAACGTTTTCAGTGCATATTCTTCAATAGCCAAATTAATACGTGGATCTGTGATTCCTTTATTATCTATAAAATACATTGAATACACTCCTCAGTTACAATACTACGTTTATTTTACAATATATTTGGGTTTTTGTATTGACATTTCTCCACCTGTTATAATACAATACATTATAACAAAGCAGTAATATAACAGATATGTTAAGGAGGAGAATTCAATGTTAGAAAACGTTGTAGAATTTTTCAAAAACTTACCTGATAAACACTGTGTAGAATGTGGCGAAAAAATCGATGAACAAAGTGAGTGCTATGCAAACACTTGTGAACATTGCAATACCTTATAACATCCATATTACTTGCTCTTGTGCTCATTCCTTAGAGAATGAACCTATAAGTAATTTGCTTACAACATTTGCTTACAACAAAATCGCAGAAAAAGGATTGTGAATCTCATTCGCAATCCTTTTTCTATTAGATACATAGAAAAGACCAGAGAATATAATTCTCTGGTCTTTTCTTTTTAATTATTCAGCTGCTGCTTCTCTTGAGAAACGTTTTTTGTAACGCAAAATGAAATAGCCGCAAGTAATGATTAAGAATACAACCATGCAGGAAATTAATACAACTGCATTAAAGGCAAAGAAGCTCATATCGCCTGTGGAGATGGCTGCTCTAAACCCTTGGATTGAATACGTCATCGGTAAGAATTTATTAAATACTTGTAATGGTTTTGACACTAATTCTAATGGGAATGTACCCGCACTTGTTGTTAATTGCAATACTAGGATAATGATCGCAATAAAACGGCCTGGATTATCTAGGATAGAAACAAGCATTTGAATTAGTGCTAAGAATGTGTAGCTTGCCAAAACAGTCATGAATATAAACGCTGGTACATTGACTACCTCTATTTTTAGGAAAAATAAAGCGATAATGACAACAAGTGTCGATTGAACCAATCCAACAACAGCTAAAACGGATACTTTACTTAAGAACCAAGAAAAGCCGTTTTTCGGTCTGATTGCTGCGTCTACAAATGGATAAATAATCGACAGCATGAGGGCTCCAACGAATAAGCCGAGAGAAAGCATAAATGGAGCAAAACCTGTACCATAGGTTGGTACTTTATTTACTTCTTGTTTCTCTACTTCGACCGGTTCACCGACCATATCATATGTTTTTTGATTTGCTTTAATTTTAGAAGCTTGGTCATGGGCATCTGCTAGTTTACCTTGCAGTTTACCCGCACCGTCTTGCAATTCGCCTGCTCCTGATGCAAGCTGGCTAGAACCATCAGATAGCTGTGCTGATCCGCTGACTAATGATTTGGTACCGTTGCTTAATGTATCTAAACCTGTTGCCAGCTGGCCTGAACCTGTTTGCAATTGACCCATGCCGCCAACTAATGATTTGGTACCGTTACTTAATGTACCTAATCCTGTTGATAATTGACCTGAACCTGCTTGCAATTGACCAATACCGCCAACTAATGATTTGGTACCATTGCTTAATGTACCTAATCCTGTCGTTAATTGAGTAGAACCATTTTGTAGTTTACCCATACCATTTGCAAGTGAGTTTGTGCCATTGCTTAGTGTACCAAGGCCTGAAGTTAATTTACCTGAACCTGTTTGCAATTGGCCTAATCCATTATCAAGCGAAGAAATACCTGTGTTTAACTGACCAGCACCTGCATCTAATTTTTTCGCACCCTCAATTGAACTGTTCCAATTGTCTGCAAGCTGGCTTGTGCCGTTTGCCAAATCTTTTGTTCCTGGGGCAAGTTCATTAGAGACAGATTGATTCATTTGATCTAAACTTGTTGATACTTTCGCTGCACCTTGTTTTAATTTGGATAACTCTCCTGTAGTTGGTGCATTTATGCCACTTACACTTTGGTTTAATACTGAAGTGCCAGCGCTCAATTTTTTCGCACCTGAATCCACTTCACTTGCTCCTTGATTTACAACATTTGCTGTCTGAAGCAATGCCTGTTTTTGCTCCTCTGGGATATCCATGGCATTAATTTGTTGAATTAATTTCTTCGTACCCGCAGATAAAGTTTGAGTGCCATTTGCTAAGTCGGCTGCTCCACCGTTTAAATCTGCCACACCTGTTTTTAACGATTGGATTTGATTAGGTATTTCTCCTAGGCCATCCACCAGTTTCGTCACACCATTTGAAACATCGGCCGCACCAGGTGCTAGTTGTGATAAACTACCACTTAATGTTGCCACGCCGTTATTTACTTGTTGTGCACCATCATTTAAAGCTTTAATTTTAGGTGTATTGCCTTCTAACCCCGAAACGAGGCTCTCTGTTCCTTTTTTCAAGTCAGATGAACCGGTCTGCAATTGAGTGGAACCACTCTTAGCTGAGTTGATACCATTCTGCAAATCTTTCGAGCCATTGATAGCGGATTGGGCACCGTCATTTACCTTATTCGCACCGTCTGCTGCTGAGTTAATACCGTTTTCTAAATTTTTTGCACCTGTGGTTGCCGAATTCGCACCATCATTTAATTTATTCGCGCCATCTGCTGCTGAGTTAATGCCATTTTCTAAATCCTTTGCACCAGTGGCTGCTGAGCTGGCACCATCATTTAGCTTATTCGCACCGTTCGCTGCTGAATCCACGCCATTTTTTAAGTCATAGGCGCCATTTTTGGCTGATTGTGCTCCGTTATTCAGTTTTGTGGAGCCTTCTTTTGCAGATTGAACACCTTCATTGAGCTGATTTGCGCCTTTATCCAGCTTGCCGGCACCTGTTGCTAGTTTGCCAGCACCATCGGCTGCATCGCCAAATCCATTGCCCATTTTCTTTATATTAGCAAATAATGTTTTTGCATAAGTTGCTGATACTTGTTTATTGACTTCTTTACGAACCAATTCGATTGCTGAATTCCCGATTTGGCTTCCCAAGAAGTTATACCCTTCATTTGGCCGGTATATGATCTTCATTTGTTCGGGATCATCTTCTAATAAAGAACCTGCATTTTTAGTAAAATCTTTTGGAATAAGAATTTCTAAATAATAATCGCGATTCTTCAAACCATCTTTTCCGGCTGAATCGGAGACTTCCTTAAACTTAAATTTATTGCTGTCGATTAACCTTTCGACAAGGTCATTCCCTAGGTTTTGCTTTTTGCCATCCAATTTTGCTCCAGTATCATCATTTACAATAGCTACTGGGAGTTCATCCAAGTGTGAGTATGGATCCCAATACGCCCATAAATATGTACCCGCGTAAATAATAGGAACAAATAAAATGGCGATGATAGCAACTAAAACCTTTTTAGAATGAAAAATCGCACTCCATTCTGCTTTAATCACGCTTTTAGTCCTCCTTAATACCAACTGACCCAATTGTTCAATTGGTCAATTTTATTCAAAAAGAATTAGGGCAAAAGCCCACGAAAAATAGTGTTTTGAAACAATGAAGCGATTTGGTCTTCGGTTAACTCTTTTTCATGTGTTTGACCCCAGTCGGCTACAAATGCAATATATGCTTTGTATAACAAATATGCAACAAGCTCAGAATCACATTCACGCAATTCCTTTTTTCCTATCGCAATATCAAATTTTTCAGCAATATAGGAAACTATCTCACTTTCTACCCGTTCAAGCATAATTTTAACCGCTGGTGTTCGAAGTTCTTTTTCTTCCTCTACCAGCTTCGCATAAAGTTGATGCACCTCACGGAATTGCAGGATTTTCATCAATACACGGTGTGCATTATCTCTAAAAGGCAATGTAGGATCTATTTCAACCTCTACTTCTGCTTTCATTTCTAGTATCATTTTTAATACAATTTCCTGAAGCAGGATTTCTTTATTGGCGAAGAAAGTATAAATAGTTCCTTTCCCAACGTTTGCTAATTTAGCGACTTGTTCCATTGTAGTCGCTTTGTACCCAAACAGTGAAAAAGACTTGGAAGCCGCTTCTAGAATCTCTTGCTTACGATCCATTTTGTTTCTCACCTACTTCCCTCAAAAATAAAATTGACCAGAAAACATTTTCAGTCACCTGGTCAATAATACTACATCATATTTTTAGAATGAGCAACTATTTTTTTCAGCTATTAATGGTCGTCTTCATCCTTTTTAGAATGGTCCATATCCATCATATTCATATCCATTTTTCCATCATCTTTATCTTCTTTGACTTTGCTGAGGTCTGGTTTGCCTACAGTTATTTTTTTCTTTGGCATTACATGCAGGCCGCGTGCAGTAGTATGTGCATACATATAGTAAACACCATCATGGCTAAATTTAGTTGTTGCTTTATACACACCGTCTTTATCGAGTTCACCCATTAAAATTTCACTTTTATCACGGTGGCCTGATTCCCATACTTCAAATTTTACTTCGTCTGCATCGTCCACAGCTTTATCCGCTTGTGTAACGTGTGCCACTAATTCTATATCTTTCTTCGCCTTTACATGATCAGGTGTTTGGATATCCACCTTCACCTCTATAGCAGATTGGCTTGCATTTTTAGAGGCATCATCATTCTTAGATGTATCTGCATTATTGCATCCTGCTAGAACACCAGCAATGATCGCAACACTAATAAAAGCTTTTTTCATTTCTTATCTCCTTTTAGAAAGAGTGTTCTCTTAGTAAAAACTCTATCCCTTAAGAGATAGAGTTAAGTTGTTGTTTAGGCATTCGCCAATGTTTTTTGTACAACATCTGCTAACGTGTCAATGAATAACGGGTTGTCGTTTGGCATTTTAGGGCGATGATAGTTAGCACCTAATTCTTCGCAAACTGTTTTACATTCATAGTCATTGTCATATAGCACTTCTAAGTGTTCAGCTACAAATCCAACTGGTGTATACACAAATGAACGGTATCCTTTGTTATTGTATAAATCACGAGTTAAATCTTGAACATCAGGCCCAAGCCAAGGATCTTTTGTTTGGCCTGCTGATTGCCATCCAAATTCCATATTCTTCACGCCAGTCCGTTGTTGCAGAATTTCAGCTGTTTCATGCAATTGATCTGCATATGGGTCACCCATTGCGATAATTTTTTCAGGAAGTGAGTGTGCACAAACGATTAAACATGCTGTTTCACGTTCTTCATCAGACATTGCATCGAACTCTGCATTAATTTTTTCTGTCCAATATTGCAGGAATTTTTCTTCTTTATACCAGCTGTCAATCGTATGGATTGTTAGATTGCCAAGTTCAGCAGCTTTGTCTAAAGCTCTTGAGTTGTAAGACTTGGTAGAGAAAGATGAAAAATGCGGTGCAAGTACGATTGATACAGCTTCTGTAATGCCGTCATTGTGCATTTGTTCTACTGCATCTTCAATGAATGGCGCAATGTGTTTTAGACCGATATACAATTTGAATTCTGCATCATCTTGGATCTCATTTAAGCGTGCTTCTAACGCTCTACCTTGTTTTCTTGTTGTTTCTGCTAAAGGTGAGATGCCGCCGATTGCTTGATAACGGCTACGCAGGTCTTCAATATGCTCATCGCTTGGACGGTGACCGTGACGAATATGCGTATAGTAAGGAATTAAATCCTCTTCGCTATTTGGCGTTCCATATGCCATTACTAATAGTCCGATTTGTTTTTTCATAGTTAAGACACCTCATTTATATTTTTCTTATGCTCAAATATAAAGGGATATAACAGTTTTCTTTCCCTTTAAATGCTTAGACGTTATTTTGCAGTGCTTGCGTTTGCTTTTACTATTTGTGCGCTGTATTCATGAATAAACGCTGTTAAACGCTTTAAGACATCCGGATTTACAGATGGGAATACACCGTGGCCTAAGTTAAAAATATGCCCAGGAACTTGTAATCCTTGGTCAATAATTTCCTTCGTACGATTTTCTAGTACTGACCAGTCAGCTAATAACAATGTAGGATCTAAATTACCTTGTACCGGTTTAGTAATGCCCATTTGGCGTGCCTCTTTAATTGGCAAACGCCAATCTAAGCCGACTACATCTACTGGAAGGTCATGCCACTCCATAGCTAGGTGGCTTGCACCAACACCAAACATAATCATTGGCACACCTTCGTCTTTCATTTCGTTAAAGATTTTTTCCATCACAGGTTTGATGAAGATGGAATAATCTTGTTGGCTTAATGCGCCTACCCAAGAATCGAAAATTTGGAACGCTTTCGCGCCTGCTTTGATTTGAGCTTTTAGATAAGCAACAATCATATCAGCCAATTTATCCATCAAGACAAACCATGCTTTTGGTTCTGATACCATAAAGGACTTTGTTAACGCATAGTTTTTAGAAGGGCCCCCTTCAATCATGTAGCTTGCTAGCGTAAATGGTGCACCGGCAAAGCCAATTAAAGGAACATCCAGCTGTTCTTCTGTTAAAAGTTTAATCGTTTCAAGCACATACGGTACATGTTCTTCAGGATGGAACTCTTGCAGCTTGCTGACATCGTTTGCAGTCCTGATTGGATTGGTAATAACCGGTCCGACTCCTTCTTTAATCTTCACGTCTATTCCCATTCCAGGAAGCGGTGTAACAATATCTTTATACAAAATGGCAGCGTCTACATTATAGTTTTCCACTGGCAAACGTGTTACATATGCGCATAGCTCCGGTTGGTGAGTAATCTCCTCTAGTGAATACTTTTCTTTAATCTTGCGATATTCCGGCTGCGAACGACCCGCTTGCCTCATATACCAAACTGGCGTGTACGCCGTTCTTTCTCCTCTCGCCGCGCGCAGGAGCGTATCATTAAATGTTCCCATGGCAAGTAATCTTCCTTTCATAATTAGTAAATTAGTTTGACTCGACATTCATATCCAATTTTATGATAGACGTTTATTTCAGACTTGTATAGTTCAACGTGCAATTTGTCAAAAAAACGTAGGAATTTGCGACATTATTTTGACAATGCCTTGCAATCAGCAATAGTCTAGTGAACTTCGGCTCCTATTTCAGACCTTTCTCACTTATACCCTTTAGTAACTGTTTCTATTATTAACTAACCTAGCAAACGTTTATACTTAAAGCTATTAGGGAATACATATAATAAAGTAAAGGTTTTCTCCAGCGCTTATTTTTTACTTTCATTAGGAGGAATAAATTATGTACGTATATTTAACTTCAGGCACACCGGAATTTATGGAAAGCATTCAACAAAAGCATAACACTGAAAATATGATCTTACTTTATGGAGCCGACAAAACCGTCCTGCTTCATGAATCTGAGAAGAAGAGCGTCTTCGCCACGCCTAAAAGCTATGAGATTGTCCATCAAGTAGGTCAACTCGAACAAAATGGATTCTACGCGTTAAACTATATTCCTGTAAAAGAAGAAAGCCATCTTGTATTTGAAGATAACTTCTTAAAAGTAATCGAAAAACTGAAAGAGGAGCCAGGCTTTAATTCCTACCGACTATTACGACCACGTCCTTTCCAAGATGAAGCCTATATTTCTTTGACTGTGTGGAATGGTCCACATTCATTTGAAGCTTGGAAAGCAAGCCCAACCTACAAAGAAACCTTCGAACATCCCAAAAAGAATATCAATGGAGTGGATACAGGTAACATCTTTGTCAGCCATCCATACGTAAAAACATATACCACAACCAAACTAGAAGAAGAAGAGGAAGAATAATAATAAAAAAGAAGATGGAAAGCGCCAACTGGCATTCCATCTTCTTTTAATTCATTTTACTTGCTCAAACGAAGTGTCATCTCCCCTACAACCCATACAATCAACGCTTGAATATAGAAGTAAGGCGTCATGATACCAGCAAGCCCAACAATGAGACCTTGGACAATGATGGTATAACGGACAATTTTTACGCTTGCTAATTGACGTGAATTGTCTGGTAAAGGAAATAGCATGTCCATTCGAAAATCGTTAGACGATGTGAGCGCTTGTTTCAGCTGAATAGCTGTAGCGAAGGCCATTGCACCGACAATTACGCCAATCACAATCGGCATATGAACAAATGCGGCTACTAAAGCGGCTATCGCAGTTAATCTTACCCATAGATAAAAGTGGTCATCTGTTCGAATAAATGTACGGAAAACTAAATATTCCTGCGTATTCTTTTTAGCATAAGGAATAACCCCGTAAAGGAAATCCAACCATGCTCTACGTTTAATACTGCCATGAATATGTGGTACATCCGTGAAATAATTGGCAAATCGATAGATACCCATCATGCGATTTTCTTCCAATTTAACAAAATGCTCATATGGGAATGGCAATTCTTTCATTTTGTTACGCCAGTTAATTGGATACACTACTAGAATCACTACCAGCACAACAATCGGTATGATTTGCACAGAAAGAATAGAACTGATGAGGACCCCAGAAATAATCATGCGTACAAGGCGGTCTACCCAGGCATAATGGCCTTTGTATGCCCATCTATACATAAACTCACTGTGTACATTCCAGTATTTTATTAAGAGCGCTGCTACTAATCCAACAAATATGAGAGATGGCTTTAATCCTGCAACTTGTCGCAGCATCGGCCATGTTACTAGATAAAGAGCCAGCACCAAGATCATTTGGGAGCTGAACGTATACTTGAGCGCCTTTTTAAAATACAGGGGCAACTTCGTTTCAAGCGGCAATAAATAGACTTCATCAGGCTTTCGTATTAAGGTAACTGGACGGCTTAAACCGACCACTAGACCAATAATAGCACCTGTCAGCCAAATGGCAGGAAAATCGCTAGAAGCTGTTTTAAGCCATTCACTGTATTTATAGCCACCCGCTCCAAGAACGAACATTATGACAATCGCCAAATGTCCGGTGAAAACGTATCGCATGTATTTTTGGATTTCGCCCATATAATGGCCAAATCGCACGCGCCACACATCAAGCAAATTATTCATAATGCTGCTCCTTTGTCATCGCGATGTATAAATCATCGAGCGTAGCATGAGGCATATTGAATGCTTGGCGCAAATCATCCATTGTGCCATGAGCCCGTAGATTGCCGTTATGCAACAACAAAATCTTATCGCAATATTTCTCAGCAGTCGCCAGCACATGCGTAGACATTAAAATAGAAGCTCCCTCTTTTTTCTTTTCATCCATTTGGTCGAGCAATGATTGGATTGCTAATGGATCCAAGCCAACAAACGGCTCATCGATAATATATAGTGATGGATCTACTAAAAAGGCGCACATAATCATCACCTTTTGCCGCATCCCTTTTGAAAAATGAGATGGGAACCAGTTCAGTCTTTTTTCCATTCTAAATTCTCTTAATAGCGGTTCTACACGCTTGTCCCTTGTTTCAGCGTCAATTCCGTATGCCATTGCCGTTAATTCAAGATGCTCTTTCAATGTTAGCTCATCATAAAGAACGGGGGTTTCTGGAATATAGGAGAATGATGAACGATAGGTTTCTATATTATCCTTAATGGAAACGCCATTAAGCAATATTTCACCCTTTTGCGGCGTCATCAAGCCAATAATATGCTTAATTGTTGTACTTTTACCCGCACCATTAAGACCGATCAATCCAACTAACTCTCCTGGTTCAATTGCAAAAGATAAATCATGAATTACAGGCTTTCTTGTATAGCCGCCCGTTACTGACTGTAATTGTAATACCGTCATTTCTACGTCACTCCTATTCTTCTTCTAGTTTAGCAAAAATTCTTCTATCTATATAGAACAAACTAAGGGCTTTTCAACGAATACGCTGCTATTTTCAATCTAAATAACGCATTCTTCAGAGCGACAAATCTAATTATCGGCCGCTTCTCTTCCCACTGGAAGATCTCTAACCCAATTTTACTTCATTCTATATAAGAGTTCCAAATATGGTAAAATGAAAAGCAAATTAGTGAAAGGTGTGTTATTATGAGCGATTGTTTATTTTGCAAAATCATTGACGGCTCTATTCCAAGTACAAAGATTTATGAGGACGAATATGTCTATGCCTTTATGGATATTATGCCATTAACCAAAGGCCATACATTGCTTATCCCAAAAGAACATGTGAAAAATGTGTATGAAATGTCTGAAGAAACTGCAGCCAATCTTTTTAAAGTAGCACCGCGTATAGCAAATGCTATCAAAGATAGTTTCCAACCTTCAGGGATGAATTTATTGAACAACTGCGAAGAAGCCGCCGGCCAAAGCGTCTTCCATTTCCATCTGCACTTTATACCAAGATATGATGAAACGGATGGATTTAAAACAACTTGGATTACAAAAGAAGATGAGTTTGCTCCAGAAATGTTAAAAACATTGGCAGACGAAGTAATCGCGAATTTGAATAAATAAATCTTTCAAGGATATCCCCTTGCCTTTTAACGATGGCAATTGTAAAATCAATATAAGTTTTCGCTTTCGATCAGGAGGATACGAAAGGAGAACGAGAGTTGAGTTTAGTCAATAGAATAGGAGAGATGAGAGTTGAAGACAAAAAATCTTGTGTTAATGGCATTGCTTGTAGGGATCGGTGCCGCATTATATGTGGTGATTCCAGGTTTTAATGGAGGCATGAAGCCAGATTTCATGCTGACCATGATGTTAATCGGAATATTATTGTTCCCCCGTCCAAAAGAAGTATTTCTGCTTGCCATTGCAACAGGTGTCATTTCGGGGTTATTTTCTACTTTCCCTGGAGGTTTTGTACCGAATATTATCGATAAAATTGTCACAGCCTTTATTATTTATGCGGCAGTGGCTTTACTGAAAAAGGCAGCCCATAAACTCCCTGTATCAACTATTTTAGTGGGAGTTGGCACAATTGTATCTGGTAGCGTGTTCCTTAGCACTGCTATTTTCCTTGTAGGTGCAAAGGTTCCATTTACACTGCTTTTCCTAACAGTTGTATTGCCGGCTACAGCGATGAATATAATCGCTTTTATCATCATCTATCCAATTATCGTGAACTTAGTGAAGCGATCTAATTTTATAACAGCTATAACGAAAGCATAAAAAAGGAGCTAACCCAAATGGGTTAGCTCTTTTTAATAATAATTATAGTTTTGATGTCGTCTCAGTTTCCTTCAGCAACCATTTAAACCACTTGCCATGTCCTTCTGTTTCAGCAATTGTCTGTTGGTGTTCTACTCCGTTCAAGTAGTAATCGAGATGTAAATTGCGGTCTTGAATATTGTTGTAGATATGAAAAACATCCCGTTCTTGACCAATGGATTTTACAATACTTAAAAGTTGTTCTTTTGTCTCCTGTGGCATTTGGTTAGCTACATGTGTATGAAATAAACAGACCGTACTATTTGTTGGAAGTTGGCTCACAAGATCTCTCAATAGCGAAACGCCATCCCCTTCCACCAATTGTACAGGACATTCTTCAATATAACTGGCAGCGCTTACAAACATCGCAAGTCTTTCTTTGTGCTCTGGCCATATGAGCGACTTGAGCCATATATATTCTTCCTCATCCATTAAATCGACTGTATTTAAATCAATTCCTACTCTTGATGACACAGGTGGAGGTGTTGAGGAGACAGGAGGAGCCATCTCTCCTTTTAAGATGGAGGTGATATGTAACCTTGACTCTATATTTCCAAAAACTTCATCTTCTTTATAGGAATAGGCGTACTGATCCCAGAGAAGTTGCAAACCGGCACTTGTACCGATTTCAATAAGCGCTAAGGGTTTTTGTGACTTTTCATAAATAAAGCTAAACACAGGATAAAGATAAGCGCATCTTCGCACTTCATTCGTTTGAACCAGTTTCGTCTGCAGTAGATGAATAATGTCATTTTTATGTTGCACACAAAACTCTTTAAAGTTATCGAATGCTTCATTAGGTAATTTCGCTTCAACCACAATGCTAGGATAAAACTCTTTTAGTTTATGTTCGGTCCCTTTTAATAAAAGATAATGGACTGCTCCAAATAATAAATTAGGAACAGGCTGTCCACTACGCGCATGTGTGCATAATTCTAGGAGTTCATCATCCTTTGCAATGGCCAATGAAAGTGTTTCATATAATTCACTGGAGTCCTTACATTCTGTTTCGGCAAAAGTAATAAATCTTTGGGATAATCTTTTTAACATATCGTTATTTTGCATAAATAATTCCTTTTGCAAATCACTTTGGGCTAATTCCCTTTGCTTTCTTTATAACTTCTAGAATAAATGGCTCTTTTGCTTTCGTATAGGCAGGTCTATCATACTTATATTTTTCCGCTAGCACTTTCTTCAATCGGGCGTATTGTGAAAGTTCTGTGGGATGGGTTCTTAAATAATCCCGAAAGAGAATTTTGTTATTCCACTCACCGCTATTGTACTTATAGACATGCAGATGATGTGTCCCCGCTCTGCGTGCCCCTTTTCTAAAAAACCTGCGATTCGGAAATTCCTTATGTTCAACATATTCATAGCCTAATCTCTCTAACGGCCGTATGAACTCATCTACCTCTTCCAAGTCTCTTACGGCAACCATTATATCCAATATTGGTTTTGCTTCTAATCCTTTGATAGAAGTACTGCCGAAATGTTCGATTACAACGTTTTTATCGTTGAATACTTTTATTAAATCTATCTTTTCCTGTTCATACATTCTTGGCCAATCGGCATTATATTCTTCGATTACTACTTGTTCATCCATGAAAGATTCTCCTTATTTTCATTTAATGCGACACTAGCTTTTCATTACATATAGCTTACTTAGTAAAGCTCGTTGGACAAACTTTCTTATAATAGATAAGAGTTGTACAATCATTTATTTTCTTGCTGAAGCCCGTCTGCTTATAACCCATCTTTTCGTACAAATAACAGTTTCTCTTTTCCTCTACTATCGTCGCTAACTCCCAACTAACAGCCTGAGGGTACATTTCTTCAACTAAATGAATAACTTTCTGAGCAATACCTTTCCCTTGATATGTAGGTAAGATGAACATAGGGCTAATCCAAAATTGTGTTTCTTCTTTCCACGAAATAAATATAGCCCCTACCAGCTTGTTGCTAGCTACGATTTTAAAAAAGGTACCATCCTCTCTATTAATTCTTTTTAATACTTTTTCCATGCTTTCATTTGCTGGATTGATTTCATCGTCTTTGTATTTCTCTAGCAATGGTTTAAATGTTGCTACTTGCATATTAAAAATAGCTTGTGCATCATTATCTGTTGCCTTTACTAGGTTAATTTCCATCCTTTAACCCACTTATCAATTTAATTAACTTTCATTCACTATGACTGTGTTAATAAGTCTCTATTAAATAAAGCAGTTGGATAAAAATTTCGGTTTACGATATTCTTTGTTATTTGTCTGATCACTTTCGCATTCCTTAATGAACCATCAGTCATAGCTAAAATATCCTTTGAATGTACCCACCTAAAATTAGTAATAGCTTCTTCACTTATGCTCACTTCTCCACTTACAATTTCTCCTATGAAGTGGAATAAAATAATCTGATCACTTGAATCACTTGTGAAATTATAAACGCCAGTTGTAAGAAGTAATTCCACATCTAATCCTGTTTCTTCTTTAACTTCTCTTATGGCAGCGCCATAATATCTTCATTTTTTTCTATTCGACCCGAATGAAAATTCCATTGATTTATTCCAGAATCTCTTTTTTCTTCAATCATTAATAATTCCTTATCTTTTGTAATCGATACACTAACAACTAAAATCATATATTTCTCATCTCATTTATATTTTAGTTTTAACACTTCACCTTTAAATTCCTTTGTTAGTACGTAATTCCACAATCGTTCCTTCAGGTGCTTTCACCTTACATAAAGATCCATTTTCGACATGATAGATGATTTCCTCATCCTTCAAAATAAAATGGGATTTCAATTCTTTTAATCGCTCGACTTCTAGTGGAAGGTTTTCCACCCATAAACAGAAATGAACTAATCCTTCACTATTCGAATTAGCCGCGACTAGCTTTTCACCAAACTTGCCTGTTTGTAATTCGATATAAAAGTCACCTAACTTCAACCAAGTATTAAATGCTCGTCCATGAAATTTTGGTGTTTCCTCAACCACTTCAAACCCTAAGGCCTTTGTATAAAATTCTAAGCTTTCTTTATATGTATTAGTTTGTATACACAAATGGTGTATATAACGTTTAAGCATGAAATCTTACTCCTTTTTCTTGTATGTATTCTAATTAAGACTGAAAGGGCTAAAAAATTAGCCCTGTCTATTTATAATTTAATACGCTTGTTTCTTAGTATTGAGTAGTCCCATTAGAGTGCCGATCCATGTTCCTGCAAGAACACTTACAGCAGTAAATAAGTAACCCAATCCATCCCACCCACGAACAAAATATATACTATAAATTACTAAACCGATACATATTAAACTCAATATAATTGAAACGGAATATAAAGTTTTTCTAGATACCTTGTGGGCAATAAAGTAAACAACCATAAGAAATAGAATCCCTAGAACCAAAATAGGCGTCCATCCCGCCAGCATTAATGTACTCATTTTTTTATCACCTCCATTATTATTCTATTCTGTCATCCTGTTAAACGAACCTAGCGCAGAGATTCAGGAATCGGCTAAGTGCTGATCAAAGAACACCTTTACTCTTTGCCACGCATCAAATTGTGCATGTGCATTATCTTTTGGATTTCCACCAAACAACAATTGCATCCCGTTCCCATAAGGGAGAACCAATTGAGTGGTTGGTAAACCAGGAGGGCCAAAAGAGTGTCCTGCTTTTGGATAATTGATATGCTCATAATCATAAGGATGATTGTGTTCTTTCAATCTGGTTATCACTTTTTCTGACAACACATCTGAAGGCCATAGCTGGTCATCTCCACCTGAAATCAAAAGAACTGGTCCCTTAATATTTTCTACCTCTATTTCTGCCTCTTTCTCACCCACTGCCCAAAAGTGGTAGGTTTTGCGCCATGATATAGGCTTTCCTGATTGTTTTGCCTGTTGAATTTCTTCGCCAACTTCCTTTGGCACCTCACCATAAGCAAAGGGAAATGATTTCCCTTTAAATTGCCATGAAGGAACGCCAATGGCTGATTGCCCGATCCCTGGATAAATAACGCCACTTGGCACAAAGCCTACAACTGCTTTGATAGACGGAAAAATGGAAGCACTTAACAGGGCTAGTTCACCTCCCCTAGATGTTCCCATTAACCCAATTCTTGTATCGTCTACCTTTGGATGATCAATCAACCAATCAATGGCTCTATCAATGTAATCCAAAGGGATATCTATTAGCTCTTTTGGTAAGTCTTCCATACCAAAATACGCCAAAGCTAATGTATTAAATCCATAGGAAGCTAACAATGCGGCATTACTTTCTCGCAAGCCACCCTCTGATCCGCCTAATACAATGATGGTAGGGAGTGGACCGCTCTTTGAATGACAAAAGAATGTACCAATCAGCCCTCGTTCACGTACTGGAATTCTATCCACTGCTGGAGATACTACATGACGCGTAACAGAATGAGTGGCTAAGATTTCATGTTCCTTCATGACCGTTATTTTTGTTTCCAATGGCTGTAGAGGCGTTTTTCTCTTTGGCTCATAAGTCAGCGGAATCATTGACCAAAAAAGCCCCATTGCATCAGGCGCAGAATAAGTACCTGATAGCGGCTGTGCTTTCGCCAAGTTAATTTCTCCTTTGGAATCAGACTTGAATTCTGCAAAAGATTGCCAGCTAGTTCCAAGGTTATCCCTCATTTTTGCTTGGACTGTTACAACCTGATGGGATGGAAGGTTTGAAATTTGGATTTCTAAAGATGTATCTAGTAATGAACTATTTTGTGCAACATGTATTACTGGATTCATTGCTTTCCTCCTATGTAAATTTCGTTAGCTGTCATGATCCACTAGTTTTTATGTGCTCCTATCATATGTCTCGTATTAAATAATAATGAAATCAATGACTCGTGATATGGAATAAATTGGCCCTCCGAAATTAAATTAAAAATGTCTTCTTTAGCTGCCCACTTTACTTGGCTTACTTCTTCAGTTGGCAGTGGAAGTTTCGGGAGGTCTACATCTGTTTCAATCACATAGTAATCATCAAATCCATACTCGAAGTTAACTGTTACAGAAGGGCGCAGTTTTTGAAGATTAAGCACAAGACCAATCTCCTCTTCCACTTCTCTTTCTGCAGCCTGTTGGCTTGTTTCCCCTGCTAATGCACTGCCGCCCACCGTAAGATCCCACATGTTCTGCCAATCATCCTTATCCGGCTGCCGCTGTTGAATCAGCATTTCACCTTGCTGATTAAAAAGACATACATGTATAACTAAATGAAAGTCCCCCTGCTCAAAAGCATCACCGCGCCTCATCTGTTTACCTGTCAGCTTTCTGTCTTTGTCGTAAACATCCCACATGTCCATGAAGATTCCCCCGTCCGATCGTAATTGGTACAAGTTTATACAGGTTCTCCATTAAATACTTTTAGACTTATCAGGTTAATTTTACGTCTGATAAACATTTCATACTATTTATAGAATTCCGGAGGCTTTCGGCACTTAGTAGCTTGTTCAAAAGCAAAAGCTAGTTTGATTAAGACATCTTCACTAAAGGCAGTGCCTGCAAAAGTTATACCAAAGGGTCTTCCACTTTCCATATATCCCGCAGGTATAGCTATGGATGGATAACCTGCTTTAGCACTTATGGTAGACCCAATATATGAAGGAAAGACAATAGCATCCAGTTCATATTTTTTCAACGCATGGTCAATTCCTTGTTCTTGAGAAAAATATATATCTTCTATTTTCGACAATAAATATTCAGGATTTCTTAACGTGTTAGAGATATCTTCTCTTTGTACCAATTTATCCTGACCATATTTCAATGCTTGTTCTTTGATACTCTTATTAAATTGTATTAATTCAGATATTGAGTGAACAGGAATATAAGCTGGTAATTTAGCAAGATAATTGTTTAAACTATGCTTTAATTCATACATTGAGACACCCCAATTCCATTCTCTATAAAAAGACGGAATTTCTATATTCTCAATAATTTCAGCTCCTTGTTCAATCATTAACTGAATAGAATTATTAAATAATCGTTCATCATATTCCTCTGACTCTTTGTATTCTTCAGAAATGTTATTAAATATACCGATTCTAGCACCGAATAATCCTTTTGAATCTAAGCACCCTGTATAATCTTGTTGTGAATTCCCTTCATTTTTATAGGTGGCAATATCATTTTCATCTGTCCCTGTTAAGGTACCAAGTAAAATGGCCGCATCTGTAACAGTTCTTGCGAATGGCCCCGCCGTATCCTGTGAGTATGTAAAAGGCATAATGCCACTTCGACTAATTAAACCGACAGTTGGTTTAATACCAACTACTGAGTTTTGTATAGCCGGGCTAAGGATGGAGGCATCAGTTTCTGTTCCTACCGATAACACAGAAAAGTTCGAGGCAACTGCCACTGCAGAACCCGAACTGGATCCCCCAACAAATAGCTTAGGATCACCATAAGGGTTTAATGTTTGTCCTCCTCTAGAACTGTATCCTGCCCACATTTCACTCGACATGGCATTGGCTAGCTCTGTCATATTTGTTTTACCTAAAATAACAGCCCCTGCTTCACGTAGCTTCTTCACGAGAAATGCATCCTGCCTAGCTAAATGATTTTCTAAGGCAATTGTTCCTGCACTCGTATGCATGGAATCTTTTGTTTCTATATTATCTTTGATGACAACTGGAATACCATGTAATGGTCCCCTAGCACCCTTTCGCTTTCTTTCATTATCTAATGCTTCAGCTATAAATATGGCTTCTGAGTTTATCTCAATCATAGAATTGATGGTTGGCCCGCTTTGGTCATACTTAGCTATTCGATATAAATAGTACATTACGAGCTCTTTTGAAGTTATTGCTTCCTCACTCATTGCTTCTTGAATGTCATTGATAGTGAGTTCTTCTTTTAAAAAACTATTAAACCTTATATCCATGCTAGTTCTTCAATCCCTAAGTTTTTGTAACACTTCATCGACATTCTCCCATTCATAAATCAATTCATTCAACATTTTCCCGCCAATTTGAATTTGGACATTTCTGATTAAATTAGCGCCATAATGTTCATAAAATAGGCGAGTTTTATTTTCTTCTAGGACCTCTACAAAAATTCTTTCATAACCCATTTGGTTAAAATGTTTGAATAGTTCCTTCATCAGCAACTTCCCAATGCCTTTTCCTTGGTACTCCTCTAGGATATAAATGGAGGTCAGATCACATGCGTTTTCCACCAGGTTGTCTTCTCTCTTCCACCCGTCCGCAAATCCAACAATTTGTCCCTCATTATTGACCGCAACAATGGCATACTTATCTCCACTAGCAATGTTTTTCTCCCATAACTCAGTACGTTTCACATACGACAATTTATTTAAAAAGTCTTCTGGAATAATGTCTTTATAAGTTGTTCGCCAGCTATCCACGTGAACTTTTGCAATTCCTGATGCATCATTCGATTGTGCCCTTCTTATTTCCATGACTCTACCTCGATTCATATAGAATTACGACTGACCTTTGAATAAAAGCTGTTCCCGATTTCTAACATTCGATTACAATGTGCACTAAAAATCCTCTAACAATAAAAAAATCGACAAAATCTACTAAATATAATATTCGCATTTAATCTATGTAACTCCTGCTAATTAATAGGATTTTTTTCCAAATTACATTCCTTTCATTGAATTCCAAAATTAAAAATATTAAAACACTACAATTATATCTATAAATACGATATAATCTGTATACACGATATAAAGGGAGTGCATTTTATATGATTCAAGACATAAATAAATATTTTACTAATATTTATTTCTATTTACACCCTAACCAAGAGGAAGCTATTTCCCACCGAAGTGTTCGTATTTTGCAAATTGTAGAGAAAAAACAATTTGTCACAATCCGTGATATTGCAGATCATCTGACAATTTCACATAATACCGCTTCGGAACATGTGAAAAAGTTAGTAGATAATGGATGGATCCATAAAGAAAGATCCATTGAGGATCAACGAAAAGTCTATCTCCATTTAACTGATAAAGGTAAAGCTATTTTGAAAAAAAACACGGAACTAGACGAAGAAAAATTGCAGGACGCGCTTAATAAATTAACAAGCGTTGAGAGAAATAAGATAGTTGAAGCGTTTCAACTATTAAGTGAGGTATCCAAATAAATGTACTTACTTCTAAAAATTTTAAGTTCAGCAGTCATTATTGGCGTTGTTACAGAATTGGCAAGACGATTCCCTTTATATGGAGGTATTGTAGCTGCACTACCATTGATCAGTATTTTAAGTATTATTTGGCTAACGATTCAAGGAGAAGCTACGCATACAATCAATAAATTTACACTCGGTGTTCTGGCAGGTTTTCCGGCAACTGCGATTATGCTGTTTGTCATATATATCTCCTTAAAGCATTCTTTACATCTTGCATTGGCATTATCATTAGGAATAGCTGTTTGGGGCGTATTTTTAATCGGTCAAAAATTTATCATAGGCGCTTTTATTTCATAGTGTAGATATGAAAGTTTAACTGTGAAGACCTGATTCTCTTTTCTCTACCTACCAGTCCAAAAAAATAACAATTTATTTTTCTAAAAACATGTTTTAATATAGTATATAAAGGAAATGAATATAATAATGAAAGGAGACTGAATACTATGAAAATCTCTAATTTCTTACTTGGCATGACTACTGGCCTATTAGGAGGGGCAGCAGCTATGCTATTCACAACACCTCAATCTGGCAAGGACTTTCGCAAATCTCTTTCAGATACAAAAGATTCAATGAATGCACAACTACAAGACCTAAAAACACAGGTTCAAAATATGACAGACTCTATTAAAACAATTAAAGAAGAATCAAAATCAACTATTCCACACTTCGTGGATGATGTGAAATCTTCCGTTAATGAATGGAAACAGGAAACAACACCCGTTCAAAACAAATTGCAAAGCGATATTAAATCATTGCAAAGCTCTGTTGAAGAAATTCAACAACAAGTGGAAGAATTTAAAAATCGTAAAAAGAAATAATTTACTTGGGCAATATAGTATTACAAAAAAATTTCCTTCTTTAATATTTTCGAATTTCATTCTATACTACTTATGAAAATGCTATAATATGAAGAAATGACGAAAGTGGTGATCGCTATGTCTGAAGAAATGATCGCGGCTAAAGAAGCCATGCTTTATTCACAACGTATTGCCCAATTATCCAAGGCTCTTTGGAAAGCCGTGGAAAAGGATTGGCAAGCATGGATTAAGCCCTACCGGTTAAATATTAACGAGCATCATGTATTGCTTATTGCAAACAATCTAAAAGGCGCTTCTATCTCGGATATTGCTAAGTTCGGCGTTATGCATGTTTCGACGGCTTTTAATTTTTCGAAAAATTTAGAAGAGCGCGGCTTGCTGTCATTTTCAAAACGCGATAATGACAAACGAAATACATATGTTGAACTAACCGAGAAAGGCCACGAATTACTTTTAGAACTGTATGGAAACTTTAATCATTCGAGACATACTGTGATCGATGGTTCTATCCCTCTAAGAGAGTTGTATGGCGAATTTCCACAATTTTTCGAATTAATCGCCCTAATTCGTAATATCTACGGCGATGATTTTATGGAGATTTTTGAAGTTTCATTAAAGAAGATGGAAGATTGACTTTATATCCAATATCATGCCTTTTACTGGGATGATATTGGATTTATTTTTTTCGAAATACATGGTGGAATTTTGTAGATTTATGTACTTTTTCTAATGCCAAATTCCTGTGCATTGTAGACGATGTTGAGACGTAAAAAATTCATCTTGATTTTCTATATAAAAAGCTTTACTGTATGTATCTAAGCTTTTTATTCGTATAGAAAAGGAGATGCTAAGAGGTGCACTGCTGGAAACACATTAATGTCAAAAAACAATACGGCCATCATCGACTATTTCTTTTCTCAGCTATATTTATGTTACTGGCCTTTTCTTTCTTTTATATTACGATGACTGCCTATCGGGACAGTCCAGTGACAGATCGATTATTCCCATTATTTTTGGCTGGTTTTTTAATGGTTTACCCGGCACATAAGTTACTGCACTTTTTACCATTGGCTCGTTGCCACAATCGGTTGCGCTTTAAGCTTGAAAAGCAATTTGGTGTTATTCCTTTGCTCTCCATTCGTATTACCGAACCCATTATTAAACTACGCTATATGATTGCTTTGACGATTCCTTTTGTCGTGCTCAATAGCATACTCATTATGGGTGGCTTGATTTATTCGACTTACCGTCATTATTTCGCCATTTTATTGGCCTATCACTGTGGTTTGTGCGTAATCGATTTGCTGTATGTAAAACATTTAATCCATTCACCTAAAAAAGCATTTATAGAAGAGACAGATAAAGGCTTTGAAATTTTGATTTCCTATGACAATGAGAGTGAAACTGTCCTAAGCAGAAACTTTACTCATCTTCCATGATTTTTGCTTGTTTCTTTTTTCTACTTTTTTGTGGAGCATAAAAAGAGAACTGGCTTGTCATATTTATCTCTCTTTTGTTATGCTTAAGGGGTATTAATAGAGGGGAGGAAAAGACTTGATCATCGCTATT
This sequence comes from Rummeliibacillus sp. TYF-LIM-RU47, assembly GCF_008638315.1. Lineage (NCBI taxonomy): Bacteria > Bacillati > Bacillota > Bacilli > Caryophanales > Caryophanaceae > Rummeliibacillus > Rummeliibacillus sp. TYF-LIM-RU47. The sequence continues at coordinate 57,155 of NZ_VVIR01000002.1, read as the reverse complement.
GTCGTCCTATTCTCGGTATTCTATCTGTTCCAAATTAACCGCATGACTTTTACACTTTGCGCACAGAAAGAAATCCCCGAGGAGAAACAACCTAAAATTTATCGCACTATTAATGTACTGATCACAATCTTACTTGTATCATTTTACTTAGAAATGATGTTTACAGTTTAAAATAGACTATGCATGGTCATGAGTCTTTTCGTGCCTATAGTGTATAAGAAGAAAGCCGCTTACAAGTCAATGTAAGCGGCTTTTCCTTCTTCAATTAGTAGATGTAAGCTGCACCTACAATGATCAATAAAATGAAAAGAACTACCAATAAAGCGAAACCAGAACCGTAGTTACCGCCGTAGCCGCCGTGTCCTCCACCACTCATTCTTAGCACCTCCTTTGCTCATTTCTTTTATATCTTATTCAGTACTTTAAAACTTCTTTAGGCGATTTCCCCTGCAACCTTTTCCTTTTCTCATCGTTCTATGGTATAGTTACATGTGCATAAGTAGTAGGAACTCAAGTTGGGAGAGATTAGAAAGATGAAAAAAACTGTACTATCATTAACACTTGCAGCATCTGTACTCGCGTTATCAGCATGCGGAAATGCCGGAGATGAAAAAGTCGCAACTTCAAAAGTCGGCGATGTGACAAAAGATCAGCTTTACAGTGAAATGAAGGATTCCGTTGGTGAATCAGCATTGCAATTGATTGTCATTGAAAAAGTATTGAACGATAAATATAAAGTGTCGGATAAAGAAGTTAATAAAGAATACGAAAAACAAAAGAAAGAAATGGGCGAAAACTACGAACAAACGTTGGCAGCTCAAAATCTAAATGACAAATCATTCAAACGCAGCATTAAATTGAATCTGTTACAAGAAGCTGCTATGGCTGATGGCGTAAAAGTCTCAGAAGCAGATATGAAATCTTATTATGATGAGATGTCAAAAGAGTTGAAAGCAAGCCACATCCTTGTAGCTGATGAAAAAACAGCTAAAGACATCAAAGCAAAATTAGATAAAGGTGAAGACTTTGCTAAGCTTGCTAAGAAAAACTCTACAGATACTGGCTCAGCAGAAGCTGGCGGCGAACTTGGTTGGTTCGGTCCAGACAAAATGGTCCCTGAATTTACTAAAGCTGCCTATGCTCTTAAAAAGGGTGAAATCAGTGAACCTGTTAAAACATCATATGGCTATCACATCATTAAATTAGAAGATGAGCGCGATGCAAAAGTGAAAGGCTCTTTTGAAGATAACAAAGCTGAAATTAAGAAAAAACTTCAACTTCAAAAAGCTGACCAATCACAACTGTTGTCAAAAGTATCTAAACTTGTAAAAGATGCAGACGTGAAAATTAAAGACAAAGACTTAAAAGACGCATTAGCTCAATTTAAAAGCTCAGCAGCTACAAAATAATGCATAAAAAACCCTGGATCCATGATCCAGGGCTTTTTTTATTCTATTGTTGGTTTATAGAATGAACGATTATCCAATGGGAAAAGTCGTTCTGTGAATTCTCCAGGCTTCGTTTTACCAAGTGCACGTTTTAATGTATTCATCTTGGCATCAATATTATCGATGTAATGGAGGATTTCAGCTTCCTGAAGCATAGGCTTCTTCGGACTGCCCCACTCTTCTTTGCCATGATGTGATAGAACCATATGCTGCAATAGCATAACCTCTTCCCCATCCACATTTAATTCTTTGGCTGCAATCGCTATTTCAGTTACCATTATTGAAATATGGCCAAGCATATTACCTTCTACCGTATAGCTTGTTGAAATAGGTCCAGAAAGCTCTATTACCTTACCAATATCATGCAAGATAATGCCCGCATACAAAAGATCCCGGTTTAGCACTGGATATAAGTCTGCTATTGCTTTTCCAAGCTTCAGCATAGAAACAACATGATCGAGCAATCCAGATGCATAATCGTGATGATTTTTCGTAGCTGCTGGATATGTCATCAATGATTGTTGATTTTCCATGATTAAATATCTTGTAATACGAGATATCGTTGGATTTTGAATCTCAAAGAAGAATTCCATTAATTGATTGAATAGCTCTTCTTTTGGTATTTCTGCAGACTGGACTAAATCTGTAACAGATATGTTCTCATCCGCTTTTACCGGACGTATCGCCTTTATCCTCAATTGAAGTTTTCCACGGTAATCATGAATTTCGCCACCGATGCGAACAATGCCGCCAGCTTGATACAACTTCTCTTGCTCTTCTCCTGTATCCCAAAGCTTGGCCTCGATACTCCCGCTTTTGTCCTGCAAAATGAGTGTCATAAAAGGCTTACCCACTGTGGTTACGCCTTTTGTCGCTTGTTTAATGAGCAAATATTGATCGACTGGTGCTCCTGCTTGTAATGTTGCAACCCCATTCATACCGAAGTCAATCCCCTTTCATTTTTTAATTCTTCTACATGGATAATTTTTGCATTACTCCACTTATCTAGCATTCTTTCATGGCAAGTAAAATAAAGTATTTGATGGCCATTCATCATGCGCTCAATTAATTGTACCATGTTCTGAATCCGCAAAGTATCAAAATGGACAAACGGGTCATCCATAACAAGCGGAAACGACGCAGAATTTTTCAAGGATTTTGCTAATGCAAAGCGAAGTGCAATATATGCTTGTTCCTTCGTTGCTTGTGATAGTTCAGACATTGAATAGTGCATGCCATCTGCAGCTCCTGTTTCAAAATAACCGTCGGAATTGATATAAAGTGAATCATAGCGTCCGTTCGTTAAAAGACCGAAAAATCGAGAGGCTTCCTCTAATACTGCAGGCAGCTTTTTATCTTTTAAACTCGTGACTGTTTGGGCAATCGCATGAGAGATCAATTTTGATACAATCCAATCTTTTGCCTGTTGGTTTAACTTTGCTTTTTGCTGCTCAAATAACTGTATCTGATTTCTGTATTGATCGTCTTCTAATAGATGTTGCGTTTTAGCAATCAGCTCTGCTCTTTCTTTTAACAGGGCATTTTTCTCTTCACGCACATTTTTTTCATGCTTCATCTCGTCATTTAAACGAGCCGTTGCTTCTTCATCTAGCAAGTCTAGATTCAGTAGATCTGTGTCGTAGGAAGACAATTGATCATTAATCTGTGATAATTCAGTGGTTAGATTAGCATTCAAAACAGATTGTTCCCCAGCTTTATAGAATTCTTCTTTACTGTCGACCCCGGCTTCAGCATATAACTTTTTCATTTCATCCATATAAGATTGCTGGAGAAGTGATAATTCATCCCACTTAGAAAGAAGTTGTTGCTTTGTAGCGATCGCATTTTCATAGGTATTTTTTTGCTGCATTAATTGTTGGTGCGTGCTGTTCAATACAGCCGCAAAGTTTTCAGCTGTACAAGCGATGCCACAGATTTCATAGCCTTCCTGGAGCCTGTCAGCGCTAAGACGTTCAAGTGTTTGTAATTGCTCAAGATTCATTTCAAGCTGCTTATTTGCTTGCTGTAGTTGACGAATCAGACGGAAAAGTTCATTGTACAACTCATACTGGAATTGACCGCCTATTCGATAAGCGTGTAGAAATTCAGTGAGCTTTCTTTTACTCTCATTCATTTTAATTGTTAGATCATTAAACTCTTGCAAAGCAGCTTTTTGATCCTTCTCTTTGTCTTCTAATTGCTGTTCAATGAAGAGCACTCGCTGATCGTATTGAAGAATATGCCCCTCAATTTCTCTCATCTCAGCGTCATTTGCGGCATATGGTCCATTCTGTCTCTGTGTTGTCTTTTTTCGATCAAACGCTATATAGATAAAGATAGCAGCCGCCAATCCAATAAAGCCAAGCTCAGTTCTGTTGAACATAAAAACTACAGCAAGGGAAACTACTGCTAGTCCAAAGGCCAATAGTTTTGCCGGTTGCTGTTTGCCTCCTTTAATCGATTGCCTATTTTCTTGCTGTGATTGAGAAGAGCGTTCTTCTTGCCAACGTTTTAAGCGTGTGTGCTCTTGTTCTGTCGGTGCATTTTGATAGGCTTCATCAAGCTTGTAGCTTAGTGAGTGTATTTCTTTTTGAATTTGATCGAGAATGTTTTGCTGCATGTCCAATTGGTCTTCATGGTGTTTTAACTCTTTTAAGTGATGATAGAATTGATTTTCCTGCTGTATGGAAACCTCCGCTTCCAACAATGAGCGCTGTTCATCTTTCTGAATGACACCTACTAATTGAAATTGCTCATCCATACTTTGTCTTTGTTTTTCTATCTCTCTATTCAATTGGCGAATTTGTGCTTGCCATTCCCGCCATTCACTATCTCTATTCAACAGTTCCTGCACTTTTAAGAAATGATCTTCATCCCATTCTTTTTGTAGCACATCTTCTAAACGATTAAGCTCTTTCCTTATACTTCCTATTGACGCTTCATTGGCTAAATGCCTTTCTTCCAATTGTTCTAATCGACTAAGTCCTTTGACTGGAAAAGTAGTATAGCGAATAGATGAAAGCTCTTCTTGAGCTTTTTTTCTTCTTTTTAACAATGGATAAATCTGTTTGTATTTGGTTAACTCCTGTATCTTTTGTCGATGTCTTTCTTCATCATTTTCTAATTGAGCTAATTTATTTTCAAGGATATCAATTCTTTTGATGGCAGGTTCATATTCCTCTAATGCTCTTTTATATTCTTTCAAGGCTGCTTCTTGTGCGGCTATCTCATTTATTTGTTTGTTGATGATTGGAAGCTTCCCGGATTTTTTGAATAGTTCTTTTTGTATTTTATCGTGTTTTTGCTCAAGGGCTGATAGCTGGTCAATACCAGTAGTCCCTGATGCTAAAAGCACACGGCTCAGTTCCTCCTCAGAAAGCTTTTCTATATGCTGGAGGGGATGCACCGAAAAAGCAAATATAGCTTCAAAGCTCTGTCGATTATAGTTATGCAGAATTTTTGATAATAGTTCATCACCACCCGATTCACCATTTGCAAGGTGGACAGTTACTTCGCCTCCAGCCTTTCCTCGGATTCGTTCTATTGTACAAACACCAAATTCCTCATCTTCCAGCACAATCAGCCCACCATATTTGCCTCCTTTTTTAGGCTCATAACGTGGGAGCTGTTGATTCTTTTGTGGAAAGCCAAACAGTATTTGAAGGATAAATTGCTGGATTGTTGTTTTCCCGGCTTCATTCATCCCATAAAACACGTTGATCCCTTCCTGAAGCTTTATATTGATTTCTTCATGTTGGCCAAAACCATAAATAGCCAGTCGACGAATACGCATATGATGCCCCCTATCCTTCTATTTATTGAAAGCCTAATTTAAACAGATGCTCAGCATCAAACCTAAGATTCTTTAAATCTTCAGAGGTCAGTTCATCTAAATAGCGCCCAGCCTTTGGATGCTGGTAAAGTTCTTTAAGTATTTCTCTCATCTCATCATCAGACCATTCATTGATCGCCTGCAAAACTGATTCTGATGCAAACGTAGGTTTATAGTGAGAAATGCTAGACAGGTCGACAGCAATAGCTTGTATCCAAACAAATGGCATTTCATTCTCTTGTTCTTCTCTCATAATGTCAACCCATTCTGCAAGCTGTGCATCTTCAAACAACGTGCGGGCTCGTTCATTGATATTTTTTAAATGGAGCCATACGAGGCCAGCACCGTATTCTTTACGAAATCCGTCGATTGCTTCAGCACAGACTTTCAGCAAATCATTTGCATGCAGAATCTCTTTACAGTCCACTTCTATTTCTTCAAAGACTACGGCGGAAGCAGGCCTGAAATTGTAGGTGGCCTGTCCCTTAGATAGTTCGATATCATAAAAACCCTTTACCCCTAGTTCCTTACGGTGCCTACTTTGAATGTTACCAGGGTATACGATCATCGGATTCTCATGCAAAATCTGGCGTTTATGGATATGGCCAAGCGCCCAGTAATCATATTGTTTTGATAATAAATCTTCTATTGTAAAAGGCGCATAGACATCATGCGTAGCATCCCCACGAATACTGCCATGCAGCATGCCGATATGTATTGCTTCTCGATCTTTTGCGGCTGGATAACTCTGTACCATCGCTTGTGGAATATGTCTTTCACGATAACTGAATCCCGTAATATTGACGTTCATTCCTCTTATATGAAGAGTGATGGTCTCGGTTTCTGCTGGCATAGCTTGGACATTGGACGGCAACGAGAAACGCGTCCACTTGCCGCTTAGATGATCATGGTTTCCGTAACTAATAATGACAGGGATATTATACAACGCGAGCTGCTCCATCCCTTTTTGAAAAATTTGTTGGGCTCTAAGGCTTCTTTCCTCTCCATCATACAAGTCGCCGACTATTAAAATAAAATCTGGTCTTTCTTGTATGGCATCATTTATCAATTGTTGAAAAGCATCGAATGTGCTATTTCTAAGCCGTTTGAAAGCATGGGAAGGTAAATCAGACATTCCTTTAAAAGGGCTATCCAGATGCAAATCAGCACAGTGGAAAAATCGTATAGATGACATTGTATCCCTCATTCCTTATACGAATATTTGTTCTTACTTTATCATACTATTCTAACATTTTGTATCGATATATTGTACAGCTATTTCAATTTTTTTGTATAATGAATACATATTCATATAAGGGGTGATTAGAATGCAAACATACCGTTTTACAGCATTCGAGAAATCGGGAGAAATTTTAAAAGATGAAGCTTGGGATTTTCCAGATCAGGCAACAGCAAAATCACAAGGGGCTGAAAAAATTGAAGAATTAGGCTATAGCGAAAAAACTCATCGCCTAGTAGATCCTCAAGGCAAGCTAATTCTATTTCATGTATAGTGGAAGTTTTAGAAAGAATAAATGAAAAGAGAGACATTTCAAGTCGAAATGTCTCTTTTTACTTTCCTTCAAAATGTGGGTCACGCTTCTCTATAAATGCTTGTATGCCTTCTAAATGGTCACTAGTTTGTCTCATTAGCTGTTGGCCTTTTGCTTCTAACGCTAATATTTCATCTAATTCTTTTTGTTTATGGCCATTTAAAATTCTTTTTGTTTCAATCATGGCTGCTAGAGGTGAATGTAGTAAGTTTTGTGCCAATTGTACAGCTTGTTCAACAGCTGTCCCTTTTTCTGCTACTTGATCAATCAGCCCCAGACTTTTTGCTGAAGGACCATCCAACGTCTTGCCTTCCCATATCAGCTGTTTCGCTTTTGGTACACCGACTCTTTCTTTCATAAAGAAATGGCCGCCTCCATCTGGAATCAAACCTATGCCGATAAAATTCATGGCAAGTTTGCTATTCTCTTCAGCGATAATAATATCACTTGCTAAGGCAAGACTAAATCCAAGCCCAGCTGCAGCCCCATGGACAGCCGCGATTGTAATCATCGGAAGGGTATAATAAGCTCTAATCATGCGAGAGATTGTATCCATAGCTTGTAGCATATCAATTGAATCGTCTCCTGTTCCGAGCATCGTTTTAATATCGCCGCCAGCAGAGAATACTTTGCCACTCCCTTTTAGCATCAGCACTTGAATACTTCCATCATTTTTAAGCAATTCAAAGCACTCGGCCAATTCCTGGAGCATCGTATCATCCATAGCATTCATCGCATTGGGACGATTCAAGCTTATAATCGCTAATCTCCCATTCTTTTCAAACGTTATACTTTGAAATCTCATATTCTCCCCCCATTCTTTGCTTAATGAATAAATTCGATTTTTTTATGTAAAAACCTCTTTATTTTGCTGTCATAATAAAATTAATTTTTAATATACAATTTCTAATAGCTATCCTTATAGACTCATTTAAAAAAGACTGCATTCCATCGATTTGTTTCGATGGAAGCAGTCTTAAACAAAATTATTTTTGAATATCTACAGCTTTTAAATCAATTTCGCCGATTTTGTTAGGTGCCATGTTTTTCACATAATCTTTTGCTACGTAGTTGTTAACGTAGAAGTAGATTGGTGCGATTGGCATTTGTTCAGCTAGCAATGTGTTAGCTTGTTTTAACAAATCAAGACGTTTGTTTTCATCCGTTTCTTTTGTAGCAGAAACTAGTAAAGATTTATACTTCGGATCTTCCCAGCCTGTATCGTTGTTACCATTTTTAGCTGTATCATAACGCTCTAAGAATGTGTATGCATCGTTATAGTCAGCGATCCAGCCCATACGAGCAACGTCGAAGTCTAAAGCAGTTACTTTATCAAGATATACTTGCCATTCAGAGTTATCGATTTTAATTTCGATACCTAGGTTTTTGTGCCAGCCTTCTTGAATGTATTGTGCGATAGCAGCATGTGCTTCACTTGTGTTGATAGAAATACCGATTTTGATATCGCTTGCTTTCTTAACGCCTAATTCTTTCATACCATCTGCAAGTGCTTTTTTCGCAGCTTCGATATCGTTGTCTTTGAATTTGTTGTTTTCTTCTTCAAAGCCTTCGATTGCGATTGGCACATTGCTCAACGCAGGTTTTTGACCGCCTTTTAATACATTATCAGCTAAACCTTGACGGTCGATTGCATAAGATAATGCTTTACGGATATTAGCGTTTTTAGTGAATTTACCTTTTGTATTGAATTTGTATTCATAGATTGCTGCATATGGAACTGATTTTAAAGATTTATCTTTTTTGTAGGCATCCATTGCATCAAGTGGAACAGTTTGATAAGGAGAACCTAAGTAATCGATATCGCCACTTTTGAACATACGGTTAGCAGTTGTTTCAGATTCAACCATTTTGATGTTAACAGTAGATAAAGCTACATTGTCTTTATCCCAGTAGTCAGCATACTTTTTAAGAGTGATTGAGTCGTTGTGTTTCCATTCGCTTAATGTGAAAGGACCGTTTGTTACATAAGTATCGCCAGCTTCAGCGTACCATTTTTTGTTATCTTTTACTACTTTCTCATTAACAGGCATGTATGTATAGAATGCTGTCAATTCTAAGAAGTAAGGTGTTGGATTTTCAAGTGTTACTTCTAATGTTTTGTCATCTACAACTTTAATACCTAAATCATCAGCAGAACCTTTTCCGCTGTTGTATGCTTCTGCACCTTTAATTGGGTACAAAATTGAAGCGTATTCAGAAGCGTTCTTTGGATCTAATGCCCATTTCCAAGCGTAAGCGAAATCGCCAGCTACTACAGAATCGCCATTTGACCATTTTGTATCACGCAACTTGAATGTATACGTTAATTTATCGTCACTTACTTTTACATCTTCTGCTGCTGCATTTTGAACATTACCGTCTTTGTCTACACGAGTAAGACCTTCAAATGCTGCACGAATAACCGCACCAGAAGTACTGTCATTAGCAAGTTGTGGATTTAAACTTGGTGGCTCTGAAGTGATTGATAGATTCAATGTTTTGTCTCCGCCTTTAGAGCCTGAGCCAGATGATTCATCTTTGTCTTTAGAACCGCCAAAGTTACATGCCGCAAGCACTAGCATTAATGCTGATAATAGCACTAGCGATAAAAACTTTTTCTTCATAAATATCCCCCTCTATGGTGTACATTTTAGCTACTAGCAAAGAGTAACTATTATAACTATATCAGAGGAAACTATATAAAAAAAGAAAATTATTTAATTTTTCAGTGATAATTTAATTTTCTTATATTTTAATTATATAGCTTATTTACATACTTTTATTATAATTTTCTGTATTTTTAGTTATATAACTATAGCTTCTCTCTGATTTATATAGTAAATCTTTCATTATTAAATAAAAGACAAAACTATTTATACCATTTTGCAATTTGTTGATCTGTACCGTATACAAAATGTCCCGGAAATACTTCATGCATTGTTGCTTCAGCATCAGTGTCTTCGTGTTCATACGGTATTCTTACACGTGTACTTTCAGAAATAGGATCTGGCAATGGAATTGCTGAAAGCAATGACTTCGTGTAAGGGTGTATCGGATTTTGATAGATTTCCTCTGAAGTGCCGAGTTCCAATATTTTTCCGCGTCTCATTACTGCAATGCGATCACTAATATATTTCACCATTGATAAATCATGAGCGATGAACAGATAAGTAAGCCCATGTTTTCTTTGCAGTTCTTTCAATAAGTTCACGACTTGCGCTTGAATGGATACGTCTAGTGCAGAAATTGGCTCATCCGCAATAATGAAACTTGGATTTAAGCTTAGCGCTCTAGCAATACCGATACGTTGGCGTTGTCCGCCTGAAAATTCATGCGCATAGCGGTTCGCATGTTCACGATTTAGTCCTACTACTTCTAGTAAAGAACCTATTTTTTCTTTGCGTTCTTTTCTATTTTTATAGAGGCCATGTATTTCGAAGCCTTCTTCAATAATTTCTCCTGCTGTCATACGAGGATTTAATGAAGCATAGGGATCTTGGAAAATCATCTGCATTTCACGATTAAATTCTTTTAAATCCCTTTTTGATTTTTTCCCATTAATATCTTCGCCTTTGAATTTGATCTCACCATCTGTCATATCATACAAACGGATAATGGAACGGCCAGTTGTCGATTTACCGCAGCCTGATTCCCCTACAAGACCCAATGTTTCACCTTTATAAACATCAAAACTAATACCATCAACAGCCTTAATAGAACCAAATTGCTGCGTTAAGTTTTTGACTTCTAGAATTTTCTCAGACATGTTTAACACCGTCCTTTGCTAAGTAACCATCAATACGTTTTTGCACTGCCTCCGGTATTGGAACTTGCGGTGCATCAGGATGTAAGAGCCATGTTTTCGCAAAGTGTGTTTCACTAACTTGGAACATTGGCGGTTCTTCTTCATAATCAATTTGCATAGCAAACTCATTTCGTGGTGCAAAGGCATCCCCTTTTGGAGGATTAGTTAAATCAGGTGGTGAACCTGGAATTGTGCGCAATAATTCATCTTCACTGTTTTCTAAATCCGGCATAGAGCCAAGTAAGCCCCATGTATATGGATGTCTTGGATTATAGAATATTTCATTTACTGAACCATATTCGACAATTTGGCCAGCATACATAACAGCTACACGATCAGCGATATTCGCTACGACTCCTAAGTCATGCGTAATAAAGATGATGGATGTATTGCTGTTTTTTTGAATTTTCTTCATTAGTTCTATAATTTGCGCTTGGATTGTTACATCAAGTGCTGTTGTCGGTTCATCGGCGATTAATAGTTTCGGCTCTGCTGCAAGCGCAATCGCAATAACTACACGTTGACGCATACCGCCTGAAAACTCATGTGGATATTGTTTGAACCGTTTTTCTGGGAAAGGAATCCCTACTTCATCCAACAATTCAATCGCTCTCTTTTTAGCTGAGTCACGAGTTGCTTTTTTATTATGTTTTAAGATTACTTCCATAATCTGCTTACCAACTTTCATCGTTGGGTTTAACGCAGTCATCGGATCTTGGAAGATCATCGCAATTTCATTACCGCGGATTTTTGTCATTTCTTTTTCTGTCAATGGAATCAAATCTCTTCCTTCAAAGAGAATTTGACCTTGATCATATATGCCAGGTGGTTGTGGAATGAGTTTCATCAACGCATTGCTTGTAACGGATTTCCCGGAGCCTGACTCCCCTACAATAGCTAATGTCTCGCCTTGTTTTAAATCAAAGTTAACACCGCGTACCGCTTGGACAATCCCTGCATAAGTTTTAAAGTTTATTTTCAAATCTTTTACTTCTAATAATGTTTCGCTCATACTCTCACCTACTTCTTTAAAAGATTATTATTTACGTAATTTTGGATCAAGCGCATCACGAAGGCCGTCACCTACTGCGTTGAACGCAAAGATTGTTAATGAGATAAATACAGCTGGGAAGATTAGACGCCATGGTGCTGTATCAATTGCTTTATTCCCTTCTGAGGCCATTGTTCCCCAACTTGCCATTGGTTCAGAAACACCCAATCCTAAGTAACTTAGGAATGACTCTGTAAAAATAGCACTTGGGATCGTTAATGTCATAGTAACTAAGATTGCACCTAGAGCATTAGGTACAAGGTGTTTTAGGATAATATGCTTCGTGCCAGCACCTAGAGTTCTTGCTGCAAGTACATACTCCTGATTTTTAATAGATAATACTTCACCACGTACAATACGAGCCATCTTTACCCAACCTGTGATAGATAAAGCAACAATTAAAGGAATTAAACCTGGTTTCATTACTACTAGCAAGATAATAACTACTAATAGATAAGGAACCGCTGTAAGAACATCGGCAATACGCATCATAATATCATCTACGCGTCCGCCCAATAAACCTGAAACTGCTCCCCATGTTACGCCAATAATTAAGTCAATTATTGCTGCTGACAGACCAATAAATAAGGAGATTCGAGCTCCAAACCAAACACGTACAAACACATCTCGTCCAAGGTCATCTGTACCAAACCAATGTTTTGAAGAAGGTGGTGCATTATAAAGACCTAGTTGTTCGCGATAGCTATATGGAGAAAGCAAAGGAACGAAAATAGCTAGCAATGCAACGATTACTAAAACTACTAAACCAAAAACAGCTAGCTTATTATGAGAAAATCGCAGTCTTACTTCTTTCCAGAAGGATACGGATTTATCTGCTAATTTCTCTGTATCTTTATCATTTCTTCCGATAATCTTAAACTTATCTTTTGAAATTTTCGGAATTTCTTTAAATGATTGCGTCATTATTTTTTCGCTCCTTTCAACTTAATACGTGGATCGATAATTACATATAGAATATCTACGAGTAATACCGCAAATAAAAGAATAATTGAATAGAATACTGTTGTACCCATGATTACAGTGTAATCACGATTCGAAATACTTGTAACGAAGTATTTACCTAAGCCAGGAATCGCAAAAATCTGTTCGATAATGAAACTACCTGTAATAACACCAGCAGCTAGTGGTCCTAAATAAGTCACAACCGGCATTAAAGCATTACGCAATGAATGCTTGAAAAGAGTTGTCCACTTGCCAATCCCTTTGGCACGAGCCATCTTTACATATTCACTATGATTTTGTTCAAGCATACTTGATCGAGTTAATTTAGCGACAAATCCCATATCCATGATGGCAATAGATATAGCTGGTAAAACGCTATACATGAAGCCATTCCAGCCGGCTATCGGCAGTAACTCCCACTTTAACCCGACAAAATACTGCAATAAACCTGCTAAGATAAAGGACGGGACAGATATGCCTAAGACGGCAAACGTGGTTCCGAGATAATCGGGCCATTTATTATGATAAAGCGCGGATGCCGCACCAATTAATATACCGAAGCCAACAGCTAATAGCATTGCTTCAATCCCTAAAGTAAGTGAAATTGGGAAACTTTCAGAAATCATATCGTTTGTTGAACGACCTTTATATTTCATTGATTCACCAAAATCAAATTTTGCAGTGGAAACCAAATAATCTTTATATTGGATATACCATGGATTATTCAATCCATATTCCTCATTTAATGCCTTTTGAATTTCAGGCGGTACACTTTTCTCACTAGCGAAAGGACTACCTGGAGCAATTCTCATTAAGAAAAACGTTGCTGTAACAATTACAAACAATGCAACTAATATATAGGCAAGCCTTTTTAAGATATACTTAACCATTCTCATATCCTCCTCAATCTAATAGTTAGAAGTAGTTGTCGTCACCAAAAACAGCTTTTCGACAACCTTGCTTGTTAATACTATATCAAACTAATAACAAGAAAAAAAGAAGTTGATAGAATATTTTTAAATGAGATACAATTAGCCTAATTCAAAAATGTCATCGTTTTCCCAATTTATTAGTTGATTTTGTATTTTTATTTATAGATAATCATCTAAATAGTTAATTAACTTAATAAAAATAAATAAAATAGCATAAATATTAGTTCCAGTATATTCAGTCTATTGTCACATTTATATTATTTTTTTACGTATTTTGCGATAGAAAGTGAGAATCATCATTTTTTATGTCGGATATTATAGGATAGGTAACTTAGAAATTAATATTAAATTCTCTTTTTAATCTATTTATTGTCGTAATAGCACTTTTTTCATGCATTTTGCTTTAATTAGCCTAATAAGATCTAATAAAAAAGACCTTCTCTTTCATTTAATGAATGAGAAGGTCTTGGAGTATTAAATTTTTCCAATATAGTTTCTTTGAGGGTGCATCTGATTAATATTAGTCAAACATACATTAATCTTCGAGTGGATAGGAAGCCATTCTTCCTTTTCCTCGGTCGCAATATACATGCTCTTTAAGAAATTTTTGCTATTTTTATAGAGTCTTACGTATTTTTCCTCTTCCATCTTTTCTTTTTGGAGTTCCAAAAAGACTGGTACTTTCTGAGATAGGCCGCTAACCGTTTCAATAGATAATCCTATTCCAAGCATGGTTACGATCGGTGCCAATAAGTGTTCTTCCTCGTCATCTACATATACAATGGTTGCTGTAAATACTTTATTCACAAGAGCTTCATATATAGAAGGGAATTGCTCAACATCCAATTTTGGATTCTTTACTAAAGCATCAATTGCATCTGCTGTATGAGCAATCGTACATGCCCATCCCTTTTCGGGAATGTAACCTCTTAAATCTTGTTCTAAATCTAAATATAAGACTAATTCATTCCTCGCTTTATCGAGGAGTGGCAAAGAAAGGAATGCGCGTTCTAGATCCTTCGTGAGTATCCACTTAATTAATAAGACAGCAGATGCTCTTTTGAAAATATGATCTGTTCCCACATCACCAATTTCGTAAAATAAATAATCATCACTTAAAGCTAGCTTTAAGAGATCTGTCAGCATCTCATCTGACAAACGATTGTCTTCAATATAGCGAGAGAGTGTTTGGTAGATAAGATTTTCTCTAAGGTCGCTATCGGGAGAACCTATATGTTCAATCATCGCTGTTATGATTTCAGATAGATTTTGTTCTTCTTCGGCTTCTCCTTGATGGATTGCCGTTAGTTGTGTTTTGAGTGTATATTCGTCCATAATTAAACCTCCAATACGAATAGCCCGCCGACTAAAGACTATGAATCTGTCGAATAATGTCGTTTACTCTGTATTGTACTAATTATTATACCATTATTGCTCTAGGTTGTCCGTTGCCTAACATGATTTATCCTATGCTAAATATGTGTTATTTATGTATAGCCTGATTATCTACAAGATATGTCTGTATTTGGAAATAAAAAGCAATTTCTATACAGAATCCGTATAGAAATTGCATGGGTGCTTATTTCTTCACAATATCATATAGTTCGTTAAGTGCGTCGATTTTTTTATCGAAGGCATCTTGATACGTTAGAATATACTGGGCTGGTTCTTTAGGATTGTGATACTGATTAATTTTTCCTGTGGCATTATTAACAAGCTTTGTAGAAGCACCACATCCTAAGCCAATGATGGTTTGAGCTTCTTCCATGATTGCTATATTATAGATGCTTTCTTCGCCTGGTAGCGAATAGCCGACATTCTCTAAATTCCCCAAAATATTTTTTTGTCTATATAAATAATACGGTGTATAGCCATGCTCCTCTGTCCAGCTATGAGCACGGTGCATCATGGCTTCCGCTGTTTTACGATCCGCCACTTTATATTTTTCCTTGTTATGCGTCATTTCAGAAGCGCGTTTGAAACTTAGTGTATGGACTGTCAAAGATTCCGGCATCATTTTTTCTGTTTCTTCTATTGAATGTTCAAATTCATCTAGCCCTTCATTTGGAAGGCCGATAATCAAGTCCATATTAATATTATTCATGCCAGACTTTCTAGCCATCCAAAATTTATCTATGGTCTCTTGAACGCTATGGTGCCGTCCAATCGCTTTCAACGTTTCGTCTGTATACGATTGAGGATTTACGCTGATGCGATCAATTCCCCACTTTTTCAGCACTTCCAACTTTTCCTCTGTAATGGTATCCGGTCTTCCTGCTTCTACTGTAATTTCGCGGACAGCCTCCATATGTGGGAATGAATCAAACATCGTTTTGTATAGCGCATCCATTTCATCTGCTTCTATTGAAGTTGGAGTACCTCCTCCAAAGTAAACAGAAGTGATTTTTATATTATTTTCTTTAAGCCACTTGCCCATTTCTTCTATTTCATAATGTAAGCCATCTAGGAATGTCGCAACACGTCCTTGTTTTCTGTTACTTTGGATTGCATATGCAGGAAACGTACAGTACGCACATTTCGTGGGACAGAAAGGAATACCTATATAGATGCTGACTTCTTGGTGTATCTGATCTAAATCAGGAATCGTCTTTAATTGTGTTTGAACAATTTTCTTGAGCATGTCTATCTTTTCATCTGACAAGCTAAATTCAGATACCAATTTTTGATGAATCTCTTCGTCTGATAAGCCTGCTTTACGAAATTTATGGTAAAGCTTTGTCGGACGTATGCCCGTTAGGATTCCCCACTGCTGCTTAATCTCTGTCATTTGCTCTAAGGTATCGAGCAAAACATGTGATAAAGCTCTTTTCAAACGAATCTTCTGTTCTCTTTCCGTGCCTTCGTTTGCATATTGTTGTTCATAATGGCTTCGGTAAATTTCATCCTCTGCATGTAGTTCTGCCTCTGTTTTAATTAGATGGTCATCACTGATTGAATGTGTAAAATACACTTCTAAATCAGGCACCATCTCTTTTTTCGCTATCTTTGTATCTTCAAAAAATAAGTTTGTAATATCATGAAAAACACGCATAAAGTCTTGCGGATATGCGGGATTTATTTTTAATACTTTCATTCCAGTCACTTCTTTCTACCATGTGTTTCAATCCCTCTGATTTCAAACCATCTCACCTATTGTAGCAAATTTTATCGTGCAAAGCGTAATTAGTTTTAGGTGCATTCTCTTTCCACAAAAAAACGCAGACAACGTATTTTCACGTTGCCTGCTGTTCAAAACTAATTTAATTCATTATACAATCCTTCAATTGGTTTGACTAATGTACGATTAATTTCTTCAATCAATCCGCTTAAAGCCATTTCTGCTTGCAGCATGTTGGCGATTTTTTTATTTTGCTGTGCTAGCTGTGCAGTTTTTTGAGCATATTGCAACTCATCTTCGCCAATTTGCTCGCCTTGCATTTGTTTTTTCTGAAGTTTCATTTGTACCTCTCTGAAACTCTTAAAAATAGCCTTTGCTTCTTTATCGCCCTTTACTGTTTCAATCGCTTTTTTCAAGGCTGAATATTCATTAGTTTTACGGAAAGTTCCTTCTAATGCATTGATTTCGTTGTAAATGTTAACCATATGATCCCCTGCTTTCTTTTTGTTTTCGTCATTTACTCTCTAGTAGATATATTCAAAAGGCTCTTCAATTAGAAGATGATCACGACAATTCCTTGAATAATCCCAATAAGTCCTCCAAGTACAAAACCTAATACAGTAATCATCTTGAATTCTTTTTTCGAGATGCCTAGCACCAGATCCTCCAGTACAGATACTGGGAAGGAGTCTACCTGTTCTTTAACGATTTGTTCTAGATTTAAGCGTTTGATGGCATCTTCAAGCTGACTTTCAGCAAGAGCAAAACCCTTTTCGGTCATTTGCGGTACTATATTGCCTGCAAACCATTCTGGTCCGTCTTGCCAGTAATGCACAAGTGGCTTGTCCAAGCGGCTTTGCAACGCAAGTTCCTTTTTCGCATAGCTTTGGATCCTGTTTGTCGTTGATGTGAAATCTAAATCTCCAAGTAAATTTGTAACAGATTGGACTTTTACTTTTTGCCATTCATTGGACAAGAGGTTAGTTAATAGAACCATCGTTCCAGGCGCCTGAATGAATTTGTTGATTTCTTTTTGGACACGGCCTACAAGCGATTTGGAATCGCCTAAAAACATTTGAATCATACCGCCAACTGTTCCCTTTGATTCTAAGAAGTCATCGATCAAACGTTTGATTGTTTGTGTTCCTTCAGGCGATTCGAAATAGCCGCCTGCTTTTTCTAAAATGTAACGAGACATTTCTGGGATTTTTTTATTCGCTTTTGCTTCCCATGATTCTGGCAGCAAAGACTCAATCGATTCGTTGGATAGTACGTTCTTTATCTTGTCCAACTGCTCCGCTACAGCCTGATCTACTTTTTGTTCTATTATATCAGGCATATGAGCAGCGCCTATTTGCGTCAGCCAATCGTTGAGTGTTTTTTCATCCGTGAATAAGAGCTTTCGGATTTTGTCATTCAACCAGCCTTCTACTAGTTCCCTATTTTTTACGGTAAATAGTTTTTTGCGGAACATCTCAGGCGTCAGCAAATAATTCACTACTGTTTTCCCTAGTTGCCTTGCTAAATCTTCTCTTCGTTTCGGAATCAAACCTGGCGTAAATGGGACGCGCCACGAACCGATATATATAGGATTATGCGGCCTAAAAAGCATTTTGATAGCGATATGGTTTGTAAATCCGCCAATCACTGCACCAATTACCGTCATAAATACGATTGTCAGTATAGTATTCAACCTTTTTCACCCGTTTCTCTGAAGTAGCTATATTATAACAGAGACGTTCATGATAATAAAAATATTAGCAATTTCTTTCAAATAAACCAGTCGCAACTTATACTAAAGTAGGAGAAGGGAGATGGATTTGTGATTCAGCATTTTAGTTATAAGCCATTCTTTGACAATCAGCAATTGCCTGGTTGGACTATACAGTTTTTTTATAAGCAAAATCGCTATGAAGGCATATATGAACAAGATGGCAGTATTAAATGGACTGGTGCCATTCCGCCAGATGAAGAAAAAGTAAAAAAAATGGTACATGAATTAATGCTTTTTCATGTGTATGACTAATACATATTCGCTCGTAGCGTGTACAAGCATACGAGCGAATTATTCTTTCTCCAAATACTCTCTCCTAAAATCGAGTAGATCTTTTGCTGCCAGCATATTTTCAAGGTTTTCATCCCATTGATCCGTTAATGTATTCCAAACGCGTACATATAGTAAATCACTGTCACGATTATAGAGGACGTATTGAATACATGGTACATCGTGAATTTGAATCGTTTTTTTGGAATCAATTGACGTAATGAATGTTTGAACTTTCTCCTCGTCTTGATCTTCCTCTTCCTGCATTTCGCGTGTTTTTTGAAGCGCATCGATGATCTCCATTTCGTCTAGATCAATCGTCTCTTCGCTTGCGTACTTGAATGGTTCCGGTAGCTCATCGATACGGTCTACCTTATCCATATCTCCTGAAAGCAATAGATGATGGGTAGCACTATAGAGAAGCTGCTGTGTTTCTTCTTCCATTTCCTCTTCATAGATGCCATTCTCCAGCTGACGCTCCCCTTTAACGGTCAACTGGTAATAGACTTCTTTTTCAACCAAACCTTTACGCATAAGCTTTTGCAATAAATCCAACACAAACAGTTCTTCCACTAGCAATAAATCACTAAGTTCTTTCGGATCCTTTATTTCTGCCTTCTGGACGCTTAATAAAATCATTTTCATCAAAATATCCATGGTTTCCCGCTTCACTGGATGGAAGATACACTCAACCGTTTGAACAGGAAAACACCAGCGGGATACGGATAGAATTTTAACTTGCGGGTCTTTGTTTACTTGCTCTGTGAGCTTTTTCTCTAATTCATTTAACATGTTTCTTCTACTTCCTTACAACGGGATTTCCTTCATGATTAAGCCATCCCTTCTGCTCTTTCACCACTTGTAGCAGATGGCTGTACATGTTGCGGGATTCTTTTCGTTTGGCACGCTTTGTAAACATTTCAGTACTGCCGACTAATACGAGTAACTCCCTTGCTCGAGACAGTGCTACATTCAAACGGCGATAGTCATTTGCAAAGCCAATGTCTCCGCCTTTATGTGTAGCGTTGCGGACCATACTGACAATGATGACATCCATCTCCATCCCTTGGAAACGGTCAACTGTCCCTGTACGCAAATGAAGGTTCGGCAATTGTAGTTCCTGTTGAATTAAATGGTCGATCTTCTTCACTTGTTCTCCGTAAAAGCTAATCACGCCAACACTCTTCTTCACACCAGCTTCAAGACTACCCTGGCTGATTGCCATTTCTGTCGCAGAATCTAGATCCCGCAGCATATCTCGAATGATATCAAGCTCGCCTGGATTATATCGGCTTTTGCCGTTCTTCATCTGCTCTTCTAAATATGGCTTTTCATTCGGTGTATCAACCCACAATAAATGATTATGGCGCTTTACAAAGTGACTTTCTAAGAAATGGTCTCGTGCTGTATCAGAATCCTCAAGCCCACATTGAAGTCGATCATCCTCATTTTCATAAAATGGAGAAATCGTATCCATAATTTTTTCATGCATACGGTACTGAATTGCCAGCATCTGTTTATTTGTCTTCGGCAGGTTTTTAAACAGGCGTTCAAATAATGACTCTTTCAGCAGTTTTTTTAATTCGTTTGTTTCATCTAGCTCTTTGTTTTCCTCCATCATGGCCTTTAACGTTTCTTCCAATGTATCATCGCCAATAAGCGGAGGAAGCTGGTGATGGTCTCCTACCAAAATAATCTTTTTGCCTTTAAGCATCGGTAGCAACAATTCAGGTGGTGTTGCTTTCGATACTTCATCAATGATCACAACATCAAATGTAGGGTAGTTGTCCATAAATTCTTTACGAGCCGATGCGACACAGGTGGTCCCAATCACATTAGCATGGTTTACGTATAGTTTTTTAATTTCGTCTAAATCATGTTCGCTAGCTTCAAGCAGAAGCTTGTGCCATTGCTTTTGGAGTTCTTGCTTTATTGGCAATTGCTGTTTCTCATGCTGCAATTCTGCTATTGCTGCTTCTACATGTTGGATCGCTTCTTTGACATAATCGAGCTTGCGCGTTACATCTTCTCTGAGCAGCTCTTCCAATGCTTTTAATTTTTTCTCTTGTGCCAAGCCTTCTTCATTCGTTTTTTGGCTATCTTTTTTTATTTCAATCAGCTGTGCAGATATTTCTCTTTCTTCTATTAAAGAGTGTTCCAGCTGTCCTTTTATCTCTTCAATTTTTGGCGTGGTGATTTGGATCTTTTGTTTATGTGCTAGAAGTTCTTGTAGCTCTGCCTCTTGGCTTGCAAGAATTTCCTTTAATTCTTCAAGCGGCAGCAATTCTTTATCTTCTTCAGACGAGTCTGGCAATCGTTGCTGCAACTGTTCTACTTCGCTTTTCCATCTGTTCCCTGCATTCATCAAGCTGCTTTTATGCTGTAATGAAGCATTCAGAAGATAAGAGACGAGACTCGCTACTTCTTCCTTCATCATATGGAACAGGCGCATGATCTCCTGCCGTTGGTTTTCAAGCATGCCAAATTGTTCGTCGACAAAGATGCGACGATTATATAGGCGTTCAAGATATACATACAGCTGGTTAACATAGACTTCTTTTGTATCTACTAAAAACCTTTTGAAATGATCAATCGCTGAATCAATTTCTCTGATAGCGTAGGAAGAATAGCCATTTGCGGCTTGCGCTTCTACTTGTTTTTGAATTTCCTCGCTTTTTGAGGGACCGATTTTACCTTCTAAGTAGCCGATTGCAGAAAATAATCGTTCTCTTACTTCTTTCCACTCGGTGTATCCGAACATTTGCGCTTGAATGCGTTCAAATGATTGCTGTTGCCACTCTATCTTTGCATTCGGCTGAATGTTGTTTTTCTCCATGATTCCCTGCAGTTCTTGAATTTTGCCGCAACCTTCAACATCCTGCTGAGCTTTCTGCAATGCTTGATGTTTTTCATGCCAATCTCCATAGGCAAGCCGTGCGTTTTCCAAAGCGTGCTCTGCTTTTTCTAGCTCACTTTTGTTGTTTAAATATGAAATATCTTTTTGTAGACTTGCTTTTTCGGATTGTTTTTGGGCTTCTAGCTCTTCTAACTGGCTAAGAGAACCATATTGCCCAAGCAACTCCTCGAACTCCCTGATTTGTTGCTCTTCTTGTGTCTTTTGCTTGATGATGGCTTCTAAGCGTTCCTCAGCTTCACGTGATTCTTTTCTTAAAGCGCCCAATTTCTTTTTTAATTCTTTGATTTCTTGTTGTGTTGCTTCAACCTCTACTTCGGCCCGCTTTTGTTCTTCCAATTTCTTTTGAAGGCTTTCAATTTCAGATCTCAACCCTTGAAGTTCGGTTTCTTTTTTGGCTATTTTTTCATCTAATAATGCTGTATTGTCGGTTTGTCTCGACAGTTCTTCTTCTAGATCATGCAGCGTTTGCTCTCGCCAATATTGCGCTACATTCTCTTCAATAAACCTTTTGCCTTCTTCTTCGATGCTTTCCGTACGTCCATAGCGAAGAATTCGGATATCTTTATTTGAGAGGAGCCTGCTTAGCGCATTATCGACAGCCAAGTTGGATTGTGACGCCACTAATGTTCTAAGCCCAGCCTTGGCATTTTGCTGGCAGATTTCTGATATAACCGTCGTCTTCCCTGTACCAGGCGGACCTTGAATGACGTATAAATCTTCTGCTGAAAGCGCTCCGGCAACAGCTTCGCGCTGAAATTCATTTAAGCGATTATCGAAATCCAATGAAACTTTCTTTTTAGGCTGATTAATTCTCGGTCTCTCTTCGAATAAGATTTTTTCTAGATTCGCATTGGCAGCAAGCCCCTTCTCCAAATCGCTGAACCCCTTGCGAAGACGTCTGATTTGGCTAAGTGTCGCAAAGTTGCTAAACACTAATTCTTTCGATTTCGGATGCCATTTGTCCTTTCGAAGCTGACTTTGAATAAACGGCCGCAGTTCGATTTCGACTGTTTTCTTTTTTTGATTTGATTTAATGACCGTTCCAAGGTCTTCTTTCGCTCCTTGAATTTTAACGCTTAAACCCTTCACTTTTTGCCACTCTTTTTCCTTTATCCCATTGATGGCAATAGTCATATAAGTGAAATTTTCGTTGCATTTATAATCTGTAAATGTAGCACGGAAGTCATCCATCGTTGCATCGCGTTCTTGTATACTTAAGTAGCCTTCCCAGCTGGCGATCCGCTTTTGAACATATTTAGATCGTTCCTCTGCAATAGGCAATTGACGGATCGCATTATGCAGCTCAATCGGCAAACCAACTGTGTTGCTCGCATTAATAGCAAAGTCAATGGTAGTCTTTAGCCGCCTATTTGTGTGAACAGGAACACCACTGCTAAGTACGCGAAAGTTTGTTGCTAGCAGCCCGTCATATTTCACGACACAATTCATCACGGCAACACAACCATCCAGCACTTTGGAGAGTGATTGGTTCTCGTCTGGTCCGAAATAAAGTGTAGCTGCCATTTCATCTTTTGCAGTGTTTTGAACGTGTTCAATATGGACTACAAACGACTTTTGAAGATGAAAAAAAGCTTGTTCATCTTTCATGAATGCTAATATGCCTGCACGTGATTTGTTCGTTAATATGATGTTTGTACGCAATGTGCTTGGCTTAGCAATAACTTGTCCCATGAACATAACTTCCTTTCTTTTAAACTCAATCTCTTTTTTAAAAAACTAATTTCTATCATACCAGTTTTTTGCCTTATGCGTGGTGTGGAAATTTGCCAAAAAGAAAAAATCCAACGAAGAAAGATTCTTCATCGTTGGATTTTTTGCATACAGGGCGGCGTAAATCTTATTTTCCTTAAGCCGACTAAGTGAGCTTTACTTTATTTCACCGGACTGCAGTTTATACATTTGGTTATACCTTCCGCCATGAAGCAGAAGTTCATCATGCGTTCCTTGTTCCACAATCTCGCCTCTATCTAGTACTAAAATGTGGTCTGCATTTTTAATAGTAGAAAGCCTGTGGGCGATGATGAATGTCGTACGTCCTTTTTTCAATACATCCATTGCGTGTTGGATGATTTCTTCCGTTTCTGTATCGATATTGGACGTTGCTTCATCTAATATCAAAATCGCTGGATTGAATGCAAGCGCACGAGCGAAAGAAATGAGCTGGCGCTGTCCAGATGACAAAGTGCTTCCTTTTTCAATCACTGGCTCATCCAGTCCACCTGGCAAGTTCTCTAACACTCGATCTCCGCCAACTGCTTTTAGCGCTTCTTCCACAGTCTCTCTTGAGATATGCGGATCATCTAAGCTAACATTCGATGCGATGGTCCCTGTGAATAAATACGGATCCTGTAAAACAATCCCCATATGTTCGCGAAGAGTTTGGCGGGAGCAGTCTCGTATATCTTTGCCGTCAACGGTAATCGACCCTTTCGTTACATCGTAAAAACGAAACAGCAAATTCATAATGGAGCTTTTGCCAGATCCCGTATGACCCACTAGCGCGACTGTCTGCCCTTGCTTTGCTTCAAAATTAATATCTTTTAATACATATTCCTCATCTTTGTATGCAAACCATACATGGTTGAATGCTACATCACCTTTATATCGTGGAATACGGGTATCATCGACTGCTTCCCCTTCTTCATCTAGCAATTCAAATACACGTTCAGAGGCAACATTTGCTCTTTCAAGGCGTGCAAGCTGATTGACGATATTAGTAACAGGGTTGAAAAGCCTAGTGATGTAGTCTACAAATGCATATAGCATCCCGACAGAAATGGCTGTTTGACCATCCAACTCTGCGCTTCCAAAATACCAGATGAACATAATAAATGTCAGTGATCGGATGACATTTACTAAATTGTGAGAAGTCACAGCATCCAAAAAAACTAGTTTGTTTTGATATTTATAATATTCATCATTTAATTCATTGAACTCGCCTTCAATTTGCTTTTCTTGACCAAACGCTTGGATAATCGTCATACCGTTGATCGATTCATTGATCATACCGTTCATATCTGACAGTTTTCCACGAACGATATGGTTGTATTTCGCCGCATATTTACGGTAAAGAATGGCCCATACAATCAGCATCGGAATAACAAGCAATGCGTAGCAGGCCATTTTCCAATCTAAGATGAAAAGCGCAATGTAGACACCGAAGATAGTCATGAAGCTAGCCGCAAATTGCGAGACAACTGTCACGAACAGATCATGAATGGCCTCTGTATCATTCGTTACGCGAGAGACCACCTTACCTGCTGGCAATCGGTCAAAATAGTTGATCGGCAATGTTTGAATATGCTTATAGACATCGTTTCGCATTTTTTGAATAATGCGGTTCGCGCCCACTTGCAGCATGATATATTGGCCATAACGGAAGATAGCTGTTGTCACCGCTAGGCCGAAGAATACTGCCAATAAAACTGCAATAGGCTTGAATTTCAAACCATTTGTTACTGATTTGGCGATATGGTCATCAATGATTTTCTTGGCGACAAACGGTCCTGCCAAATCTGCTGCTACGGCGATTGCCAAGAGGAATAGCCCTACCAGCAATGTTTTTTTATAAAGCAGCGCGTATTGCCAAAGTCTTTGTGTAGTGTTCATTATTTCGCCCCCTCGATCTGCTGGCGATTGTGTTGCTCTTTATACCAACCGTTTTGCTTGAGGAGATCGCTATGCGTTCCTTCTTCTATGATCTTTCCGTTTTCAAGGACGATAATCCAATCTGCATGCATGATAGCAGACAAACGGTGTGTCACAATAATCGTTGTTTTATCCTGTCTTTCCTCTTGGATATTTTTCACGATTCTGCTTTCTGTTTTTGCATCCACAGCTGACAGGGAATCATCCAAAATAAGAATTTCAGGATCACGGATTAAAGCACGTGCAATAGATATCCGTTGCTTTTGCCCTCCAGAAAGTGAAACGCCTTTTTCTCCTACCATGGTATCTAACCCCATAGGCAGCATCTGTAAATCGTTATCAAAACATGAAACACGGATCGCTTCTTTAAGCTCTTCCTCTGTGGCATCCTGTTTTCCAAATAGAATATTTTCTCTAATCGTACGAGAGAAAAGCACATGATCCTGAGGCACATAGCCGATCCACTTCCGTACTTGTTCTTTACTTTGGGCACCGATTTCTTCTTTAGAAATTTGTAATGCCCCTTCACCTGTCGGATACTCTTTTAGTAGTTGTTTGACAATTGTCGTTTTGCCACTTCCTGTTTTCCCTACAATCCCTAATGTATGCCCCTTCTTCAATGAAATATCTAAGTGAGCTAAGTTAATAGACTGCGATTGCGGATATTGGAATGTGACGTCTTGGAAATCGATTGAATTTGGACTTTCCACTACGACTGGTGCGGACGGGTCTTTCACATCTTCTGTTTCATTTAACGTTTCTTGCACACGGTCAAGCGATGCATTTCCCCGCTGCATGACATTGATCAGCTCGCCAATTGCAAACATTGGCCAAACGATCATACCAAGATACACGTTAAACGAAATCAGTTTGCCTAGTGTTATATCCCCGATGGAAACCAAATATGCTCCGTATCCAAGACCGATCATATAGCTGAGGCCTGTTAAGACTCTTGTGATGGGCGTAAACCATGCATCAATCCGTTCTACGTCCATATTTTTTTTGTATACATCTTCTGTCATTTCACCGAACTTGTTTTCTGTTTCTCTCTCATGCACATATGCACGAACAACACGCACACCTTCAACTGCCTCTAGTACACTATCATTCATATGGCCAAACGCATCTTGGGCGATTGTATATTTTTCATGAATTTTTTTCCCTAGCATTTGCATGGTAATCGCTAAAATAGGTAGTGGAATAATAGCTGCTAGCGTTAATTTCCAAGATACAGAAAAAGCCATCATCAACAATATCGTGCCTAGATATAAGGTCGAATCTAAGAGTGTCATAATACCAAAACCCGCTGTCTCAGAAACAGCGCGTAAATCATTGGTAGCTCTTGCCATCAAGTCACCTGTACGGTTACGTTCGTAAAATGGCGGAGACATTCGTAAAAATTGCTGCATTAAGTTTTTACGAAGCCTACGTTCAATCACGTTGGAGCCGCCAAATAGTTGGAATTGCCATACGAAGTTGACAATATAGGCTAAAGTCATGACAATTGCCAAACCCCCAAGGAATTGAAATAGCAAGGTAGTCGTCAGCGTTTCTCTATGGATAGCGTCTATCGACTTGCCGATTAGCCATGGTGGAATAACTTCAAAAGCGTTAGCCACTATAAGCAAGGCCACTGCGATTGTATATCTTTTTCTATTTTCTTTAAAAAACCACTGTAATTTCACTAATACATCGAACATTTATCTTTTCCTTCCTCTCTTCTTTCGCTTTCTTAGCTAGCCATCTTCTATCGAATCCTTGTTTAAATGCTTTTTCATTTTTTGGTAGTACATACTGCTCTCTCCTTTGTTTGTTTTGCACTAATGATTGAATTAGGAACACAAAAAAGCGCATACCCTTATAAGAGCATGCGCCAGCATAAAAGAGTACGGAACCCTCCCGTAACATCTACTAATTCAATTGAAGTTAATAGGAGCAGGAGAAACATTATGATATTGAGTTATAAGATTGTTGCGTATCATTTTCATGTTAATTACCTCCATTTCCCATTTATTATTTAGTGTTCCTTAATATTAGCATTGCGTTTTTGTTAGTGTCAATGATTTTTCTAAAAATTTATAAAATTAGTTATTTTATATTTAATCAACCTTTTTTTCTGATTTTTCATGTCTTTTGATAGGTACTTTAATAGAGTTAATACACTACCAATGAATATACTATTTCCCCTATTTGGTGGCAAAAGACCAATTTTATTAGTAAATCATAACAAATAGAAGGTGATGATTTGTTTTTTTTCGCTAAATATTTTATGATTATCTTACTAAAATATTTTTCATTTCACAGGAGGTGTACACTTTGTTCTCCCCCTCATTTGGGTCTTGGAACAAAGGAAGTCTTTGGACATAGCCATACGATTGACAGCGTTTGCTGTCTTGATCGCATGTTCAGCAGTTTTCGTAGCAACAGAGTTTGCTATCGTAAAGGTTAGAACAACTCGTATTGATCAATTAATCGCTGAAGGCAACAAAAAAGCCATTAAAGCGAAAAAAGTAATTTCTAATTTAGATGAATATTTATCCGCGTGCCAGCTGGGTATTACGATTACCTCACTCGGTCTCGGTTGGTTAGGTGAAGGAACAGTAGCCAAATTGTTAGAGCCGCTCTTTAACTTGCTGCAACTTAATAATAGTGTTACAACGGTCCTTTCATTTATCATATCCTTCTCGATTGTGACATTTGTACATGTTGTCGTCGGAGAATTGGCACCAAAAACATTGGCCATTCAAAAAGCAGAAAATGTCGCACTCGGCGTTTCCGGATTTTTAATTGGTTTCCACAATGTGATGTTTATATTCATTAAGATTTTAAATTCGTCCGCAAATGGTTTAGCAAGACTGTTTGGCCTTAAATCTACAAATGAATCTGAGGTTGCCATGACGGAAGAAGAATTAAGGATTATCTTATCCGATAGTTTAAAAGGCGGCGAGATCAACCAATCCGAATACAAATATGTGAATAGCATTTTTGAATTCGATGATCGTACAGCCAAGGAAATCATGGTCCCTCGTACAGAAATCATTGGCATTGAAAAAGAACTGACACTAAAAGAAGTATTTGAAGTAATGGGTGTTGAACAATATACGCGCTACCCTATTATTGAAGGTGACAAGGACCATATCATCGGCCTTGTTAATATGAAGCACTTGCTTACAGCGTATATCAAAAATCCCGCAAAAGGCGATACATCCGTAACACAATATATGCAGCCGATTATACGGGTATTTGAAACAATGCCAATTAGTGATTTACTTTTAAAATTCCAACGTGAACGTATTCATATGGCTATTTTAATGGATGAATACGGCGGCACATCCGGCCTTGTTACAATTGAAGATATTATTGAGGAAATCGTTGGTGACATCCGCGATGAATTCGACCAAGATGAAGTGCCTGAGATTCGCAAAGTTGACAAGGATCATTTTATTTTCGATGCTAAGATGCTGATTGAAAATGTAAATGACTTCTTAGGCATTCGTATTGAAGAGGATGATATCGATACAATTGGCGGATGGTTTATGACAAAAGATTTTGAAGCGATTAAAGGTGAGAAAATCACTGAGCAAGGTTATGAATTTATTATTAAAGAATTAGATGGCCACCATATACTATACTTAGAAGTAATAAAACTTCCAAAGAGTTCAGAGACTGCTGCTACTGTAGCAGATCCAATACAGCCTAACTAATTATCTTGTTTAACAAAACATGGAACGACGCACACTATTCTGTAGTGTGCGTCGTTTTCGCTTGTTTGAAACTTTTGCGAGGAGGAAACATTGTGGACTTATATACAAACTTAAGGCAAGGGGAAAAAGGAGCCTGGCTTAGTATTCTGACGTACCTAGTCTTAAGCAGCGTAAAGTTAATCATCGGCTTTATCGGCCATTCGACAGCTTTAAAAGCAGATGGACTAAACAATACTACAGATATCATTGCCTCCGCGGCCGTTCTAGTAGGCCTTAGGATTTCACAGAAGCCACCAGATAAAGATCACCAATATGGCCATTTACGGGCAGAGACCATTTCCTCCCTTATCGCGTCATTTATCATGGCAATTGTCGGTTTGCAGGTACTATTAAATGCTGGGAAAAGCTTTTTTGAGGAACATCATACGGCTCCTTCCCTCTTAACAGCTGTTGTAGCCCTTGGCAGTGGCATTGTCATGTTTCTGGTATATATGTTCAATATTCGCCTAGCAAAAAGAATTAATAGCTCTGCTATTAAAGCAGCAGCTTATGATAATCGTTCGGATGCTTGGGTCAGCTTCGGAACTGCCATTGGTATTTTAGGTGCTATCTTTGGGTTTCCAATTATTGATTCCATCACAGCATTTTTAGTAGGTGCTTTAATTATTAAGACGGCCTATGATATTTTCTTTGAAGCTGTCCATGCGTTAACAGATGGCTTTGATGAAGCAGAGCTAGAGGCTTTGTCCGTTCTCATCAAAAATGTAGATGGTGTGATTGAACTAGTCGATTTAAAGGGACGCAATCATGGCAACCTAATATTTGTAGATTTGACAGTAACCGTCGATCCCCAATTAGATGTTTGGCAAAGCCATCAGATTACAGAGGAAATTGAAAACACAATTAAACTAGCGAAGCCTTTTGCTGTTTCACTTGTCCACATTGAACCAGAAGGATTAGAACGAGTTCTGGATCAAAATATATTTAATCCACATAAAAAATAGCCTAAAAAATGCTCATATAAAAGTAACCGAACAGATATGAATTTTATTTTCATATCTGCTCGGTTTTATTTTGTGTACCTATATTACTCGTATCCAAATAAGTCATTCAGTTGATGTTAGTCCATGTTTAACTGCGTACAATGCAGCCTGCGTACGGTCCTGTACTTCAAGCTTTGCAAAAATGTTAGAGATGTGGG
Organism: Rummeliibacillus sp. TYF-LIM-RU47; assembly: GCF_008638315.1. Taxonomy (NCBI): domain Bacteria; kingdom Bacillati; phylum Bacillota; class Bacilli; order Caryophanales; family Caryophanaceae; genus Rummeliibacillus; species Rummeliibacillus sp. TYF-LIM-RU47. The sequence goes on along the minus strand of NZ_VVIR01000002.1, from coordinate 26,918 downwards.
TTTTGACTGTTTTTTCTGTTACAAAAAGAGAGGACGCAATTTCTTTATTGCTTTTACCCTTCGTCAATTCTCCCAAGACATCTTGTTCCCTATTAGTCAACGGATGCAGCATATGCGGCAGTTCGCTGGTCATTTCTTGAGTTTGGATAAGCTGAGTGGTTACTTGCGGATGCATAATATTCTCTCCGTCCATCACTCTACGGATGGCCAACACAAGCTCATCTGGTTCAATGTCTTTCAATTGATACCCTGCTGCTCCCGCTTCTATGGCAGGAACTACATGATCGCGATCAGAGAAGCTTGTCAGCATGATAATCTGGATATTTGGATATTTCGCTTTAATGTGCTTGGTTGCCTGGATTCCATCCATTTCTGGCATCACCAAATCCATAAGGATAATATCAGGTTGAAGCGATGCCGTCAGTTCAATCGCTTCCTTACCGTTACTCGCTTCCCCAACAACTTCGATATCCTTTTGTGTTTTCAAGAAAAACAAAAGGCCTCTTCTTACAACATGATGATCATCCACGATTAACACTTTTATCATTTTTTCTTCCCCCCTAGTATGGCAGGCGGATTAAAATCTCCGTCCCCTTTCCAATTTCACTAACCCAATCAATAGTACCGCCTAAAGAAGTAGTTCGGTCTTTCATGCTCCTTAGCCCAAACGATGGTAGATTTACGAGCGAATCCACTTGGAAACCACGACCTTCATCTTTAATAACGAGCAGTACATCTCGATTTGTAATGGTGACAAAAATTTCAGCCTTCTTTACTCCTGCATGTTTACGTATATTATTTAAGGCCTCTTGCGTCAGTCGAAAAAGCGTTTCTTCAATACGAGATGGTAATTGCAGTACCCCCGTCACTTTCACTTTCAACTGTAAACCGAGCATTTCAGCGTACCCTTTCACGGCTTCCATCAGTCCGCTTTCCAAGCCCTTAGGACGTAGCTGCCAGATGAGCGCCCGCATTTCTGTTAACGCCTCTTGCGTCAAATTTTGTATCTCCTTAAATGTTTCCTTGATTTCAATCTGATCGGTCATCTCTTCTCCACCACGAGAAGTCAATGTGACAGAAAATAAAAGTTGATTCACAGAATCATGTAGATCTCTCGCTAATCGATTACGTTCTTGCACCAATGCTAATTCCTGCTCTTGTTTTGTTAACAGAATTCGTTTAATAGCTGAACCCATTTGGAAAGCTACAGATTCAAGTAGTGCCAGTTCATCATTAGTAAAGCGAATCGTATTTGGAGAAGCAACATTTAGTAAACCAAAACGTTCCTTACCCGATTGAAGCGGTACTGTTGCATGGTGTGTGATACGTGCACAATCGCCTACATTAGCAGAAGCTGCGCTTTCTAGGCGCTGACATTCAATAATATTGGAAGCCTTCTTTAATTCTTGATTGCGATATTTCGATAAACACCAGCAGCCACCCTTTTCTAAAAATTGGCACTTATTATAGGACAAAGCTTCCGGTAAATTATCGTGTGCTAAAAGTTCATGCTTCCCTTTACCGTTGATGAAGAAAATCCAGCCTGTCTCAAAGTTGGTCCCCCCTAAAAATTTTCGGAGAGCCCCTTCTAGCATAGGCTTTAATTCAGTTCCTTCATTTAGCAGTTCTGCAATCTCTTTTAATAAGCGTATATTTGAATGATCTGTCGGCTGCATCGGTTACCGCTCCCTCTTCCTTTTACTGATACTATTCATCATATCATTGTTAGCTAATATTGGCATTTATGTTGGCATGACCAAAAGCTAGCAAGTTAGCAAGTAAGTCTGCTTGCACTTTTCACCATTATGCAGGTATGCTAAAATAGCAACAATCAATATCTCAATTTTGAAAGATTAGGAGTTTACTCATGACAAAAAAGTTGGAAAATAGCTTACTATTTATGTGGGTGGTATCACTAATCGCAACGATGGGCTCACTGTTCTTTTCTGAAGTGCAGCATTATGAGCCGTGCAAGTTATGCTGGATTCAGCGCATCTTTATGTACCCGCTCGTCATTATTATTGGCGTAGCCTATATCCAAAAAAATGCGCGCATCGCAGTCACTACAGCTATCTTCTCTTGTATAGGTGCATGTATAGCACTCTATCACTATGGAATCCAAAAGGTTCCTTTCTTACAAGATTCCGCTGTATCATGCGGCCGTGTGTCGTGCATAGGCGATTACATCAATTGGCTCGGTTTTATCACGATACCGTTTCTATCACTCATAGCTTTTATCTTAATTGCTGCTACAAGCATATTTATGCTGAACGTTCTTAAGGGGGAAAAATAATTTGGCTAAAAACACATCAAATACAAAAAAGAATGACAATAAACTAACAGTCCTATTAGTTATCGGTTTAATTGTAGTTATTGCATTTGTAGCACTCTACTTCTTGAATAACCAATCAAACAAAGATAAACTAGCAGACAATCCGTATAAAAAAGACTCGCTTAAACAATCAACTATTGATTTGCTAGATGATAAAAATTATCAAAATATCATCTTGCCAGAAGAGTTGGAAAAGAAAATTGCAAGTGGCAAAAGAGAAATGGTGTATTTCTTCAAATCAGATTGTGTCCATTGTAAAAAAGTTTCGCCAATCCTTATGCCTCTCGCAAAAGATATGGGTGTTCACGTAGATCAGTACAACCTTCTAGAATTTGAACAAGGATGGGATCAATATCAAATCGAAGGTACGCCAACCCTTGTTTACTATAAAGATGGCAAGGAACAGCTTCGTGTAGTAGGAGAACAGACAAAAGAGACGTTTAAGCAATTCTTTGAAGCTTCGATTTTGAAAGATAAAGATAAGTAAAATAAATATAGTCCATCCTAAAAAGGATGGACTATTTTTTAATAATTAAAATGGTCAGGGTGTGAGCCAAAACGTTGGTCTCGGTTCAGCCCATCAATCGCTTTCATATCCTCTTGACTTAATTCAAAGTCGAATATTTCTGCATTTTCTTCTATACGACTTGGTGTAACTGATTTCGGAATAACAATATGATCGCTTTGCAGATGCCATCTGATAATTGTTTGAGCAATTGATTTGTCATATTTTTCGCCAATCGCTCGAATGGTTTCATCCTTCAATACTTCCCCGCGTCCAAGTGGTGACCATGCCGTAATCGCAATATCATGCTTTTGGCAGAATTGGCGAAGCTCTTCTTGGGTAAGATAAGGATGCAGCTCTACTTGATTCACCATTGGCTGGATATTTGCTTGTGCAAATATTTTTTCTAAATGATGAATTTCATGATTCGATACCCCAGGCACTTGGATTAGCTTTTCTTCATATAAACGCTCGATTGCTCGATACGTATCCATGAATTTATCTGGTACCGGCCAATGTGTAAGATACAAATCTAAATAATCTGTATCCAATTCTTTCAACGTTTTTTCAAATGCTCTTAATGTTTCATCATATCCCTGATCTGTATTCCAAACTTTCGATGTGATGAAAATTTCTTCTCTTCTTTTGCCCGATGCCCGTACAGCTTCACCTACTTGTTTTTCATTGCCATATAATGCGGCTGTATCTACTGCAATATATCCAGTATCTAACGCCTTCTTGATCGCATTGAATGCTTCTTCTGGTTCTGTCATTTTATAGACACCAAGACCAAAACGCGGCATTTCGATTCCATTATGTAATTTTTTTGTAGAAGTGATTGAATACATATTAACTCCTCCTTATTGTGTTTTTACCTCACATGAATGGGGTAACAGCCTAAAAAGTGTGTTGGCACTTTCTTCAATAGGGCATAATATCTCCATTGAAGTTAAGTTTCATTTTATTATACACTATTGCCTGAGTATTTAGAGAATATCGGATTTCTGATTTAGGGTTGAAATTTAATGTAAGAACGAATAATATATAATATGTTGTTTTTATCGTTCGTATTTAGAAAGAAGGTTTTCAATTGTTTCGTCTAAAAGAATATAATACTAATGCAAAAACAGAATTAACTGCTGGAATGACAACATTTCTAGCTATGGTATATATCATTGTGGTTAACCCAAAAATCTTGCATGATGCAGGCGTGCCTGTTGACCAAGTATTTATGGCAACTATTATCTCCGCCGTGGTTGGTACCTTATGGATGGCGCTTTGTGCTAATTATCCAATCGCTATCGCTCCGGGAATGGGTTTAAATGCCTTTTTCACCTACTCGGTTGTTCTCGGCTCTAACGGAAAAATGGATTATATGACCGCATTTTCTTCGGTGTTCGTCGCAGGGATTGTGTTCATTATTCTATCGCTTACACCACTTCGTGCAAAACTGATCACAGCTATTCCTGAAAACATAAAGCGCTCCATCACAGCCGGCATCGGTTTATTTATTGCTTTTCTTGGTTTGAAATCAGGTGATGTCATCGTAAAAAGCGACAGTACACTTGTAGCTTTAGGCGACTTATCCTCTGCGAATGCTCTGCTAACATTAGTTGGCCTTGCAATTACGGTTATTCTAATGGTCCGCAATATTCAAGGTTCCTTGTTTATAGGGATGGTTATAACAGGTATTATCGCAATAGTAACAGGGCAGCTTAAAATCCACCATGTTGTGGCTCTGCCTCACCTACCAAAAGGCATACTCGTTTGGAATCCAATCGAAGCATTCTCCAACGTGATCCATTATGGACTATATGGTGTGGTCTTTTCTTTCATTCTTGTAACGCTGTTTGATACTACAGGTACACTGGTGGGTGTCATGAAACAAGCAGGTTTGATGAAAAACAATGAATTGCCTCGTGCGCGCAAAGCATTATTAGCTGATTCACTAGGAACAATTGTTGGTTCTATGTTTGGGACAAGCCCGACTACTGCCTTTGTAGAATCTTCCGCAGGCGTAGCAGCTGGCGGCCGAACTGGTTTAACATCATTGACAGTTGCAGTATTCTTTATCATTGCCTCTTTCTTCGGTCCTTTAGTGACAGCTGTATCCGGCGTTTCTGCTATTACTTCACCAGCACTTGTTATTGTAGGTACGTTGATGATATCTTCTGTAAAAGACATTGACTGGCATAGCTTTGATGAAGCATTCCCGGCATTCTTGATTATTTTGATTATGCCCTTAACATCTAGCATTTCAACAGGTATTGCATTCGGCTTTATTTCTTACCCAATTCTAAAAATAGTGAAAGGCGAGGCGAAAAAGGTGCACCCGCTTCTTTACCTATTTGCCATCCTATTTGCTATCCAGCTGATATTCTTGCAATAACGCTAAGAAAGGCTGTCCCGTTCATCTAACGGGACAGCCTTTTGTTTATTCATCATCAAATTGTTCCGGATCTGGCTGACGTCCTGCTTCCTCTAAATCCTCTTCATCTCGGCGTTTTTCCATTTGCTTGCCAAGCTGTTGCACTTCTTCAAATGAAGTGGCCATTGAACCATTCTCTTGTTCAATCTTATCTTTATCCATATACAAACCACCCTTCTTATTGGCATTACTTCTTTATCTATACCCTTTTGTTCCGAAAATATGCGCCTCTCAAAATGTAGGGGTTTTTTCACATTTGATACTACCATTACCATAGCGAATTTCATAAAATGAAAATAGAAGGGAGGAATACGATGCTTTCTATTTCTAAAACAAAAAGGTTTTGGTTTCTTTTTCTTCTTACAGCTGTAGTTGGCTCGAATACAGTCGCCTATCGTCTTGATGCCTTGCAGCCTGTTCCAAAAAACATGGTGTTAGGCACTATGTTAGACTTCATGCTTGTTATTCCTTTACTGACCTATCTCTTTATCATTCGTAAAAAGTATTCCTTGAAGTATGTGCTTCCAGTCATAATTATTGGTTTTTACACAGCAAACCTTATAGTCCCAGGCGGTATTTATTCAAGCTATTCATCTGTTCCTATCATTTTATTTATAGCTGAAGGGAGCTTTATCTCATTAGAACTTTATGTGGTATATAAACTGCTAACTAAGCTCCCTGCCGTAATGAAGCAATTCAAGCTATCACAGGAAGGCATACCCATATTTCAATACCGATTAAGATCAGGACTTGCTAATCATTTAAAGCCCTCTAGAACCCTGGATATGTTCAGTACTGAATTATCTATCTGGTATTACAGCTTGTTTTCTTGGAAAGCAGAGCTTCCTATTGCAACGACTAAATATAGAACCTTTACAATCCATAAAAAAACAAGCTTTATCGCAGTGTATATCATGCTTATTCATGCTCTCATTTTTGAATCAATTGGATTTCATTGGTTGCTTCATAATTGGAGTCCTACTGTATCCATCATTCTTTTAATTTTGAATCTGTATGGGCTAATAATATTCGTGGCTGAGATTCAGGCAGTTCGATTATGTCCCATTGTGATGACAGATAAAATGCTGCATATGCAAATTGGTGTTATGAAACAATCATCCATTCCCTTATCACAAATAAAAAGTGTGCACGTGTATCAAGGGTCAGAAAAACTATCCAAAGCGGAAGCTGATATAACGCTTGATGCTGTACTCCCTGATTTCATAAAAGAAAAGCCAGCCATTGAGATTGAATGCTACACACCACAGGAAGTAAAATTGATGTATGGCTTTACGAAAAAGGTGACTAAAATTCATCTTAGTCCAGATGAACCTCACCTCTTTTTAGAGGTATGCCAAGAACTACTATCAAAGGACGGAGAAAGAGAATGATCATTTTACATTGCTTAACACAACAAGAATGGGAAACTGTTAAGAACGACAAATATTATGGTAAGGAATTGCTCGGTTCAAGTAATTTTATCCATTGCGCCTCTATCGAAGACTTTTGGCGTGTAGCTCCGTACTTTAAGGAAATAAAAGAACCATTATTGCTATTATGCATAGACACCGATAAAGTCGAAGCAGAAATCAAATGGGAGGACGACCGCAATTACGGAATAGAATATCCACATATCTATGGTGAATTAAACCTTAACGCCATTGTAGATGTCCTTCCCTTCTTAAGAGATGAACATGGGGATTTTCTTTTAAGTGAGGAACTTAAGAGTTATCAGGTGGAGAAATAAAGGATTAGTATCTAAGCTTCTATAAATATTAGAGTCCAATAATAGCCCCTCTTTAACAAAAAAAAGGTGGAAATAAAGTGGGGCTTTCAACTTAAAAGTCTCCTGTTTCAAGCTTTAAATTCAAATTTAAATAATCTTCTTTTTTAAATACTATTACAAATTCGTCTAGCCCTTTTTTATGTGGATATAAACTGTAATAGTGATTAAAATCTACTTTTAAGGTTACTAAAACTGTAAGTATTTTGCTTAAAATTTCTATGACATCTAACTCTACATCTCTTTTTATATCATTTTTAATACGGATATAAACATTCTTATCAGTACAATTATATTTAACTTTTCGTAAAGGTATATTTTCATCCATACAGTTTGATTTCAATAAGTTTTTAAAATGGTCTTTTTTATCCAAATGTACACCTCACTCTAGCATAATTGATTTGCAATACAATTTTACTACAAATATAGAATTATTAAAGTGAGGAATATCTTGGTTGAAATCTACTCACTCAAAATCATAGGAGAATAAACATATGTACACAGGAATCCTTTTATATCCCAGATTTAGCGAATATGAATTATCGGTACTCTTATCCGTACTCATGCAAGGACAGAAACAAATCTTATATATAGGTCTAGATCATAAAGTAGTTAAAGGAGAAGCTGGCCTTCCTTGTATGCCTGATACCACAATAAAGGAAATTGACATAAATCAATTGGATAGCATCGTTCTTCCAGGAGTCGATGATTTCGAACACTTAGTTAACCATGCCGAATTAAAATCTTTTTTGCATCGTTTTAAGCAAAGAGATATCGTCATAGGAGCCATATCAAGCGCACCCTATCTTTTATCGATGAGTGGATTGTTAAACGGGCGAAAATACACTACTGGATTAACGAAAGACCAGCGTTCCTTTTTAGGAACTTTCAATGAAGGCATATATGCGAATTCTTCTGTTGTAGTTGATCGCAATCTGTTAACTGCTAAAGGATCCTCTTTTATAGATTTTGCAATACAGTTTGGTGAGTTATTACATTTGGAGTTTGATAAGAGTTGGTATAACAAGTAACTATTCGAACCATCGTTTAATCGCCACAATTCTTAAACAAATAGCGTTTCATTTTCACAAAAATTAGGCTATACTTGTAAGAGAACTTTTCATTTTTTCATTCAATTAGGAGGGTACAACCATGAGATTAATCTTAATTCTTGGTGTGATTTTGTCATTCTTAGTGGCTATCTTTACTGCTGGTTATGAGGACAAACCTGTAAAATAATATGTAAATAAAAAGGGACAGCCTGTTATGGCTGTCCTTTTTTACTTTTACTGTAATCCTTTAAATCCTTGCTGGCGGAGTGCTTCAAATATCACGATAGCTGCTGTATTCGATAAATTCATCGAACGAACATGATCGCTTTGTGGAATACGCAAGCACTGCTCTTCTGGGTTATGGATAACCTCTCTTGGAATACCTGTCGTTTCTTTCCCAAACATAAAGTAGATTTCTTCGTCTGAGTTACTGTAATCAAAATCTGAATACGTCTTCGGGCCGAATGTCTCTATATAGTAAACAGTCCCATCTTGTATGGCCTCATAGAATTCATCAATCGAATCATAGTATGTGATGTTTACGCTATGCCAATAATCTAGGCCTGCTCTTTTCAGCATTTTATCGTCTGTTGAAAAACCTAGAGGTCGGATGAGATGCAAATGCGTATTAGTCGCTGCGCATGTCCGTGCGATATTGCCGGTATTTGCCGGTATTTCTGGTTGATATAACACAATGTGTAATGACACACTGAACACTTCCTTTATGTTTTGCTATTTAAAGACTACTTATGTCGAGCCGGTGAGTCCCCTCGTCCGCAGTAGTTTATTTTTGGGCTAGTAATAAATCTAACCCTTTTTGAATTTCAAATTGGACCTCTTCATCTTTTTCAATGAGTGCCCCTTTTTCTAACACTTCTTTTGCTCCGTCTCCGCCAATTTTACCGATTGCCCAAGCGGCTGTTCCTCTGATCACTGGGCGTTCGTCTTGCTGGAACACTTTAATCAAAGTTGGTAGAGCAGCTTCTTCTTTAAAATGAGCAAGTGCAATAATCGCGTTGCGCTGGATTGGTTTTTTCCCACGCCAAGACCCAGAGATATGGCCAAATTTCTCTTTGAACTCTCGGTTCGAAATTGTTAATAACGGCTCAAGCAGTGGTTTAGCAATTTCCGGATCCGGTTGGAATGCATCATGCAGCCAGTTGATTTTCCCTTTATTTTTCGGACAAACCGTTTGGCATGTATCACAGCCATAGATACGATTGCCAATTTTCCCGCGGTATTCATCAGGCAAGAAACCTTTCGTTTGCGTTAAGAAAGCTACGCATTTTTGTGCGTTGAGTTGGCCTCCTTGAACTAGAGCGCCAGTCGGACACACGTCGAGACATAGAGTGCAATCTCCGCATTGGTCCTCTATCGGTTCATCCGGCATAAATGGTAAGTCTGTAATTAATTCTCCCAAGTATACGTAAGAGCCGAATTCAGGCGTAATAATGGCGCAATTCTTCCCGCTCCAGCCTATGCCTGCACGTTCAGCAACAGCCCGATCTGATAACTCTCCTGTATCGACCATGGAACGGATTCGACAGCCTGGCACCTTTTCTTTTAAGAACGCTTCAATTAGTGCTAGCTTTTCGCGCAGAACTGTATGGTAATCCGTTCCCCATGATGCCCGGCAGAAGATGCCTCTTCTTGCTCCCCTTTTTCCTTGCGGGGCGTTTTTCATTTTAGAAGGATACGCCACAGCAATCGCAATAATGCTTGCGGCATCCTCTAAAAGAAGCGTAGGCTCTGTACGCTTTTCAATATCCGATTCTTCAAAACCCGATTGGTAACCCAGTTCTTGCTGTATGCGTAGCTTATTTTTTAAATCGCTAAATGGCGCTGCAGATGTAAAGCCTATTTTATCCACACCGATGCTCTTCGCATAGGCGATTAATTCTTGCTGTAATTGCAATGGTTTCATTTATTTGTTATGTCACTCACTCTCTATGTTAAACTAAAGAAAATGATAAGTTAGGTGATGTATATGGCGAAAATAAGATTAGACTCATCCATTACTACGATAGTGCCTGATTTTAAAATCGGCATGATCCATTATACCAAAATAATCGTCTCCGAATCTCCTCAAATGATTAAAGGACGGACACAATTGTATCAAGAAAACCTTTATCTAGAATTACAGGAATCACCTGTCACGGAAAGACCCGGCATATCAGAATGGCGTAAAACCTGGAAGGCGCTTGGTGCTGACCCCAATCGCTATAGACTCTCAGCGGAAAGCCTTTTACGACGAATTGCAAAGCAAAACTATTTGCAACCTTTCCACTCTGCAGTAGATCTGAACAATTTCTTTTCGCTTCAATATGAGATTCCAGTAGGAATTTATGATGCAGACCTTATTCAAGGTGACATTGAGATTGCCCTTGGCGATGAGAATACAGGATACGAGGGTTTGAACGGACGTTATAATTCTTTAAAAGGAATAGCCTATTCAAAAGATAACGAAGGACCATTTGGGAGTCCATTCGTTGATTCTAAACGAACAGCAGTCACGGAACAAACGACTAATGCCATCCAGTTATTCTATCTTCGCCCTTCTTTATCGGAGGAAGAAAGTATGAAGCTACTTGGCGCTGCTGGGAATATGTTTTCTCAAATACATGGAGGAGATTATACAATAGGTCTTCTTTCAACAACTCAACCAGAAATTGAACTATAAAAAAACATATAAAAGCACGAATCAATCCAATGATTCGTGCTTTTCTTCCCCTTTGAAAATTCAGCATATACCTTCTATCCCGTCAATTCCTAAACCAGGAGTATTCGAAAATGTAATATGAGCCCCGTTGTATTGAATCCCTCCACGTAATAAATCCATGGTTAACATCAGTGGAGCATCAAAATCATAATACTCAACATTAGGCTGGCTTGCTGCAAAATGGGCGGCCGCTCCAACCCCAAGCTTTGTTTCAATCATGCTTCCCACCATGCAAATCATATCTTGGCTTTGTGCTAATGCAGCAAGCTTCAAGGCTTGATAGATACCGCCTGTTTTCATTAATTTAATATTCATCATATCTGCGGCACGCATGTGAATAATTTCTTTCGCATCGTAAATAGAAAAGACACTTTCATCCGCCATGATAGGTGTGAGTGTGTGATCCGTCACGTATTTCAGTGATGCCAAATCATGTGCTGGCACAGGCTGTTCGACAATCTCAATTCCAAGTCCCCTCTGTTCCATCTCACGGATTGCTTTTACCGCGTCTTTCGCAGACCAGCCTTGATTGGCATCAATTCGAATCTTAGGATTGGGTCCAATAGCTTGCCGGATCGCTTCAAGCCTCAATATATCCTCTTTGATTTCTCCAATTCCGACTTTAACTTTTAAAGTATGGAAGCCATCCTGAACATATTTTTTGGCATCCAACGCCATCATCTCAGGAGCATTAACGCTCACTGTATAATCTGTCGTAATAGAATTCTTGGCGCCACCTAAATACTGATATAACGGCAAGTTAGCGCTTTGTGCCAGCAAATCATAAATAGCCATATCAACAGCTGCTTTTGCGCTCGTATTGCCAACCATAGAACGGTGCAGCGTATGGAAAAGCCTTTCATAATTGTGCAAATCACTGCCAATAATTAAGGGTGCAAATACTTCTTCTACAGCAAATTGGATACTTGAAAGAGACTCGCCCGTAATAACATGCGTTGGCGGTGCTTCTCCTACACCATACAAACCATTTTCCAGTGTGATTTTTATATAGATTGCCTCTGCTACATTGACTGTACGTAGGGCTGTTTTGAATGGATTTTTTAATGGAATGGCAACTTTATACGTATCGACCGACTGAATCTTCAAGGTGGCTTCCTCCTATCGAACGCCTGGTTGAATTGAAAATGTTCTCTCATCCGCATCCAAAAAGGCATGCGCTCCAAGCGGGACTGCAAAATGCGGTTGACAATGCCCTATTTTCACATCTTTCACTATGGGTACATGCAAATCATCAAAGTAATGTCCAAATACCTCATCTAATGTCTGTGACTCTTTTCTTTTCGGCTCAGCATGCGAGAAATCACCAATAATAATACCCGCTACTCCCTGCAGTTTCCCCGCCAAGCGCAGCTGGTTCAGCATACCGTCTACTCGATACGGTTCCTCATCTATATCTTCAATCAATAAAATTTTGCCGAACGTTTCCAACTCATAAGGTGTTCCTATACTACTGGCCAGCAAACTCAGATTGCCGCCTGTGAGTTCGCCTTGGCATTGACCAGGCATAAATGTTTGGATAGGACCGAATGTGTCATCATAGTGAAGTATACTCGGAGCAAATAATTGCTGAAACATTTCCGCAGATTTCTCTTGAAATGTACCTTTGCCTACATCAGATGCAAGCATAGGGCCATGGAATGTCATTATATCAGCATATTTTCCGATAGCGGTATGTAAGTATGTAATATCAGAATAGCCCCAAAAAACTTTAGGATTTTGCGATATCAAGTCAAAATCAATTCGGTCGGCATACCGTGCAGTACCGTAACCGCCACAAGCACAAAAAATACCGGCAATATCAGGTGCCGCAAACATTTGGTGCAAGTCGTTCAAGCGCTCGTCATCTGTCCCCGCCAAATAGCCGTCTACATTCAAGAGTGAATCCCCAAATCTATAATCCAAACCAAGTTCTTGGAGGAACTCTAAGGATTTATTCAAGAACTTTTCATTTGGCGGGCTTGCTGGTGCGATAATGCCAATTGTATCGCCCCGCTGCAATCTCTTCACCTGTCTCTTCATTCGCTTTATTTCCCCTTCCTAAAAATGCATGCTGATGATGGGTGAAATTAATCTCAACTATAAAAAAGATCGGGCTTCCTCCAATAGAAAGTCCGATCTTTTTCTGCCTATTCCACCCCTGGCAAAATCGCCAACTCTTTATTGTCCGCATCCAATATTGCATCTACTCCTAAAGGTATGCCGACATTTAGCTCATCATGACCTATTTTAAAACCGCTCACAACAGGAATATTCATATGGCCAAAATAACTATCCAATAACTCATGAAAAGTCGGTGAATCTTCATATTCCCGCTGATTTGTTTCGACAAAGTCGCCAACTACAATGCCGGCAACTCTTTCAAACTTCCTCGCTTGTTTCAGCTGATTTAAAAGTGAGTCAATTTGTGCTGGCTCCAGCCCGATATCTTCAATCAACAATATCTTGCCATCAGTATTGATTTCAAATTTCGTTGCCAAGCTATTTACAAGCAAGGTCAGATTGCCGCCTGTCAATTCACCTCGCGCACGCCCACCTGAAATGGTCGTAAGTTTCGATATACTTTCATCATAGTAAATCTCCGCAGGCTCAAACAATTGGTTGAACATGAGCTTTGTACGCTCTGCTACTTGTTCGCGTCCAATGCTAGACAGTGTCGGACCATGGAAAGTAACCAGATCCGCATACATACCAATTGCTGTATGTAAAAATGTAATATCTGAAAAGCCCCAAAAAATCTTAGGGTTCTCTTCCAATAGTAAGTAATCGATTCGATCTGCTATTCTAGCTGCTCCATAACCGCCACTTGCACAGAATATGGCCTTGATTGTTGGATCCTCTACCATCTCTTGCAAATCAGCGGCACGTTCTCGGTCTGTGCCTGCCAAATAATGCTCCCGGCGTTGGATCGTATTGCCCAGCACATATCGCAAGCCGAGTTCTTCGAGGAAATCGAGGGCTTTAGTTAACCTTTCAATATTCGGTGGGCTAGATGGCGCGATAATACCAACTGTATCACCCTTTTGTAAACGTTTTGGACGTATTTTCATCATTGCAGCTCCTAAACAAGTAATTTCTTCTTTACTTTAGCAATAAACAGGCAAATTGGCTACAAAACCACTCGCTTCACAAAACAAAAAAGCAGGACATCGCCTGCTCCTACACACTCTTTCGCTTCCATTCTCCTGTTTCAGGAATATCCACTATTTCGATGCCAATACCTTGTTCTTTATTATATATAATCCATTTATCCTTCTCGCGCTCTACCGCTCTATTTTGCCATTCTAGCCAACCGCAATTGGCACAATGACTTTCAACATAGCTGTGTCGATTCAGGTCTTGATGATGAAAAATCGTTTTTGTTTCGCAATTATAGCAAAAAAGAATTTTAGAATCAGTACTCGCTTGCATAGAATCCCTCCATCGTTTTTTCCCTATGCTCGGCAAATAGAGGAAAAATTATACACATAAATCTCACTGTTTTGTACACATTAAAACGAGGAGGTGACTAGTTATGAGCAAAAACAACAAAGCAACAATCAATACGAGAACTCATAATCCTTTTGATGTCTATCAAAGCACAGACCACAATGTCAGCAACAGCAATAACAATAATCCAAATGACAATATTAATGAAGAGTTCGGTCCTGAGTTTGATTCCAAGGCAAAAAATAAAAACAATAGTATCAACCACAACAAAACACAACAAACGAATAAAAAGTAATACAAAAGAGCCTGAGATGGGCTCTTTTTAGATTATTACTATCTCCATAGAGAAAATACATTGCACTTATCATACATCTGCGAAATAATTGAGTATGATAGTTCTGAGGAATTACTACATATAGGAGGATGGTGGGCAATTTGCCGTGTAAAAGCTGTATTATAAATGAGTTAGAATATGAATTTAAGCTTGAAGGCACCCGTAATATTGCGATGCGTGAAGAAGTCATCAATCATTTGAAAAGAAGAAAGATAAAACTAAGTGCTTCTGAAAATGCATTGCTAGTAGGTGAAAGTGGTGTGAAAGAGTTAATGGACTTCTTCTATCACCATATGACACCAGAAGAGGTTACCTTTCGAGTAGATCAACAAGCATGGCAAGCTCTTTCTGCTATCGATCAATATTTAAATAGTGATTGGGTCGATAATGTGATAAAAGACGAAAGAGTATCATGCCACTTCCAGCCAATTGTTGATAGAAATGAAGAAACATATGCCTATGAAATTCTTTCGAGATTTCTAGATGAAAATGATCAGATGATTTTTCCAAATGAACTATTTAATGCAGCCAAAAAAAGAGGCAGGCTTTATGCACTGGACCGCTTATGCAGAATGAACGCAGTTAAAAACTCTGCCGCCATAAATAAGAAAGTATTCATCAATTTTATTCCAACTTCTATTTACTCGCCTGAACACTGTTTAGCAACAACTGTGGCCCTTGCAAAAAAACTAGGCATAGAACCACACCAATTTGTATTTGAAGTAGTGGAATCTGAGCAAGTAGAAGACCTAGACCATCTAAAAAGAATACTTACTTATTATAAAGAAAGAGGCTTTGAATATGCACTGGATGATGTAGGTGCAGGCTTTAATACCATCGATTCAGTAGCTGCTCTCAAACCGCATTATATAAAGCTGGATATGAAATATGTACAAGGCGTAGCGGCTGATCCATTAAAACAAAAAACAGCCCTGGCCTTTTTACATAAAGCAAATGAAGTAGGCACTACTCCCCTTGCAGAAGGTGTAGAAGAACGAGAAGACTTTGAATGGTTAAAACAACAAGGTTATCAGCTATTCCAAGGATATCTATTTGGAAAGCCTTCTCCTGTGCCTCAATAAGAAAAAGCTAGCCTGTTAATAAGGCTAGCTTTTGTTTTGATTACTCACCTTATCGTGAATATTTTCAGAATAGCTATGCGTATTCATCCAGTCCATTTCTTCCTCAAAGAGGACTTCACTTTTCCGGCTCTTTATCCATTCATATAAATCTCTGATCTCCTTATAGTCTTCCTTGTAACGTATAAGGAACTCTAATCCTGTGATTAGATCATCACTTACTATTTTTCTTTTTCTTTTTAACATACTCTTTAATCGTTCTATTACTGCTGGAATTGCAGTTTCATTTCCATGTCTATTAATCGCTAACATGGCATAGCCTTTAACATAAACAGACCTATCCTGTAAGGCTTTTAAAAAAACCGGAAGTAATGAAGAGTTTCCTAATTCAATTAAAGCCCCTATAGCTGTACATTTAACATCACCTTTAGGATGATTAAGTAAATTTATAAGATGAGGAATAGCTCTATCTGAACCTATCTCTGAAAGAACGCTGCTTGCATAAATTAAATCATATTCATCTGAGGATTCTGAAATAATTTGAATGAGTGCGTCCTCAGCTATCTTATTTTTACATCCATTTAATGCCTCAATAGCAGTATGTCGGATAGAGGAACGGTCATCATTGAGAAATTTAATAATAATGGTTGAGTATTCTTCTACATTCCTTTGTTCTGCAAGCGCATTTAGAATTTGCTCTAGCACATATTTATTCGTTTCTGTTTCAAGTCCTTTCAGTAGAATATCAGCAACATGCCTTTCCTCAGTATTAGTTCCAATTTTACCAAGTATAAAATAGATATGCATCCTAGTTTCTCGATCTTTCGTTTTCTCTAATAAATTGGCAAGATAAGGAATCATCGTAATATCTTCTAATTCCTCTGCTTGTCGATAAGCAAGCCATGATGGAGAATCTTCGTTAGTAAAACTTTCCTCTTTGTAGATATGTTCATCACTGGCCATGTCGTTTATTAAATTTAGTAATTCTTTTTCAGTCATCATAGGTCTCTCCCTTTCCGATATTCTGGAGCAGTAAGTAGCACAAGTTAATACTCATATATGTATAGATAAAGCCTTACTAGATATCTAAAAGTTTACACGTTCTTTATTGCTGATTGAACTTTTAGTTTTATTTATTTAGGATGTGTGAATCTTTATATTTATTGCATATAAAAAGCTAGCCAATTTATAATGGCTAGCTTCTTTTTTATTGTTGTCCATTCTTAACCCATTGTGCAACGTTCACAGTACGTTTGGCCTGATATTTAACTGATGCTTCAACATCTTCTACCATTTTGTCATCTTGTCCGACCGTCACACTTGTTCCATATGGATTGCCGCCTGCTTTAAATAGCACAGGATCACTGTAGCCAGGTGCTGCAATGATAGCTCCCCAATGCATCATCGATGTATAAAGTGATAACAGTGTCGCTTCTTGGCCACCATGTGGGTTTTGTGCAGAGGTCATGGCACTGACAACCTTGTTTACAGTTTTACCTGAAGCCCATAAACCGCCTTGTGTGTCTAAAAATTGCTTCAGCTGAGAAGCCATTGTTCCAAAACGTGTCGGCACACTAAAGATAATACCATCCGCCCACTCAATATCCTCAGACTTAGCAACTGGAATATCCTTAATCATTTCGGTTGTTTTCTTCCATTTTTCATTATTCTCAACTACTGATTGAGGTGCGAGCTCTTCAACCTTCAAGATTCTTACCTCTGCACCTGCTTCTTCTGCCCCTTCTTTTGCCCATTTGGCAAGCTGATAATTCGTACCGCCCATTGTGTAGAAAATCACTGCTAACTTTACTTTAGACATTTCTTCCTCTCCTTTTTTGTAGATAGTATATTTATACCCAAATAAAAGAAGTTTCAATATTTAAAACAACAGGTTATTAAAGACAGAATACATTCAAATCCGTTTCTCACTTTATGTAACTTAATAATCTATCCAAAGAATCTATTTCAGCGTCTGGTATTATTTCGGTATCATTTTCAAGCATATAAGGATTGAACCAGATGCCTTTTATATTTGCGCTTTGACAACCACCAATATCTTTTTCGATGTGATCTCCGACAAATAGCACTTCTTCCGGTTGCACACTCAGCTTATTTAATGCTATTTCGAATATCCGCTTGTCTGGTTTACTAAAGCCTGCTTCTTCAGAAATAACTACTATCTCAAAGCAACTATTCAAATTGGTGTTCATTATTTTAGCTTTTTGTCTCTCAGCCAAGCCGTTTGTAATAATGGCAACTTTCATATGTCTCTTAATAGTATTTACAATATCAATTGTATGTTGGTCTATAGAAAAGCAACGAGGAAAATGATTATTCCAAAACTCTTGAATGTCGCTGTGTGGCAATCTATATTTTGGTGGGAAATTATCAAAGAATGATTCAAGAACCTTTGTTTTATCGCTATAACCATAATCTCTTTTGTCATAGACCTTAAATTTCCTTAACATCTGCTGTTGTACTGAATGTTCAACTTCCTCATAACACTTTTCTAAAACTAAGCAGAACATTTTATCTACTGCTCTATTCCGATTCAGCAACGTATCATCTACATCAAAGAGCATTGCCTTATAACCGCTCAATTAACCACACTGCCTTTCTATACAATACATACTATAAATTTACCTATGCCGATCTTTCCTTGCCTTTATAGCCGTAATACGCGCATGTACCATTTTTGGGTTAGATCTTTTACCTCAAAACCACATTTTTCATAAAAGCTAAAATTGTTTGCAGAAGTATGGGCAAACCAATCACCATGCGGAAGTTTTTGAACACAAAGCTCCACAAGTTTTTTAGCTATACCTTTTCCGCGATACTCTGATAAAACGACTAAGTCCATTATGTTAGCTGCCATAATTTGATCTGAAAGGGCTCTGACCATACCAATCATTTGATTTTGATTCCAAACAGTAAATGCGCAGGTAGAGTTTTTGAAAATATGTGAATATTGCTCTTTTTGCCAAGTTGGAGTATTCCTTGCCCATCCCGCGCATCTTCAAACAATGTCTCAACACTTTCAGCAGGAATCCCATCTGTTCCCTCTCTTATGACTACCCCATTAAAATATTGATACACGCTACCCCCTCCCATTTAATAGTTATATATACGACTTATTGGTGATAATCTCCTTTATTGTTCTACTTAAGTTATTCCAAAAGAAAAAAGCATTACCCGTTGCCTTAGTCTAAATTTTCAATGAATCCGCTTTGTTTAAAACCATTAGCTTTAAAAACTTTTTGCATTTTTTTATTTGATTGATTAGTAGAAGAGAATATTTTCTTAGTTGGAGCAATGCTTATAAAGTACTCAATAAGCGATGTAGCATACCTTTTTCGCCTTTCAGTTAGTTTAACGATGACTAAAGAAATAAAGCTACATTCAAAGAAATGAGTATCATAAATTAAAAAACCAACAATAGAATTATTATCTTTAACTACTATACATCTCCCTTCATCGATAGCTTTTTTAATGGACTGACGTCTACTATCGTTTCCGATTACCTCTATATCGATGTTTACAATCTCATCTAACTTAATGAGGTTAGGTTTACTTATATGCAAAATTTTCTCCTCCACAAGTCAATTTCTATTCAGTTCCTTTTATACAGGTAAAACTCAACATAAAGATCAGATTTCCTTTAACTATTAAACAGATTAGTAATGGTAAATTCGTTTGCCTTACCGTTTTAAATTCTCCTTCACTAAAATCAGGTAGACATACTTTTAAGTCAAATAAAAAAACGTTTCTTACAAAATGTAAGAAACGCCTATTCATCGCTTATTTATAAATGATTTCCCTTAACGTCATTGGGAGCTCTTCAAAGTAAATAACTCTGACATTTTCGCATAATACGGTCCCGCTAGGCGCCCTACCGGCTTAAGTTTAGACAAATCTACTTTTCCATCCTTGTATAGTGTATCTTCAATGTGTATTTTAACGACACGACCAATAACGAGGTTTGATGATCCAGGACCTTCTCCAAATTTCAGCATATTCTCTAACACACATTCCATTTGTATAGGACTTTCTTTAACTCGATACGGCAACACTTTCGAGCTGGGTATAGGTGTTAGACCGGTCTCTTGAAACTCATCTATGTCAGGCGCAAATTCTATGGATGTATCATGTACTTTCGTTACAATACCCTCCGTAACCATATTAATCACAAATTGTCCCGTCTCTTCAATGTTGAGTGTCGTATCTTTCTTCGTACCATCTTCGGGTCGAATCAAGGGGGCAAAGGCCACCATAAATGGCGAAGGACATACCCCGCAAAAATTACTGAACGGCGCAAGATTAGAAATACCTCCCTTTGAAATAGTAGAGACCAAAGCAATCGGTCTAGGCAAGATAGAGCCTGTATATAATTTGTAACTGTCTTTCCACGTAAGGTTTTCTGGAATAATTTCCACGTTGATTCATCCTCTCTTGATTATCTCTTATCTAAAAAAGATTGATTAATGATACATTCAGAAGTCATACAATTCCTCCTAAATTATTATGGCTACAGTATACAAATTAGAGTCGACTCGAAGTCAAGAAGGTATTTTAAAAACTATAAATACTTGACTTAGAGTTAGCTCTAAGGTGTATGATAACTTCAATTCAGTATTACATAGGAGGATGCATCACATGCTCACCATTAGCCAAGTGTCAGAAAGAACAGGTTTAACCCCATATACATTGCGTTATTACGAGAAAATCGGAGTTCTGAAAGGTCCGAGTCGAAGAGAAGGAGGAGCCCGGGCTTACTCCGAGAGCGAAGTATCATATATACAGTGTCTGACTAATCTAAAGAAGATAGGCCTATCACTTGAAGAGATTACAGAATTCACTCGTGAGGGTTGTGTGATGGAAAAAATACAATTAGGGGAAGACCCTACAAAATATACTCAGACGTTAAATAAACGAACAGAAATACTTTCGAAATATCTGATGGACCTAGAAGCTAAGCAGCAGGAATTAGAGCACATGATTTCACTTACAAAAGAAAAATTATCCGGTTATTTCGAGCTTTCTAAAGAGAGCAACGAAGTACCGATTTAAGTAGGATCTTGAGTATTACTTGAAAATATGTCGATACTGCATTTTCATAAGAAAAGCCACGAAACGTTGATTATCAACATTCGTGGCTTTTAATTTACTCCAGTGATTCTCAATTCTTACGGAATTATAAGTGTACGATGTCCGCACAAATAGTTTTGGATTGCTCTTGGCCTTCTCAAAGTAAAACATTACCATTTGCTCTGATCAGTAGTTTTTGATTAGTCTGATATCATATAGATTAAAAAATACGTTTATTGGATTAATTCTATACTTCTAGGAAGAACGAATACCTTCAAAAGCATTTAATATTAATTGTCGTACATATGATTCATCTAATGGTTCGCCAGTCACAAGTAATCGATAGAAAATCGGTCCGTAAATTAAATCAATACATATATCAATATCGATACTTTTTTTCAATTCACCACGTTGAATTCCTTTTTCCAAAAGACTCTTTGCTTCAAGTCGGCGGGGGTGGAAATATCGAGCACGATAGGCATCTGCTAATCCGGAATCAAACTGGCCTTCACCTAATAATTGCGTAATTATCGTCCCCTCACGACTCGTCAAAAATATAGTTAAATTTGTAGCGTGAGTTAAAATATCATTGTATGCCGAACCAGTATCAGGCACAGGCAATCTTTCAGAGGCAGCATAAAGGAAACCATCCATCACTACTGCAGCCTTGTTTGGCCACCATTTATAAATAGTTGCTTTGCTAACCTGAGCATATTTGGCGATTTTATCAACTGTGAGAGCTTGAAACCCATTTTCCAACAATAAATCATAAGAAGCTGACAGAATTGACTTTTGTGCTTCTAAGTTACGTGGTCTGCCTCTTTTTCCATTCATCATAATTACCAACTTTCTTTGGAATTAATAAACTGTATGTTCAGTATAACAATTTAATATTAAAACAGAAAGTTTGAATTCCCTATTTACAAAACTAAACGTTCAGTTTATTATATGGTTAATCATTTTATAAACTGTACGTTTAGTACTATAAAATGAAAACAATAAAATCAAATATGGAGGGAATCTAACCCACGGTATTGTTTATTGTTAAGCAATATATATTCCATAGAAGGAGTTGTACTAAATGATTGATTTAAAGAAACAAACAATTGAAAAGAAGATTCCAACTTGGTTAACCATTCTTATGGCTACCGCATGTGGTATCATTGTAGCTAATTTATATTACGCACAGCCTCTTGTTGGGATAATTAGCTCATCAGTCGGTTTGTCAGCAAACACTTCTGGCTTAATTGTTACGTTAACCCAAATTGGATACGTTGTCGGTTTATTGTTTATCGTGCCTTTAGGAGATATTCTTGAAAACCGAAAGCTGATAGTCTCCTCTTTACTTATCACGGCAGTAGCCCTTGTAATGACAACAATGACGAAACAAATATTTCTATTCTTATTTGCTTTGTTTGTCATAGGTTTAGGTTCGGTTGCTGCGCAAGTACTTGTTCCTTTTGCATCATATCTATCATCCGATTCGTCACGCGGTCGTGTTGTCGGCAATGTCATGAGCGGTCTGTTACTCGGAATCATGCTATCACGCCCCCTGTCGAGCCTAGTTGCTGATTTTTTTGGCTGGCATGCTATATTTATTTTATCTGCCATAGCTATTATGGTTTTGGCTATTGTACTTTCAAAGGTATTACCTAGAAGAAAGCCTTCAACGGACACTCACTATATAGCCCTCCTCAAATCTATGTGGTATTTGTTACGAACAACACCAATATTACGTCGCCGGGCTGCATATCATGCAGGTGTGTTTGCATCTTTTAGTTTATTTTGGACAACAGTTCCTCAACTGTTAACTAGCCAATCATTTCATTTTTCTCAGAAAGAAGTTGCATTATTTGCCCTTGTCGGAGTTGCTGGTGCAGTAGCCGCGCCTATTACAGGGCGAATTGCAGATCGTGGAGTGACGAAACTTGCAACTGGGATAGCACTTCTTACGGTTGTCATTTCTCTTTTATTACCGATTATTATCCATACTAACTCACCTATTGGTATAGCTATACTAGTAATTTCATCTTTATTGTTAGACGCCGGTGTATCCGCAAATCTTGTACTCAGTCAACGTGCGCTTTTCTCGTTGAGTCCAGAAGTTCGTAATCGTCTGAATGGTCTATTCATGGCAATGTTCTTTTTTGGTGGTGCAATTGGATCGGCAATTGGCGGCTGGGCCTACTCAATGGGTGGATGGAGCACTGCATTATGGATTGGAATAATTCCTTCTATACTTTCCTTATTATATTTTGCTACTGAAAAAAATAATGCTAAGTAGTTTTAATACTAAATAAAATAAGCGAATTTGGAATTACTAACTTCCAAATTCGCTTTATTCTTAATTACGTCAAACTAATTTATATACAATATAATGCACATAAACGCAGTAAACACTGGCATTATGTGTTCTTATTATTTACTTTTATTAATGTTCTCTTTTCGCTGACCAACCTTCATACTTTCCGTTATACTTCTTTGAATATAAAGACATCAATTCAGTTTGATAATCAATCATTGCAAGTGCTTCAGTCTTTATGGCTTTAAGAACAATACAATCAAGTTGATTTTTGTCAATTTCAATTTTAAATCCTGTTTGTTTCATCTCATATACACATTTCTCTGCATCTTCTTGTGGTATTTCAAGTTGATGAGTAATTATGCATGTATTGCCTCCATATAAATTAATCTCTGTTTCATTTTCTCTAAATGTATTGGTTATAAGTCTATCTTCCATTTCAGTAGATGATTCAGAGTAATTAAATAACCCTTCCTCAAAAATATGGTCAATTTGTATACGATTATAGTCTAAGATCCATTTTCTAAATTTATGATATAAAGGCAATAGATTTTCTTTATTTAAACCATAAACATCACATCCACGGTCATCATACATGTGCAATAATGTATTCTGTGATAAATTCAGCAAATAAACATTTCCCATTATGCTAGGCTTTCTCGCAAAATCCTGATTACTAATTGCTTGAAAAAGATAATCTCTACGGATAGACTCCTTTTTAACCTTTAAACTGTATAGAGTTGTCCTCATTTCAATATCCTCTTCATCAAACTCATAAGGTACTGTTTTGCAACTTAATCCATATATTAATTTTTTGTCTTTAAGGAAACGTTGTATATTAGGCAAATCTTTTCCACTATATTCAACAGATTCATTAATAGCTGTAATAAACATAATCGTATCTTTCGTATCAAAAAGAAAGTCAAAAATAGAAAATATACGATGATAAATTTCTTTAAAATATTCTTTGCCTTCTAGTTCGACAAGCCCTAGTTCAAAACGAAGCCAATATTTTGAGTTATTCTTCAATTGGTTTAATAGCTCCATCTTTAAACTCCCTTAATTATTACTTCACTACTTTAATACCCTGATTATACCAGAACCCGAAGATGTGAAAATTTATAATCAAAAAAATGTAAGGACTGTATTGAAGAAAAGTAAGAAACGTTTAGTCGCCATTTGGGAAACGTCTACTAAATTTTTTCTAAGATTGTTTTAACAAAATGAGTCTTATCCTCTGCATATTTATGTTTATTACTTTTATTTAATTCCGATAATTTGAGTTTAAGTTGTTCATATTCAATTCTTGCTTCGTCATTGTTTCTCAAATAATCTCTGAATTTCAATTGTTCGTGTAAATATTTGTTTCCACTTTGATACATATGGATTTGATGAGTTCTTGGTTCACCTTTACTGAAATAGTGTCTGTCAGGTAAAATGTTTGTCCCTTTATATGAATAACCTATCTTTTCTAAGGAAGAAACGTAATTCTCACCTTCGTTAAAATCATTGATTTCCACTGCAATATCAATAATTGGTTTCGCACTTAGTTTTTTTACAGCCGTGCTACCAATATGATGAATTTCCACAATGTTATCACCAATTTCTTTTTGAATTTTCTTTTTTCTAATAAAAATTCTCTTTCCCATTCTTGTGTCCATGGAGTTAGAAAAACTTCTCCTTTGGGTAATCCTAACACTTTATCACTCCTTATTTATCCTGATTGCTTTTTCCACATTAGAATGTAATATCACAAATATATTCGGAATATTTTTTGCTTGTATTCTCTAACATTTATTTCACACTAATTCAGTAAATCAATGATAGACAGTGTTTCAATAATTAATTCAATTATACACATTGCTACTTTTTTATTTGTCTTTATTTGATAACAGGGTGTGGAAACAATTTTATGTATACAAAAAAGTTCCTTACAAATGTAAGGAACTTTTAGTCATCGCTTGGCAAACGATGTGATGATACCGGTGGTCGGGGTCGAACCGACACTCCAAAGGAACACGATTTTGAGTCGTGCGCGTCTGCCAATTCCGCCACACCGGCATGATGTGTTTATATAGTTTAATTAACTATATGGAGGCGGCAACCGGATTTGAACCGGTGAATAAAGGTTTTGCAGACCTTTGCCTTACCACTTGGCTATGCCGCCTTGGCATTATAAAATATATGGAGCGGAAGACGGGGTTCGAACCCGCGACCCCCACCTTGGCAAGGTGATGTTCTACCACTGAACTACTTCCGCATATATAACTGGGGTACCTGGATTCGAACCAGGGCATGACGGAATCAAAATCCGTTGCCTTACCGCTTGGCTATACCCCAAAATGGGGCGACTGAAGGGGATCGAACCCTCGAATGCCGGAACCACAATCCGGTGTGTTAACCACTTCACCACAATCGCCATTGTATTAAAGGAAAACCTAATCTTTACATTTTATATATGGGGCGGCTGAAGGGGATCGAACCCTCGAATGCCGGAACCACAATCCGGTGTGTTCACCACTTCACCACAGCCGCCGTTATGTAAATTTAAAGGTTTTATATTGGCAGGGGCAGTAGGAATCGAACCCACATCAAAGGTTTTGGAGACCTCTATTCTACCGTTAAACTATGCCCCTGTAAAGAATGGTGGAGGGGGGCAGATTCGAACTGCCGAACCCGAAGGAGCGGATTTACAGTCCGCCGCGTTTAGCCTCTTCGCTACCCCTCCAGAATGGTGCCGGCGAAAGGAGTCGAACCCTCGACCTACTGATTACAAGTCAGTTGCTCTACCAACTGAGCTACACCGGCAAAAATTATTATGGTGGGTCGGGACAGAATCGAACTGCCGACACTTAGAGCTTCAATCTAATGCTCTACCAACTGAGCTACCGACCCATAATAACTTTAAATATTATAATTTAAAATGGCGGTCCGGACGGGACTCGAACCCGCGACCTCCTGCGTGACAGGCAGGCATTCTAACCAGCTGAACTACCGGACCATTTTGGTTGCGGGGGCAGGATTTGAACCTGCGACCTTCGGGTTATGAGCCCGACGAGCTACCGAACTGCTCCACCCCGCGATAATAATATATGCTTATTTGATTGATAAAGTTCTTAAAATGGTGGAGGATGACGGGATCGAACCGCCGACCCTCTGCTTGTAAGGCAGATGCTCTCCCAGCTGAGCTAATCCTCCGAAAATGGTGACCCCTACGGGATTCGAACCCGTGTTACCGCCGTGAAAGGGCGGTGTCTTAACCGCTTGACCAAGGGGCCATATGTATTGAAAATCATGGCGGAGAGTAAGGGATTTGAACCCTTGAGACAGGGTTACCCGCCTACACGATTTCCAATCGTGCTCCTTCGGCCACTCGGACAACTCTCCAAAAAAATGGCTCCGAAGGCAGGACTCGAACCTGCGACCCTCTGATTAACAGTCAGATGCTACTACCAACTGAGCTACTTCGGAATAATAAAATCAACAGCCTAGCGACGTCCTACTCTCGCAGGGGGAAGCCCCCAACTACCATCGGCGCTAAAGAGCTTAACTTCTGTGTTCGGCATGAGAACAGGTGTGACCTCTTTGCCATCATCACTAGACATGTTATTTCTCAAAGACAAGAATTATTATATCACTTTTTTCTAATTAAGTCAACTACTTTTTTAGAAAAAATTTTCTTGTTCTTTCAAAACTGGATAAACGTGAATTGAAGGTTCTTAAGAAATTTGGTTAAGTCCTCGATCGATTAGTATTCGTCAGCTCCATGTGTCGCCACACTTCCACCTCGAACCTATCTACCTCATCGTCTTTGAGGGATCTTACTTACTTGCGTAATGGGAAATCTCATCT